>CACGPU010000005.1 GCA_902575065.1 uncultured Alphaproteobacteria bacterium
TCTAAATTAAAAAATGAATTTCTTGATATAAGTTTTCCTCCACCAAATTCAATTCCCTCTAAGGTCCATCCAATATCTAAAACTTTTGATGAGGTCATAAGTATTTTTGGATCAATGGGTTACTCTGTTGCCGAAGGCCCAGATATTGAGACTGATTATTTTAATTTTTCTGCACTCAATATACCTGAAAATCACCCTGCTCGAGAGATGCAAGATACATTCTACATAGATGACACTGATAAAGATAATAAACCATATGTCCTAAGAACACATACAAGTCCAGTTCAAATTAGAACTTTATTAAATGAAAAACCCCCAGTTAAAATAATTGCTCCTGGTAGAACCTATAGATGTGACTCGGACTCTACGCATTCTCCAATGTTTCATCAAGTCGAGGGTTTGTTTATCAATGAGAATGCAAACATGGGTGACTTAAAAGGAACTTTGATTGAATTTTGTAAACAATTTTTTAATGTACAAAATTTAAAGGTAAGGTTTCGACCCAGTTATTTTCCTTTCACTGAACCTTCTGCTGAAATGGATATCGCTTATGAAATTGTTAATAACAAGATACACTTAGGAACAGGTGATCTTTGGCTTGAAATTTTAGGATGTGGAATGGTAAATCCCATAGTTTTAGAAAATTGCAATGTGGACACAAAAATTAATCAAGGTTTTGCGTTTGGAATGGGATTAGACAGAATTACAATGTTAAAATATGGATTAACAGATATCAGGTCTTTTTTTAGCGGAAATTTAAATTGGATTGCTAATAACGGTTTTAGCATAGGAGATTATTAGTGAAGTTTAGTTATAGCTGGTTGTGCGATCATTTAGAAACAGATAAAAATGCAGCTGAAATAGGTGATGTGCTAACAAATTTAGGTCTTGAACTTGAAAGTTTAACTGATTACTCCTCATACTCAAAATTTGTTGTTGCAACAATTAAAGATTTTCATAAACATCCTAACGCAGACAGGTTGAATATCTGTACCGTTGATGATGGCACCAATACCTACCAAGTAATATGCGGTGCAAATAATGTCAAGAAAGGACTAAAAGGTATATTTGCTAAAGATGGAATGTATATTCCCGGAACACAGATATATCTAAAAAAAGGTAAAATTCGTGGAGAAATTTCAGAGGGTATGCTTTTATCTGAGAGAGAGCTTAATTTAAGTGATGATCATGATGGTATTATTGAGCTTTCAGATAATTTTGAAAATGGAACATCAGCGATTGATGCACTAAAATTAAACGACCCTGTTTTTGAAATAGGTATTACACCTAACAGAGGGGACTGCCTTGGTGTTAGAGGAGTTGCCAGAGATCTTTCTGCTAAGGGTATCGGAAAACTAAAACCTTTAAAATATGAAAAAATTACAAAATTAGATTTTGAAAGTCCTATCAGTTGGAATATTGAAAATGATAATAATAGCTGTGAGTACGTAGTAAGTAGATATTTTAAAGATGTAAAAAATACAGTATCCCCTGAATGGTTACAAAAAAAACTTATTAGTCTTGGATTAAGACCTATTAATGCGTTAGTTGATATTACAAATTTTATAACCCATGATTTAGGTAGACCTTTACATGTATTTGATGCTGATAAAGTTGGAAAAAAGCTTCATATGAGATTAGCTAAACCTAATGAAAAAATTCTTGCTTTAGATAACAAAGAATACACCTTAGATAGCAATTCAACTGTCATAGCTGATAATAATAATGCTCTTGCTATAGCTGGAATAATCGGAGGTGAAAGTAGTGGATGTACAGAGGATACAAAAAATGTATTTCTTGAAGTAGCTATCTTTGAAAAAGATAGTGTAGCAAAAACCGGAAGAACCCTTGGAATAAATTCTGATGCCAGATATCGTTTTGAAAGAGGTTTGGATAAAAAAATGGTTATTGATGGTTTAAATTATGCATCATACTTAATAAACAAAATTTGTGGAGGATCTGTAAGTAAAAATATTGACTCTGGTAAGCTTGATACCAATGAACGCAAAATTAAATATAAGTTTGATTATTTTGAAAAAGTAATTGGCATAAAATTAGAACCAAAAAAACAATTAAACATACTAAAAGATTTAAAATTTCAAATCAATCAAAGTACCGAAAAAGAGTGTGATCTTCTCATTCCTTCATGGAGAAATGACATTGAAAATAATATAGATGTAGTTGAAGAGGTGATTAGAATATACGGATATGAAAATATCACAGAGAGTATCCCATCACCCTCAGATGATGAGATTGTTAAGATTAATAATTCATTAATAAATAAAAAATTTAAAGCAATAAAAAAACTAAAGAAAATATTAATATCAAATGGACTTTCTGAGATTATAACTTTCTCTTTTCACTCAACAAAGGCTCATGAAATTCTTTCAGGCGATAAATCATTAAAAATTTCAAACGCTATCAGTGATGATCAATCATTTATGAGAAACTCGATGATTTTTAATCATTTAGAAACTGCAGAGATGAACTATAAAAAAGGTTATAAAAATATTAAAATATTTGAAATTGGACCTATTTATAATACATCCCAATCTCAAGAAAATATTCTATCAATGCTTATATCATCTCAGGAAAATACAAACTCAATTTTCAAATCAGAAGACTTCAATTTTTATTCTATATCAAATCTTGTATCTAAATTAATAAGTTCGTTAAATTTTGATGCAAAGCAGTTTAATATCTCAAGATCAACTTCAAATACTTTTCATCCAGGTCAATCTGCGGAACTAAATATGGGAAAGAAATTAATTGCCAGGTATGGAAAAGTTCATCCATTAATTATAGAGGAATTCCCTAAACTTAAAAATAGTTACGCAATTGAGTTATTTTTTGAAAATCTCCCAATAGACCCTATTAGTAGAACTAATTCTTCCAACATTTTAGACTCCCAGTTTCAATTCAGTGAAAAAGATTTTTCATTTGTATTTGAAAAAGAGCAAAATCTTTTTGAAGTACAAAGATACGTTAATGGTATTGACAAAAACCTTATAAAAAATGTTGAATTTTTTGATCTCTATGAGTCAAAAGATTTAGGAGAAAATAGCAAAAGTGTGACATTCAGAGTAACTATTCAATCAAAAGATAAAACGCTTGATGAAAAAGACTTAGAGCAAATTCACAATAATATTTTAGAAAAAGTATCTAATAAATTTAAAGCAAAAATTAGAAAATAATGGAAATTTCTAAAATTAGAAATTTTTCGATTATAGCTCATATCGATCATGGTAAATCAACATTAGCAGATAGAATGATAGAAATTTGCGGCGGAATGGATGATAGAACAAAAAAAGATCAAGTTCTTGACTCGATGGATATAGAAAGAGAAAGGGGAATCACTATAAAAGCTCAAACTGTTAGATTAAATTATAAAAATAAAAATGGTGAAGAATATCAATTAAATATATTAGACACACCAGGTCATGTTGATTTTTCTTACGAAGTTTCAAGATCCTTATCTGCATGTGAGGGATCTGTTCTTGTTGTTGATAGCACACAGGGTGTAGAGGCCCAAACACTCGCAAACGCTTACCAGGCAATTGATGTCAATCATGAAATATTACCTGTTTTAAACAAAGCCGACTTACCAGCATCTGAGCCAGAGAGAGTAAAAGAAGATATTGAACAAACAATAGGAATAGATACTTCTGAAGCCCAACTTGTTTCTGCAAAAACAGGATTAGGTGTTGATAGCTTATTAGACCAAATTATCGAAAAACTCCCAGCTCCACACACAAATGAAAATCATCTAAAAGCCCTGTTAGTTGACAGTTGGTATGATAATTATTTAGGAGTTACAGTTCTTGTTCGGATTCTTGATGGTGTAATGAAAAAAGGAATGAAGGTAAAGTTTTTATCAAATAATCAACAGTACAATATAGATAGAATTGGATATTTTACGCCAGATATAAATTATTGCGATGAACTAGGTCCTGGGGAGATAGGTTTTATTAATGCAAGCATTAAGTCAGTTGCAGATTGCAAAGTTGGCGATACCATAGCAGAATTAAACGATCAAAAAGTTAAGCCGCTGCCCGGATTTAAGCCCTCATTGCCAGTTGTATTCTGTGGTATTTACCCAGTGGATACATCAGACTATGAGAGATTGAAAGAAAGTTTTGAAAAATTGGCTTTAAATGACTCAAGTTTCACCTATGAAAATGAGACTAGTGCAGCATTAGGATATGGATTTAGATGTGGTTTTCTTGGGCTACTTCATTTAGAGGTAACAACTGAAAGATTGAGAAGAGAATTTGATCTTGATTTGATAACTACTGCACCTGGAGTTGTTTACAAAGTAATAGATAGAAATAAAAATGAAATTGTTATAAGGAACCCTTCAGAACTTCCTGACCCTGCAGAAATTGATCAAATTTTAGAACCTTGGGTTAAATCAACGATTATAGTTCCACAAGATTATTTAGGAACAGTAATAACACTTTGTATTGAAAAAAGAGGTAAGCAAAAAAATTTAAATATACAAAATAATAGAGCTGTTTTAGAAATGGAACTTCCTCTAAATGAAATAGTAATAGATTTTTATGATAAATTAAAATCTTACTCTAAAGGTTATGCAAGTTTTGATTATCAAGTTTATGATTATTTTCAAGGCGACTTAGTTAAGCTTAATATATTAGTAAACTCAGAAACTGTTGATGCATTTTCAAATATAGTTCATAAAACAAGAGCAGAAATAATTGGTCGTAGAATATGTAATAAACTTAAAGATTTAATTCCAAGACAAAATTTTCAAATTCCAATTCAAGCCGCAATTTATGGAAAAATTATTGCCAGAGAAACAATTAAAGCATTCAGAAAAGATGTTACAGCGAAACTTTATGGTGGTGATGTCAGTAGAAAGAAAAAACTCCTTGAAAAGCAAAAAAAAGGAAAGAAAAGAATGAAACAATTTGGTAATGTTGAAATACCACAAACAGCTTTTTTTGAAGCTTTGAAAATAGGGGATAGTGATTAATTTTTGGAGAGATGGCCGAGTGGTTTAAGGCGCACGCCTGGAACGCGTGTATAGGGGAAACTCTATCGTGGGTTCGAATCCCACTCTCTCCGCCAATAAAATGAGTGAGTTAATAGGATATAATCTTAGAAAATTTGCCAGAAAATTTACTGAGTTTCCATTAGTTGAAATAAAAGACAAAATAATCAACCACAAATCAATTAATAAAATACCCCAAAATGTCTATCAAACATGGGAGACTAGATCTCTTGGAAAGACTCACGCTAAATCAATTCAAGAATTTAGAGAAAATAATCCAACTTTCTCTTTCTATTTATATGATAAGGAGAAAAGAGATAGCTACATGGAGTCTAGTTGGGGCAAGGAGGATATTTCAAAAATATATTTCAAAAGCATTTTTGGTCCAATGAAAGCTGATATTTTCCGTTATTGTATATTGTATGAGTTAGGTGGTTATTATTTCGATATAGCAAAAGGCTGCAAATGCCCACTTAATCAACTTCATGATAGTAATCACATAGGAGTCTTAACTTATGAGGATACAATCTGCTATTACCCACCAAATGATCCAAAACTTTTTTCACTACTCAGACCTTTTAACCATTTTTTGCAATGGGGACTTGCATTTTCAAAAAAAAATTTGTTTTTAGAGAGTTTAATTAATAATATTTGCTCAGACTATAAATATTATAGAGATAAGGTTTTTGAAAATCCAAAGGTAGCTATTTTAAATTTTACTGGACCTGGTATGTATACAAAAGTAATGAGAAATTATATTTCAAATAATGATATTTTTGACATGTCCGAATTAGATATAAAGTTTAATAACAATGGAATATTTAAATTAAAGGGATCCTCTGTAAGACATTATATAGTCCCTAGTTATACTTATCAAAAAAACTCAAAAATAGTTAGTTAGCATCAATTGATTTAAGAAATTCTCGTAAAATATTTTCATAAATATTCAATGGGAAATCTTTTAAATTTTTAAAACCATAATCTTTTATTTGAATTGTCTTTGAAAAACCAGGTCTTGAAAATTTTTTTTCATTTGTAACTCCAAATATTTTAAGTGTTTTTACTCCCACAAATTCAAACATCCAAGCAGTGCCACTATCATTGCAAAGCAAACAACTCATTTGTTTTGCTAAACTCATAGTGAAAGTTATATCGTTTGAGATTAACTCGCCTTTTTTCCATTCTGGGCAGTTAAAGCCGTTTTTTAGACAAATATTTAAGAGATCTTTTTCATCAGGACCTAAAAAAAAGAAAATATTATAGCCATTTTTCTGCAATTTGTGTGCAATCATTAAATACTTTTCAAAATCCCATTGTCTTATTTTATTGCCAGCGCCTGGTGAGATTGCAATATTTTTGTTAATTTCTTGATTATTAAATGAAAACTTAATATTTTTTGGAAGTCTTATATTAGGTATCTCTTTTATAACTTTTTTTTGAAGGGTCGATAAAATATTAAAATAAAATTGCTCAATATAAACATCTTTAAATTTTAAATTGTATTTATTTTTAATATCAGAAAAAAAAAAGTTTGCACATGAGCTAAAAAAATATTTGTGTGGTATTTTTTTTAGACTTAATGTCCTTAAAACAACTTTTTGTAAATCTATGATTAAATCAAAATATTGATTTTTAAGTTTATTATTTTTTCTAAATAGATTTGATATTGATGACTGTATGCCGTTATTTTCAATAATTTCAAAAATTGTATCTTTTACTAATGGATTTAATTTATCTTTAAAAGTTGTTGTATGGGTGGTCGTGTAATAAATTTTTGATTCAGGGTATATGTTTTTTAAAGTTTGTAAAAAAGTTACCTTTTGTAAGCCATCTCCAATTTTATCATTAAAACTATATATAAGAATATTCATTCATTAATATCTAACTCCACTTTTGTTTTGGCACCTAAATCTTTAATTTTATTAGCCCTACTTAATAAACTACCCTTACCATCTGTTATATATTTTTTTGACTGATTTATATTTTCAGTTGATTTAATTAAACTTGCTTCAGTTTTTTCTAGCAAATTTAAAGTTTTTGCAATCTGGTCAAACATACTGCCTGCAATTTCTGCAATTTCTTTTGAATTTTTATTTTGTTTCTCAAGTCTCCAAATACTTTCGACGAGTTTCATGCACATAATGAGAGTAGATGGTCCCACAATTATTACTTGTTTTTGTTGTGCATAGTTTGAAATACTCTGATCGTACTTTTGAGCAGTGATCAATGCATAATCATGAGGCATGAATATAAAGACATAATCCGGCGAATTCACTTTTATGAGGTTTGTATAATCCTTTTTGTGAATTGCATTTATATGACTTTTCATTGAATTTATGAAATTTTTTATAGACACCTCTTTTGCCTTTTCATCATCAGTGTTTTGATAATCATACCAATCTTTCATTGGTAATTTTGAATCAATAATAATATTCCTTTTTTCTGGAAGAAAAATTACTACATCAGGCCTAAAAATTTGCCCACTCTCATTTTTATCAGTAAATTGCGTTTTGTAGTCTCTATCTTTGGTCATTCCACAATCTTGTAGGATATTTTCCAAAATAGCCTCACCCATGTCGCCCATATCGGAGATATTTGCTGTCATGGCATTAGTCATTTTTTTTGTTAAAACTCCAATTTCATCTATTTTGGAATTAACATATCCCGTTTGTTCAACAGTTTTATCAAATAGGTTTGCGAGGTTTTCGTTAATTTTTTTTAAATCTAAATCTGTGTTATCATTAGTCTTAGTATTCGACTTAAACAAAACAACAATTAAAAGAACGATTACAATAATTAAAAATATAATTATTAAAAAATCCAAATTCATAAAAGTTTTATTAATATTTAAGAGTAAATTTTATTAATATTATCAATATTACTCTTTAATTTGTTCTTTAAAATATTTAATGACTTATAATCAAAAAAATTCTGTTCTAAAAACTTATTATAACTTTGTTTAATCTCATGGGAAATTTGCTCGATTTTTAAAAAATCGTCAGGTATGTGATTTTTTATTTTTTTTATTTCTTGATTGAAATCATTAAGTGCATTTTTAAAATGCTTATCAGAAAAAGTTTCAAGTTTATTTTTAATATTTGTGATATTTAAATTAGTATCAATTTTAGACTCCAAGTCATAAACAGTTAAACTAAAATAGTCAAAAATTTGTTCATACAAATCGTAAAGTTTTTGTGAATTTATAACATTTGGAATATTCATATAGAAAGATTACATTAGATACTTTCGATATGTCAAAGAAATTTTAAAATGAAAAAAGCCTAAATACTTATTTATCTAGGCTTTTTAAAAATAAAATTAATATGCCGTATCTCTTCCATCATCCTTTGCAATTTCTCGTGCATTAGGATTTACTGATGGCCTAAAAGGTATTTCAACTATTTCACCATCTACAGGCGACCCTGGAGTTTCACAATACTCATCAGGTAGATGAAATTTAAATTTATTACCTAAGTCTTTTTTCTCATAAGGTACATATCCCATTGCAATATTTGTTCCCAATTCAGGGGAATACCAAGGTGATGTTAGATACCCTATTGGTGTAGATCCATCTTCAGATATAAGCCAAAAGTCTGGAGCATATTCATCAATGGGTTTACCACCTAATCTAAATCCAACTAGTTGGTTGCTATATGGTTTCTCACCTGCCTCAATTTTTGTTCTCATTGCCTCTAGAGCTTCTTTACCAATATAGTCAGCTTGTTTTTTTCTTGGAACCTGATAGCCAAGGTTACATTGAAATGGATAAGTTTCGGCATCAAGATCTTGACCCCAAGATAAAATTCCTGCAGCTATTCTTCTATGGTGTGCAGGTGCAATTACTTTTAGATTGTGTTTCTTTCCAGCCTCTAAAACAGCATTCCACATATCATCTGCATACAAAGTTGCATCTCTGAGGTAGATTTCATATCCCTTTTCCCCAGTAAAACCTGTTTGGGAAATAATACAATCTCTCCCTCCAACTTTTGCTGCCATTAATCCATAGTAAGGAATGTCTCTAACAGCATCTCCAACTAAATCTGCCATAAGATCGATTGACTTTGGTCCTTGAATTTGAACAGGAGATACATCTATTTCATCAATTTCTACATTAAATTTTTTATCGTGATTTACGCCTTGAAGAAAAAACATAATATCAGAGTCAGATAGTGAAAACCAAAATTCATCCTCTGCAATTCTGAGTAATATAGGATCATTTAATACTCCTCCTTTGTCATTACAAAGGATTACATATTTTCCTTTCATTACATCAATTCTTGTAGCATCTCTTGTGATAACGAAATTTGTAAATTTTAAGGCATCAGGTCCTTTTACACGAATTTGTCTTTCTACTGCAACATTCCACATAGTTACGTGATTTACTAACGCATCATATTCGACCATTGCACCACCATCCTCAGGTTTTACATAACCTCTAGGATGATACATTCTATTGTACACAGTGCATCTCCAACATCCTGCCTCTACTGATAAATGCCAATATGGATTTTTTCTAACTCTGGTAGAAATCAGCATTTGTTGAGGTGTTGGTCCTGATTGCCTTAAATTAAATGGGACTTTTCTATCAGATTGGTCCACTGAACTTGGTTGCTTTAGCTTCATATATCCTCCTATAAAAAATGCAGTAGCAATTTTTGAAAACTAATTTCTTTTTAAGGTCTATGCAATCGAAAAATTTGAACTTAAAAGATTTTGTTGTGGAGGACTATTTTGTCATTTTCCATGATAAAATCACCATTTTGAATAGCATTTAACCAATGACAGGTCTTTTCGAAGCCACCAAAAGGAAAGCAGTGAAAATTTTTAAATGAACTTTGTTTCTCAGAGAAATTTGCTAACTCAATAAACATTTCATCGTTTGAAGTTTTGGTTAGAAGGTCAGTTACTTTAGATGAGTTCTTTTTAAAAAAACTTAATGAATTTCCAACACCACTCATTATCCCAAAATTAAGGAGTGTTTTAAAAGATGCTGGGCCTGGAAAGCCTACTCTGACGGGTAATTTTATATTTGAATTATCTAAAAATTTGCACCATTTAATAAATGGTTCGGCATTAAAAAAAAATTGAGTAACAAGTTCTAAACTTAAATTTTTATTTTTTGATAATTCATATTTTTTATCTAAAAATTCGTTGACAGTATTTTGATCAATATCAGGTGAACCTTCTGGGTGTCCAGCTATTCCTATCTCTTCAAAATCATTATCCTTTAATAAACCAGACTCTAGTATTTCCAGCGAAGATGATACTGATCCATTCTGATTACCTCCACCACCTATAACAAGAATTTTTTTGCTATCTGTTCTATTTCTAAGTTCTTTTAGGAAGTCTGAAACATGATCTAAATCTCTCATTGTTCTTGCAGGCAAATGAGTAATAGGAGTTAATTCTTGTTTAGATACAAAATCAACAGTTTCTAAGATATCGTTTTCCGTAGCATCAGGTAAATATGTTATGTAGACATTATTTTTTTTATCTAGAGGGATAGACTTTAGTTTGTGTCTTACTTTTGGGTTTAACTCTATGGTAAAGCCATCTACTAAAGAAACAATATTTTCTTTGATCATATTTTTAAAATATAATAGTTAAGACTTTAATCTATTATTTTCTGGATCCAGCAAAGGTTCCTCAGTAATTGTTAATGGATACCTTTTGCCAAAGTACTCGACCTCTAACTTATTTCCTTTTTCTGAAACTTCTGTTGGTAAATATCCATAAACAATGTGTTTATCAACAAAATAGCCATAATTTGTACTCGTTACGTACCCTACAGCCTTACCATTTGAATAAATTGGTTCTGTGCCTAAGGCCATTCCTTCAGGGTCATCAATAATCATACAAGTAAGTTTCTTTTCAATTGGTTTTTCTTTTATTTTTTGAAGTGCAGTCTTGCCAATAAACTCATTTTCTTTTTTAAGCTTCACTGTAAAGCCTAAGCCTGACTCATAAGGGTTGTAGTTAGTATGAATATCTGTGCCCAGTGATCTATAACCTTTCTCCAATCTGAGTGACTCAAAAGCACCAGCTCCAGAACAAATCATGTTGAACTCTCTTGAAGTTTCTCGAAGTTCATCCCATAATGATAATCCATACTCAGTAGATGTATATATTTCCCAACCTAATTCACCTATATAAGATATTCTTACAGCAACACAGGGAATGTTACTGATAGAAATCTTTTTAATATGGAAAAATGGAAAACCTTCATTAGATACATCATCGTCATCACACAGTTTTTCAAGAACAGATCTTGAATTTGGTCCCCATATGCCAATACCTGCAAAAGCAGATGTCCAATCTATGATCTGAACACTTCCATCATCAGGGGCATTTGCTCGAAGCCAACTAATATCAATCATTCCATTCCCAGCTCCTGCCAAGACCCAAAATTTATCTTCCTCAAGTCTGCTAATTGTAAGATCACTCTTTATACCACCATACATATTAGAAATTACGCTATAAACAACTTTACCTACGGCAACATCAATATTATTTGTGCAAACTTTCTGCAATAATTTAAGAGCACCTTTTCCACTTACTTCAATTTTCACAAATCCCGTAATATCAAACAGAGCGCCTGTTTGTCTTGTTACAAGATGTTCAGCTGCTTGAATCGGTGACCAATATTTTGCAGCCCAGCCTGTTCTATTTGGAAAGTTTTTACCTTTCATTAATTCAGCATTTGACTCATACCATTGAGGCCTTTCCCAGCCCATTGTCTCAAAGAAATGTGCTTTTTGTCCTTCTAATCGAGCGTAAAATGGACTTCTCCGTAGTGGTCTTGGCTGCTCCATTTGTTGAAGCGGGTGAATAATGTCATATACCTCTTTATAATTCTGTTTACCTCTTGATCTTAGATATTTCCTGACATGATGATGTTGATGAAAACGATTTATGTCTCCTTGGCGAACATCGAGTTCAGGCTCACCATTCACTATCCATTCTGCCATAGCTTTACCAACACCACCAGCATGTGTAATCCATACAGCATTGGCGGTCCACAAACCTTTTACACTTGTCTCGCCCATTAAAGGGTTACCATCAGTTGTAAATGAAAAAATTCCATTAATTTTTTTTGTAAGTTTTTTTTCAGAAAATCTTGGGAACAACCAATTCGACTCTTTATGTGCACCTTCAAAATCATCAGGTCTGAAGTCTACCAGTGAGGGCATTTCTTCAGCATCCTCAGGTTTCTTTAGTTCTTCTGACTCTAAAATTCTTGGTTCATGTCGATAATTTCCAATAACATAAGTATCATTCCATTGTCTGAAATAGAGACTGTAATCTTGGTGACGCATCAATGCATGTTCAACCAAAGCCTCCTTGTGATCAGCTTTAAATTCTTTCAATTCTTCAAACGGCTCTAACCACACCATTTGATGTTCACATGGAACTAAAGGTAATGATATGTTAGCAAGTCTTCCCATTTTTGGAGCCCAGATACCAGTTGAGACAAGCACAATGTCGGCTTCATAATCACCCTTAGACGTTTGCACGCCACGAATTTGATTATTTTGAATTTTAAAACCATTAACTGCTGTATCACCAAAAAATTCGCCTGCTTTTAAATCAGTCACATATTTTGCCATTGCTCTAACTGCTCTTACGGGTGCTGCTAAACCGTCAGTTGGAACATAATATCCCCCATGAATTTTTTCTGGGTCAATATAGGGGCTCATTTTTAAAACTTCATCTGGAGTAATTATTTTTGCATCAGTTAATCCATAACTGTGAGCTATACCTAGTTTTCGATAAAGGTCTTGATGTCTTTCTTTTGTCTTTGATACCTCAATTCCCCCAACAGTATGAAAACAAGGTTTGCCCTCAAATGATAAGGATCTAAGTAAGTCAACTGTGTACTGTGCAAATTTACACATCATTCGTGAAGGATTAGTTTGAAACACTCCTCCAGGTGCATGACTTGTAGAGCCTCCGGTTTCAAACAATGGCCCTTGATCAAGTATAACCATATCTTTCCAACCCAATTGAGCTAAATGATAGGCGGTGCTTGCTCCAACAATACCACTACCAACGATTATTATTCTTGATTTTCTTGCCATTTATTCCTCTAAAAATACCTAATCAGTTCCAAAATTTGATGTCAATATGAAAAAAAACCTAATAGTTAACCGCGTCAATAAGACGATCCTCAAGATAGTCAGCAAATGATCGATTACAACTAAGTAACAATTTAAGATCAAGATTAAAAATAGAACAGTCTACTCTTGCTAATAATGTTTGTGCGGCAGTAGATTTTTTAAAGGATTTTTCTCTAAAGTCAAAATGCGTTAATTTATTTAATATATCAAAACTATTTTTACCTTGAATTTCAAAAAATACTTGTGAGTCAGAAATATTTGTAGCTAATATTAAGGGTGATTTATTTAAATCATCTAAGATTTTGTTGAGCTTTTTAATTTCAATTTCTTTTTCAAATATTAAATTCCATTGATCAAAAGACATTTTTGCTAAAGTATAACTATCATTTGAAATTATCCTTAAATTATCTGATGGTGGTAAAAGTTTTAAAGATTTATTTATATGATTATTAAATTTTGAGTCACCAGATCCTCTTAACAGAATTTGTTGAATAACTTTTTTTTTTATTTCAATACCATCAGATCGGATTACTTCAGTCATGAAACTAACCTTTTATTATCTTCATCATAAAAAACAGGTTTTACTATATCCACACCAGTTGTACTCATACTTGATGTAGAGGCGTAAGCTTTTGTTCCAATCATAGAGCGGCCATTTTTGATAACAGCTAATGCAAAATCATGACCTAATGTAGAACTATAATAACAAGACGTAATATGACCAAGCATTGGGACAGGAGATTTAATTTCTTTATCAAGAATGATATGTTGTCCTTCCTCTAGTTTATCGGCTTTATTCGAGGGAATGATACCAACAAGTTGTTTCCTATCTTCTCTTATAGTATCAGACCGAGTAAGTGATCTTTTACCTAAAAAATCTTTTTTTGATTTACCAATCATCCAGCTAAGTCCCAAATCTATTGGCGTTATAGAACCATCTGTGTCTTGGCCAACAATAATGTAACCCTTTTCTGCCCTTAAAAGATGCATTGCCTCCGTGCCGTAGGGTGCAAGACCAAATTCTTTTCCAACACTTTGAATGTTATCCCAAATTTTAGGAGCACTATTTGACGGAATATATATTTCGTAACCTAACTCCCCAGTAAAGCTTGCTCTTAGAATTCGTAATGGAATACCATTAAATTCATGAAATTGGAAAGTCATAAATGGAAACTCCTCATTGCTAAAATTGATATTTGGAAAGGCTTTTTTCATAATTTCTCTGGTTTTTGGTCCACTAATGTTGAACGTTGCATATTGCTCTGTAATCGAGTTCATAAAAACTTTTAAATTTGGCCACTCGGTTTGAGCATATTCTTCCATGCAACCTAAAACAGTAGCAGCACCTCCAGTAGTTGTAGTGGCAATGAAATGCTGATCAGAAATTTTACAAATTATCCCGTCATCTTTTACCATTCCATCTTCCCCCAACATAAGAGCATATCTTGCAGAACCTTGTTTCATCTTAGTAAAGCTGTTTGTGTAAATTAAATTCATAAATTCCAATGCATCCTCACCTTTGATCTCAATTTTTCCTAATGTGCTCCCATCTAAAATACCTGCGTTTTCTCTTACATTTTTGCTCTCTCGTTGAACAGCATCATGCATCGACTCATCTTTATTAATTTGAAAATACCATGGCCTTTTCCATTGCCCGACATCCTCAAAAATTGCACCATTTTTTAAGTGCCAACTATGTATTGGTGATTTTCTCTCTGGGTCATAAAACTCATAGCAATTTCTGCCAGCTATTGCAGAGAAACTTAAAGGAGCATAGGGTGGTCGATAAATAGTTGTGCCAACTTCATTTACTTTTTTATCCAGAAGATCAGAAACTATTCCCAGTGCGTTAATACTACTAATTTTACCTTGATCGGTTCCCATGCTATTTGTTGTATATCTTTTTAAATGTTCAATTCTATCAAAACCCTCTGTTATTGCTTGACGGATATCTTTAGTTGTCACATCATTTTGTAAGTCAATAAATGATTTAGCCCATAATGATTTCTTTTGCGGAGACACCTCCCACAATTTTTCAATATTATACTTAGTGTTTGTATTTAATTCGAGTTTCACGTCTAATTTTTTGACTTTAAAAGTTTTCAATTTTTGATTTACATCAGAATTTAAATTATCAAAATTAAACTGTCCTGAAGCAGAACCAAGAGTTATGGTAGGTTGAAAAGGTTTTGATGGTTTGTAAGTTAAATCTTTCTCATCCCAATCTAATAAACCTTTTGATTGAGTAAACAAGTGAACATCTGGATTTATTCCACCTGACAAACATAAGCAGTCACATTTAATTTCATTTAAAGCACTAGAACTATCCTCAACAAGAATTTTTTCAATTTTTTTGTTTCCAAAAGCTCCTTTTATTTGTGAATTTGTGTAAAGAGGAACATCATTTTTTCTTATTAAGTCAAACAAATTTGGCTCAATTTCCTCCCCTGATCGTGAGTCGATATATGCTTTTGGTTTTAAACCAGCTTTTATAAGACTATAAACTAAGCTGTTTGAATTCGAATTATTACTGAAAATTACAGGTTCTTTAGAAGGTGCTAATCCATATCGGCACATATATTTTTCAAAGGAAGAGCTTAGCATTATGCCTGGGAGATCGTTATTTTGAAAAGATAAAAATCTTTCAATGTGTCCATTACATAATATTGTGTGACCTGTGCGTATCTTATGTAAAGTGCTATTAACTTTTCCTTCTATAGGTTTAGAGCCAACAAATCTATCTTCAATGGCTATAAGATGATTAATGTAATTATAAGTAGTAACAAGTGTGTTTTTTAAAATCTTTATATTCTTAGAGTCTTCTATTTCTTGTATAGTTTCTTTTAACCAATCTTTAGGATCTTTGTTATCAATTAATGATATTTTGTTTGAATTATTTATAATGCCACCAAGTTGATCTTCAAAGTCAATTAACAACACATCATAATTTGAGTTGATGAAAGATTTAGCTGCAAGAAGTCCATTTAATCCTCCCCCTATAATTGTAACATCGACGTTATGATGGATATGATTACTTATGCCTTTGAAATCTTTGGGAGGTTTACCCAATCCAGCTGCTCTTCTAATAAGTGGTTCATATAAATTTTTCCAAAATTTCTTATGTGGCCCCATGAAAGTTTTATAGTAAAAACCAGCAGTAAAAATTGGAGAAAATAAGTTATTAATACTTCCAAAATCGTTTTCAAGAGAAGGCCATCTGTTTTGACTTTCAATTTCCATCCCTTCATAAATTTTTTTTATAGTCGCTCTTGTGTTTGGTTCGGAATATTCACTAATTATTTGGACTAGAGCATTTGGTTCTTCTATACCACAGGTATAAATTCCTCTTGGCCTATGGTACTTAAAACTTCTTCCTACAAGGTTAATATTATTTCTTAATAGAGCTGAGGCTATAGTATCGCCTTTGTAGCCAAAATATTTGACCCCATCAAACTTGAAGCTAATTTTTTGATGAAACTGAATAAATTGATTTTCTTTTAAATTTATAGATTTCATTTTTCAACCGTAAAATTTCCCGACCCAACCTCTGGTTCACCAGAGGGCGTTTTAACAACACTTTTAAAATTATTTAAATTTGGTTTTTTTTCATCGAGTTTGTATGTCACTAAAATTTGATCAGTAGATGTATCTCTGACACAATTAAACCATTTTCGACAACCATGTGTGTGTACCCAGCGCTCATAAAACAAACCTTTTGGGTTGGCTCTAATAAAGACATATTCTCCCCACTCACGATCACCAATTTCTTTTGATCCATCGGGTCTTTTTACATGCGCCTCTCCTCCATTTGAAAATTCCGATTGATCTCTCGGGCCGCAATAAGGGCAATTAATTATGAGCATATTTATTAATGTGCTACGGCTGCAGCACCGTGTTCGTCGACTAATCTTCCACTTGCAAATCTATCAAGATTAAAAGCACTATTAATTTGATGAGGTTCATTTTTTGCAATGGTATATGCAAAAACATTTGCACTTCCAGGAGTGGCTTTAAAACCACCTGTGCCCCAGCCACAATTAAAAAATAAACCCTCAATGTTACATTTACTAATGATAGGACTAGCATCTGGGCAGATGTCAACAATACCACCCCATTGACGAAGCATTTTCATTTTGCCAAATACTGGATAAAGCTCGACCATCGCTCGAATAGTATCTTCAATAATGTTAAAACCACCTCTTTGAGTGAAAGAATTATAACTGTCGGTTCCTGCTCCAATAACTAATTCACCTTTATCAGATTGACTGACATAAGCATGAACTGCAGAGGACATTACCACTGTATCAATAATAGGTTTGATTGGTTCAGAAACAAGTGCCTGAAGTGGCTTACTTTGTAAAGGTAATCTGATACCTGCACTCTCTGCTAAAACACCAGTATGACCTGAAGCAACAACTCCAATTTTATTTGCTCTTAAAAAACCCTTGGAAGTTTCGACACCTTCTATTGTTCCATTTTTAGTCCTTATTTGATGTGCCTCACAATTTTGAATTATATCAACTCCCATCTCATCAGCGCGCATTGCAAAACCCCATGCTATTGCATCATGTCTTGCTACACCACCGCGAGGTTGGTAAGATGCACCAAGCACTGGATATCGAAGATTGTCAGTATTCATTATAGGAACCTTTTTTTGAATTTCTTCTTTAGATAACCAAAATGAGTCAATACCATTTAAATTATTTGCACTCACTCTTCTTTTAATTTCTTTTATATCATGTTCGTTATGGGCTAAATTCATAACCCCTCTTTGACTAAACATTACATTGTAATTTAATTCGCTTGATAGGTTTTCCCATAACTTCAAAGAGTGTTCGTACAAATGAGCACTATCATCCCATAAATAATTTGATCTAATGATAGTGGTGTTTCTACCTGTGTTACCTCCACCAAGCCAACCTTTTTCTATTACCGCAATATTTTTTAATCCATGTTCTTTTGCTAAGTAATATGCAGTTCCTAGTCCATGACCCCCACCACCAATTATTATGACATCATAAAACTCTCTAGGTTCGGGGCTTCTCCACATTTTTGGCCACTCTTTATGGCCAGATAGTGCATTTTTAGCAAGGCTAAATATTGAATATTTTTTCTTCACAACAGCAAATTAGCAAAAAATAAAATAATCAGCTAGTTATTTTCAGGGGCGAATTGTCATTAATTTTTTTAAAAATTTTAGGGAACTTCCATTGCAAATCGCAGTCTACATTTGGGGCTTGAGCTGAACTATTTAAGTCGTTTTCACAAATAGTTCTAATTTCAAAGCTTATCCTTGTATTTTCAGACTTTTCTTTTGATGAGCTATGTAAGTGGGCACCTGAAAAACATAAAATTTCTCCTGGTTTTATAGTTACTGGTATTTTCTTAATATTGCTGGGCAAGTCCTCTATTAATTGTGGAGCAGAGGGATAAGAAAAATCGCCTTTTTTTCTATTGGCTAAATAAATGTTTAAGTCCCAAGTAGAAGTAGTATTTTTAACTGCAATATCAAAATAATCTGGATAAAAAATCATAGTATTTTTTTCCTCTACATTGCTTACTGGTGCCCACCAATTAATTTGTTGATACAAATTTGTGCCCCAAGTATCACGATGAATATTTATTCTGGATGCTTCTCTGTAAGGTAAGTTATTTTCTGCTGGTGCTACTCTTACCACAAATCGATCCCAAAAAGTTTCACCTTTATTGTATCCAATTTCAAATAAAAATTTTGAAAACAGTTTTCTGAAATCCTCATGGTTTTTTAATTTTGATACAATATCCTTACTTATATCCTCAGAATTTTTTAAATAGTGTATTTTTTCTATTTCACCATCATAAATATTTTGTATTTTATTTTTAATTTGGGTTATTAAATCATTTGAAGTTTTTGATTTTTGAAATACAAAAACTTTTCCACTAAAAATATCATTTTTAAATTCTTGAAGATTTGAAATATTTTCTATTGGTATAAACATTCACTTTATATCACCAACATATACCCCAAGTGCTAAAGCAGTTTCAATTAGAGGATCGGATCTATCTACAACTTTATAAGTAGAAATTCCTTCACTAATTGGAACATCAACAACTTTCCTATCTCTCCAGGCAACCATTCTTCCAAATTTTCCTTTTGCAATTAAATCAACAGCATAAACTCCAAAAGCACTAGCTAAAATTCTATCACGCGGAGTAGGAGGCGCACCTCGTTGAACATGCCCTAAAGAAGTGACCCTACACTCTATATCAGTACTTTTCATTATTTCCTCTGAAAGATAATTACCTATTCCGCCTAATCTTTTTTGACCATCAGCGTATTCAACAGTATAACTTTTTCCGTTTTCTGTTTTTACTGCCTCTGCTACTACAATCAGCGAATGAACTATTCCTCTATTTTTCATTTCAGTGAGTTTATTAACAATTCCTTTGATAGAGTAATCTAATTCAGGAATTAGGATTACATCTGCTCCACCTGCAATGCCTGCGTTAATAGCTATGTGTCCCGCGTCTCTACCCATTACTTCTAAAATCATAGTTCTTTGATGACTTGCAGCAGTTGTTTGTAAGTTATCTAGTGCTTGGGTAGCAACATTTACAGCTGTATTAAACCCTATGGAGCTTTCAGTGGCTCCCACATCATTGTCAATTGTTTTAGGTATGGCTACAATATTTAAGTCACCTCTTTTTGCAATTTCAGTTAATATCGACATGCTTCCATCTCCGCCTATAACAATAAGCCCATCAAGACCTAATTCTTTGTAACCATCAATAATGTCTTGGGATCTATCTTTGTATTTACCATCTGGCATGGGAAATTTAAAAGGATTACCTTTACTTGTTGTTCCCAAAAATGTCCCACCTTGTCTTAGAAGAGAACCGCTAAAAGTTTGATAGTCTAATGGAACATAAGCCACTGGTCTTTGCATTAAACCAACAGTGCCATCACGAATACCCATAACTTCCATCTGATATGTATTTTTAGCTCTAAAAAATATCGATCTAACTGCAGCGTTTAAACCACCACAGTCTCCACCACTAGTAAGAATTCCAATTTTTTTCATTTAAAATTTATCTGAGTCCCACAACCACGCTGCCCCTCTAACACCGCTGGAGTCACCGTGGGTATTCCGTAAGATCTTATTTCTTATCTTATCACTAAATGTGTATTTAGGAAGTAATTTAGGTATATTGTCATAAAGTCTTCCAACGTTTGACATACCTCCACCAAAAACTATTACATCAGGGTCAACGATACCTATCATTACAGATATTAATCTGGCAAAACGATCTTCATATAATTCAAATTCTTTTTTTGCTCTTTCATCTCCATTTGCTTCCAAAGCAACTATTTCTCTTGTTCTTAAGCTGGTGCCATATTTCTCGTTAAATAATTTTGTAAAACCTATTCCTGATATAAATTGCTCAGCACATAAGGGTCTTTTGCAATTACCTACATTACATTGGACATCAGAATTAATTTCCTCCTCAGTAGGATAGGGTAATGGTTGATGTCCCCAATCTCCTGCAATTTGGTTAACGCCCTCAATGACTTTCTTTTCATAAACAAATGATCCGCCAAAACCAGATCCAATAATTACACCCCAAACTGATTTATAATTTGCCCCAGAACCATCGATAGCTTCAGATAATGCAAAACAGTTAGCATCATTCATGATTCGAATTTCTCTATTTAAACTTTTTTCTAAGTCTTTATGAAATGGTTTGTCATTAATCCATATACAATTAGCATTATTTACTAAGCCAGTTTCATATGAAGAAAATCCTGGTATGCAAACCCCTACAGAATTTTGTTGATCTGTAAATTTATCAAATTCTGAAACTAAAGATTTTACGGTATTTAAACCACTTTCGTAATTTTTTTCATAAGTAGATCTTTTTCTCAGAATTTCTTTACCATTTGAGTCTATTAAAATACCCTCAATTTTGGTACCACCGTAATCAATGCCTATTCTAAAATCACTCATTTTTAAATAGATACCATAAGTTATAAAATATATGTATGAAATCTTTTAAATATATGTATGGATTGTAGTCAAATAGGTTTAAATTTTTTTTATGAAAAAAAAAATTATTAATTGGGGCATATTAAGCACTGCTAAAATTGGTTGGGAGCACGTAATACCTGCAATAAAAAAATCAAAAAATAGTCAGGTTATAGCGCTTGCTAGTAGAAATTTATCCAGAGCAACGGCTTTAACAAAAAAATTTAAAATACCTAAAAGCTATGGTTCTTATAAAGAGTTATATGAAGATAAAGATGTAGATGTAATTTATAACCCTCTTCCTAACCACTTACATATAAAATCAAGTATTGAGGCCTGTAAAAATAAAAAAAATCTCCTATTAGAGAAACCATTATCTTTAAAATCAAAAGATATAGACCCATTAATAAAAATTGCCTCACAAAATAAAGTTATTGTTAAAGAAGCATTTATGGTCAGGCATCATCCTCAATGGCGATGGGTTAAAGAATATATAAAATCAGGTAAGATCGGATCAATATCAAGTATATCAACAGTGTTTTCATACAATAATAAAAATCCAAAAAATATCAGAAATATCAAAAACTTTGGTGGAGGGGCCATCTATGACATTGGATGTTATCCGACTGTCATATCAAGATTTCTTTTAGATAAAGAACCAAAAAGAGTTATTGCAACTTCTAAAAATGATAAAAAATTTAAAACAGATATTTTATCATCCGCATTGTTAGATTTTGGAGATATTTTCTCAACCTTTACAGTTGCTACACAAAGCACATATTCACAACAAGTAGTAATTCTTGGCACAAAAAAAACAGTTGTTATTGAAAATCCTTTCAACGCAATTGCGAATAAACCAACTACAGTTGTTATCTACAATGGAAAATCAATCTATCGAAAAGACAATACAATAAAAGTATTTCCAGCGACTGATCAATATGAACATCAAGTTACAAAATTTTCTAATGAGTTAATTTATAAAACTAAAATAGATTATGGATTATTAGATGCAAAAAAAAATATGAAAGTCTTAGATGCAATTTTTATGTCTATTAAGAAAAAAAAGTGGATTAAAATTTAATTTATTAGTGAGATAATAAAAAATTTCAATTAATCAATGGGCACTAGAAGGAGCCCATATATTTATATCACCCTCTTTTGCAGCTTTATTTATTTCTTTTATTTCTTTTTTTGAAAATTTTAAATTATCAAGTGTAGCTAAGTTTTCTTTAAGCTGTTTTACTGTTCTAGCCCCAATTAAAGCAGAGGTTATTGCACGATTATTTAATACCCATGCTATAGCCATTTGGGATAGAGATTGATTTCTTCTTTTTGCAATTTTATTGAGTTCATTAATAATTTTAGTATTTTTTTTCGTTATTAAATCTTTGCTGAAAGAGCTATTCTCATTAACCCTTGAAACTTTGGGAATTCCTTTTAAATATTTATTAGATAAAAAACCTTGGGCTAGTGGAGAAAAGGCGATACAACCAACCCCTTTTTTTATGAGAGTTTTTGTTAAATCTTTTTCAATCCATCTATTAATTAATGAATAAGAAGGTTGATGAATTAATAATTTGATTCCTTTGCTCTTTAAAATTGAAATCATTTTATTTGTCTTATTGGAGGAGTAAGAAGAGACACCAATATACAGAGCCTTACCAGCTTTATAGATACTTTCTAAAGCATCAGCTGTTTCCTCAAGAGGTGTATTTGGATCAAAACGATGAGAATAAAATATATCTACATAATCCAGTTTCATCCTCTTTAAACTTTGATCGCAACTAGCAATTACATGTTTTTTTGAACCCCATTCACCATAGGGTCCATCCCACATATCGTAACCTGCTTTAGACGATATAATTAACTCATCACGGTATTTTCCAAGATCACTTTTCATGACTTTTCCAAAATTAGACTCAGCACTGCCATAAGGTGGTCCATAATTATTTGCTAAATCAAAATGAGTAATTCCTGCATCAAAAGACTCAAAAAGAATTTTTTTAGACTCTGAAGCCATTCCATTGCCACCAAAGTTATGCCATAACCCTATTGACAAGACAGGTAGTTTTAAACCACTATCACCACAGTTTCTATAATGCATTTTTTGATAGCGATTTTTGTCTGAAATATATGGCATTTTTAAAGTAATTCCTCTTTGTATGGCATCGAATTTGCTGCTCCCTCCCTTGTAACAGAAACACCTGCCACAAGATTAGCAAACTCAATAGCTTCTTTATAGTTTTTATTTTGTGAGATTGCCACACTTAGAGCCCCATTAAAAGCATCTCCCGCACCTGTTGTGTCAACTACTGGTTTTTTTAGATTTGAAGCAGGTACTATAAACTCCTCTTTATTGTTTTTAAAATAACAACCATTTTCTCCAAGTGTAATAATTATATTCTTTATCCCTTTGTCTAAAAAAAAACTTCCTGCTTTTTTACAGTCTTCCTCATTTTTAATTGATTGACCGTAATAAAAACTTGCTTCCGTTTCATTGGGGGTAAAAAAATCAAAATATTGAAAGTTATCATTAGTTATTTCACTGGCGGGTGCTGGATTTAGAATTGTTGTACAATTAAAATTTTTCGCTTTTTTTAGAGCATAGAGTGTTACCTCTTTTGGTGTCTCTAACTGAGTTAAAAAAACATTAGAAGACTCAATTATATTTAACTTTGAGTCGATTAAATTTTCATCAATTGTACCAGCAGCTCCTGGAACAACATTTATTGCATTTTGCCCAGTTTTTTCATTAATCAATATACCTGCAGCCCCAGTTGATTCATTTTCAGAGATAGCCAAACCATCATAATTTATTTTATCTCTCTTGTATAAAGAGATTGCAAGATCGGCATAGCTATCTTTACCTACTTTACTTATAAATGATACATTACCTCCTGCTCTAGCTGCTGCTATTGCTTGGTTAGATCCTTTACCACCTGGTCCGATGATGTATTTTTTTCCTAATATGGTTTGACCTGGTATTGGAATATCATTTGCAAAAAAACACAGATCTGCAACGAATATCCCAAATACACAAATACTCAATGATCTAGTACCCAAACAGTACCATCAGGTTTAACAACTCCTTTGGTTAAGATAAAGCATCCAAATGGTCTTGTTTCGTTTGTTGTTATTATGGCAAATGCCTTTTTGGCTTCATCATAAAATTTAAACCTTTCAATAGATGAAATTTTCCAATGCTCTCCTGAGATTTTCTTAGTTATGTCAATTATTTCTTGATGAACTTCATTTAATTGATCTGGATCTCCATCAATTTCCATCCTTTGAATAGGAGAGTCGACAAAGCTATCTAGAGGAAATACGGAGAGTATAGCCTCGGCAGCTCTTGCAGCATTTACACCATCAATACGATGAACTCTGGAGTTCATCGAATAGGCGGGAAAATTTGAGTCACATAAAATTAATTTATCTCCATGCCCCATCGCTCTTAAAGTATGCAAAACCTCTGGACTAAGAATAGGATCAATTTTAATAAGCATATAACATAGAACTAAATTAATTCGTTAAATTCAACTTAATTAATTAATCTTTACTGGTTTTGATCTTAGTTTTCCGACAGTCTCTAGCTCTGCTTTTCTACATAACTTTGGAGGGAGACCTTTATTTATTAGTTTTAAATCTTCAAACACTATTTCGCCCATTTCATAAAAGACAGACTCTAGAGCCCCCGCTCTGTGTGCTGAGAAAAGAATATTTTTAGATTTACGTATGGGATCATTTTTTTTTACTGGCTCCTCAGGAAATACATCTGTTGCAACTTTTATTTTTCTTTTTTTTGAAATTTTTAGTAGGTCTTTAAAATTCACTACATTAGCCCTACTTAGAATTAGTAAACAAGAATTTTGTTTCATCAGACTCAGTAGCTTTTTATCAATCATATGTTTGTTTTTTGTTGTGATAGAACTAAGAACATATATCACATCTGATTTTTTAAATATTTCATTAAGAGAATTAATTTTACAATTATTATTCTCAAGCAACTTGCTTGGAAGCCAAGGGTCGTATGCAAGAAAATTATTTGTGAATGGCTCTAACAAGGGTTTTAACTTTTTGGCTAGATCTCCAAAACCAATAAAGCTGACAGTATTATTCTGCAATAAACTAGCATTCATATTACTTTCCAATCCATATTTTTCTTTATTATTAATAAAATCTATATGTGATTGATGAATTTCCCTCTTGAGAGATAAAGTAAAACCAACTGCAATTTCAGCAACTGTTTGAGCAAAAACAGGAGCAGTGGAGAGAACATAGATACCATTTCTAAAACAATACTCATAATCCATATTGTCCATGAAGTTGCTTTCAACATTGAATATAGCTTTAAGTTTTGCTGCCTTTTTTAAAATTGAATTTGGAAGGTCAGGTTGTCCAATTATAAAATCTGCTTTTGATATATTGTTTTGATAAAAATTTTTTTTATTTTTTATTGGAGCGTTAATAAGTTTGAAATTTTTTTTTAAATAAACAAGCTTATCTTTAGAGAAAATAAGATCCATTTGTCTTGGAAAAGGATCAACAATTATTGTTTTCATTACTTGATTATATCAATTATTTATTTTTTTGATAATCTAAGTTGAAATGAAAAGATCTGAAATAAATGCTGCAATATCTGAAGCTAAAGATATGATCGATAGATATTCTTGGGTTCTACCTAAATGGGGCTATTGGTCTAAAGAAGAGTACAACAATAATCCTGACCTAAAAAATTATTTAAAAAATCATCAAATGGGCTGGGATGTTACTGATTTTGGTAAAGGCGAATTTGAAAAAAAAGGTATCACCTTGTTTTGTATAAGGAATGGAATACAGGGTAATAATGATGACAAACCCTATGCAGAAAAGTTATTGTTTATGAGAGAAGGTCAAGAAATTCCTTTTCATAGCCATAAGGTAAAACTAGAAGATATAATTAATCGGGGAGGCGGGGAATTAGTAATTGAATTTTTAGAAGTAGACTCAAATCAAATTGAATTAAACTCTAAAATTGATGTTCTTGTTGATGGTGAGATAGTTTCCGTTGCACCAAGAGAACCCTTAATTTTAAAAAGAGGTCAGAGCGTCACTGTTGAAAGAAACATATATCATAAATTTTACTCTGCTGAGGGTTCAGGAATGGTTATGGCAGGAGAGGTTTCTCAAGTCAACGATGATAATAAAGATAACTATTTTTTAGAAAGTGTGGGAAGGTTTACTGAAGTTGAAGAAGATGAAGTTGCGATACATCCTCTCTGGAATGAAATATAATGCAAAGAGGTATAATTGGCCTTGGAATGTGGTGTGTAGATACCACATACAAAATAGATAATTTACCTGATAGAGGTAAATTAGAGACAATTTCTAATACTTTTCAATGCGTAGGTGGAGGTCCATCAAATGTTTTGACGGATTTAAATTCTTTAGGATTTAAACATCCAATGTACGCAATGGGATCAATTGGACTTGATACAGATGCATCAATTATAAAAAAACATTGTAGAGAAAATAAAATAGAGACTAAATATTTAATTGTATCAAAGCAAATTTCTACTTCTCATACCGTTTGTATGTTTGAAAAACAAAAAGAAAGAACTTTTTTATATTATCCAGGGGCAAACAGCTTACTTGATAAAAAACATTTTAAAATTAACCAATTAAAAATTTCACCTAAAGTTCTTTATGTCGGATATATTACACTATTAGGTAAATTGGACAAATTTGATGTTGACAAAAAAACTCGTTTATCAAAAGTTTTAAAAAAAGCTAAAAGTAAAAATGTGATAACAGTTTTAGATTTAGTTTCAAATAAGCACCCTAAATATAAAAATATTATTGAAAGCTCATTGCCATTCACCGATTATTTGCTTTTGAATGAAATTGAAGCAGAGATACTATTTGATAAAAAAATTTACGACTTCAATAAAAAACTTAATCAAAAAATCTTAATCAAGTTAATCAGTAAAGTTTTCAAAAAGGGTATTATTAGAGGAGTTGTTATTCATAGTCCAACTGAGTCGCTTTATTTTGATAGATCAAAAAAAATTTACACTAAATCAAAGGTTTTACCAAAAAGCAGGGTAATAAATTCAGTTGGAGCTGGAGATGCTTTTTGTGCAGCATTTATATTTGGAATACATGAAAATTGGGACATAAAAAAAACTCTCAAAAAAGCTCATGCAGCTGGGACATCTATGATGAAAGTTAATGCCTCTTCTGGAAATTTACCCAATATATCTAAATTATAATTTTAAAACTTTTTCAGTGATCTCAAGGTCTTTTAAAAGTTTCCTGTCGGGTATGAGTTTATTTTTCTTTAATTCAGAATGGTAAAGTTTTACAGCATCCTTAGTTTTAATGTTACTTTCAACAACTTCTCTCATAATTTTTACTAATAAGATAGGATCTTCAGCTAAGTTAATTTTTCTCCCAAACAAAGCTACTTTTGCACCATATTGACTGGCTTTTTTAATTAATTCAAAACAATCTCTTGTCGTGCCCTTGCTACCCCCAAGAATACCAACAATAAGATTTTCAGGATCGAAGCTGGCTAGCTCCTCCATTGCTTTTGGACCATTGTAAGCTATTTTCAAAAAAAGAGGTCTCTCATCCTTAGTTTGCCCAGCTATTGCTTTTATAATGCAATCGTTAATGTAATCACCCATTTGTCTTATGTTCATATTTAGATCAATCGGGGAATTAAATACTTCTAAAAAATGTTTAAATTTATATTTAGAAGCCTCAATTCTATATTCTTTATAGGCATTTAACATTGCAAGGTCATAGTCAACATTATTAGAAAATGTTATAGAAAATAAACCAAGATTAACTAATTTACTTACTTTGTTCATTTGAGCAGACCGAAAAGGTCTAGGATTAGTTTTTCTATAATTTCCATTTCTCATCAGCCAGATATCAGTCGTATCATTCATTCTAATAGCAGGTGTAATACTTGAATTTTTAAATAAATTTCTTTTTACAAGATCTTCACCAACTGATGCAGACATCAGCATAATATCTACTAAATTAGATTTAGTCATCGATATCATTGCATTTTTGTAATCTACTAGATTTTTATATCCTTTTAGTACTTTTCCATTTTCATTTCTTTTTGATCCAGGTGTTGTGATACCCATTGCTAGATCGCCATCTTTAGCATCTGCTATAATGAAGTCTCTTGGAGAATATTTATTATTTTTTATTCTAAGAATTTTTTGATCTAAAGACTTTTTCATAATTTGATTATACTCAATTCTAAAAATAGAAAATAGTTTTATTCTCTATATAATATAAAAATGTATTTAGGTATTGATCTTGGTACTTCTTCGATGAAGTGTTTGCTACTTGGAGAAGAACAAGAAATTTTGTTTAGTGTAAATAGCGAAGATATACCACTGTCCACTCCTCAAAATGGCTGGTCAGAACAAGATCCATCATTTTGGATAAAAGCGTTAGATCAGTGTATCAAACAAATTGTTTTGAAATTTGATTTATCTCAGATCAAAGCTGTATCTTTTTCCGGACATATGCATGGTGCAACTTGTATTGATAAAAATTATAAGGTCATAAGGCCATGCATACTTTGGAATGATACACGTAGTTTTAAGCAGTGCAGTCAAATTATGGCTGACGAGACTGTTATGGATATAGCTGGAAATATAGCAATGCCTGGTTTTACATCACCAAAAATCTTATGGATGAAAGAACACGAAAGTGAAAATTTTAATTCAATTGCAAAGGTTTTATTGCCGAAAGACTATTTAAGGTTTTATTTAACAGGAGAGTTTTTTAGTGATTTGTCAGACGCAGCAGGCACTTATTGGTTAGATGTAAAAAATAGAACTTGGTCTAATAAACTTTTAGATATCGGCTCAATGGATATCTCGCAAATGCCTAAAACTTGTGAGGGTACCGATCAAACAGGTGTAATAAACAAAGAGATTGCAGAAAGATATGGCTTTAATAACTCTTGCAAAGTATTTGGTGGAGCAGGAGATAATGCTGCCGCCGCTGTTGGATTAGGGCTTTACCAAGAGGGAAATGCTTCATTATCTTTAGGTACTTCTGGTGTAATTTTTGGCTCAACAAAAAATTTTTTAAAAAATTATGATGATGCGATACATTCCTTTTGCCACTGCTTACCAGAAACATGGCATCTCATGTCAGTGATGCTCTCTTGTACCTCAAATGTTAATTGGTTTATAAATAATTTTAATTCATCAATTGATGAGATTAATAAAGTGTTAAGTTCTGTTTTAAATAATTTTTCTGATATAAATAGATACCCTTATTATCTTCCTTATCTCACAGGTGAAAGAACCCCAATTAATGACCCTCATATAAGAGCAAGTTTTCACGAAATGGGTATTGACACTCATCGAGATACATTAATATATAGTTTAATAGAAGGTATTTCTTTTGGTTTATATGATAATTATTCTTCCTTAGTTAAGACAGGTATAAAGTTAGATAACATCTTTGTAATAGGAGGTGGTTCTAAAAATGATAGCTGGATACAAATACTTGCTTCATTGATGGAGAGAGATTTATCTATAACGGATGCTTCAGATACAATGGCTGCTTTTGGGGCTGCTAGAATAGCATTTCTTGGTTACAATAATTTAAAACCAAGTGAAGCCCTTAGTCTTCCAAAAGTCAAAAAAATTATAGGCAAGAATGAAATTCAAACGGATATCTTAAAAGACAGATTTTTAAGGTGGAAAAACTTTTATTTAGGAAAAAATGTCTAGTAACCAAAGAATAGAATTCCCTGAATTATTAAACAAAATACTAGAAAATGTTATTAAAATTAATCAAAGTCGTTATTTTATTGCAATTGCAGGAGCGCCAGCATCTGGAAAAAGCACAATATCTGAGAAAATAAAGTCTGAACTAATATCTAAAAACCACAAATCAAGTGTTCTTCAAATGGATGGTTTCCATCTAGATAATAATATTCTTGAGAAAAAAAAATTGATTGAGAGAAAAGGGGCACCAGAAACATTTGATGTACTAAGTTTATTAAATTGTTTATTAAGATTAAAAAATGAGGGTGAAGTAATTGTTCCTATCTTCGATAGATCATTAGAACTATCAAGATCATCTGCATTAGTCATATCTGAGAATACAAAAATTATAATAGTAGAGGGTAATTATTTATTGCTTGATCAAGAACCATGGAGAAAAATTCATAATTTTTTTGACACAACTATAATGATTGATTGTAATAAAGATATTTTAGAAAAAAGATTAATTGAAAGATGGGAGAGTTATGGGCTATCTAATGATCAAATTAAAAATAAAGTTTATAAAAATGATCTTCCAAATGGATTAAATGTTATTAGTAAAAGTATTTCTGCTGAATTTAATTTAATAAACTAATCTTGAGGTGGTTGCTTAGCACCTGTCATATATGCGACTGCATCAGACATTTCATGTTTCTTTGGGTCAATTACACATAATCGGGTTCCAAGTCTATGAATATGTATTCTATCAGCTACTTCAAACACATGAGGCATGTTATGAGAAATTAATATGATGGGAATTCCTCTAGACCTCACCTCACCGATTAATTCTAAAACTCTTCTACTTTCTTTGACACCTAGAGCGGCAGTAGGCTCATCCATAATAACGACTTTAGTTCCAAATGATGTTGCTCTTGCAACCGCAACACCTTGCCGTTGACCTCCAGACAATGTTTCAACTAATTGATTTATATTTTGTATGGTTAATAGACCAAGATCAGACAGTCGTTTTCTAGCTTCATCTGCCATTGCTTTTTTATCTAAAAATTTTAAAAAACTACCCATAAAGCCTTTTTGTCTAATTTCTCTTCCTAAAAACATATTATCAGTGATTGATAAAGCAGGTGAAAGTGCAAGGTTCTGATAAACAGTTTCGATACCTAATTTTCTTGCTTCTATGGGTGATGTAAAAGTAACTTTATTTCCATCAAGCAATATTTCACCACTATCAGGTATAACAGCACCACATAACACCTTAATTAGTGTAGATTTTCCAGCACCATTGTCTCCAATTACTCCCAAAACCTCACCTGGATAAAGCTCTAAATCAGCACTATCGAGTGCAACAACTTTACCGTATTTTTTTGACAACTTATTTGCTACTAGCACTGGCTGCATTATGCTGAGACCTTTCTTATCCATTGATCTATTCCAACAGCTACTATAATAAGACAACCTAAAGCAAATCTTTGCCACAATACATCAAGACCTGCTATGGACAGACCTGAGCTAAATACACCCACAATCAAAGCTCCAAATAAAGATCCAATTATAGTGCCCCTTCCACCAAAAAGAGATGTTCCACCTATCACAACAGCTGTGATGGAGTCTAAGTTACCCTCATAAAAAGATGTTGGAGACACTGAACCAACTCTACCTATGGAAACCCATGCTCCAATAGCAACAACAAGACCAGCAACAGCATAAATTGATACTAACATCCTATCAGTTCTAATACCTGATAACTCAGCAGCCTCCTTATCATCGCCAATTGCGTAAACATGCCTCCCCCAAGCAGTTTTATTGAGTAAAAACCAGAGAAAAACGAAAATACCAATCATGAGGAACGCACCGTAAGTGAATACAAAACCCCCAAGATTTATTCTCTCACCCCAAAAGTGCAGAAGAGGAGCATTTACTTCAATATCGGAGCTTCTAATAGATTGAGATCCAGTAAAGAATATTACTAGTGCAAAAAATATATTCCAAGTTCCTAAAGTAACTATAAACGGAGGCAATCTTAAGCGGGTTACCAGTAACCCATTGAAAGCACCTGTTGCAATACCAGAGATAAACCCTACCGCTATTGCTGGGAGGGTTGGAACTCCCATTTCAACAGAAAGCTTACCCATAAATACTGATGCTAAAACCATCATTGCAGCAACACTTAAATCAATTCCAGCAGTTAATATTATTAAAGTTTGAGCAGCTGCAAGAATACCGACAATTGTAACTTGTTGTACAATCAGAGATAAATTAAAAGCAGAGAAAAATTTTCCTCCAGCGATGAAGCCGAATGCAATAACGCTTAATATTAAAATAATAACAGGAACTATTGTTGGATTACCGTGAAGAAAATGTTGAATTTTTTTTAGTGTAGTTTGTTCACCTAAATCAAAAGAGTGATGATCTTGATCTTTTTCACCTATATCAGTTGTGAATTTAGGTTGATCTTTTAGATCTTTAGAAATGTCATCAGAAACTTTATTCATTTAAAAAATATCATAACTTCAGGGCAGAATAATCTGCCCTGAATAATAAAATTATTGGATTAACCCCAACATCTATCCATGCCTTCTTTGACACTAATTGATGGAACTCCGCTAGCAGCATCATCTGTGACTAAGTTCACACCAGTGTTAAAGAAGTCAAGACCTGGAGTATTTTCAGGCTTTGAACCATCTTCAGCCCAAGCTTTAATCGCCTCAACACCAAGTGAAGCCATTAACAATGGGTATTGCTGAGATGTAGCACCTATAATTCCTCTTTCAACGTCAGCCACACCTGGGCAACCTCCGTCAACTGAAGCAATAAGAACGCTACCATCATCTTTTCCAACTGCTTTTAATGCCTCATAAGCACCAACAGCTGCTGGTTCATTAATAGTGTATACAACGTTTATGTCTGGATCTTTTTGTAGACATTTTTCCATTGCAGTTCTTCCACCTTCTTCGTTACCGTTTGTAACTTCATTACAGATAATTCTTGGATCATCCTCATCTCCCCATCTGGAAACATCTTTTACATCGATTCCAAATCCAGATAAGAAACCTTGATCTCTAAGAACACCAACAGAAGGTTGACTCTCGTTAAGGTCTAACATTGCAATTTTGGCATTAGCAGCATCTGCTCCTAACTTTGCAGCAACCCAAGCTCCACCTAACTCACCTGCCTTGAAGTTATCAGTTGCAAAAGTAGAGTCTGCAGCTGTAATTGGCTCTAGTGGTGTGTCAAGAGCAATGACTAGTAAACCATTATCTTGAGCATTTTTTAATGGAGTAACAATAGCTTTTGTGTCAGATGCAGCAATTAAAATACCTTTTGCACCTGAAGCAATACAAGTCTCAATAGCTCTTACTTGAGTCTCATGGTCACCATCAACTTTACCCGCAAAGAATGATAATTTGACACCTAATTCATTAGCTCTCGCTTCTGCTCCTTCTTTCATTTTAACGAAGAAAGGATTGATGTCTGTTTTTGTAATTAAGCAAGCTTCAACAGCGTGGCTTCCTGCTTTTGCTGGCATAGTAGCAAAAGTAAAAGCAACAGCCATAAGTGAAGCTAGAACTAGAGATAATTTTCTCATAGTTATTTCCTCCTATATATAGTCATATTCACAATATCCTATTGTGATGTCAACATGCTAGCTAAATTTTAATTTTTTAGTCTTGATTTTTCACGAAATGTTTATCAACTATTTCTTTCCATGAACTAAAAGAATTTCTTATAGAGTCATCTTTATTAGGAATAATTTTAGAGTCTTTCACCTTAAAATCGTTTAAACCAGTGGTATTTTTTAAATTATGATAATACTGCATTCCAAAAAGTAACGCACCATACGATGACATATCCTCCATTTCAGGGATATTTAACTCAATTTCTAAAAGGTTACTAATAATTTGAAGGAAAAACTTATTTTTTATCATACCACCATCAATGGATAAATTTTTTAAATCAAGATTTCTTGATTTTTTCATAAACTCTAAATACACCACCACTTGATAAGCAACAGACTCTAATCCAGCTCTGACCAAATGATTGGTATTTGTAGATGCACTTATTCCAAAGAATGCAGCCCTAGCGTCTGATATCCAAAATGGAGGACCTAGCCCTGAAAAGGCAGGTATTAGATAGACTCCATTATTATCTTTTTCTTTTTTTGATAAGACTTCACTATCCTCAGGCTTATCAATTAATTTTAAATTGTTTTTAAGCCATGTAATCGTTCCTCCAGCGAATGAGTTTAGGCACTCTAATGCATAGATATTCTGTTTATCACTTGTGAAAGCCAGGGAGGTTAGTGAATTTTCATCGATAATCATCTCATTGCCAATGTTTGTTTGAATGTTAAAACCAGTTCCTGTCGTGATTTTAGTATCACCTTTATCAAAACAAAAATTTGCAAAAAATGAAGCTTGCGCATCACCAGCAACTCCAATTATAGGTATTAACTTTTTAAATGCTTTATTAAAATCACTCTCTCCAAAAATATTTGAACTATTGAGTATTTTTGGAAGTTTCAAATTATTGCAATTAAAAATATTTAATAAATTTTGATCCCACGAATTTTCTAAACAATTAAATAATAAGGTTCTTGATGCATTTGTAGTATCAGTCACATAAGAATTTAGGTTTGTAAGTCTATAGATGAGATATGTTTCGATTGTTCCAAATAAGATATCCCCATTGTCAATTTTCGATTTAACTTCTGATTTGTTCTCATAAACCCATTTTAATTTACTGCCAGAAAAAAAAGTATTTGGTTTAAGACCAGTTTTATCAATAATTTCATTATTTTTTGACTTATCGTTTAGAATATCCTCACAAATTTTTTGACCTCTAGTGCACTGCCAAACAACTGCATTATGTATTGGTTTTCCATCTTTTTTATTAAAAAGTGTAAATGTTTCTCTTTGGTTAGTTAGACTGATGAATTTAGGATTTGACATAATTTCTGATGCCTTTTTAACTAACTCTAATAAGTTTTGATAAATTTCTTCTAAATCGTGTTCAATATAACCTTCATCTGTAATTATTTGCCGGTGTCCCTTTTGAAATCTTTTTACGATCTCTAATTTTTCATTAAAAACAATAACTGTTGTAGATGACGTACTTGAGTCAATAGTTATATAACTCATTTGTTAAGTAAGTCTTTTGATATTTCAGCTATCTTTTCTGGACTCATATCATAATGATCTAATACATCAGCTTGAGATCCATTAATCATATATTCATCAGGTATTCCAAGTATTTTGAGTTTTACATTTATATTGTTTTGAGCAATTAGGCTCGCACAACATTCACCAAGTCCTCCAAATATACTATGTTCTTCGACTGTTAAAATTGCCTTAGAGTTTTGAGAAAATTCTATAAATGTCTCTTTATCAAAGGGCTTTATTGTATGCATACTGATAATTGAGCAATAAATATTACTTTTTTTTAAAATTTCACTTGCCAAGTATGCTCGTTGCAAAGTTTCACCAGTTGCTACAATTGTTAAATCCTCTCCTTTTTTTACCACAATAGATTTTCCAATTTTAAATTTTGTGCCTGGAGGATGAATATCCATCATTGGTTTTTTCCCATACCTAATGTATAGGGGATGATTATATGAAATAGCTTGTTTTATAGCTTCGGCTGCCTCAAAGTTATCCGCAGGTGCAACTATTGTCATGTTATTTATTGCTCTTAAAGTAGCAAAGTCATGGATGGAGTGATGCGTAGATCCTAGCTGTCCATAACTTATTCCTGCACTAATACCTATTAACGAAACATTTAGGTCAGAGTAAGCAACATCATTTTTTATTTGCTCTAAAGCCCTAGCAGTTAGAAAACTTGCAGGTGATACTCCAAATACAATCTTTCCCCCCGCAGCCAATCCTGATGAAACTCCAACCAAATTTTGTTCAGCAATGCCAACTTCAATGATTTGATTAGGCAATTCTTTACCAAAAGGAACCAATTTACCTGATCCTCTCGAGTCACTAGTAACAACTATAATATTTTTATTTTTCCTTGCCTCTTTAAGTAGTGTCTCAGAAAAGACCTCAAGATTTGGTTTACCAATTTTATTCATAAGAATTTAGTTTCTCATTTAACTCTGAGATAGCGCTTTCATATTCATCCTTACTCGGTACTTTGTGGTGCCAGTTAATCTGATTTTCAATAAAACTTACACCCGATCCTTTAGTTGTTTTTGCAATTATTACAGTTGGCTTATTTTCCTTAACGGGGACATGCTGAAATACATATAAAAGATCAGAAATATTATTTCCATTAGTAGAAATAGTTTCAAAACCAAAAGACTTAAATTTTTTATCAATTGGTTCAATAGGATTTACATCTTCAGTTTTTCCAGTTATTTGTAAATCGTTTCTATCAACAATTACAATTAAATTATCTAAGTTATATTTTGAGGCAGTAGTACAAGCCTCCCAAACGGAACCCTCTGACAGCTCTCCATCTCCCAATAAAGAGAACACTTTATTGTTTTTTTGATCAATTTTTTTGCATATTGCTAAACCCACAGCGACTGAAAGACCATGACCAAGGGCTCCAGTATTATGTTCAATCCCAGGTACCTTTTTTGTAGGGTGACCAATAAAGTGTGAATTAAATTGATTCAAGGTATTTAAATCTTTTTTTGAATAAAAACCGCAATCACATAATACTGTGAATAATGCTTCCACAGAGTGTCCTTTACTTTGAATAAAATGATCACGATCCAAGTTCGGAAAATTTTTGGGAGAAATGTCCATAACTGAATTGTAAAGAACATTCAAAATATCAATACAAGAAAGACTCCCCCCAGTATGACCTGCACCAGATTGAAAAATTATTTCAAGAATAGTCTTTCTATACTCTAATGATTTCTTTTTTAAATTTTTCTCATTCATAGCGAATAGATAAAGAATATCCCCTTTCTAGGCTTGATCAATTATTATATATTACATTTAGTAAGGTAGGAGGTAATAAGACGTGTCATCAACATTAGGTATAATAATAGGTAATAGAGATTTTTTTCCAGATCATCTTATTACTGAGGCTAGAAATGAAGTTTTAAATATTTTCAAGAATAAAGGTTTAAAACCTATTATTTTAAAAGACTCAGACACCAAGCTGGGTGGAGTGGAAACATTTCTTGAAGCTCAAAAGTGTGCTGATCTTTTTAAATCCCATAAAGATGAAATAGAGGGTATATTAGTGGTCTTACCTAATTTCGGTGATGAAAAAGGAGTAGCTGACACAATTAGACTATCAGGTTTAGATGTGCCTGTTCTCGTTCAAGCAACTCCAGATGATTTAGATAAAATGCAACCCTCGAATAGAAGAGATGCTTATTGTGGTAAAATATCTGTTTGTAATAATCTTTATCAATATGGAATAAAGTACTCTTTAACAAAAAGCCATGTTGTAAGTTTGTCCGGAAATGAATTTGATCATGAGCTAAATAAATTTATTTCAATTTGTAAAGTAGTGAAAGGTATGAGGAGAGTCAGAATAGGAGCTGTTGGAGCAAGACCTCAAGCTTTTAATACAGTCAGGTTCAGTGAAAAAATTTTAGAACGCCATGGTATTAGTGTCACTACTATCGATTTATCAGAAGTCCTTGGTAAAGCTAAAGAACTTAATGATGATAGCAAAAAAGTTAAAGACTCGATGAATAGAATTTCAGGTTATGGAGATACTACTGCTACCCCATCTGAAAAATTATTGCAGCTTGCGAGGCTCGATGTTGTTTTAAATGATTTTGTTGAAACAAACAAACTCGATGCTACTGCTATTCAATGTTGGACAAGTGTTCAAGAAAATTATGGATGTAATGTTTGTACGTCAATGAGTATGATGAGCGAAAATATGCTTCCAAGTGCTTGTGAAGTAGATGTCACTGGAACTTTAACGATGTATGCAATGCAATTAGCCTCAAACAGTCCTAGTGCTTTAGTTGATTGGAATAATAATTATGACCAAGACGAGGAAAAGTGTGTTTTATTTCACTGTGGAAATTGGGCTAAAAGTTTCCTCCCTGATTTGAAAATAAGTACAGCACCTATTTTGGGAAGTGTTTTTGGTGAGGAAAAAACCCATGGTGCACTTGAAGGTAGAACCCCATCCAATCCTCTAACTTATGGAAGGATTTCCACTGATGATAACTTAGGTAAAATAAAATGCTACTTTGGAGAGGGAGAGCTAACTGATGATCCTTTAAACACTTTTGGTACAAGAGCTGTTGCAAAAGTACCTAAGCTTCAAAAATTAATGCAATATGTTTGTAGACACGGTTATGAACACCATGTAGTGATGAATGCTTCAAATACGGGTGAAATATTAAATGAGGCTTGTGGTAATTATCTAAATTGGGAAACTTACATTCATAGTTAATTTAACTAATGTGCTTTGATTTATTATAAGTAAAACACCAGAAATGCTTAAAATTTTTGATTATTGAAACTTTTTGATGTTTACTCTGATTTTTTTTGTCGCAAATGATCAAATTGCATGATTTTAAGTAACAAATGTTTTGGATTTGCTTGAAAAAATTAATATTATGCTCTCGTTATAATTAAGGAGGAATTTATGAGAAAAATAATTCTTACAATTCTTGTATCATTCTTATCTCTTTCTGCATTTGCTGAAAGATATGTAATGGTAACACACGGTGAGGGTAAAGACCCTTTCTGGCCTGTTGTGCAAAAAGGTGGTGAAGATGCTGCTAGACACGTAGGTGCAGATTTTGAATATATCTTCAACCCTTCAGGTGACATGGGTGACATGGCAAAATCAATTGCTGCTGCTGCAGCAACTCAGCCTGATGGAATGGTAGTTTCACTTCCAGATCCTGAAGCTTTAGGTCAAGCAATTAAAGACGCTGTTGCTGCTGGTATTCCAGTCATCACAATGAACTCAGGTCTTGAGTCTTCTGCTTCACTTGGTGCACTAATGCACGTTGGTCAGCCTGAATACCTTGCTGGTCAATCTGCTGGTGCAAGAGCAAAAGCTGAAGGTGCTACAAAAGCTCTTTGCATGATTCAAGAAGCTTACAACACAGCTTTGACAGATAGATGTGGTGGTTACGGTGAAGCTATTCCTACTGAATTAGTAGATAGCTCAAACGATCCTGCTACTATCCCAACAAGAGCTGCTGCTGGTTTACAAGCAAACCCAGATGTTGATGCAGTATTATCAGTTGGTCCGCACGTTTGTGTTGGAGTTCAACAGGCTATCGATGAGTTAGGTATGTCAGTACACCACTCTTGTTTTGACTTGAGCCCACCTGTTATGGACTTAATCAATGAGGGTAAAGTTGCTTTCACAATTGACCAACAACAACGTCTACAAGGTTATATGCCTGTTGTAGTATTACACTTATACAACAACGGTGCTGGCCTTTTACCTGGTGCAAACATACCATCAGGTCCAGGATTTGTTGACAAGTCAAATGCTTCATCAGTTGCTGCTTTAGCAGGTATTGATAGATAGTATAATCTTATAAATCTTGAAAAGTGGGTAGTAAACTGCCCACTTTTTTTATATTTAAGTATAATTAAACTGAATGATCTTTATTAAAATTATATAAATTAAATAATGGCTACAACCTCAACTCCCCAAAGACAAGAGTCTGATAGGCACCAAAAGAAAACTTGGCTTACCACACTGGTTTCAAGACCAGAAATTGGACCTATTGGAGTTATGCTGCTTTTATTTGGAATGCTTGGCTATTTCTCCATCCCTGCTGGTGAAATGTCTTGGAACCCTTTTACAGGTGAGGGTTTTAATGCACTAGGTATTAGAAACTTTCTAAGAGTTATATCTCAACTTGGAATCATAGCAATTGGTGCTGGGCTTTTAATAATTGCTGGTGAGTTTGACTTATCTATTGGATCTATGATTGGTTTCGCAGGAGCCTGTATGGCAATGATTTTAAGGTGGGGTTTTTCATTTATTGTTCCCTATATATCTTTTGAGGGAGGTTTCCACATAGAATTTTATACGGTTTTCCACATTGCTGATGTTTCCCCAATACTAGCGATATTTATTACTTTATGTTTCACACTTTTTTTTGGATGGATACAAGGTACCATTGTAGTTAGATCAGGCTTACCTTCTTTCATCGTTACACTTGGTGGATTATTTTTTTTAAGAGGACTTACAGAAGTTTCTCTTCGCTCTTTCAATCATAGACCAGATCAAGCTAAAGGCGCTACAACAGTTACAGAAATCCCAGATATTAAAAATATTGTAAATGTTCCCGGACATGGTGAAATGGTTCGTGAAAAAGCAAAAGCTCTTCCAGAAGCTGACCTTGTATCTTTAGCTCAAACATTACCAGCTGATACAGTAGCAGCAATAACTGAAAGACTCGAATATACATATCAAAGGGTAGCAGATGCCAAAACTCAAATTTTGGTGGATAAAGGCACCAAACCTTTGCAAGAAGCTCTAGCAAATGCTCAGGCTACTGGAAACGAATATATGGTCGGGATGATACAAGAAAAAATTGCTAACTTTAAAATCGATCCTGTAGTTGCAAAAACTGTCACAGATGTTGATATAGCAAGGGTTTATATAGATTCATTATACTCAGCTCAACCTGTCGCTAACTTTTTTGGTGGAGATATTTTAGAGCCTGTATTTGATTGGCTATATTTTCCAATTGATTGGAATACCAATAATTTTGGAAACCAATTTGCTCCAGGGCTGTACTCTTGTGTAATGATTTGGCTTATTATAGCCATAATCTGTTATGTTGTTTTAAGTAGAACACAGGCTGGTAACTGGATTTATTCTACTGGTGGAAACTTAAGTGCTGCTAAAGCTAATGGTGTGCCTACAGATAAAGTTAAAGTATCTCTATTTATGTTTTCTGCTTTTTGTGCAACTGTATTTGCAACTTGCCAAGTTTTCGAGGTTAATACCGCAGATGCGGCTAAAGGAAATTTAAAAGAATTAGAGGCAATTGCTGCTGCTGTTATTGGCGGTGTTGTACTAACAGGTGGCTTTGGAACAATTTTAGGTATATGTGTTGGTGCATTTATTTTTGGAATAGCAAAAGAGGCTTTCTTCTATATCCCTGGAATCGATGGATCATTTTATAGAGTCTTTTTAGGTTTAGTAATCATAGCCTCTGCGCTAACAAATGAAAATATCCGAAAAAGAATTATAGGTAGTATATAATGAGCCAAGATAATCAAGCCCCATTTATTGAGATTACAAATTTAGTTAAAAAGTTTGGTACATTCACAGCACTGAACGGTGTCTCCTTAAATGTTTTGCCCGGAGAGGTTCACGCACTTCTTGGTGATAATGGTGCCGGAAAATCAACTCTGATAAAAGTTTTATCAGGTGTTCACAAACCTACATCTGGTGTGATTAAAGTTGATGGAAATGAAGTGAAATTTGGATCCCCAAGAGAAGCTACAAGCGCAGGCATAGGAACTGTTTACCAAGATTTAGCATTGAACGCACTTACATCGGTTACTAGAAACTTTTTTTTGGGTAATGAGTTAAAAAAAGGCCCAGGACCTCTTGGAATATTAGATTTTAAAAATATGAATGAAATTACTATCGCTGAGATGGGCAAGATAGGAATAAATATCTCTGATCCGACTCAGTTAGTAGGTACGATGTCTGGAGGACAGAGACAAACCTTGGCGATTGCTAGAGCGATATACTTTGGAGCTAAAATATTAATCTTGGATGAGCCAACATCGGCTCTTGGACAAAAACAACAAATGGAAGTATTAAAGACTATAAAAAAAGTCCAACAATTAGGGAATATCGCAATTATTTTGATTACTCACAATGAAATCCATGCGAGGCTAATAGCTGATCGATTTACATTCTTAAGCTTGGGTGAAGTAATAGGATCTGGAAAGTCATCAGAATTAGGTGGAGATGATGTTAAGCGTTTAATGGCTGGCGGCGCTCAAATAGGTGATCTAGCAAAAGAGCTTGAGGCCGTTTAGTATTTTTTACTAGTAAGAGCTAGGATTATTATCTTTATCAGACTCATCGTGTTTTTGATTAGTTAGCTCTTTAAACTTTCTTACATGAGCTGCCGCAGCGCCTGATAGCAACCTTACATCATTAGTAATGGTAACAAGATCAAAACCCCATTCGGTAGCCTTTGCAGCATACTCTGGAGTTCCACAATGAAGACATGCAACTTTCCCATGTTTATGAGCAATTTCTAAAATTTTCTTTTTAGACTCAATCATCTCAGGTTCTGTTCGATCAAATCCAGGTGTTAACCCTCCTTTGTTCAGCCCTATCGTTAAATCTGCTGTACCAATATAAAGTCCATCAAGACCAGGTGTGGATGCGATATCATCAAGATTATCAAATGCTTCTTGAGTTTCTATCATAGCTAGACAAAAGGTTCCCTCATTTGACTCGTAAAAATAATTTGAACTAACTGAAAAGTTAGCTCTCGTTGGACCAAAACTTCTGATACCCACTGGTGGATATTTACAATCTTGAACAAGTTTTTGCGCTTGCTCTTTGTTATTAATCATAGGACATATTATTCCCAATGCTCCTGCATCCATGACTTTAGATATTACGGCGTGATCTAGTCCTGAAACTCTACAGATTGGAGTGACGCCACTATTTCTAATACTTTGCAACATTGTAAATAAATCACTAAAGCCAATCATCCCATGTTGATAGTCAATGGTCAGGGCGTCATAACCCTGCTCAGACATAATTTCAGCAGTAAAAGTATTGGGTATTGATAAAAAACTATTTAGAACTATTTCTTTTTTTTGCCATTTAGTTTTTACTTTGTTTTCAATCATTGAGTGTTAGATACTAAAATTATTTAAAAATATAATTATAACAATTATTTATTATTCATGAATAAATGCATAAATTTAATCAATATTTTCCATCCTCCCACTTTTGACAGATTTATAGGCAGTTTCGGCTAAGAGAAGAGCTCTTCTTCCGTCCTCAAAGCCAACAGATACAGGCTTTTTTTCCAAAATTGTTTCGACAAATGAGCTAATAGAATTCATATAAGACTCTTGGTATCTCTCAATAAAAAAATTTAAATAGGGCTCACTCTTATCAACAAACTCTGAATTATATTTTTTCAATTCATGTGGCTTTCTATTTTCAGATATAACCATCCCTTTACTTCCAAACAACTCAACTCTTTGATCGTATCCATAAGTTGCTGATCTAGAGTTGTTTATGTGACATTGTTTCCCCGAGGCTGTTTCCATTATAATCATCAAGGTGTCACTATCATTTAATTCAGATTTTATTTTTGGATCTATTAAAGCATTAGAAATTGCAAATACTTTAACTGGTTCTTCACCAAGCATAAAACGGGCTAAATCAAAATCATGAATTGTCATATCTCTAAATTGCCCACCAGACACTTTTAAATAATCCCAACTCGGCAGACCAGGATCTCTAGATGTAATCAGACATTGATGAAGCTCACCAATTTCACCATCAATATAAGATTTTTTTGCAGCCTGATGACCAGGATCAAATCTTCTATTAAAGCCTAATTGTATTGGAACTTTATTACCTTCAAGTCTTTTTGAAAACTCATTTACTTTTTTTATATCGAGGTCAATAGGTTTCTCACACAAAACAGGTTTCTTTGATGCAACGGATCTTTCTATGAAATCAATATGTGTATTTGTTGGGGAAGATATAAGAACAGCATCAATATCATTATTGTTAAAAATATCGTCAACACTTTTCACAGCAAGTACGCTTAAATCATTTGATACTTTTTTTGCAAATTCTTCATTTGGGTCATAAATGCATACTAAATTTGTCTGTTCATGAAGTTTAATATTCTTAGCATGCATTTGGCCAATACGCCCGCACCCAATAACTGCAATACTGACTTTTTTCATATCACAGAAGTATAGTATTCTTTTAATTTAAAAAATAAAAAAAAATTCATTTTGAATAAATTTAAGTATTCTTTAAAAGGTTTATTTATTTATAATCTTTCTTGAGGAGGGGTTTATGAAAGCAAAATTGGGAATAGCACCCATAGCATGGTCCAATGATGATTTACCTGAACTTGGAGGAGAGACTTCTTTGGATACCTGCCTTAGTGAGTCAAAACTTGCTGGATTTAGAGGTGTGGAAACAGGTGGAAAATTTCCAAAAACTCCTGAAAAACTTGGTCCAATTTTAAAAAATCACAAATTATACCTGGCATCAGGGTGGTATTCAGGAACTGTGCTCGATAATGACCTAGAAAATGAAAAAGATAAAGTCCTTCAACAACTCACTCTCTTCAGAGACCTAGGCGCAGCAGTTTTAGCATATGGAGAAACATCTGGAACTATCCAAAATATTAGAAATGCTCCTTTAAACACAAAAAGAAAAATACACAGTGAGGACTTTAGAGAGTATGGAAGAAAACTAACATTATTTGCAGAATTTTGCGCAGATTTTGGTGTGCCAATTTCATTTCATCATCACATGGGTACAGCGATTGAGACTGAGGATGAGCTTGATAAATTGATGAACCACACAGGTGAGGCAGTAAAAATCTTATTTGACACAGGCCATATGACCTTTGCAGGAGGCAACTCTTTGAGAGTAATAAATAAATATGCAAAAAGAATAAATCACTTTCATGCTAAAGACATTCGTTCAAAGGTTGTAAATGATTTAGATCGATCAAAAAAAAGTTTTTTAGATTTTGTGTTAGAAGGGGCTTTCACAGTACCTGGAGATGGAAATATTAATTTTAAGGAAGTAGTTGAGACATTATCAAATAATAACTACGAGGGATGGTTCATTGTCGAGGCAGAGCAAGATCCTGCCAAAGCAAACCCATTTGAATACGCTAAAATTGGAAATAAAGAACTTGTAGAGTGCTTAAGTATGTATGGATATGAGATAGAGGATTATAGAGATGAATAGTATTAAGGGAAAGTTTGCACTAGTGACTGGAGGAACACAAGGTTTAGGGGCAGCAATCGCAAAAAATTTTGCTGATAGCGGAGCTGAAGGTGTTGTCACAATTGGTAGAAAAGAAGATAAAGGAAATGAGGTAGCAAAAAAAATTCAAGATGAAACTGGATGTAAAGTAATTTTTGTAAAAACAGACCTAGGAGAGGTCCAAGAGTGTAGAAATGCAGTTTCAGTTGCCAAACAAGAATTTGGGAGATTGGATGTTCTTGTTAACGCTGCCGGTATTACTGATAGGGGAGATATTGTTAATACGAGCGAAGAATTATTCGATAAAATGATAGGTACCAACTTAAAAGGTCCTTATTTTTTAATTCAAGATACTGTGAAAATTATGATTGAACAAAACATAGAGGGTTCAATAATTAATATTGGATCTGTAGCAGCTATGACTGGCCAACCATTCATATCAACTTATTGTGTATCAAAGGGGGCTCTTGCAACATTAACTAGAAATACAGCATTCGCATTATTAAAAAATAAAATAAGAGTTAATCAATTAAATATTGGTTGGATGGCTTCGGATGGAGAGCATGAGATTCAAACAAAATATCATGGCGCCTCAGAAAATTGGCTAGAAGATGCTGGTAAAGCTCAACCATTTGGAAGATTGCTTGATCCAAAGGAGGTAGCTAAAGCAGTAACATTTTTAGCATCTGATGACTCAGGTATGATGACAGGTTCTGTTGTAAACTTTGATCAGTCGGTGTGGGGAGGGTATCCTTTTGCACCACCTCAGCCCGCAGAAAAAATGGAAATATAATAATTTAATTTAAATATTTTTCGGCACTTTGTTGACAACTTTTTAGTGTAGCTTCCAAATCCTTATTCAAAAAAATATACTCATAAATTTTATGACCAACATCTTCAATAATATTTGAATAGGTCGGTAGAGGATATCTTGCCCACTCTATAATTTTTTCCTCCTTTTCCATTTTATCAATTTCATTAAATATTGGACTTAGAGCTCTTACTTCAGGATCATTAACGACACTAAAAACGGGAGATGATAAACTGCCATGTTCGATATAATATTTTATAAACTCAGGAGAGACAAAATTTCGAATATTTTTCATAACAAAAGGTATTTTTTCAGGAGAGATATTTGAAGGTATACCCAACGAAAACCCACCTATTGGAGATACTTGAAAAGAGGAATTTCCAGCTGGCCTAGGTAAATAACCAGTTTTCTTGTATGCGGGTGAAGCCTCATTTAGTTCAAACAAATGTGCTCTACTACTCCAATTCATTACCATTGCTGATTTACCCTGGCTATAATATTCAACGCATTCATCATTGGAATGAGCAGATAGCTCGTTTGGCGAGTATGCTGTCAATTTTTTCAACATTTTTGCTGCCTCAAAAGATGCATCAGATAAAAAATTTGCCTTTAAAAGTGTTTTTTCTACGTCCAAATCATAAATATTTTTTCCAATGTACCTTAAGTTTACATATGGTTTTCCATAATTTGCCATAGCTAATATAAAACTAGTAGCAAGTGGTTGTCCTTTTTTAGCTGGCCAAGAAATAGGACTTTCTATCTGTTTATCAGCTTTTAATACATCACAGGCACAGAGCAAATCCTGAAATGTTTTTGGTGGACTCAAAGCATATTTTTGAAAAATATCTGTTCTATAAAATAATAGATCAGGAATTGCCTCGATTGGTATCCCATAAAGTTTTTTATTAAAAGAACTTGACCTTACTCCTGAATAGTGAAAGTCATTTAAATTTATCCCAACATCTTTAACAAAATTATTTAAAGGAAGAAGGCAATTTAATTTAGTTAACTGTCCAATCCATGGAATATTAAAAGCAATAATGTCAAATTTAGACTTTTTATTTGATGAGGAATTTTTAATTATTTCATTAAGTAGTTTATTCAAATCACCTTCTATAGTAAGTTCAATTTCACAATCAAGTATATATTCAAAAAAATCAATATTCTTATTTATTACTTTAAATGTGGGATTATCATTGGCAAGAAAGTTAATTTTTTTATATTTTTTATTTTGATTAATTATAACATTTGGTGCAGGTATAATATTTCCTGCGGATAAGGATGTTCCAAAAAAATAATTGTCATTAAAATCGCTGTAACCTAAGTTCAAGGCCACCTCTTTTTTGATAGAAAGTAAATAATCTGTGAATTCTTTAATAAGATTACTACTTGGATGAATAGAGAAAGATTTACCTGACTTAGTTTTTGATCTTTGAATTAATTTTTTTTCTTGAATGAGTTTTTTTACTCTTCTCAAACCAGTTGCAAATGGCAAACCTGATGCCTGTATGATACTCGTAGTAGTGGTAATTTTATTGTCAAGATGGTTGATGATGACATAAGAAAAAATATTCCAATCAGCGTCAATTGTTTTAATTGAAATAGATCTGTTAAATAAAAGTCTCGTTTTATCTACGAATTTTAAAAGAGTGATTATCTCGTTTCTATTCATTTGAGGGGATTATATTATAAATTCATTAAAATATTCAATTTGAATATATTAGAGATTAAATCTCTTAATAAATCATAGATAATTTCCAGATAAGGATATTAGGAGGATCAATATGAACAAACTAATAAAAGTATTAGCTGTTCTAATGTGCTTTTCTTTCGGTTCAGCTAAAGCAGTTGAAATCGTCTCTTTTAACGCTGCATCATCTGAGGCTTATGTTGGTGCGTTCGTTAAAGGTATTAAAGCTACAGCAGAGCAATATGGCTATGATATTACTGTTTTTGAAAACAACTATAACCAAGCAGAGCAAAACCAACAAGTAGAACAATACTTGTCAAGTGGCGCACTACCTGATGTATTTATTTGGTGGCCACCTGATGCTGTTGCAGGTTTAGGTTCGTTAAGAAAGCTTGCTAAAACTGGAGTACCAGTTTTAAAAATCAATCAGTTACCTAATGAGCAAGATAAGGCATTCATCTTTGGATATGCCGGACCAGATGATAGTCTTCGCGCTTATAACGCAGGTGAGATGATGGTTAAAGCTATGAAGATGAAACAAGCTGCTGGTGGAGATGGATATAATGTAATTGCATTATCATATCCTCACTCTTACGGTGGATATGGCTTATCAATAAATGCTTTCAAACAAGCTATCGCTGGAACTGACTTAAATCTTATCGGTGACATCGGTGAGGGATTTGGACAGGCTAACGGTTATAAAGGAGCAGCTAAGCTAATAGCTAAAGTTAAAGATCAGGGAATTCATTTTGTATATGGTATGGACGACGCGATCTTAACTGGTGGTATTAAGGCTTTAGAAGAAGCTGGTTATAATGTTGACTGGTATGCAGGTACTGGCAAAAGTGGCAGTGTAGATAGTGATGCTGTTATTACAGTTGGTACTGTGTGTAACGGTGATAAGCAGATGATTACTGATGGAAAGCAATTTGGTACTACTCTACAATCACCTCTTCATGAAGGTCAATTAGCTATAGCTCTTGTTAAAGAGTACATGGAGAACGGTAAGCTAGCAAACTACATTAACTTTACGCCTAACCCTTCAGTGACTGGTGCCACTATGGACTTCACAGCACTTAGAGGCTTTGATGGTAAGTTATATGGCATCAACGAGCTTTGCTCAGGTGCTTGGGACTAAGCTTTAGTCTCTTCATAATAATTTTTACACACAGGGGAACCATCCCTGTGTGTAGTTAATAAATAAAAAAGGTGTACAATCTCTTTTAATATGTCCACAAATCCAATTCTCAAAATTTCAAAAGTTTCTAGGACTTTTGGTGCAATACAGGCTCTAAAAGAGGCAAATTTTGAGATAAATGAAGGTGAAATTATGGGACTAGTTGGAGAAAATGGAGCTGGAAAATCAACTCTTGTAAAAATTATAAGTGGATTTGACCCAGGGTTTAAAGGCAGCTATCAAATCAATGGTAAAGAAGTAAAATTTGAAACGCCTTCACAAGCAGAGGAGTCTGGCATAGCTATTGCTCAACAAGAATTAAGTTTGATTCCTAATATGTCAGTCGCAGAAAATATTTTTCTTACTGGGGCTAAAGTAAAAAAATTTGCCACTCTTAATACATTGGCAAAGATGGCACGCCCATATCTTGATGAAGTTGGATTAACTGAAGTAGACCCAACTACTAGGATAAATTTATTATCTGTTGGTGAACAACATTTGGTAGAAGTAGCTAGATTAATTTCGAGAGAAGCAAAAATTTTAATTTTAGATGAGCCTACAGCTGCGTTGGGTGAAGCAGAGAGTCGAAGAATTTTAGAAATGGTTGAGCGTCTTGCAGCAAATGGTAAATCAATAATATATGTAAGTCATAGACTGGACGAAATTTTTAAGATTACAAAAAGAATAACAATATTAAGAGATGGAGTAAGTCAAGGTATTCAAGAAACTAAAGATATTGATGTAAATAAACTAGTTGAAATTATGCTTGGAAGAGAATTGGCAAATATGTTCCCATCAAAAGCTGACCATATAAGTGATGATCCAAAATTAGAAGTAAAAGAACTTTGGCCTGATGGCGTTTTAGAGCCGGTTAGTTTTTCAGCCTTCAAGGGAGAGATACTTGGACTCTCTGGGCAACTTGGTAGTGGAGCAGGTGAAGTATTAGCCTCAATAGCAGGCGCACTTCAATCTAGATCAGGTTCACTCACTTTGAACGGTGAAACCTTTTTACCAAAATCACCAAGTCATGCTATAAAGAAAAAAATCGCATATTGCTCCTCCGATAGAAAAAAAGATGGTCTTTTTCTTGGACGTCCAATATTTGAGAATTTAACCTCCCCAGCACTTGGTGCTATATCAAAATATGGTTTTAACTTTGGCAGTTCTGAGGATAATTATTCCAAAAATTTAGCAAAAGAGTTCTTAATTGATGTCAAAAGAATGCACGATGAGTCAGGTCTTTTAAGTGGCGGAAATCAACAAAAAGTAGCATTAGGAAAATGGCTTTCAATTAAGCCCGATGTATTGCTTGTGAATGAGCCGACAAGAGGTGTTGATGTTGGTGCTAAATCAGAGATATATCAAAGAATGAGAGAATTAGCAGCAAGGGGAATTACAATTATTTTTGCCTCTACTGATATCCAAGAAATCACATATCTTCCTGACAGGGTGATTACATTTTATAGAGGAATGATGATTGATGAACACCGATTAGAAAAAATTAAAACACCTCTTATTCTTAAAGAGATTACTGACCCATTTAATGAGACAAACCTATGAATGCTATCATCGAAAATAATCAATTACCTTTTTCTGCAAAATTTCTACAATTCTATAAAGATCGCACACTTCTTGCTATTTTGTTGTCACTTTTTGCTGTGATGTTTATATATGGAATTTTTTTCACAGAAAATTATTTAACAATAACCAATTTTAAAGCAATTATCAGAGATGCAGCACTATATGGCATTATGGCTATAGGACTTACATTTGTAACTTTGTCAGGAAATTTTTTTTTATTGTCATTAAAAGAAACAGCATCAATTTGTGGTGTTACGTTTGCCATGGGTATGGCTACTGGTTTTGGATCACCGGATCTTGCAGGAAACTTTTTAGTTTCACTATTAGCTGCTTTAGCAGTAGGTGTCGTAAGTGGAGTAATACAAGGATATTTTGTTGGAATGGGAGGCAACCCAATTGTAGTAACATTAGGTGGAGCAGGCATCTTATATGGTATTGGTGCATGGTGGAGTGATAACCTTGTAATAAACTTTACTAGACCTCATGATGCAGAATGGTTAGGAACTGGTTCTTTTTTGGGTCTACCAAGTATCACATGGTCTTTTATTTTAATTGCCATTGCAGCTGAGATAGTTTTAAGACATACAAATTTTGGAAGGAAAGTTTATTTAGTTGGAGCAAACAAAGCTGCTGGAAAAGCCACTGGCCATGAAAATTTTTCCATGGCGATAATTGTTTTCACAATCTGTTCTGTTTGTTGTGCATTTGTTGCAGTAGCTTTTGTTGCTCAAATGGATAGTGCTCAATCTAATTATTTTTCTGCAGAATTTGGATCATCAGGTGATATGACAATACTCGTTATAGCAACTGTCATGGTTGGTGGAAATTCAATAATGGGTGGTTATGGATCTACTTTAAGAACTAGTTTGGGAGCAATTTTTATTGCTATGGTTGATAATATGATGGTTTTACAAGGATTTAATAGTGGACCTAGAATAGTTGGTGTGGGCTTAATGATCGTGTTTAGTATCATTGTTTTTGGTTTATTTGCTAAAGGAAGTAGGGCTCAGGAATAATGGAAAATTTTATAAAAAAGATTACAAAAGACGTAGATCTCTCTTTTGCAATCTTATTATCATTTTGTGTTTACGTATTCTTTGCAATTAATATTGAAGTTTTCTTTAGCCACAATATTAGTTTCGCTATTCTTGAAAGGTTTGCAGTCTTGGGTCTTGTAGGTTTAGCATTAACAATTTGTATAATTGCTGGAGAAATTGATTTATCAATTGGGTCCAACGCAGCCCTATGCGCTGTGATAGTTGTAAAATTAACAGACCCCTTAGGCGCCCCATTAGCGATGATTATAGGACTTTCAGTTTCAACTTTAATCGGTGCAACACAAGGTTTTGTTATAGCTTTCATAAGAATAAGAGCGATTGTGATTACAGTTGGTACGCTAATGTTGCTCAGAGGTGTGGCTTTACTAATTGCTGAAGAAAAAACAGTTATGTTAACAGATTTTAGAGTTCCTGATTTTATTACTACTAAAGTTTTAATGTATTTTTCACCTGCTAGCCTAACGGTTATCCTCATATTCATTTGTGTAGGAATTTTTATGCGTTACACAAAATATGGAAGAGAAATATATGCGATCGGTGGAGCAAGAAAAGAAGCACTCACTGCAGGTATACCTTTAAGACGCCCAATGATTATAGCCTTTGCCTTGTCAGGTTTTTGTGCCGGTTTTGCTGGAACCGTAATTGGTTTGAAATCAGGGACTGCTCAAGGTTTAGGACTACAATACCTTCTTTTAGCAGGAACTGTTGCAGCTTTTGTTGGAGGTGTGAGCATACTAGGAGGAAAGGGTGGTGTTTTAGGAGCAGCTATCGGAGCTTTAACAGTTAATTTTTTAAATACTGGTCTCGTATTTTATGCACTTCAGGTCCATTTCGTTCAATTATTCACATCTGTGCTTTTGGTTATAGTTATAGTTTTTCAAACTATGTCTAGGGTATTTGACTCTCGGCAAGCTAGGAAGAGTCTGCTTGCCACAATTGATGAACGAAAAACATCTTTGCTAGAAAAAAAGAGATCGGCTTTAGGTAGATAATATTCATTTTGAATATATTTGAAGTCAGTAATTCAAATACATATTATATAATAAAGTTGGAGGAAATTTATGGATAAAGAGAGACTAAAAGGGAAAAATGTCCTAATTACTGGCGCTGCACAAGGTATGGGCGCTGCAGTAGGCGAGCACTTTGCTGCCCAAGGAGCCAAAATTTGTCTAACAGATGTAAACCTTGACGGTTGTAAAGAGGTTGAAGAGAGAATTAGGTCAGCTGGAGGTGAGGCTATTTCATGTAAAGTAGACGTGCGAAATCGAGAAGATCACGTAGCTGCTGTAAAAGCAACAGTTGAAAATTTTGGTAGTCTTAATGTTTCTATAAATAATGCTGGAGTAAACAAACCACTCTTCTTCATGGATATAACTGAGGAAAATTATGATTTTATTATGGATATAAATGTTCGAGGAGCTCTTTTAGGTATGCAAGAGCAAGCTCGGCAAATGATTAAACAAGGTAAACAAAAAGAACCATATAAAATTATTCATGTAGCTTCTATTTTATCCAGGGAAACTTTTGATGATGTTGTGGTTTATGGAATGAGCAAACATGCCATAGCTGCTTTAATAAAAGGTGGTGCAAAAAGTTTAGTTGAGCATGGCATTACCGTTAATGGATATGGCCCTGGCGTAGTAAGAACAGAGTTATGGGAGCAACTAGATAAAGATTTAGTTGCAATTGGAAAATTTGATAAACCCGGAGAGTCAATGGACTCAATTGCAGAGAATATGATTTTGATGAAGAGGTATTCCTATCCTGAAGACGTTGTGGGCACAGCATCATTTTTAGCGTCAAGTGAGTCTGATTACATGACAGGACAAATACTTATGATTGATGGAGGAATGGTAATTCAATAAATGAGCGAACCTTCAATCATAAAACCTGAAGATATAAATCCAAATTACGATTGGCATAGAAGAGTACCATCTCATGGAAGAACAAATGTAGATTATGAAGAGAGAATTAACTTTCCTAGACTTCACAAATATAGACTGGGAAGAGCTAGAGAGGCTCTAAAAAATTCAAAAGCCGGTTCACTCCTTTGTTTTGATAATAACAACATAAGATATCTCACAAGCACAGTTATTGGAGAGTGGTCAAGAGACAAAATATGTAGATATTCTCTATTAGCTCAAGACCATGATCCTGTGCTGTGGGATTTCGGTTCAGCTGCTAAACATCACCAATTATTTTCGCCTTGGCTTCCAAAAGAAAGTTGGAAGGCAGGGATGGTAGGCTTAAGGGGTACAGTTCATCCTGATGCAGGATTAATGAAAAATGCTGCAAAAGAAATAAAATCAATTTTAAATGAGAAGGGATTAGCAAATGAACCCGTAGGTGTGGATCTTGTTGAACCAGCAATGATGTTTGCTCTTCAAGCAGAGGGTCTAGAGATAATTGATGGACAGCAAATTCTTCTCGAAGCCAGGGAAATAAAATCAAGAGATGAGCTAATGTTATTAAACCAGGCTGCATCGATGGTTGATGCAACTTATCATCAAATTTATGAGACTATGAAGCCAGGCGTTAGTGAAGCTCAAATAGTTGCTAATGCAAATAAGCTTTTATACGAACTTGGTTCAGATGATGTCGAGGCAATAAATGCCATTTCAGGTGAAAGATGTAATCCGCATCCACATAATTTTACAGATAGAATTTTCAGACCTGGTGATCAAGCTTTCTTTGACATACTTCAATCTTATATGGGCTACAGGACCTGTTATTATAGAACCTTCAATATTGGACGAGCATCAGACTCTCAAAATGATGCCTACAAGCAGTGTCGAGAGTGGCTAGACAAAGCCATTGAACTTGTAAAACCTGGAGTATCTACAGATAAAATTGCATCAGTATGGCCGAAGGCTGAAGAATTTGGTTTTGCAAATGAAATGTCAGCATTCGCATTACAGTTTGGACATGGTTTAGGTTTGGCAATTCATGAAAGACCAATAATCAGTAGATTGGTTTCAATGGACTCACCTGATGAAATTAAAGAAGGAATGGTTTTTGCTCTTGAAACCTATTGTCCTGCAAAAGATGGTTATTCTGCTGCAAGAATTGAAGAAGAATTGATTGTTACTGATAAAGGATGCCAAGTAATTTCCTTGTTCCCTGCTGAAGATCTACCTATTGCTTATAAATATTAATGGTAGATAAATTAAATGACGATATAGGGGAAGAGAAAAGACTTCAATTATGGGAAATGATGCTGAAATTAAGGTTAGTCGAAAAAAAAGCATATGATCTTTTTCTTCAAAATCTTATCAAAGGTACTAGCCATTTAGCTCTGGGTCAGGAAGCTATCGCAGGTGCCTTTGGAGTCGCCTTGAAACAAGGCGATTATACATTTTGCACATACCGTGGGCACGCACATACACTCGCAAGAGGATCCTCAATCGAAGGAGTTTTAGGAGAATTAATGGGTAGACAGTGTGGCTTGATGAAAGGTAAAGGAGGATCCATGCACCTTACAGATGTAGATAAAGGAGTTATGGGTTCATATGCAATTATAGGTGCTCATTTAACTATAGCCAATGGAACTGCTTTAGCATCAAAATATAATAAAACAAATGAGGTAAGCGTTTGCTTTTTTGGAGACGGTACTACGAATATCGGAGCATTCCATGAGGCATTGAACATGGCAAAAATATGGAATTTACCCATAGTGTTTGTTTGTGAAAATAATTTATATATGGAATATACACCAATTCATGAAGTTACTGCTGTTGAGCACCCAGCTGCTGATAGAGCAGGCGCATACGATTTAGATAAAATTATTGTGGACGGAAATGATGCTGATGAAATGCTTAGAACAGCAGAAAAAGCTATTTCAAAAGCGAGAGAGGGTAAAGGTCCAAGTTTAATTGAAGCCAAGACTTATCGACATAGTGGGCATTCAAGAGCTGACCCAGGTAAGTACAGACCTGATGAGGAAGTAAAAGACTGGATGGAAAACAAAGACCCAATAAAAAATTACAGAGCAAAGTTATTAGATTTTAATATCAATGAAAAAATAATTTCTGAAATTGAGGAGAAAATTAAAGATCAAGTTGAAAAAGCAACTGAAATTTCCATGGCTTCTCCAATTCCAGAAATTAAAGAAATATATACTGATGTATGGGCTAATGGAGGTTCTGAGTGGCACAATTAACATACAGAGCAAGTGTTTCACTCGCTATAGCTCAATCCATGAGAAAGGATCAAAAAGTATTTTTTATAGGTGAAGACGTAGGTGCTGCGGGTGGAGTATTTAAAGCGACGGTTGGTCTTTTAGAGGAGTTTGGTAAAGAGAGAGTCATGGATGCACCAATTTCAGAACAAGCGATTTTAGGTGCAGCTATGGGCGCAGCAATGACAGGCTTAAGACCAATTGCAGAAATAATGTTTTCAGATTTTTTAGCTGTTTGTTGGGATATTGTGGCAAATCAAATTGCTAAAACTAGATATATGTCAGATGGCCAAATTAATATTCCATTGGTCATTAGGACTGCAAATGGTGGAGGATCAAAATTTGGTGCACAACATTCTCAAAGTTTAGAAAATTGGTCTATGATGATACCAGGTTTAAAAGTAGTCGCACCAAGCTGCCCTAGTGATGTGTTGGGTTTGATGGATAGCGCTGTAAAGGACCCCGATCCTGTTATATTTTATGAACATAAATCACTTTATGCATTTAAAGAAGAAATTGAAAAAACTGATTTATTCATTCCTATCGGGGAGGCTAATACGATTCACGAGGGAAAAGATATTACTATTATTGGTCTAGCTTTAATGGCACAAAGAGCAAAAGATGCTGCATTAATTTTGAAAGACAAACATGATATCAATGCAAAGGTAATCGATCTGAGATCTCTAGTGCCCCTAGATTTACAAACAATAAAAAAATCTGTAATCGAGACAGGTCATGTCATGACAGTAGAAGAAAATCCAAGACTTTGTGGATGGGGAGCAGAAATATCATCTTTAATTTCAGAACATTGTTTTAAAAATTTAAAAGGCCCTGTCACTAGAGTAACTACACCACACGTACCATTACCAAGTGCCGACATACTCGAAGATAATACAATTCCCTCAGTGGAACTAATTGTAAATGAGGTAATAAAAAAACTAAAAGGAGAATAATTATGGAAATAATAATGCCATCCCTTGGAGAAACTGTTGACGAGGGAAAAGTAGTAAAGTGGCTTAAAAAAGTCGGAGATGAAATAAAAGAGGGAGATATACTTTGTGAAGTTGAGACTGATAAGACAGCTGCCGAGATACCCTCAACTGTCAATGGAAAATTAACAGAGATAATTGCACAAGAGGGAGATACGATCCCTGTAGGTGGTAAAATTGCCACTGTAGAATAATAATTAAAACTGTTATAAATATTTATGGAAATTAAAGACTCAAAATTTTATAGAGATAAGTGCTACATTAACGGTGAATGGGTTAATGCCGACTCGGGTGAGACAATATCTGTTAACAATCCAGCTAACTTGAAAGAGATTGGCACTGTCCCTAAGTGCGGAACATCTGAAACTAGAAATGCTATAGAAGCAGCAAATAATGCTTGGCCTGAATGGAAGGCAAAATCTGCACGTCAAAGATCAGAAATACTCAGAAAATGGTTTGATTTAATGATTGAACATAAAGAAGAATTAGCTCAAATCATGACAGTTGAACAAGGAAAACCAATAAATGAGTCACGCGGAGAAATAGGCTATGGAGCCTCTTTTGTAGAATGGTTCTCAGAAGAAGCAAAGAGGGTTTATGGAGATACAATTCCAGATCCCATGACCGATCGAAGAATTGTTGTTTTGAAGCAACCAGTTGGTGTAGTGGCATCTATTACACCATGGAATTTTCCTAATGCTATGATTACAAGAAAATGTGCACCAGCTTTAGCTGTTGGGTGCCCAGTTGTAATTAAACCAGCAAGTCAAACTCCTTATTCTGCACTCGCACTAGCTGTTTTGGCTGAGGAGGCAGGTTTCCCAAAAGGAACTTTAAATGTAATTACAGGAAAGGCCTCTGAAATCGGAGAGGAATTAGCCACAAATCCAATTGTCAGAAAATTATCTTTTACAGGCTCAACAGAAATTGGAAAAATACTTTTACAGAAATGTTCTGGAACTGTAAAAAAAGTCTCAATGGAACTTGGTGGTCACGCACCCTTCATTGTATTTAATGATGCAAATATTGATGATGCAGTTGCGGGTGCAATCCAAAGCAAATTTAGAAATACAGGACAAACTTGTGTTTGTGCAAATAGAATTTATGTCCAAGAAAAAGTTCATGATGAGTTCTGTTCAAAATTTGTTGATGCTGTCTCTAAAATAAAAGTAGGAGATGGTTTAAATGAGGAAAATGCCTCTGGACCCATGATTGATGAGCACTCTTTAAGTAAAGTAGAGGAGCATGTCCAAGATGCATTACAATATGGCGCAAAAGTTGCAATTGGTGGATCTAAACATTCTTTGGGAATGAACTTTTATCAGCCTACAATCCTCACTGAAGTCCCACCAGAAGCAAAAATTACAACTGAAGAAACATTTGGGCCAGTGGCTCCAATATACAAATTTAAAGATGAAAAAGAAGTAATTAAACTCGCAAATAACTCACCATATGGACTTGCATCCTATTTTTATTCCAGAGATATCGGAAGAATATGGAGAGTTGCTGAGGCACTTGAATACGGAATGGTTGGAGTCAATACTGGATTAACTTCAAAAGCAGAGGCACCATTTGGAGGAATAAAAGAGTCTGGTCTTGGCAGAGAAGGCTCAAAGTATGGAATTGATGATTTTATTGAAATAAAATACATCAATATGTGCGGCCTAGACAAATAATTCATATTTATGAACAAAGTCTTTAATGTTGGCTTAATAGGATGTGGTCATATTTCTGAAACATATTTTAGAGGACATGATTATTTTAATAATTTTCGCATAATTAAATGTGCTGATATTAATCATGAAAATTCTAAAAAATGTGCCGAAACTTATAATATAAACTCTTGTTCTGTTGATGAAATATTAAATGATAGTGAAGTCGATATTATTTTAAATTTAACTATTCCAAAGGCTCATTACGAGGTAGCAAAAAATTCGCTGGAGAGTGGTAAACATGTTTATAGTGAGAAACCAATGGCTGTAAATTTTTTAGATGGTGAAAATCTCTTAAAATTATCTAAAAGTAAAAACTTATACATTGGCAATGCTCCTGATACTTTTTTGGGTGGTGGAATTCAAAAATCTATTGAATTAATAAACGATAATAAAATTGGAAATGTTCGACTTGGAAATGCGATTTTTGCTTATCCAGGAGTTCAATCTTATCATCCCAATCCTGAACCATGGTTTGCAAATAATGAAGGTGGCCCAGTTATAGATATGGGACCATACTATTTAACAGCTTTAGTAAATTTACTTGGCCCTGCTAAAAGCGTTCATGGTATTTCTACCAAAGTTTTCGATAAAAGAGTTATAGGCATAGGTCCAAAAAAAGATCAGGAGTTTGATGTGGAATGTCAAACTAGCTATTTAGTTAATTTAGAATTTCATAATGGGGCTTTAATTCAAATAACTTTATCGTTTGATGTTGTAGCTCACCAACGTAATCACATAGAGCTTTACGGCGATAAAGGTTCTATGATTGTGCCTGATCCAAATATGTTTGGAGGCTCAGTATACACAAGTACTGATGATAGTGGTGTTTGGCAAGAACACAAAACTGATGATATGCCCCTTGGTAAAATTAATATTACATCTCATAGCGGTAGGGCTAATGAGTCGCCAACTAATGCGAACTACCGTGGTGTCGGATTAGCTGAAATGGCATACTGTATTGATAATGAACTTGAACACAGATGTAGCGGAGAATTATCGTTACACGTTTTGGATATTATTCAATCAACAATGAAGGCAGCAGACACCAAAACACCCCAAGAGATAAAGACTACTTTTAAGAAGGCAGATTATTTTTCACAAGAGGAAATACAAAAAATTCTTAAGTAATTACAATAATTCCTCTAGACTTAATTTTCATTAAATGAAATTTGATAATACAAAAAAAATTCTTGTAATAGGGAGAGCAGGATTAGATATTTATCCAGAGCCACCCGGTACAAAAATCTCCGATGTAAATAACTTTTCTTCTCATTTAGGGGGCTCGGCGGCAAATACTTGTGTTGCTCTATCAAACTTGGGTGTCAGCACTGATTTACTTACTTGTATATCTGACGATGCAATCGGAGAATACATAATTAACAAACTTAATGAATTCAAAGTTGGTGTAGAACACTGCAGAAAAGTTAATAAATCATTTCAAACACAAATAGCTGTTGTTGAAACTATTTTAAAAAATAACCAATCTATTCTTTACAGAAGTAATCCTTGTGATCTACAACTTAATAAGGAGGATATTAATAAAATTAATTTTAATAATTACTCTGCAGTATTCATCTCTGGAACTGCGCTTTCAGGAGAACCTTCAAGGAATGCTGTTTTGGTTGCCTCAAAACTAACTTCAGATCTCAAGATACCATTAATAATCGATCTTGATTATCGGCCTTACAACTGGGAGTCTGATACAATCAAATCAGATGTTTATAAGGAAATTATGAATGAAATGGATATTATCATTGGAAACGATTTGGAATTTAATGTGGCTGATAATTCCACAAATGGACTTGAATTAGCAAAAGTGTATATTAAAAAAAAACCATCAGTAATTGTCTATAAAATGGGCGAAGAGGGATCTAAAGTATTTACTAAAGAAAATGAGAGCCAATACGGGACATTCAATGTCGAAGCTATTAAACCCACGGGTGCAGGCGACGCATTCAATGGAGGTTTTATAAGCTCCCTATACAATGGCCTTAGTTTAGAGGATGCAGTAATTCGGGGTTCCGCAAATGCTGCAATAGTTGTAACAAGAGTAGGTTGTTCCTCAGCTATGCCCAACAATCAGGAATTAGAAAAATTTATTAACCAAAATCAAAAGGAGTTATAGATGCACATCCCTTATTCAGATAATAAAAATCAAGCTTTATTTGGAGAAACAAATGAAACAGTACCCTTAGTTTATTTTAATATTATCAATTTAAAAAAAGGTGAGTCCTATGAATACCAACTATCAAAACATGAAAGTAGCGTAGTTCCAGCAACAGGTATCGTCGAGATTACCGTGGAGGATAATAAGTTAGGACAGATTGGAAAAAGAACAACTGACGTATGGGATGGTGAACCTGAGGGTAGTTATATTCCTACAAATTCAAAATGTAAAATTACTTGTTTATCTGACTCCTCTGAGTGTTTCATAGCTGGTGGAATTTATGAAAAAAAATTAGAGCCATTTCTCGTTTTAAAAGAAGAACTAGATGTTGTTCAATATGGCTCAGACGATACAAAAACTCACAGAAAAATTAAACATATCTTGGGTGCGAAACATCATGATCAAGTTGGTCGATTATTAGTAAATGAATTATATACTGTTGGCGCTGGAGGGTGGTCAGGCTTCCCTCCTCACAAACACGACACAGATGATCTCCCTCAAGAAACACGGCATGATGAAGTTTATAATTATCGATTTAAACCAGGACATGGTTTTGGTGTTCAAATTATGCAATCAGAAGATAAAAAAGAGGGTCACGGTTATCAACTTTTTAATGGCTCTACTATTGCAATAAATAAAGGATATCATCCATGTGTGGTTGCCCCAGGATATGAGATGTATTATTTTACAATCCTAGTAGGTCTTTCTCAAAGATCACTTATTCAATCTTTCCAAAAAACCCATGCTTACCAATTAGAAACAATCCCAGGTATTAAGGATATGATAGCAAAATATAAATGACGATAGCTAGCCTCTCAGAAGTTTTACAAGAAGCAAAAAAAAATAATTATGCCATTGCAGGATTAGTGGTACTAGGTTGGGAGGATGCAAGATGTTATGCAGAAACAGCCGAAGAGCTCAAGGTGCCTGTGATTCTTCAAGCAGGACCAGGTTGTAGAGCGAATACACCTCTGCCAGTTTTAGGTAAAATGTTTAGATACTTGGCTGAGCAATCATCTAGTCCAATAGTTTGTCATTTAGATCATGGTTATACTAAAGAAGAGTGTTTAGAGGCAATTGACAACGGATTTACATCTGTAATGTTTGATGGATCCAAGCTTTCACTTAATGAAAACGTTGATAAAACAAGTGAAATCGTTGAATTAGCTCATAAACAAAATATTTCCGTTGAGGGAGAAATTGGATTTGTTGGTTACAATGATGGTGCTAAGTCACAAAGCACAGATCCAGAAGAAGCGAAGACATTTGCTGAATTAACCAAATGTGATGCTATGGCGATAAGTGCAGGAAACGTACACTTACAGACAAACAAATCCTCTTCTATTGATATGCAAGTCATAAAGAAGATAGAAACCTTAACCGAAGTACCATTGGTGCTTCACGGAAGTAGCGGTATCGACGATACACTTAAAAGAACGATAGCAAATACAACGAATGTTTGTAAGTTTAATATCGGTACTGAACTTAGAAAAACTTTTGGCGATACTTTAAGAGAGGAAATTGTAAAAGATCCAAATACTTATGACCGTATTAAATTAATCAATTCAACTATCCCAAGATTAAAAGAAGTAACAAAAAAAGTTTTAGAGAATATTTCAAAAATTTAATCATTAATGATTAAATCACACACAATTGAAAATAAGTTTTTAAGAGTTAAGACTCTTAATATTGGTGCAACATTATTTGAAGTTTTTTACAAAAAGAAAAAAATCAATTTAATTCTTAATTTAGGAAATATCTCATCATATAAAAATAATAAAAATTACTTAGGCGCAACATGTGGCAGGTATGCAAATAGAATAAAAAAAGCTCAATTTCAGATCAAAGGAGTAAAATACAAATTAACTAAAAACGAGGGAAAAAATATACTACACGGCGGTAAAAAAGGGTTTGACTCAAAAATTTGGCAAGTTAAGAGCTTCTCTAAATCTCATATTAGCTATTATTGTATATCACCAGATAAAGATCAGGGTTTCCCAGGAGAATTATATTCCATTTGTGATTACTCAATTGTAAATTCGACTTTCAAAATCAATATAAGTGCACAAACATCAAAAACTACTCACGTTAATTTAGTAAATCACGCCTATTGGAATTTAGATAAAATCAAAAAAGATATTTTTGATCACTACGTCCAAATCAATTCAAATCAGTACTTAGAAAATGATTCTGAAAATATACCAACTGGTAGGGTAATGAATGTAAAAGGAACACGTTTTGATTTTAAAAAATCAACTAGGATACGTGATAAATTTACTAATAAATTCAAGGGATTTGATGAAAATTTTATCATAAAAAAAAATTCTCGGTTTGTAGCTAAAATACAATCACCAAAAAGCAATATATCCCTAAAAATTTTTTCAAATCAACCTGGTGTTCAATTCTATACTGGTCAACATTTAAAATATTCCAGTAATCGTATTAAAATTAAAAAATATCAAGGTATGTGTTTTGAAACTCAGGGTTTTCCAAATGCACCTAATAATCGAAAATTTCCTTCAACGCAATTAAACCCATCACAAATTTATAAACACCAAATGAAGTTTGAAATTGGAGAAATTAAATAATTATTCGGTTTTTTCTCTTAATTTTATATTCAATGTATCAAAAAATATTTGAGGAACGCTAAAAGCAAAATTATTTAAAAAAGCAACAGAACTAACTTGTATTTGATTTCCATCTAGCAATGGATCTATAAACTTTGATATTTGAACTTTATCATCGACATAATTCCAATCAAAAGTAGCGTGAACACCTTTACCCTCAATATCGTAAAGATTTACAAAAATTATAGTTCCATTATTGAGTGTAAACCTAGCTTTTAAATCTGGAGAGTTAGGTAATTCTATCTTAAGTATAAAACCATTATGTTGAAGATCAGTTAATATATTTTGAGCATCGATAATTTTATCATTATCAATTTCATTAAATTGAGAGGTTAAATTTGTATGTTTCAGTTCTCCTTCTTTCATACTTAAGTTAATCATATTTTGATTATAAATTTGAATTGATTGAATTTGAGATTTACCGACATTTATTAAATCGGTGGGTACCCAATAGAAATCAGATACATCGGCGGTTAAGTTTGTTGAAACCAAATAAGATTGATTAGACTCAGGAGCTTTTATATAAGATCCTGGGATATTGTAATTATAAATACCAATATCTAGTGAATACAATACTTCACCGTCTTCAGATTTTAATATTAATTGCATTTTATTTTCATCATCTAGACCCAATTTGTATAAAAGATCTTCACGATTAGTTTTAGCATCTAAAATATTTGCTTCACGAAGTTGAATAAAAAACCTACTTAAAAGCTCAGTATTTGCCGGAAAATTATTTGAGCTTGAAATAAGCCATTGATTATCAATGATTTCAATAACAGATTTTCCATTTTGATTAGAAAATTCAATGTATGCTATTTCCGGTAAAACATCATCAAAACTAGGAAATAATACTTCAGATGATGACTTGTTAGAGATATTTTTGCCATCAAAATACATGCCAAGGGCAATCATTAAAAATCCAAAAGATAGTAAAACCAATATTTTTAAATTTTTAATGTACATTTATCTGCTTTTTCTTTTTCTGATACCGAGTTGTCTTGGAATAAAAAACATTAGTAGAATTAAAAGAACAGGTATTAAAAAAGTATTTAATATATTTATTTGATTTGCTAATCGATCTATGTCTTTACTTAAATTTCTTCTAACTTCTCTTAGTTGTTTACGAGTATTTTCTACTTGTAATTGAAAATTTGCTAATTCCATTAATTGTTTGTCAGATAAATTGACACTTTCTACATCTCTACCGCCTGATAAATTTTGAATTTGATTTAATGTATTATCAAGTTGAGCTTGTAATTGCTGTTCCTGTCCTAGATACATCTGCTCTGCTTCTGCTTGAAGTTTTTGAACTACAACAAACGGTCTAAATGGAGCCTCTTTGTTTCTCAGATCAATAAATTCATCATAACCTGTCATTGAGTCAAACACATTTGTAACTAAACTTCCATTATCAGATGTCGCCTCTATAACATTGGTATCTAAAAATTTTTGAATTCTTGCCCAAAAGGCATTTCTTATAAAATCAGCGTCACTAAAAACTACTACACTTATATTTTTTGAGGATATTTCTAAATGATTATCATTTTTAAATTCAAAATCATTAAAATTACTTTTTGCGATACCACTTAATCTTACTCCAAAGTCATAGCTAATACCTGTTGGCTGAAAATTATTAATGAGCTTAATTGGATCATGTACCTCTTTCATAGGTAGATCCATTGTTACCTCACTAGATGACATAATAGGTGTGTATGAAATTTCACTTTCATCGTTTAATGGGGAAAGACCACCTGGAGACACAAGTCTAATTAAAGATAAACCGTCCCCAATTTCTTCAGCTTGATTGATGAACTGTCCTCTGACTTCAGGCCAATTCAATTTCAACATAGTTTGCAAAGATGTATTTTCAGTTATGTTTTGTTGTGTCTGCAGTCTTGTTGCTTGAGCGCCATCTAAAATAACATTGCTATTATAGTTAATATTGAGGGTTTTTAAGACATTTTCTAAATTTGATGATTTATTCGAATGGTCATTTTTCTCAAAAAATGGATCAACAAAAATAACTGATTTTCCCCCATTCAAGATGAATTGTTCAACTGCATATTCAGTTTTGTCACTAATATCAGAGGGGTGATAAACTATCAATAAGTCTATGCCTTCAAAACTCTCTACGTCTGTATCTAAAAACTCAAAATCATAAAAATAACTAAGCTCCTCAAGTATTGTGTATTCTCCCTGTCCAAGTTGATTATTTGGCATCATTGGGGGTGTAGTGTCCACCCATGATAAAAAACCAATCATTGGTTTTTTTGATCTATTAAGTTTGTATACAATGTCAGTTAATTGTTTTTCTAATGTGCCAGCTTTTGAGGGATCAAAAAAGGGAACAGTTTCTATGTCATCAGTTGTATTTGAAGCAATTAATCCAAAATATACTTTGGACCCCTCTTGATCTATAGGAAAACCTTGCACACCATATCTATTTACATAATCTTCATCATCTGAATAAGGCTCTGGTTCAATAAAGTTTAATTCAATTTTACCTGAAGCTAGATCTGAATATCTGTTTAATAGACCTTGAACTTGATTAGCATAATTTTGAATAATTGGAATATTTTTAGACAAGTCTCTGCTATACACAAAAGTAATTTTTAATGGCTCTTCTATTTCGTCTATAACTCTCTTAGTACCACTTGAAAGAGTAAAAGTTTTGGTAGAGGTAAAATCAACTCCTAAATTAAAATTGATTTTTTGGATTATAAAATTAAAGGACAAAAATAAAATAACAGTGCTTAATATAGATACTATAAGATAGTTTTTTTGTAAAAATTTATTCATTAGTCTCGATTTAAAAATTTTATAATTGTTAAATAATTCCAAAGAGCAATAAAGGATAAAAAGAAAAACAATCCTTTAATTGAGAAGAAACCCGTTTGGATACTTGAGAAGTGAGTCAAAAAGCTAAAACTAGAAATGAGTTCTACTATTTCAATAGGTAAAATCCCAGTTATAAAATTAATCATAAGAGGAAACCCACTTATGGTAAAAAGAAATGAGACTAAAATAGATAAAATAAAAGCAATTATTTGATTGTTAGTTAACGAAGAAAAGAAAATTCCAAGAGAGACATAAGCACCTGCCATGATAATAACACCAAGATATTGGCCAATAATTACAAGGTTATCAGGGTTTCCAAGATAATTTACTGTAATCCAAATAGGAAACGTCAAAACAACTGAGAATACAACAAAAGCCCAAGTTGCAAAAAATTTACTCAACACTATCTTCCACAAAGGAATTGGCAAAGTCATTAATAATTCAATAGTACCAAGTCTTTTTTCCTCGGACCAACTTTTCATAGTAACTGCAGAGACAAAGAAAATAAAAACCCATGGGATAAAACTAAAAAAAACTGTTAAGTCTGCAACTCCTGAGGAGAAAAACGAGCCAAAATAAAATGTCAAGGACATAGAGGTCAAAATAAATATTGCTGTAAAAATATAGGCGACAGGAGTAATAAAATATAATTTAAGTTCTCTTTTAATTAGCGCCAACATTAGCTTACTAACTTTCTAAATTTTTCATCTAGGGATTTACCAATTTTTTTCTTAAGCTGTGCTGGAGTTCCCTCAAAGACTTTTTGTCCATCATTAATAATAAGACACTTATTACAAACCTCTGGGACTTCATCAAGAATGTGTGTAGAAATTATAATTGCTTTCGTTTTAGATAATTTTTTAATTAATTTTCTTACTTCAAACTTTTGAAGGGGATCCAATCCATCAGTTGGCTCATCTAAGATCAGTAATTTGGGATTATGAATAAGAGCCTGTGCTATTCCAACACGTCTTTTAAAACCTTTTGATAAAGTTTCAATAGGAACATCTTTTACTTCATCTAATTGCAGATCATTAATTACTTTTTTTATTGCTACTTTTGAGTTTTTTATATTTCTTACCTGGCAAACGTAGTCTAGGTAAAGATATGGTGAAAAGTCCAAATAAAGTGGAACACCTTCAGGTAAGTAGCCAATCAGTGACTTTGTGTGAATGGGATCTATTTCAATGTCCTTATTGTTTATGATAACTTTTCCACTGTCAGATTTAAGATAACCTGTTATTACCCTCATGGAAGTTGTTTTGCCAGCACCATTAGGTCCAAGGAACCCCATCACATCACCAACTTTGACCTCAAAAGAGAGTTTATTAATGGCAGTAAAATCGCCAAAATTTTTAGAAATATCTATTACACTTAACATTTTTTCATATTATTTAGTTTAAAATCTTAATAATTCAAGATGATAAATTTACCATCTCTTATCAGATGAAGTTTTTACCATGCAGACCTATAAATATCAAAAGCATCTTTTTCAGATATTTCTCTTGGGTTATTGATTAGTAATCGGGTTTGTTTCATAGCATCTCTAGCCATTGTTTCGCATGCAGTTTCAGGGATGTCGAGATCTCTTAATCTTTGTTCTAAACCTAATTCACTTGATAGATCTGACAACTTTTCAATGAATTTTGAAGAAATATCTTGAGTGCTGGTGCTTGTATCAATATCTGGAAAAACAATCGGGGCTATTTCACTGTATAGTTTTGATGCATTTTGATCAGATATATTAAATCTTAAAACATATGGCAGGACAAGTGCGTTGGAAAGACCGTGAGGGACATGATAAGTGCCTCCAATCGGATATGCTAAAGCATGAATGCCAGCAACTGGAGAATTTCCAAAGGAGACACCTGCTAACATAGAGCCAACAAGCATATTTGATCTTGCTTCAATATCCTTTCCGTTAATGACAGCTTGTCTTATAGAACTACCTAAAAGCTTCAATGCTTCCTTTGCAAGTGTTTGGGAGATCAAATTATTGTTCACACTTTTTGAAGCATAAGACTCTATCGCGTGGACCATTGCATCAATACCGGTAGCAGCAGTAATGTGAGGGGGAAGACCGAGTGTTAATGATGGATCAAGAATTGCAAGGTCTGGAAGTATAATAGGAGAGGAGACTCCTTTTTTTTCTAAATCTTCTTGTGTGATAATAGAAATTGGAGTTACTTCAGAACCAGTACCAGAAGTTGTTGGGTAAAGTGCAAGAGGGAGCCTAGGCCCTTTAGCATTAGCCACTCCCCAAGCTTCATGAATATTTTCGTTTGAGCCAATCAAAAGTGCAGTTAATTTCGATACGTCCATTGATGATCCACCACCAAATCCAATTACACCTGTTGCATCAAAATCTCTTCCCTGTTGTACACAACTCATAAGTGTTTTTATAGATGGGTCAGCTTCAACATTATCAAAAATTAAAATTTCAGAGTATTTTTGAAGCTCAGTAATTGTTCTTTCGTGTAACCCAATTTTTACTAAACCCGGATCAGTTACAAATAGTATTTTGTTACCAAGTTTTTTAGAAACTTCTTCTGCTGTGCCTATTGAATAGTCACTTCCAAATCTTATTCCAGGAGTAGTGTTGAATTGAAACGCTTTCACGATAGCAATATAGATGATATGAGGTTTATTTCCTATATAATTTTACCAAACCTATTCTAAGCACCTATCAACCCACAACTTTTTTTTAATAAGGCTTTCTTAAGAGTTTTTTATTTTTATACTTGAATTGTGTCTAAGGTTATTACCATCGCTCAACAAAAAGGAGGCTCTGGAAAAACCACTATAGCTGCAAATTTAGCTGCTGTTTATTCTTTAAAAAATAATTTATCCACGACATTACTCGACACAGACCCTCAAGGCAGTTTAGGTAAGTGGTTTATTACCAGAAATGAAAAACTTAAAAATAAAAACATGATTCAGTTTAAAACAGCAAGCCTCTGGGGCGCACAGTATGAGGCAAAAACGCTTAAAGAAAAATCTGATTTAGTAATAATTGATACTCCTCCCAAAATTGACGCTGATGGAAGACCGGCAATTGAAATAGCTGACCTTGTCATTATACCGATATCTCCCTCTCAAGTGGATTTTTGGGCCACGGAGTCCATAATTGAATTAGCGAAAAGAGAAAAAAGAGAGATATTAATACTCATTAATAGAGCAAATGCAAAATCTAAACTTATTCAAGAAGCACATAAATTTGTTAATAAAATGAATGTTAAAAAAGCAAAGACGATTTTGGGTAATAGACAAATATTTGTATCAACTATGGGATTAGGGTTAACAGTAGTAGAAAAACAAAGAACTGGAAAAGGGTGTTTAGAAATGTTGGCTCTAGCAAAAGAGATACAGTCATTCTTGAAATTTTAAATTTTAATAAATTATATGAATGAAGAAATAGATAATGAACAACTCCATGACATATGCTCAAGATTATTGAAAGGTTTTATTAATTGGATTGAAATAAATGATAGCAAAGAAAAAGCATCAATTCTCGATAATGCATTCCAATTTAAAACATCTATCCTAGAACAAGATAAATCAACACTTCAAAAAAAATACTTTATATCACCACAGAATTTATCAAAAAAAGAAGCTGATGTTCTCTTACTACAGTGGAAAGATACTTTTTCCACATTAGTTAATTCAAATGTCGATAGACTATCAAAGGACTCTTTTAAGATATGGTTTTTAAGCTTAGCATCATATTCGATCCCAGAATTAGAAAAGGATGCAAACGAACTATGGTCAAAACTTTTAGAGGGTGTTGAATATTGTCGTAAATTTTCTATCAAAGATGTTCCATATCCGCTCAACACTATTTCAAAGAACTAAATCAATGTTAAAATTCCTTATGTTTAAGACATTATTCACGGTAAGCATGTTTTTTTGTTTGAATGCACAATCAATTGAGCTTTTTGGTTATAAATTGTACGAGGACATTCTTAGGTATGAAAATGATGGTAGGATAAAATTAAAGAAAGGTAATATTGAGAGCATTTCTATTAAAGAGGACAACGTCTTGATAGCAAACAAATATCTTACTGAATACACATTAAAATCAACAAAAACAGGAAATATTTACGAAATTCACGGTTCAAATAATCAATTGCAACTCAGTCCTGTTGAGTGCCTTGACATTCAAGATAGCTTTATTAATTCATTTCAAAAGAAAAACACCGAATTATTTCAAACTGAAGTTAAACAATTTCCAAATAAACTTAAAAGTAAAACAACCTGGGAAATTTATCTTAGCAATAAATCTAATAGTAGTGAGTTAATTTTCTCAGTAACTTGTGATTATAGTTTTAATAATAGGAGAATGGATATAATTTTAACTGATAGTACTTATTTGAGTAATGAAAATTCGAACTACGAAAATTTACTTGATGAAAATAAAGAAAATATTTCAAAAGAAGAAATTGATACTAGTGGAATTTAGTAACTAGAGATAACATATTAATAATTATATAAGACTTTATCTCTGATTTCAGCTGATCATAAGTTTCAGGTAATTTTTCACCAAGCTGGAAAGCAAAGTCTATAATTTCATAAGCTTCATCTTTATTCATATAAATCTCATTACATAGGTCATGGGCAAGTTTTTCTCTTATTAATATTAAAGAAGCTATTGATCTCTTTTGTTTTTTTTTCAAATTATTTTTTTGTTGGTTTCTTAAGTTTCATTCCGGTTCCTCCAAGTTGCATGCCACCAGAACCTTTACACAAACTTTTCTTTTCTTTGTCACACTTTTCTATCTTCTTCTCTTTTTTATCTTCTTTTTTGACAACCTCTTTTTCTTCTTTCTTTTCTTCTGATTTTACTTCCTGATTTACAATTTTTGTATCTGAAGAAGGCTCAAAACTTTGAACTGTGTTGACAGATCCAACCTGAATATTGGAGAGCATTTCTAATATTTGATCTTGTTTTGATAGTTTATCTTTCTGTTTTGCCTTCCAAGATTTTGGTAGTTTTAAATCGATACAACTCTCAGAACCGCAAAAAAGGACATCCCCAGTTTCATTATCAAATAAAAAACCACCACAATTTTCAACACCTTTTTGAGTACAATTTGGGATATGCATCTCATACTCTGCATTCAAATTCACCGATAATAATGGCAAACTTAAAAGAAGTACAAAAAAATCTCTCATCAACTTATAATGTATCATTTGTAGAAAAAATTTTCTAAATCTTTTATTCATACTTAAAACTCTCTCCAGGTAATGTTGATTTCATAAAGTCATTCTTGGTAATATTTTCTAACCATTTTTTTAACTTAATATTACTTTCTCCCCAAGCATCAGTAAATCTAAAAGATGTATAGTCTAATGCACAGGCAACAGATATTTGATCAATCGTTAACTTGTCAGTCACAAACTCATCATATTTTCTTTCAATCCAATCAATGGATCTTAAAATTTTTTTCTCATAACGTTCTATTGATTTATGTCTTTGCTCTAATTCTGGTATAGCTGACATTTCTATATAACGATTAACTGCATTTTCCATAATTCCATTTGAAACACTTATCATTGTCATACTTTCCCAATAACGATCTTTTGGATATATAGAGTCTTTTTTTGAAATACTATCAAAGTACAAACAAATATTATCACTGTCTGTGATCGTTTTATTACCAACTATTAAAGTTGGAACTTGTCTTAATGGATTAAATTCATCTAGAAATCTTGATTTATAAATATTTATCTTTTCTTCTTTATGAGCAACGTCTAATACAAGAGCAGATACTTTACATTTTCTTCCAAAAGGAGAAGTAGGCCCATTATATAAAAGTGGAGTATCTGTCATTTAATCTATGATTATAGCAACAGTGCCAGGGCTTACACCCTCTTGATCGTTCCTAATGTTAACTTGAGTTATCGTTCCACTAATTGGAGCGTTATGATTGACCTCTGATTTCATAACTTCCATAATAAATAATATATCCCCCTCACTTACTTCATCACCAACATCTACTAAAACTTTCCATATGTTACCTGGAACTGACGTTAAAACTTCTGTAGACATATTATATTACACTTCCCATTGAGCAGATCGAGGTTTGTTCAGATCTCATTTCCTGTGCCTCTTGCACACTTATTTCTTTAAACTTAAATTTTTCATTTGGTTTAGCTTGTCCTAATTTCCAAAAAGAGGCTGATGGAACAGTAAAAGGTACAATAAACCCACCCATACTAGGCCCATCATTTACAAGAATTATTGGCGTTTGACCCGCCAAATTAATACCACCAATTGGGTAGCCCTGATCTATTATATTTGACGGTTCATAGCCATGTTCAGGAGATTTATTTGTAGCTTTTTCGGTAAAACTTAAAGTAGGTCCATCCAACCTAAATCCAGTACGATCACTTCTTGCTTGAAGTTTCCACTCTGCTTTTAGAAAAGTGTCATATCCTTCATCGTCAAGCCAATCATCATTTGGTCCCCGAACAACCTCAATTTCCCAAATACCACTATTGCTAATCTCTGGAATTGAGTCAGTTCTAATTTTTCTACCGATCTTCCCATTAGCTTGACCTAAAGGGATTCTTTGACCGTCTTTCAAAGCATGACCATCAATGCCACCAACTCCTGCTTTGTGAAAAGTTGATTGAGAGTTTAGCCATTTTTCTGACTCAATGCCACCAGCAAAAGACACATAAGATCTTGCACCAGATACTGTAAAACCCATTTCAAGAGTTTGTCCAGATTTTATTAAAACACTCTCCCACATAGGAATAGAATTACCATTTATTTTGGGCTGCATATCAGCACCACAGACTGCAATAACATGATCTTTTTCAAATTTTAAAGTTGGACCAGTGTACTGACACTCAAGTGCTGCAAAACTCTCCTCATTACCTACAAGTAAATTGGCAAGTCGAAAAGACCAACTATCCATTGGCCCTGAGGGAGGAAACCCTTGGTTAAGATAACCAACTCTCCCGGGATAATCTTGCACTGATGTTTCTAGTCCTTGTTTAATAACTTCAAACATTTAAAACTTCTTATTATAATCTAGTTTAGACAACCAGTTTTTATATTTTTTGATAGAAAATTTATGCTCCTCAATTAAATCATATCGATATGACTTATCTTCAACTTTTTTTTCAATCATTTCAAACTCATCATAATCGCAAGGTACAAATTTAATTCTATCTCCTGGCCTAAATAGACAAATGCTATCTTTGAAAACATCAAAATTCTTATCAGGATCCCAAATGGGTACAGGGGTTCTTCCAAAAATTTGATAACCTCCAGGTAGCCTATCAGGATAAATAGCTGTGGACGATCCCCCCATACCCACGGTTCCTTTTGGTGTCCATGTTCTAGGTGGGTTATACTTTGGAGCGGTTAATTTGCACCTAGGGTCAAGCGGCATTGTAAATGGTAAACCAGGCCAAAAACCGAGCGAAGCCACCCAATACTCAGTTCCAGAGTGAACTCTGACAAAATGATTAACGTCATCTAATTGGTTTAATTCTGTAATGAACTCAGGATCTGGCTTTTTCATTGTGATTTTAGCTATATAGTCTTCAATTGCCTCTTTTGTCCATTTGTCAAGATAGACAGTCGGGAAATGAAAAAGTCTGCTATTTACAACAGTATCGTCATTATCTTTCATATCTTTAAGCAATGATTTCAATTCATTAATTAAATCTTGATAGCCGATATCATCTGGATTGTAGTGAACTATCATTGAGGCAAAACATGGGAGTGTTTCGTAAACTCCCTTTATATTTGCTGTCTTAATTAAGTTTGATAGCCCCTGAGCTTTAAAGTTCAATTCTAAATTCATCACATTACCAAATTCTATTAATAAATACTTATCACCACCTGGTAAAAACTTTGGCTCAGGGTAAATTCCCTGAAATATCTCTGAGGTTTTATCTTTTGTATTCTTTGAAACTAAATTGGGATAAGTGCCATCCTCGTTTATATGTTTTTTTACAGAAAGTTTATTTACATTTAATTTAGGTTGAGAAATATTATGAGGATACATATTTTTGAAACTAGCATAATCGTCAACATCAAGTTGAGAGAATAAAATATCATTAAGTTTTTTTGATTTATCTTGAGATAAATGACTCTCTAAATTTTCAAATTTTGAAATCTCGTGATTTAAATAATTAAATTTTATATTATTGTTTTCTTGTTGCGATGATCCTATCTTATTTTTTTTTAATAACTCATCTTTAGGATTGGTTAAATCTATTTTATCAAATAAATCTAAATCTGTATTTTTATATTCTTGAACCATTGAATTTAAAAATATTTAACTTTAATTTTTTCTTTACTCTTAGGTTTATCTGTAAAATCTACTACTTTGACATTTGTAGGCACAGTCGGTTTAATAATTTTATTTTGAATTTCTGCATTAGTATTAGCTTTTTGATTTGAATTTTGCGCACTTGATAAATTATTATCATTAGATTTCTTTTGGTTATGACCAAACATTCCTTCAAGAATAGTATTTGGATTAATATCCTCTTTCTCAAAGGTCTCAAATATGCTCCCATCTCTAAAAACTAAAACTCGATGACATAATCCTATAAATTCCTCGAGTTCACTTGATAGAAATATCGCTGTACCACCTTCATTTACAAAAATTCTTAAATGTTTATATAAGTCTCGTTTTGCGCCAACATCAATACCTCTCGCTGGATCATTAAGTATTAGTATTTTTGGAGTTGTTGTGAATGCTCTGGCAATCATAACTTTTTGCTGATTTCCCCCACTCAATGAGGTGATTAGATTACTCTTTGGACCTGTCTTAATACTTAATCTTTCTACTTCCCAATCAAAAATACCGTTTAATTCCATCCATTTAATAAAACCAATAAATCCACCTGATGTTTTAGCTTGTTTTCCTTTATATAAAGGTATGACCATATTTTCATATATGCTCATGTTAGGAAAAATACCCTCTTTTTTTCTATCTCCAGATACATATCCAACTCCACTTTTCTTGGCATCTAACAAGCTATTCACAGTAGTGTAATCTTTCTTGGTTCTTTCTCTTTCCTCATCAGACTGTTTAACAATTACTTCTCCGCTAAGTGGTTGATCGATACCTGCCAGAGCCTTAACAAAATTATCTTGTCCTTGCCCATCAAGTCCTGTGACTCCAAGTATCTCACCTTTTGGAAGATCAAAGTTAATAACATCTCCATTTTCCCAAACTTTTAAATCTTTAGCAGACAAAACTATTTCATCTGAGATTGAGTCTGGAGGTGTAGCTTTTATTTCTGATGCTGTAGAAAATTTTTTATCACCTGTCATAAGTCCGAGAAGATTTTTTTCAGTAATTTCCTCTCCTGCTAAAACTCCAACATCAACTCCATCTCTCATAACTGTTGCTCTATCGCTTATTCTAACTAGCTCTGCAATTCTGTGAGTTACAATAAAGATTGCTGCACCTTGATCTCTTAATGTTCTCATTTTTGCAAAAAGTCTTTCTGTAGAGTCAAAATCGAGAGCGGCTGATGACTCATCTAAAATTAGTACTTTAGGATTTCTTAAAAATGCTCTACCAATTGTTATCCAAGCCTTCATACCAAGCGATAATTGACTTGCTATTGTATATGGGTCGACAAATTCACCAGATAGCTCTAACATTATAGAGGCAGCTTTTTCGACCCTATCTCGATGTGCTAATTTTTTCCCAAAAAAAGAGTCATATCCAATAAATAAATTTTCATAAACAGTAGCCTCTTCAGCTATCATCACTTCTTGAAAAACTGTTGCGATACCAATTCTTTGAGCTTCAATTGGGGAATTGGGTGAATGCCCCATAATAGAGACCTTTCCTTTGTCCAAAGGTAAAACTCCTGAAATAACCTTTGCCAATGTGCTCTTACCACATCCATTACCACCGACAATGGCGTGTATTTCACCAAAGTTAGCTTTGAAATTTACACCGTTTAGGGCTTTTGTAACACCAAAGGACTTTGATGCATCTTGAACATAAATATCTCCTCCGACCTTAGAGGAGTTAGACTGTGCCCCATTCCCGTTCGGGGCACTGTCCAAAGTTTTTTCTTCATTCATTAATTACTTAAATTAAAGTAATGCTTCTCCACGATCGAAGAAATTATTTAAGTATTCATCACTAGCCCAGTTTTCAATTCCAACAGTTCTAAACTCACTTGAGTTTCTGTCACAATCTTCAGGAACAAAAGACTGAATAGTCTCAACATCTTCTTCATATGGAGGAACTAAGATAGACTGGATTTTAAGACCCTGACCATACATAGTTCTTAAAAGAACATTCATCGCAAACTCTGCATCATCTCCAGGAGGCCATGCATAGACCGCTCTGTCAATAAAGTCTGGATTATTTCTCCAATAGCAGAATGCACCAATTTCTCCACCCAAAGCCATAGGGACCATTGGTCTTCCAGATGATTCTAGAGCGTTAAGTGCTCCGGACTCTCCTGAAGACTGAACAGCAAATCCGTCAACTTCAATTGTATTGGCTGATAACCATTTTTGAAGTTCAGCTTGAGCAATTTGTGGTGTCCACATGTGTGCAATTTCAGCAACAACGGTAATATCTGGATATTCTGCAAATCCATCTAGCATACCTTGGTGCTGTGAGTCAGATGCAGATGTTCCAGGAATTCCTTCCATGATAACAACATTACCTTCACCACCAATAGTTTCTGCTAACCATTGTGCAATATAATATCCGGTTAATTTATAGTTAACAGATGTACTGATAGCATATTCTGAAGTTAAGTATCCTGTCATTGATGCAGTAGGAACACCTTTTCCGTACGCATACTCAATAGTTGGATTTAATGCAACAGGATTTGAGCAACAGACTATTAATCCGTCAACTCCTTGATCAGTTAACTGTCTCATTTGTTGAATTTGAACCGCGTCTTTTAGGTTAGATTGTGTAACAACGATATCATTAAGAATACCTGCTGCTTTCATTTTTGGCAAATAGTCACCGTACAATCTCTCCATCACACCTTTTCTCCATAGATTTCCTGCGTAAGAACTTGCATAACCGATAGTCCAAGGTAGTGGTCTATCACTTTTCCAATTTCTGTATACACTTTCACCAAGCGGTTGGTTAGGATCCATAAAGTCAGGATTATAAACGAAGTCTCTAATATCAGCTGGAATTTCGTCTAAAATGTCAGCATTTAAGTTACCTGCGACACCGACAAAACTAACAGCTAAAATAGCTATGAACTTTTTAAGCAATGTCATAGTTTTATCCTCCTTACTTATATATAAGTGTCTATAATAATACCTATATTCTGAAAAATATAAGCAAAATTGTTCCAACATGTGGAAAAGATTTTCACATAAAAGCCTGATTTTCTGTAAATTATATAAGAGAGGAATTTATTATTCATGGTCGATTTGAATTGCGATATGGGTGAGGGTTTTGGTATTTACTCCTTCGCAGATGACGAAGAAATAATGCCTTATATAGATGCTGCTAATGTAGCCTGTGGGTTTCACGCCTCAGACCCAAACACAATGAGGAAAACTGTAGAGCTTGCAAAAAAATATGATGTGAAAGTTGGATCGCACCCTGCCTATCCTGACTTAGTAGGATTTGGAAGAAGGCCGATGAAAATGAAACGTGATGAAATCAAAAATCTTGTAATGTATCAAACTGGTGCCATCAAAGCCTTTCTAGATGAGTATGGAATGCCATTAAACCATATCAAACCTCATGGATCTTTATATGGTGTCTCCGCGAAAGAGGAAGATGTGGCTCATGGAATTGCTGACGCAGCTGAGATTTTTAATGTTGGTATTTTTGGAATGGTTAATACCTTTCACGAAAAAGTATACAAAGAAAGAGGGGTAAAATTTTACGGAGAATTTTACTCTGACTTGGAATATGATGAAACAGGTTATTTGGTTATAGCCAAGGGTCGAAATAAATATTATCCAACTGATAGAGCTGTGGAGCGTTGTTTAAGAGCAATGAATGAAAATAAAGTTAAAACTGTTCAAGGAAACGATGTAGTTGTAGGATGTGAAACAATTTGTGTCCACTCTGACACTCCTAATGCTGTAGAAATCTTAAAGGCTCTGAGAGAAAAAATTTCCTCTGATAAAAAAATTCCACAAAAAACTTCAAACGGCAATCATACCAAAATGCCTTATATCGTTGATAAGAAATGAAAAAAATTTTAATTGCTAATCGCGGTGAAATAGCAAATAGAATTATAAAAAGTTGTAAAATATTAGGTCACAAATCTGTAGCTGTTTATTCAGATGCAGATAAGAATTCAAAGCATGTAAGATTATCTGACGAGTCTTATTATATTGGACCTAGTAAAGCTCAGGAAAGTTATCTTTCTTACAATAAGATTTTAGAAATAGCTACAAAATCAAATGTGGATGCTATTCATCCTGGTTTTGGTTTTTTATCAGAAAACGACACTTTTGCTCAAGAGGTCATAAACAGAGGTATCACATGGATTGGCCCTAAACCAAAATCAATAAAATCAATGGGAAATAAGGATATTGCTCGTGAATTAGCCCTAAATTCCAATATACCTATATGTCCAGGTATAAATAATGTTCATAAATTAAGTGATGAACAACTTAAGACAAAATGTGAAGCAATAGGTTACCCTTTACTTGTAAAATCAAGTGCTGGTGGTGGGGGGATAGGCATGAGCGTCGTCCAAAACTTTAAAGACCTTGCTAGTGCAATTGAAAAAACTAGTAATCTTGCTGCAAAATCTTTTGGTAATGGAGATATTTTTATTGAGAAATTTATCACCAACGCCCGACATATTGAAATACAAGTTTTTGGATTTGGTGCAAAAGGATCTGTGCATCTGTTCGAAAGAGATTGCTCTATGCAAAGAAGATATCAAAAGATAATTGAGGAGTCTCCAGCACCAGAAGTAGACAGGGAATTAATTAACAATATGGCTCAAGCCGCTGTAAAATTATCTTCTGATGTTAAATACGAGGGAGCAGGTACTGTAGAGTTTATATATGATGTCCAAGAAATGAAATATTATTTTCTTGAGATGAATACTAGAATTCAAGTTGAACATCCTGTTACAGAGTTAGTTACAAATAATGATTTAATTTCCATGCAAATAAATTTTGCTTTTAATAGAAAAAATAAATTTTTAAATCAAAGTAAAATTAAAACTTATGGACATTCAATTGAGTGCAGAGTTTATGCAGAGGATCCTTCCCAAAATTTCTTACCATCTCCAGGAAAAATAAATAAATTAAAATTTCCTAAAATACCAAATGGCATAAGATTAGATTGGGGATATGATGAAAGAGATGAAGTAAGTTTCTATTATGATCCGATGATTGGAAAAATTATATCTCACGACTTAATTCGAGACGATGCTATATCCAAATTAATAAAATTTTTAGAGGGCACCCAGATTGAAGGTATTAAGACAAACATCCCCTTTTTAATTTGCCTTCTCAAAGACAAAAACTTTATTGAGGGTAAACACAACACAAAATATATCGAAAATAATTTAAACACTCTTATTAGTAAGACATCTTTTAAAAATGGTTTTACTAAAAATATTGATTTGGACTCAAAGAGAATTAAAATTGTTGAAACAGATAAGCTTAAAGTAGGTCATGGAAGATCGCAGTCTGATAGAGGGGGTATCAAAGTCGTATATTTTGACTAATAATAATGGTTAATCAACTTGTAGCAGCAATAAAACCCTCTCAAATTCCAGGTTCTGATCCTCAGTCAACAAAATACTTAATCGTCCCAATATTTATATTTTTTGCCCTAATGATTTTTGCGATGATTAGAGGACCTCAAATTATTTCAGGCTCGGGTATTGGAACCGCAATTATGGTTTCAACACCTCTTATTCTTGCTACTTATGCTCTTACTGCATTGGCTTTAGCTGGCAGAGTAACAGTGGATTTATCAATAGGACCACTTATTGGTTTTATTAATGTAACGACAATACAACTTTATGCTGCAGGTTATATTCAATCGCCAGTTGCGTATTTCATATGTGCTCTTGCAATAGGAGTAATTTACCAATTTCTTTATGCTTTAATCGTAATTTTTATTAGAGTTCAACCAATAATAGTTGCCTTAAGTATGTTTCTTGCTTTCTCTGGTATTAATTTAGTTATTTTACCAAGACCAGGAGGAAGAGCACCTGATTGGATGTTATCTTGGAGTGCTGGAACTGAGGTAGTACAGCCCACACTAATACTTTTAATTTTCTCGACACTTATTTGGTATGCACTGACTCATACTGCTTACTGGCAACATTTAAAATTAATGGGTTCAGATGAAAAGTCTGCTTATACAAGTGGAGTGAGAATTTACGTTGTAAGAATTGGCGCTCATATTATCGGTGGAGTTTACGCTGCACTCGCAGCTATTGCATTTACAGGCTTAATTGGTTCTGGAGACCCAACTCAAGGTACTACATATACATTGATGGCAGTTACAGCACTTGTATTAGGTGGGTCAAGTTTAATTGGTGGAAGAGGCGGTGCGTTTGGAGCTATTCTAGGTTCAGTTAACATTTATTTGATAAATTTTATTCTATCAACTTTTAGGTTTGAAAGATTTCAAAGTTTCGTTACTGACTTATCATACGGTGCGGTATTGGTGGCTTCTCTTTTAATACTTATTGCACTTCCTTATATTCAAAAAGCATTCAAAAATTTATCAGTTTTTGTATTTTTTATTATTGGAACATTAAGTGCTGCTGCTGTTCAAATTCATATGAAATTTGATCAAGTAACTAGAGGGACTGTGGGAGGTTTTGGAGGTAAATCTAAAGATGCTGAGATTTTTGAAAAAGCACTTGAGTCCGGGAGTGATTGTTTAATCACAGGTAAGGCATGCGCAGAGGGTGGAAATTCTACAGTGTGGATGTTTATTGCTATCGGAATAGCAGCCTTGATTTATCTCGTTTATTTGCTTGTTAAACATAGAGATGGCCCAACAGTGTCTTTTATTATTGCCGCAATTGTTATTTTCTTCGGTTGTGTTTGGAGTGGCACGAGAGAGGCTTATTTCGTTAACGCTGATTTGGGTACCAACTTACAATATATTTTAAATTATGCTCCTCAGTATTTTACATCTGAATATCTAAGAGTTGGTGCAGGATTGCCTGATTTTTCATCTTCCTCGAGTGCTTTGGTTGGCCTCGCTTACGCTGTCGCAACTTTAGGAGGAATAGTTTTCTTTACATCTGCGATAGTAATAATTGCTATGCCAAGATTTAGAAAAGAAATCAAAACACAAACATTGGTATTATTTGCAATAGCAATTTCATTTATTGTATTTGCTGCAATATCTTATTACGGCATTGAGTCAAATAGACAGAGTTTCTTTGGGATAGATGGATACGCTGTAATACTAATTTTATTTTTACTTTTTTTACTTACGGCACCAACTCTTTTCTCGAATATCAATTTGAATAATGTTTTCATTATTTTCCTCGGTGTATTAGCAATACTCGCTGTATACTTTTTAGCCTCACCATCTGGAACAATTATTACTGATGATGGAAGTAAGTTTTACTCTCCAATTATTACAGAATTAATTGTTGGCGATACATCATCAATAAACTATACAAGACCTATTCGCGGTGAATTTATCACAAGTGAAGTAACTTGGCTTAAAGAAGCAGCTCTAATTATATTTGCAATATTTGTATTTCAATTTTTTACATATTTAACAATGGGAGCAAAAATATCATTTGCTAGGTTCAGACCTTATATTGCTATTTTAAGTATAGCTGCATTAACATGGTCAGCGATGTTCTTCGCAATTGGTTACCCTTATTGGAAAATGATTTTAATTACTGCAATTGGAATAGCTATTTCGCCTCTGATATGGCAAGCGTTTGGTGTTTATAAAATAAAATTAAAATCTCAAGAAGGACTTGAAAAATGGGGAGGTCTATCAGAAGATAGAAAAGTTTAGTAAATGGAGAAAAGAACTCATAATTTTTTAAAAGGACTTGGAATTCTTTTTGCTGTTGCTGCTGGGATAGGTACCGCAGTTCTTGGTTATGTAGATAGAACTGATTGGATACAGGTTGCATTTTACTCTGTAGCTGTTGTCGCCATTATTCTTTGGGGATGGCATTTTTTCTTAGTTAGATGGTCTTATCGATCTTTAGTAAAGGAAGATGGTTCTCAACCTCCCGAAACTACTGAAACCACAAGTAAAAGAAGCCTTTTTTGGGACCTTATTGCAAAGAACTGGATAGCTGTTACGGGATTTTTACTTCTTTTAGGTCTTTTTATATTACTGTGTTTTTTGGTACCTGGGTTCTTCTCAGGTAGAACAGTCGTATCAGCAATCATACTATTAGGTTTCTTAATCTTAGCATTTCTTGCATACAAATTTTTAAATATTAATAAGAGCGTGATAATAGGAGTCGCCGTGTTAGTTGGTCTTTTTATAATTGGATCAGTTTCTATTGATGGCTTCTTATCATTGCAGAATATTAAATCTATGTTGGTTTTTGCCTCTTTCTTAGGGCTTGCAACTATTGGACAAACATTAGTTGTGATGTTAGGCGGCCTAGATTTATCAATACCATTTTTAATTGGCGCAACTAATTTAGGATTAATGTCACTTATTTCACTTGGAGTCCCTCCTTGGCTTGCGTTTATAGTTATTCTTGCTTTTGGTACGATTGTCGGGCTTTTCAATGGTTTGATAAGTTTTAATCTCCAAGGACAATCATTAATAGTCACGCTTGGAGTTGGGTTTATGGTAGTGGGCGGAGTACAGATATTGGTGTCACTACCTACAGTTACAGGTGGAACTGTGTTTGGTGTAGTTCCAGACTGGTTAAAGAACTTAGCGTCATTAAATGGAAAATTTTTTGGTCTTCCAATACCTCCAGTTATCTTAATTTGGATATTGATTTCAATTTTGTTAATTGTTGGACTAAGACACACTAAGTGGGGAAGAAACTTATATGCTGTTGGTGGAAAAAGGTTATCTGCTGATAGATTATCAATTTCTGAGAGAGCATATTGGGTTGGAGTTTATGTCATTAGTGGGTTTACTTCTGCAGCAACTGGAGCAATGTTACTGGGTTGGAGTGGTGGAGGGTTCATTGGTGTAGGTGATCAATATTTATTTTTAACAGTGGCAGCTGTGGCTGTAGGAGGAACTTCCTTATTAGGTGGATATGGAGGATACGGATTTACAGTAATCGGTGTTCTTGCACTTCAAGTCATTAGTACATTTTTGGCTGGACTGGGTTTAAGTTTTGAGGGGCAACAATTTATATTTGGTCTTCTTATTCTGCCTCTTGTTGCTCTTTATTCAAGAGCACCCCATATAAGGGAGCAAATATAAAAATAATGAGTTTAATCAACAGATTTTGTCGCTTTTACAATGAATATTTATTTCAAAATATGAAACAAAAATTATTATTAATTAAAGAGGACGGGTAATATGTACTTTAGAGGAATAAGTTTTAATGAATAAAATGCTTCTCCCTTACGACATTGTAGGGGGGTCTTTCTGGTTAATTTCTGTTGGCATGATTGGTGCCACTTTATTTTTCTTTTTTGAGCGCAGCAAAGTAAGCTCGAGATTTCATACACCGATGACAATGATAGCTGTTGTATGTTTGATGTCCTCTATACATTATTTCTTCGTAAAAAATCTCTGGGTAGTCAGTGGCACCGCCCCAACTTTATTAAGATATATAGATTGGTTTCTTAACTTTCCAATGCTTGTACTTATTTTTTATGCAATGCTTATGTCAGTTGTCAAAGTTAAACAAGGCATGTTCTGGAGATTATTGGTTGGAACTTTAGTTTTTGTTGTAGCAGGTTTCTTAGGTGCAGCGGGTTATATGAGCAAGACATTAGGTTTCATTGTTTGGTTGGCTGGATGGTTGTACATCCTTGGTGAGCTATATGTTGGAGAGGCTGGAAGAGCAAATGCTAGATGCGGAAACGAAAATGTACAAATGGTTTTCTTCTCGAACAGACTTATTATAACAATTGGATGGGCTATATATCCAATGGGATATTTCATAGAGCATTTGGGTGGGGGTATTGATCCCAACAGTGTTAATGTGATTTATAATTTAGCAGACTTTTTAAATAAAATAGTTTTTGGTTTAATAATTTACAAAGCAGCAATACAAGACATGAGAGTTAATGGACAATAACATCAACTTAGGAGGTGATAAATAGGTATGAACATTACTAGTGGTGCAGATATTATTGCAATAATAATCTTAATAGCGTTAGCAATAGCAATTATAGTTTACTTGCTACATTGGCTGTACAGGCGTTCCTCAAAGGAAATAGCGTTTGTTAGAACTGGTATGGGTGGTGAACAAGTTGTGATCAGCGGAGGTGCCTTCGTTTTACCTATTATTCATAACATTACCTCAGTGGGTATGAAAACTCTTTGCATAGAGGTTCAACGAAACGGCAGTAAATCTTTTATTACAAAAAATAGAATGAGGGCAGAAGTAACGGCTGAATTCTATGTAAGAGTAGCTCCTACAACTGAAGCAGTCTCAATAGCCGCGCAAACATTGGGAAATAGAACATTAGAGCCTGATCATTTAAAGGAGCTTGTTCAAGGTCGATTTGTTGATGGACTAGGTGTTGTAGCCGCAAAAATGAGCCTTGATGAAATTCAAGAGAATAGATCTGAGTACATTAAAAATGTTGCAGCTCATGTTGAAGAAGCCATTAAGCACACTGGTTTGGAGTTAGAGACTGTTTCATTGACATCTCTTAACCAAGCACCAGTGGGTGTATTCGACCCTTCAAACACATTTGATGCTGAGGGTTTAACTCAAATAACAGAATTTACTCAGTCACGTAAAAAGAAAAGAAATGATATTGAGAAAGATACAGAGGTAAGTATTCGAAATAAAAACCTCCAGTCTATCAAGCAAACTCTTGAAATCGAAAAAGAGGAAGAATTTTCAAAGTATCAACAAAAACGTGAAATCGAACAACAAAGAGCTATTGAAAATACTGAGACAGTAAAAACAAAAGCTGAGAAAGACAAAGAGTCTGAACTGGCTGAAATCTCTTCAGAAAAAGATATTGAGATTGCAAAGATTAGCAAGAAAGACTTTGTTGAGATGGAAAAAAGTTTACAAGAAACTAAACTTATCCAAGAAATTGAGAAAAGAAGAAAAGAACAAAATGAGTTTAAACAACAAACTTCTATCGAGATTAAACAAAAAGATATTGAGACAGAAAAAACTATTCTTGAATTAGAAAGAGATGTTGAATTCAGTCGTCTAGAAAAACAAAGATCAGTTGATATCAAACTTGCTGAGGAAAAAGCTCAAACAGCAAAAGAAGAAGCTAGAAAAAGGTATGAGTCTGAAGAGGCTTATATTATGGCTGAGGAGCAAATTAAAAATGCAAAAACTGCTCAACAGAAAAATGTTGATGCGTTCAAAATTGCTGCTGAGCAAGAGACAAGAGTCTTAGATATTGAAAAGGCAAAAAGAATAGAAATTGAAGAAAAGCAAAAACAAATGGAAGTTCTAGAAAAATCTAAGTCAGTCTTAAAAACTAAAATGGAAGAAGAAAATGCTCGCGCTAAGGCTGTAGAAGCTGAGGAAAAAGTAAACACCATTAGAGATGTTGAACAAGCTGAGAAGACAAAAGCTCTTGGAGTAATAGACGCTAGTAAAAATGCTGAGAGAGAAAAGTTAGCATCTATGGCTGCAAAAATTAGATATGAAATTGAAGCAGCTGGCAAAAAAGCCCTTAATGAAGCGGAAAATGCTAGAAGTGATGCAAGTAGAAGAAGTGCACTTAGACAAAAACTCGCTGAAAAAATTGAGGGTATTATTAGAGAATGGGTTAGACCAATGCAAAACATTGACTCAATTAAAGTTGTCGATGTAAATGGATTACCTGGATTTAGTCAAGGAGGAGGTGCTGAAGGAAGCGGCAACGCAGATAACCCCTCTGCGTCCCCAGGTGGATATTCCAAAAAAGGATCTTTAGCAGATAATGTTGTGAATTCTGCTCTTCGATATAGAGCACAACAGCCGTTCTTAGATAGTCTTTTAAAAGAAATTGGTATGTCGCCCGGTGAGGCAAGTAATATCAGGAATATTTTAGGTGACTACGATGATCCTAAGAAGGACAAGCATATGAGATTTGATGAACAAGCCACAAAGACACCCAGGAAAAAGAAATAGGTATAAAACATGAGTATAGATGTAAAATCCTGGGCAAAAAAATATAAAGAGCTTACTGAAAAAGATGAAACCATAAAAGCGATGGCTAAATATTATACTTGTTCATTTCTTTTCGACATGGGTAGTGTGAAAGTAATTATCGAGATGCATGATGGAAAAGTAAAAAATATTAATACCAACCCTGGAGGTTTAGATCCATATGACTTTGCATTAAGGGCATCAGAGCAAACATGGAGAGAGTTTGCAAAGCCTGTTCCAAAACCTATGTTTCATGGTATCTATGCAGCCTCATTTAGAGAAGACCTTAAAATCGAGGGCAATCATTTAGTCTTAATGCAAAATCTTAGAAACTTTACTGTTCAATTTGAATTGCTAAGACAATCAGGAGTCCCAGTATGATCAAGAGAATTGAAAGGAAAAATTTATGGCAGTAAAACATCATGACCCAATAGGTAGATACGTTACCATCGAGGTAGATGGTCAACAGTATAAAGTCTTTTATCTTTCAAATGGAAAAGGCACTCCATTAGTATGTCAGCATACTGCTGGATGCCACAATCATCAGTGGAGAGGATTACTGGAAGATGAAGAAATTACTCAAAATTATCAAGTTATCGCTTACGACCTTCCAAGACATGGTAAATCAGATCCACCTCATAATACAGAATGGTGGAAAGAGGATTACAAATTAACAGCAGAGCATTACTGTAATTTTATTGTAGAACTTTGTAAGGCCTTAGACCTTGAAAACCCTATATTTATGGGTTCTTCTTTTGGAGGAAACGTGGCTCTTCAATTAGCTCTGAAGTATCCTAATAAATTTAAAGCTGTCATTCCTGTCGAGGCTGCGCATTATTCCCCTGGCTTTTATATTGATTGGTGGAGGCATCCTCATGCCAATGCAGCTCAAGTGTGTGGTAGTGGTGTTTGGGATTTAATGGCCCCACAATCTCCAGATATGGATAGATGGTTAACTTGGCATTATTACACTCAAGGATCAGAGGCTTTTAAAGGAGACCTTCATTTTTATTCAGTTGATCATGATTTAAGAGATGAGCTTCAAAATATTGATGGTCACAAGTGCCCTGTTATCATGCTGACTGGTACTTATGACTACCTAACCCCTCCCGAAGCAACAGAAGATACTGCCAGACAAATAAAAGGAGGAGTTTATATTGAAATGAGAGATATTGGTCATTTCCCGATGAGTGAAAACCATGAAGTCTTTAGAGTATATTTATTAGAGGCACTCAGAATTATTAAGGAAAAGACTGATTACAACTCTTAATTCAAGTTTGAGTTATGGTCGCTAATCTTTATTGGTTTTTTTTCTTTCTTGTCCTATACATAAGCTTTTGTCTTTTTTGGGGAGCTAGAACTCTTAGAAAAAATAAAACCCCTGAGGCTTACTATTTAGCAGATAGAAGTGTATCTCCTTGGGTATTCTTTTTCTCTGCAACAGTAACTACATTTGCAGGCATAACTATCATTTCTTTTCCATCATTAATTTATGCAGATGGATACTCTTTTCTAGCTACTGCTGCAATTGTAATAACAATTCCTCTCGGAAGTATACTATTTTTTAAAAGGCAGTGGATGCTAAGTAGAAAATTTAATTTTATCACTCCAGGAGAGATGTATTATAAATATTATCAAAGTAATACTCTTAGAATTGTAGTACTAATAATCGGATTATTTTTTGCTGTTCCATTTCTTGGTATAATTATTGGATCAACAGGTAATGTTGTAGAGTTTATTAGCGGAGGTGAAATAACTAGAGACTCTGCAATGTGGGCACTAACTGCTGTTGTCTTATTTTATATAGTATCTGGTGGATTTAAACCCATGGTGAGTGTAAGCGTTGTTCAATCATGGTTATTTTTTGTTTTTTTCTTAGCACTTGGTGTTGGTGTATTTAATTACTTAGGAGGTTTAAGTTTTTTTGAAGACCTATCTATGGCGAATAGCTTTATATCTTTCGGAGCTTGGGGAACTACTGGAGGTTACGGAGGCGGTGATATTTCAGGATATTTCAACGTTCCTGGTGTAATTCAGTGGGTTGCAGGTATTGGAAAAAACAACCCATTAGGAGGACCTTGGACAGCAGTTATGATTTTATCCTTTACTCTCTCTTATATGGGTATTGTGCTTTCTCCTACATTTTCGATGTGGAGCTATTCAGTAAAATCACCGAGGTCATTTTATTTTTATCAAGTTTGGGGTTCAGGTGCTGTTGTTGGAATATTTTTATTTATATTCGCCCCTTTATTAGGTGTTGGAGCACATCTTCTTGGAGCTAATAGTATTGTTAATTCAAATGGTTTTGCCATTAACCAAATATTCCCTGAGCTAAGTCTACAAAATATATCATCTTTAATTTATGTGTTTGTTGAAAGTTTCAGTAATCTCTCACCAATCATTGTTGGATTTTTAGCAATATCCATAATTGCTGCTCTTCAATCTACATTATCTGCTTTTTTAATGACCTCAGGCAGCATGGTGGCAAGAGATCTCTATAGACCATATATCGATAGTAACCCTACATGGAAAAGGGAGTTATTAGTTGCTAGGTTAGCGATGTTGTTATTAAGCTTAGCGGCACTGTATCTTGCAACTTTTTTTGAAACTTCTCTAATACTACTTGGTGGATTAGCAATCGCTTTTGGTTTCCAATTGTTTCCTGTTTTACTTGGAATGCTTTGGTTTAAATGGATCACAAGAGGTGGGGCAATTCTTGGACTCATCACCGGATTAGGTTTTGTAACTTTAGCTGAAACTTTTGGTCATAAGCTAACAGGAAATTCTCTTCCTTGGGGGCGATGGCCACTAACAATCTACTCTGGGTTATGGGGTTTATTCTTTAATGTGATTGTATGTTTTTTATCCTCTATATTTGCAAGTAATGATACAGATAAAGAACATCGAGCGTCATTTCATAATTTTTTAAATGAACATATGGGTATCCACCCATCAAGAAAAAAAATAAAATCTCTTGCTTATGTCTTCTTTTTAATTTGGGCATTCTTTTCTATCGGCCCAGGGTTAATTTTCGGAAACTTAATATTTGGTAGTGCGGATCAAAGTTATGATAATTGGGTGATGGGAGTCCCTTCACTATGGGCTTACCAAATAATTTGGTGGGTAGCGGGTATATTTCTAATTTGGTTTTTAGCCAATAAGATGGACTTATCGACTTTGCCAAAAAAACCCATACTAAATGGTGATGAACATTTGGCACCTGACGATGTTGAGGAGCAAGGAAACTATATTGACAGAATGGGAGGAGGGTATGGTTGGCCACTTATATTAATAGGTATGGCTGTGGCAACTGTAATACTTTCCGTTTATGCATTATGATGATAAAGTACTTAAAACTGAGGAGGAATAAGAATTTTTCGTATTGTGTTTCATTATTTGGAACAAAAAACTGTGCGAAAGGTTAACTATATCTAAAATAGAATTATGTCTGATTACAGCTATAAGCACCCGTCAAACGTCCAATTAAATAAAGGGCATAAACACACTGATGATTTTATTACCAAAAAATACATATTAAAAATGTTGAGAGATCCTCAAAAATTAAAATCTCTAATTGAAGAGCATAGAGCAACTCCAATTGGAAGGGCTGCTACTCGAGACCACGGCGTTATTCAGCACAGTCAAGATCTCCAAACATTATTAGATAAGTTAAGAAGAGGAAGTAAAGAAAATGGTTTTGTAACTGTTTGTTTAAGAAGGCATGAAGATTATAGAGTTGGAATAACAACAGGAGTTAGAGGTGAGCCAGTTGAAATTACTGAAGACTCTTATTCATCTGAGGAAGCATGTGAACATGCAATATTTTTAAAAAGAATTAACAGACTACTTGAGGAGTATAGCGGGGAAGAGTAATGTTAAAAATAACAGGTTATAGTGATAAGTACTCAGCTCACCCTGGCGAAGAGGTTAAATTTTATATTAATGCTGAATACAATGACAGTTATGAAGTTCAATTAGTCCGCTTAATACACGGTGATACAAATCCTGAAGGCCCAGGATATAAAGAGGCCGAAATAGATGCTAGTTGCAATGGAACCTATCAAGGGAAAAACCAGAGAATACATGGTGGATCATATATCATCATGCCCCAACACGATAATTTAAATTTAGAAAGCTTCACTATGCAGGCTTACATTTTCCCAACCACCCCTGACAAAGGCAGACAAGGAATTTTCACTAAATTTAATGAAGAAGAAAAAAAAGGCTATGGCCTTTTCGTTAATGATGAAGGCTGTTTATCTGTAGAAATTGGTGATGGCTCTCAGGTTGTTACTGTCTCCTCAGAAAAAAAGCTTTTAAGAAAGGTCTGGTATCTGGTTATTGCAACATTTGATGCTCAATCGAGAAGGCTTACCCTTCATCAAGAACCTAGAGTTACATCTACAAATGGTGGCTTGGGTATGGCTATTTTGAATCCAATTGAAGAAACCTCAGCTATTATTGAGACCACTAGCTCAGTTTTACCTGCTGCTAATGACGCTCCGTTGCTAATTGCTGCCACAACACTCAACAATAGATCAGGCAGATATATTTCTGGCGGACATTTTAAAGAGGTACCTCACCCTATTGAATTACCTGAGCAAACAAAGACATTTAATGGAAAGATAGACAGACCTAGATTATCTAATATTGCGCTATCGAAGGCTGAAATTGAAACACTTGCATCAAGCTATGATGAGTGTAATACAACTGTCAGGTCAACAGTCGTAGGTGCCTGGGATTTTCATGCGAATATTGGCAAAAACATTGCCTCAACAAAGATTGTTGATACTTCTCCAAATAATCACCACGGATTTATTATTAATATGCCAAACAGAGGTATGACAGGACATAACTGGACAGCGGATGAAATGGTTTTCCATCATAAACCTGAGGAATACGGTGCAATTCATTTTCATGACGATGATATAGACGATGCAAGATGGGATGTAGACTTTACTTTAAAAGTACCTGAGGGGTTAAAAAGTGGTGTCTACGCTGCAAGACTAAGAGTAGACGGACGAGAGGAATCAGAAAATGAGGACTATATTCCATTTTGTGTTAAACCTCCCAAGGGGACAGCAACTGCAAAAACTTTATTCTTATTGCCTACTAATAGTTACATGGCTTACTCCAATGATAATCTTGGAACCAACTCTGTGGTAGCACAATTGCTTGCAGGTAAAGTGCCTGTGCTTGAGCCAGCAGATTTATATTTAAATGAACATAGAGAATACGGGCTATCAACTTATTCACTTCACTCAGACGGACATGGTGTATCAATATCATCAAGACTAAGGCCAATCCTTAATATGAGACCAAAATACAGACATTGGCTTTCTCCTTCATTATGGCAACTCAATGCCGACTTACATCTTACTGATTGGCTAGAAGAAAAAGGTTTTGATTTTGATGTTCTGACAGACGAGGATTTGGAACATGAAGGTATAAATTTATTAAATCGTTATAAAGTTGTGATGACTGGAAGTCACCCTGAGTATTCATCTGAGAAATATATGGATGCTCTAGAGTCATATCAAATGCAGGGTGGTAGATGTTTTTATCTAGGATCAGATGGATTTTATTGGATTAGTGAGTATCATCCTGACAACCCTAATATTACCGAAGTTCGAAAAGGTGAAGCAGGCACAAGAGCATGGACATCTAACCCAGGTGAATACAATAATGCTTTTGATGGTAAATATGGAGGTATGTGGAGAGCTCGAGGAAGAATACCTTCTAAAGTTTGTGGGTTAACTTTTACATCTTATGGATTTGACGTGTCCTCATACTACAAAAGAGAAGAAGATAGTTTTAAACCTGAATGTTCATGGATCTTTGAAGGGATTGGAGCAGATGAGGTGATTGGTGATTTTGGTTTAGTTGGTGGAGGAGCTGCCGGTTTGGAGTTAGACAGATACGACTTAGAATTTGGAACCCCACATAATGCTTATTATTTGGCTCGCTCGCAGGATCACTCTAATATGATGTTGCAAGTTAACGAGGAAATACATTTTGCTGTTCGTGGTTACTATGGTGGTGGTCATGAAAATCCAATGGTCAGAGCTGATATGATTTACTATAAAACACCTAACAATGGAGCAATGTTTGCACCAGGGTCTTTGGCTTGGTGCGGTAGTCTCTCACATAATAATTACAATAATAATGT
>CACGPU010000006.1 GCA_902575065.1 uncultured Alphaproteobacteria bacterium
GTGAAGGTAAGTTTGAAAAATTTATGGCTTTTTTTCAATCTGAAGAGGGTATGGCCATGAGGAAAGCTGCGGCACATGTTGAAAAAACAGTGCCTGGAATTTTGCCTGATAAGAGCGGTATCATGTTTAAAGTTCATGTTCATAATGAAGAGGAAATGATGGGTATCGTTAAAGGAACCAATCCTGTTATGAAACCCATTTATGATGAATGTATACAAAGTATTGAATTGTTCGAATTAACACAAGTCTCATTAGACTAATAAAAAAGGATTAAAAATGTCAATATTAAAAAAATATGATGAGGTCTTTATGACTAAAGATGAAGCTGGGATGAATGAGGTGCTTCATGATGATTATAAATTCACAATGCACGCTTCTGGAAAAGTTTTAACTAAACAAGATGTAATACAGTGGGCAATGAGCGATGATATCAATAGAGAAAAAGTTAGAATTATTTATGAAAATGATGAAATTGGTATTGAGCACTCATTTGTAACATTTTCAGATGGTAACACGCAGGCAGTTATGGCGGTATTCACTTTCAAAGATGGTAAAATTTTTTCTTTAGAAACTGGTGCCACTAATATGCCTAAGTAGTTAATATAAATATTTTGAAAGGTCTGGTTTAAAATAATTTGGGCCTTTCATTACTTTCCCATTCTCATTATATATAGGTTTTCCATCCTCACCTAATTTACTCATGTTGGAGTTTTGAACCTCTTCAAAACATTTATCCAAATTAATACCAAATGCATGACCTGCTCCATATGTTACATAAAGTAAATCTGTAAGAGCATCAGCTACTTCTGTTAAATCATTATTTTTTATTGCCTCTTCTAATTCAGTTAACTCTTCTTTTATAAGATCAATTCTTAACTTGTTGGTAGATGCATTCCCTAAACCGGATTTATTTTTCACTTCTTGACCGAATGTAATCATGAATAACTTTACTTTATCAAAATTAGTCATTTTGTAACCTCTCTCTTAACTAGAAATAATTTACCATCATCAAATATATTTAATATTTTTTTATACTAAAAATATCATATAAATTGGTAAAAAAGTTATACAACATATTATTAATCTATGCACAAATAATAAAAAAATTTACGAATGTCGTTTTCTCCTAAAATTTAAATGTTATAATTAAATGTTAATAACAATGTTAAAAAAGTTTAATTTAATATTGTTGTAGGAGATAGATTTGACCAAAACCAACATAAAAGATTTAGAGTCCAAAAGCAAATGGTTAAGAAGAACTTGTTTTGAAATGCTTTTATCCGCAAACCAAGGTCACCCAGGTTCAATTTTATCTCAAATTGAGATACTTATATCACTATATTATGGTGGCATAATTAAATATTTTAAAAATGAACCTTATCACCCTGATAGGGATAAAATAATAATTAGTAAAGGACATGCTGCTATGAGTTTATATCCAATATTTGCTGACATAGGTTATTTTGATAAAGAAGAGTTGAAAAAATTTGGTAGAAGTGACTCTATGCTTAAACTATTCGGAAATATCTCTATACCCGGTATCGATTGTACTTCTGGATCACTAGGACATGGTTTGGGAGTGGGTTGTGGTTTTGCTTACTCTGCAAAAATGAAAAATGCTAAAATCAATACATTTATAATACTTAGTGAGGGTGAAATGTACGAGGGCTCGATATGGGAGAGTGCTCTATTTGCGTCACATCATTCATTAGATAACTTAATAGTTATACTTGATAGAAATAGAAATATAATATTGGGCGATACAGAGGATTGTTTAGCGCTTGAGCCAATTAAAGATAAGTGGGCTTCATTTGGATTTCAAGTCGAGGATGTCGATGGACACTCAATAGCTGACATAATTGATACTTTTAACAAATTTAACAAAACTAATGACAAGCCAAAATTATTAATTGCAAATACTATAAAAGGTAAAGGGATTTCATTTATGGAAAATAAATCTTTTTCACATTATTGGAGTCCTTTATCTGATGATCTAATTAAAAAAGCAAGGTTAGAGCTTACAATTGATGAGTAATTTCCAAAGAGATATAATTATTGATGAAGTTTATAATTATGCATTAAAAAATAAAGATGTATTTTTTATGAGCGCTGATTTTGGTGCACCTGCTTTAGATAAATTTAGAGAAAATCTTCCTGATCAATTTATACACTCTGGTATATCAGAGCAGCACATGATTGACATGGCAGCAGGTTTAGCTCTAGATGGTAATAAAGTATATGTTTATGCAATGGCGCCCTTTATAACTCTCAGATGCTTGGAACAAATTAAATGCTCACTTGCAATGATGAGTCTACCCGTTACAATTTTAGGTGTTGGAATAGGTTTAGGTTATGCTGATGCTGGTCCAACACACTACCTTAATGAAGACATCTCAGTAATGAATTCAATTGTTAACCTTGATATTTGTTCTCCTAGTGATGAATCTTCACTTAAATTTATAGCTAAACAAACTATAGATATACCAAAATTGAGATACATAAGAATGGAAAGAAACAGTTTAAAGAATATATATCCTAATGACTATTATTTTAATAAAGAGGGTTTTGAGATCATACACAAAGGAAAAAACATTTGCATTTTAAGCACAGGATATATGCTACATAAAGCAAAGGAAGCTGGAGAAAAACTTTTAAATGACAATATAGATGTTTCAATTTACGATGTAATAAATATAAAACCTTTGTCAAATAATTTGATAACAGAAATTAGTAAATATGAAAAAATTATTACTATTGAGGAGCAGACACTTAATGGAGGTTTTGGATCGATAATAATTAATGCTTTATTCAAAAATGGGATATCAAATAGGACTGTTAAATGTCTAGGTTTGAAGGAAAAGTATTATTTTCAAAATGGAGGTAGGGAGTTTCTATTGAATGATAGTGGTCTTTCATCTGATTCAATATATGAAACAGTCAAAAATTTGTAAAAACATTTTCATCCAAAATATAATTTCTGTAATTAATTTTTACTGGCAAATACAAATTATATGTAATAAGTATTACACGCTAAGGCCAGATAGCTCAGTCGGTAGAGCAGAGGACTGAAAATCCTCGTGTCGGCGGTTCGATTCCGTCTCTGGCCACCACTCTAAGAATTTACTCTAAGTTTAATTCATCAATAGAGCGGTCGTTTCTTGATCTACTTAACTCTAAAAGTCCACCTCTGGTGTATCCAAAAACATTTGTAATACTTAAGTCATCTCTAAATTCATTTTTTAACATTCCTACAAGTTTTCTAAGAGTATTTTGATCACTAGCTACAGGGTCGATAACCACTTTGCCAGAAATGTTTTTCAATTTTATTAGTTTCGAAATTAATTGAATAGCCTCTCTATTAGTGTCAAATCTTTTTGCGGAGCCTGTATTTACATCTATAGCAGTAAGAGCATCAGTTTTACCTATCATAATATTACCGCCACTAGGTAAATCGTAATTCTGACCAATCAAATAATCTATTTTTTCACCTAAATTAAAAACTTCTTCAATTTGCTCATTGGACATCTCTTCACATAGATTTGCAAAAGTAGAGTCTAACTTTTCATCCCAGTTTTTCACTTTTTCAAAACGGTCATTGTCACTAAAAATAATTTGATCAGTGTTTTTATCAGAGTAATCACAAACAAAGTTTTGATCAAAATAAGTATTTTGGAAAACAAGACCTTCATCACTTAATTCCTTTGCATTTAATTCTATCTCTTTCCATTTATTATTTAAATCATTCAGCTCAGATTGAGCTATTTCGATGTTTTCAGGAATAAGATTATGCCTAGCTATCAACCCCACTTCAGACTCACTTAAAGCATCCATAATTTTGTCTTGTTGGTTTGTGTCTAAATTTTTTCTAGTTCTTCTACTTAGGATTATTTCGTCGCCGTATGGTAATAGATTTATAAATTTACCAGTTAAAATTACATTGTTTGTAAAAAGATGAACTTTATCTTTAGAACCTATGCTTCTTACTTGAAGTATTAAAGATTGACCTTCATGAGCCTTATCGCCACTAGGAAAGTTTATTCTTTTAAAAAAACCTCTTTGATCTCCGTTACCGTAGGAGACAAAGGCACCACTATCGTTTGGTAAGATTTCTGTAATTTTTACTTTATAAATGTCTCCAATTTGAACATCTTCGTTAGGTTGAAAACGAATATTAACCAACTCACCTTCATTTAGTTTAACTCCACATTTAAAATTTTTGTAGTTTGTAATAATAAGTTTTGTAGACATGACATTACTCCTTTTAAAAAATTATTCATTAGTTCTTAGACCTAAATGTTATTCTGCCCTTAGTTAAATCATATGGTGTCATTTCGACTGTTACTCGGTCTCCTGCGAGCACTCTAATTCTATTTTTTCTCATTTTTCCAGATGTATGAGCTATAACTTCATGGTCATTATCCAGCTTAACTTTAAACATAGCATTTGGAAGTAGTTCTGAAACTACACCTTGAAATTCTATTGCATCTTCTTTGGACATATAAAAGTATTTTATGGTTTGATCTTTCTAATTTCAACTGATAAAGCGTGTGCCTCTAGACCCTCTTGTCTTGCTAGATTGATTGTAGGCTTAGCTATTTTCATAAGTGTTTTCTTACCAGGTTTGATAAAAACTGTTTTTTTTATGAAATCATCAACCCCTAAACCGGATGAGAATTTTGCAGTTTGATCTGTAGGTAATACATGGTTAGTACCTATTGTATAATCTCCTAAAGCTACTGGAGACTTTTCTCCAATAAATACAGATCCAGCATTTGTAAAATTTTTTAGTATATTTTTATTAAATTTTTCATGAATATGCAGGTGCTCTGGAGCTATAAAATTTGAAATTTCATATATTTCTTTTTGACTCTTCGCTAAGATTAAAATGCAATTATTTTTTATAGATTGATAAACATTTTTAATATTTTTTTCCTTTATAACTCTTTCAAGTTCATCCTTGACTTTGATTAAGATATTTTTATTTTTTGACAAAACATATGTTTTTGCATTAGGGTCGTGTTCACCTTGTGCGAGAACATCATATGCTATCCAAGAGGGTTTAGATTTATCATTTGCTATTACTAAAACTTCAGATGGTCCAGCTGGCAAATCTATTCCTATAACCCCAAATAATTGTTTTTTTGCTTCTGCAACATATTTGTTTCCAGGCCCAAATACTTTATTAGCTTTTTTTATTATTTTGGTACCAATTGCGAGAGCAGCAATTGCCTGAGCACCACCAACGTTGTAGACCTTATTTACTCCGCATAAGTAAGCAGCTGCTAAAGTTGATTTTGATGTTTGACCATTTTGAGAGGGAACGCAAATCATTATGTTTGGAACTTTAGCTATTTTTGCAGGTATAGCTGTCATAAGTACTGTTGATGGATAAGATGCTAGTCCACCAGGGATATATAAGCCAACATTTTCAATAGGATTCCATTCAATATAAAACTTTGAGTCGAGTTGATCTTTAAAGGAATATGATATTTTTTTTTGTTTTGAGTGGTAATAAAAAATTCTTTTATAAGCTAGTTTAAGGGATTTTTTACTTTCATTTGAAAGTGAATTATAGGCACTCTTCAAAGTTTTATTTGGTATAGTTATATTTTTTATTGTAGCATTTTTATTTTCAAACTTTTTTACATACTTCAATAAAGCCGTATCTTTATTTTTTTTTATATCATTTATGATTTTTTTAACAGTATTACTAACATCATTATTTTTATAAGAGGTTGAATTGAGATTTTCAAAAATCCATTTTTTACTTACAACTCTCATCGCAAACCTTTAATTAAAAGTTTTTTTATAAATTTTTTCTTTAAATCATAAGCAAAGTAACTACCAATAATGAGAGTTGAAATGTCATTGTTTATTATTACATTTTCATAAAGCTGATTGTCTTTTAATGTCTTGCCTGATTGAACTAAATCTAAAATAAAATCTGCAATTCCATATTTTACTGCAAGCTCGATAGAGCCATTTAATTTTATTGTTTCGGTCTGTATGTTTAAATCTTTAAAATAATTTTCAGAAATATTTTTAAATTTTGTTGCAACCTTAAAAATTTTTTTCTCCGAGAAATTAATCTTTTTTTTATCTGAGGCTATAGATAATCTACACTTACCTATATTTGTCTTTTTTAAAAGAACAATGTTGTTTGAACTATTTTCAAGAATGTCATCATATCCAACAAATCCAATGTCTGCTGCACCTAATATAATGTATGATCGAATGTCAGATGGTTTTAATTTAATTACTTTAATCTCCTTAATATTTGTATCAAAAGTTAATTTTCTAACACTATCTTTGAAGAAAGCTTGCTCTATTCTTAAGCCCCTTTCGGACAGAAATTTTACAACATTATCTTCTAACCTGCCTTTAGGGCAGGCAATTATTAAATTTTGATTTTTCATTTTTTTCTAATAATGTTTACGCCACATTTTTTTAATTTTAAATCAAAATCTTCATATCCTCTATCAAGGTGATAAATTCTATTTATTACAGTTTTACCCTTGGACATCATTGCTGCGATTATAAGGGAAAAACTAGCCCTTATATCTGTGGCCATGACCTCTGCGCCCAGTAAATTCGATGTTTTATCTATTGTTACTGTTTTTCCTTTAATGGATAAATTGGCACCAAATCTTCTCAGCTCAGGAATATGGATAAATCTATTTTCAAATATATTTTCGACCACTTTCGACTTTAAACCAGACTTAAGTTGTGTTGCTATTAGCTGAGCCTGCAAATCTGTAGGGTATCCTGGAAACTCTTTAGTAGAAATTTTTTTTATTGGTTTAAGTGTTTTGCAATATATTTCATAAGAAAAATTAGATAGTTTTTTTATTTTTAGACCCATTCCTTTGTAAAGTTTCAAGGGAAGAGCTAGGTCTTTTGGATTGAAGTTATTCAATTTGAGTCTCCCTTTTGTTGCCATAGTTGCTAAAATATATGAACCAGCTTCTATTCTGTCAGGTATTACTTTGTAATCCTGAAGTTTTAGTTCTTTTACTCCTCTAACTATAATTGTCCTGTTTTTTACTTTTATAAGTGCACCACATTTATTTAAAAAATTAATTAAATCCATGACTTCGGGCTCGATGGCACAATTTTTTAATGTACTTTTTCCACTTGCAAGACTAGCTGCCATTAAAACATTTTGTGTTGCTCCTACACTAATTTTTGGAAATTTATGGTCAATTGAGTTTAAATTATTTTTTTTTCTCTCAGCTATCACATAACCATTTTTTATTGAGATTTTTACACCCATTAACTTTAGAGCATTTAAGTGCAAATCAATTCCTCTAGTGCCAATTGTGCAACCACCAGGAAGAGCTATTTTAAATTTTTTATATCTTGAAATAGCAGGTCCTAAAATAACAATAGATGCTCTCATTTGACGAACATATTCGTAATCAGCTGATTTTTTTGTAATAGCAGAACTTCTAACAAATAGAGTGTTTTTTTGAAAATCAACTTTACAACCTAAATCTTTTAAAATTGAGACTAAAAATCTTGTATCTCTAAGGTTAGGCACGTTATGAATAAGACACTCACCTTTTGCCAACAGAGTCGAAATGATAATAGGCAAAGAAGCATTTTTTGAACCAGAGATTTTTATTTGCCCTTTCAAGGTTGAAGGACCTTTTATAACTACCGTTTGCATTATTTATTTCTTAATTTTTTTCTTTTTTTTAGATTTTCTCTTAATTTTTGTGCTAATTTATCTTTTTTTTGTTGTTCAAAAAATTTTTTTTTTAGGTCTTGTTTCTTCATAAATTATTCCCAAATAAATTATATGATGAATTTTGAAAAATATACTAATAGTTCAAAAAAAATTATTAATTCTGCACAAAATTTAGCATTAAGTAAAAAACATCAAAAAATTGCCCCTATTCATATTTTTAATGAATTATTAAATTTCAATCATGAGTTAATTAATAAAATTTTTGAGAAAATTAACACCAGTGTAATTAAAACAACTATTTCTGAAATATTATCTAAAGAACAAGTAAATAACCCAAACAGTAGTCAAATTTATGCTGATCCTAAATTATTGAGTCTTTTTGAAGATGCAGAAAAAATTGCAAAGTCTAATCAAGATAGTTTTGTATCGATCGACTCTTTATTTTTAAGTTGCATAAAATCAGATGAACAAATTGAAAAAATATTAAAAAAAAATGGGCTAAGTCTTGGATTAGTTAAAACAAAAATTCAAGAGTTTAGAAAAGACGGAAAGTCTGAAAGCGAAAATTCTGATGATAATTTTAATGCTTTAGAAAAGTATACAATCAATGTTTCTCAAAAGGCACAAAAAAGAGAGTTAGATCCGGTTATTGGAAGAGATGAGGAAATTAGAAGAACTATTCAAGTTTTATCTAGGAGAACTAAAAATAATCCAATATTAATTGGAGACCCTGGTGTTGGAAAAACTGCATTGATAGAGGGTTTGGCACAAAGAATCGTAAATAAAGATGTTCCACGCTCATTAGAAAATAAAGTTATTCGAATACTTGATCTGGGATTATTGCTTGCCGGTGCCAAGTATCGTGGAGAATTTGAAGAAAGACTTCAAAATGTTTTAAAAGAAATTCACAAGCAAAACGGTTCAATAATTTTATTTATAGATGAAATTCATACACTTGTTGGTGCTGGAAAAACAGATGGTGCGATGGATGCATCTAACATGCTAAAGCCAGCATTAGCTAGAGGTGAATTACATTGCGTTGGTGCAACCACTCTAGATGAATATAAAAAATATTTTGAGAAAGATGCAGCCTTAACAAGACGTTTTCAACCAGTTTTTGTTAATGAACCCTCTTCGACGGATGCTGTTGCTATTTTAAGAGGTCTAAAAGAAAAATACGAAATTCACCACGGAATAAGAATTAGCGATGAAGCTATTTTATCATCAGTTCGATTATCAGATCGATATATAACTGATCGTTTTCTACCTGATAAGGCAATTGATTTAATGGATGAGGCTGCCAGTAAAGTTAAAATGGAGATTGACAGTAAACCTGAGGAAATAGACCAACTTGACAGAGATCTTATTAAACTACAGATGGAAAAAAATGTTCTTTCAAAAGATAATGAAAAAGATGATAAAAAAAATGAAAAAATTGAAAGTCAAATATTAGATATTCAAGAAAAACTAAATATACTCAATAGTACTTGGGAGTCAGAAAAAAAGATACTAGATACAAAAAGAAATTTAAATGAAAGAATTGATCAAGCAAAAGAGGACCTTGAAAGTGCTCAAAGAAGTGGTGACTTAACGAAAGCTAGTGAAATCATGTATGGATTACTCCCTAGTCTTCAAAAAGAGTATGAAGAATTAAATAAAAAAGAGCAGGCTACAATCATTAATGAAGTGATTAATGCTGATGATATTGCAAGTGTTGTCTCAAAGTGGACGGGTATCCCTTTAGAAAAACTTATCGGAGGTGAAAAAGATAAGTTAGTAAACATAGAAAAACTCTTAGAGAAAAGAGTTATTGGCCAACAAGATGCAATTGAGAAAGTATCTAAGGCAATTAAGATTTCAAAAGCAGGTCTTCAAGATCCTAATAAACCTTTGGGGTCCTTCCTTTTTTTAGGGCCAACAGGTGTAGGAAAAACTGAATTATCAAAAGCACTAGCAGAGTATGTTTTTGATAACGAAAAGCAAATGCTTAGACTTGACATGTCTGAGTATATGGAAAAACACTCAGTTAGTAAGCTTATTGGATCTCCTCCAGGTTATGTTGGTTACGATGATGGTGGGAAGTTAACTGATTCTGTTCGCAGACGCCCCTACCAAGTAATTTTGTTTGATGAAATTGAAAAAGCGCACCCTGATGTATTTAATATTCTACTACAAATTTTAGACGATGGTAGGTTAACAGACTCAAAAGGAAAAATAGTAAATTTTAAAAATACACTTATCATTATGACTTCTAACATTGGCTCACAAATTCCTATTGATGATAATTTTGACTATACAACAAAAAAGAACTTAGCCCTTGAAGAGCTTAAAAATCATTTTCGACTAGAATTTTTAAATAGAATTGATGACATAATACTATTTAACAAATTATCAAAAGAAAACATTAGTGCGATTTTAAATAACCAAATTCAATTAATTGAGCAAAGAATCTCTTCAAAAGGTATTTCAATTGGTTTTACTGATGAAGCCTTTAACTACTTGAAAGAAAAAGGTTTTGATCCGTTATTTGGGGCCAGACCTTTGAAAAGATTATTACAAGATGAAGTTTTAAATCCCTTATCAGAGGTAATTTTAGATATTGGTGAGAATATTGAAGATAAATTAATTTTCACTAAAGATAAATACGGATTAGTAATCGCTAATAAAAACCTTAGGGTTTTGAGATCATAACTTTCAACTTAAAGCAAAATTTGTATAATTAATTTATGAAATGGATATTTTTAATTGGGGCATTTGCTTTAATATTCTTTGTATTGTTCCTTTCAATAATGACTATCAGAAAAATTAGAAAAAAATAATTTTTGGACCTTTTTTTTACAGACTCTCTTTATAACACGAAGGTTTTTATAGTTTCAATTATTTTAACAATAATTTTTTTTATTCTACTTTTAACAAGAAAAATTTATAAAAAAAAATTAACAGTTTCAAATTTATCAATATATTCTTCTCTTTTTTTATTATTTATTGCTTTTACTAGCTTATTTGTTGTAAATTTTTTTGGTAAATTTACTTACGTTCTTTTTATTGCAGCTACAATAACAATAATATATTCAGAAATAAGTTTTCTTCTTGGAAAATATTTTTTCCCTAATTTTGTAAGTGAAAACGTTTCTAAAGAAATTGTTTATATGTTTAGTTTTATCGTATTCATAAATGCAGGTTATTTTACCTTTATGTTAATATTAGATATTTTAAAAGCTGAAACTTATATTTAAATGTTAGTAATGTGATAATATTAATTTCATATTTTCAATTATTTATAATAAGTTTTTTAGCAGCTACAATTCTCCCTCTCTCCTCTGAATTAGTTTTATCAACAATGCTATTAACAGACTCATTTGATAAATATTTACTTTTGGTTGTTGCAAGTTTTGGAAATATTCTTGGTTCATCAGTTAATTGGTATTTAGGAAAAAAAATATTAATTTTTAAAGATAAAAATTGGTTCCCCGCCAATGAGAGGCAAATTGCAAAAGGTGAAATTTATTTTAAAAAATATGGCATTTGGTCGTTGTTATTGGCATGGGTACCAATCATTGGAGATCCTCTTACTATAGTAGCAGGAATATTAAGAGTAAAGTTTTTCACTTTTTTACTTCTTATTAGTATCTCAAAAATATCTAGGTATATTTTTTTAATATTTATTATTTTTAAATGATTAAAATAATTACTTTAGAGATTGGTAATTCATCTTGGTGGAAAAATAAAAAATACAGAAAAGAGGCCTCTATAGAGTTAAGAAAACTAAGAAATAAATATAAGTCAGTAAGAGTTGTAAAAAAATATAGACTAAACAGTAGTAATACAATTATATACGGTGATTATGCTTTAAAAAATTAATTTTTTTGTAAAGTTATTTGGATAGCTTTATAAATATATCACCCATCCCAGAAATAAGCTCCTCTTCTTTAGTAGAATTTCTAATCTTACATTGTTGCCCAACTACAGGGTGGTTGTTAATTGCTAAAAGATCACTGCTATTACAACTAGTTGGTTTGTGCAATAAGCCAATTATCATTTTTTGATCAACTGCAAAGACTTGATCTAAATTCATCTTTTCACCAATACAAAAATAATCTCGATTTACCTCAAGTGGAAATTCCTCTTTACCACAGGGGTTATCAATAGTCATAACAGTAAATTTTTCTTCAATACCTTGAAATTTATGTGATATTTCCATAGCTTTTGCATATTTCATTGAATCACAAACACATGGCCAACAACAGCGATACATATCACCACATACTTTATTACCCGAGTCGACCTCACTCATACTTATAAATGCAGGCTCAGATCCAGGAGCTATCAATGAACCAGATACTGGGCAATATCTTTTATTGAATTCAACAAAATCGTCAAAACTAAGGTCTTGATCTATAAGATATTTAAAAAACTTTGGTCCTGCAGCATTCCTATTTCCATCAGGAAATATATTAATCCAGTTTTCGGCAAGTATATCATAGTAGTAAGCTTCATTTTTTGTAATTTCAGTAGAGTAAGAATTTTTATTAGCAATCAATACAAGTAAGATAGTGATAACAGCTAAAATGATATTATTTTTAATAAAAGTTATAAGTTTTATATACATTTGATAGTGGTACAAATCATATCTAAATCTAGATCATCAAAAAAATAGTATTAATTATATGAAATTTTATAAAATTCCGTTTTTATTTTTATTTATTTTTTATTCTATGAATGTATTTGCAGAAAAAACCTTTTTCAAAAATATAAGTAATTTATTACCTGATCAAAGTGCTAGACTAAGTTACGGGGTGGCTGTAACCGATTTTGACAATGACGGCAATGATGAATTTATAGTAACTGGATTTAGATATAATAATCTAGCATTAGGTTTTAATGGAGAAACTCTTGAAAATAAAATTACTGAAAATATATTTTCTGATCCAGAAAGATCTACAATTGGGGTTGCTGCATGCGATATAGATAAAGATGGCTCTGAGGAAATATATTTCCTCAACACAGATACATACAGTGGGATGAAAATGTACTCAGACAGGCTTTTAATAAATTCGCAGGGTGCAATAGAGGACTTATTTGAAAAAAAAATTAATCAAAGTGAATTGAATTTAACAGCTGGAAGATCAGTAGTTTGCGTCGACAGAGAGGGTAAAGGAAATTATGGAATTTATGTAGCAAATTATGGTGGTCCAACAAGACTCTATGAGTTTATTAATAATAGGGTTGTAGATCTAGCTGCGAGCCTGGGACTTGATAAAGTTACAGGAGGTAGAGCTGTAGTTGCTGGTCATATCTTATCTGATCAAATAGATGTGTTTGCAGCTAATGAAAGAGGTCCGAATTTTCTTTATTTTAATCAAAACGGAAAGTATTCAGATGTCGCGAGTCAAATGAATGTCAAAGATATCTATCAAAATGGAAGGGGGACAGCATTATCTGATATTCTTTATCGAGGAAGACTTGATATTCTAAACGGTAATTGGGAGGGTTTTAATAGAGCCTACGTTTTAGATAACGATAAATTTAAAAACATTGCTAACTCTACTTTTGAAGAGCCATCAAAAATTAGAACAGTAATCTCGGCGGATTTTGATAATGATGGTTATGATGAGGTATTTTTGAATAATATAGGTCAACCAAATAGACTTTATAAAATAATTGAAAACGGTGAATTTAAAGAAATTAAATTAAAACAAGCTCTAGAGCCAAATGGTCTTGGAACGGGAGCGGCAGTTGCAGATATAGATAATGATGGGGTACTGGAGCTCCTTTTATCTCATGGAGAGTCCGGCGCTCAACCATTGTCTCTATTTAAATACCACAATGATGAGAAAAGATCTTTTTTAAGAATTAGACCTTTAAATATACATGGTGCACCAGCTAGAGGAGCTACAGTAACTCTTTACACAAATGAAAGAACACATTCAAAAACAATTGATGCCGGATCAGGTTATCTGTGCCAAATGGAACCAGTTGCTCACTATGGAATCAGAGATAATGAAAATGAGTTTAAGATTAAAATTAAATGGACTAATGGGGATGAGGAACTATTAGAAGTTGAAAATTTAAATCAGACAATTGTTGTGAAGCAAAAGATTTAAAATTTAATCCTCTACAATCATAGTGTCTTTTGACCCTCCACCCTGCGAACTATTAACTATCGTACTTCCTTTTTTAAGAGCAACTCTCGTCAAACCACCCATAGTCACGTATGTCTCTCTACCAGAAAGAATAAATGGCCGTAAATCTTGATGTCGAGGTTCAATTAAATTCCCCTGCAAAGTTGGGGTAGTTGATAATATTTCTAAAGGTTGAGCTATAAAGTTTCTTGGGTTATGTAAAATTTTTCTAATATATGCCTCTCTCTCAGATTTAGAGGATTTAGGTCCTACTATAATTCCATAACCACCAGATCCATCAGCTGGTTTTACTATCATTTTTGAAATATTAGATATTACGTGATCTCTCTCGGATTTATTGTGACATAAATATGTCTCTACTTGATCCAATTTTGGCTCTTCATCTAAATAATATTTAATTATTTTAGGAACATATGAGTAAATAACCTTATCATCTGCTACCCCACTTCCAGGTGCATTTAGAAGTCCAACATTGCCTTTTCTATAAGATTTGTATAAACCCGCTACGCCTAACAAAGATCCTTTAAAAAAAGTTTTGGGATCTAAAAAAGTATCATCAATCCTTCTATATATGCAATCAACTCTTAAACCCCCTTTGACAGTCTTTACATAAACTTTGTCATTTTCGACATAAAGATCTTTTCCCTCAACAAGAGCAATTCCCATTTGCTGTGCTAAAAATGAATGTTCGAAGTATGCAGAGTTATAAACACCTGGTGTTAATACAACCATTGTTGGATTATTTTTTTTATAAGGTATTGCATCTAACATACAATGATAGAGTCTATTACAATAGTGATTGATCGGTGAGACTCTATAACGCGTAAATAACTCAGGAAATACCTCCCCCATTACCATTCTATTTTCAAGCATATATGAAACACCTGATGGTACACGAAGATTATCTTCTAACACTAAAAATTTTCCATCAATGTTTCTAATTAAATCTATTCCTGAAATGTGAGACCATATCTTTTTTTTTGGATGAAAACCCTCACATTGTTTTAGATAATTTTGAGATTTAAATACTAATTCTTTTGGAACAATATTGTCTTTAAATATTTTTTTTTGATTATAGACATCATTAATAAATAGATTTAATGCTTTACACCTTTGTATTAACCCTTTTCTCACCTTAAGCCATTGGGATTTGAGAATAATCCTTGGAATAATATCCAATGGCCATTTTTTTTCTTCTGCAGCTTTTTTATCTGCTGAGTAAACTTTAAAATTAATACCGCGAGAACTTATTGTGCTTTGACAATTTTGTTCAATTCTTTCTAAATCTTTGATTGAGTAACTATTTAATATTTTAGAAATTACTTTAGCTTCTTTTCTTAGACTTTTTTCAGGTGTTAAATACTCATCATAGCTATTTTTTGAATTGTAATTTTTCCAATTTATGCTCACTGTGTAAAAATACTATAAATGCCTATTAGTAGTTATGCATAGTTTAGATTGAAGGTATGTAAATATTCGTTTGTATTTTTGAAAAATTAGCTATTTAATTAAAATGTGACTTATTGTGTAGGAATAAAAGTAAATGAGGGGATGGTTTTTGCATCTGATAGGAGAACAAATGCTGGCCTAGATAACTTTAACTCTTATTCTAAAATGTATGTCCACAAGGGTGTCAATAGAAATATAATAATTTTAACTTCAGGAAATTTAGCTACTTCTCAAGCAGTATTTAACTCGATTGCTAAAGATTTAGAAGACGATAAAAATGGGAATAATTTAAATAATTTATTTAATTTAAATGAAATCGCAAAATACATTGGGAGATTGAATGTTAAACATTCCTCACCAGATGGTATCAATCAAGAGACTATTGAGTTAGGTTCAACTTTTATAGTTGGTGGACATATAAAAGATCAAGAGTCAGAATTATATTTGGTATACCCGCAGGGTAACTTTATTAAATCAAGTGAATTCAAACCTTATCTTGTCATTGGAGAAATAAAGTATGGTAAGCCTATATTAGACAGAGTTGTTAAGTCAGACACATATCTTGGAGATGCAGCAAGATGTGCTTTAATAAGCATGGACAGTACAATGAAAGCAGATTTATCTGTTGGTCCACCAATCGACTTAGTTGTATATAAAAATAACTTATCAAAAATAGTTTACCAACAATCTCTTGAAATTAATGATGATGATTATCAATACATTTCAAAACAATGGGAAAAAGGAATATTTGAAATTTTTAAATCTTTCGATCGTTTTAAATGGGAAGATAAATAGATGGAACCCTCTCCATTTGTAGCTAACTTATCAAGTATTATTGTAATCAGTCTTGCCTTGATCTCCTTTTATTTGATAGCTAGAAAAAAAGGTAAATACGTTGATATTTTATTTGGATTTATTTTAGCGATAATATTTCTTTTAAAAATGATATACTAAAAATATGAAATTTTTTTTTATTCTTTTTTTATTTGTCCCGCAAAGTTTGTTAAGTTTTTGTTACGAGCCCTCACCTCCTTGGTCCAAACCCTCTAAACCAATGGTGCCGTGGTGTGTAGATGAGTGGACAAATACTCACACATGTAGTGATTGGGAAATTGACAATTACAATTATGAAGTCCAAAATTACAATTATGAAGTCCAAAATTACGTCTACGAACTACAAAATTATTTATATGAAGCAGAAGATTATGTTAACTGCGAAATTAATAGCCTAAATTACTAAGCCTCAAGAACAGCATCCTTCACCGCAAGTGCAACAACATGAGCAAGAACAACCACAGTCAGGTTTTGGTTTATTATTATCCATAGATATTAATTATCATCATTTTGAAATAACATCAACAATTTGAATTTAATTTGAAAAATAATTGTTTATTAGCTAAGTTTTTGGTGTTGAATGAAATCTCTTCGTAAAGGTATTGGTAATAGAAAAGACGTTGAGAGCTATTATGACAACTGGGCTAGTTCATATGATAAGACATTGTATAAATGGAACTACAAAGCGCCATTGCAATCGGTTAATATCTTAAAAAAATATATTAAAACAAAACCAAAATTTATTTTAGATTTAGCATGTGGCACAGGACTTTTTATTCATGAATTTTTAAAAGTATATCCTGATTGTATTTGTGATGGAGCAGATATTTCAGGAAAAATATTAGATTTATCCAAAAGAAATGGAAAATACAGATATCTTTATAAAAAGAGTTTCGAGAATAAAATCAAAATAACAAATAAGTACAACGTGGTAAGTCTTATTGGTGCAATGACATATTGTAACAATCATCAATCACTTTTTAAACTGGTCTCTTATTACCTTTCAAAAAATGGTTATTTTATATTTACACACAGATTAGATTTATGGAGAAAATCTAAATTCGATAGCATCTTGGAGAAATTAATTGATTTCGACTCGATCTATATATCAAGACCTTTAAACTACCTCCCAAAAAACGAAGATTTTGCTTCAGAAATTAAAATTAGGATAGTCTTATTAAAAAAGAAATAATTAAAGTAAGAAAATGATATGGGATATTATGTTTTGGTTGTTTTTAATCCCCTTAGCTATTTGGGGACTTCATAAATTATTTAAATACAGTGCTATTGGGATACCCTTTATTAGAAATAACAAAAAGCTTTATTGGGTATTTATGATTGGATTAGTCTTATTAATAAATTATCTGGTAGATAAGTTTTACCTTGTTAATTAATCATGTCAGTTATTATTGAATTAACAAAAAACCCTAATTTAATGTGGTTTGTATCATTTGTTTTTTTGGCAATTACATTTGCTACATGGCGAGTGAGCCAAAATAATAATAAATGGAAAATTGTTTATGAAATCTCTAAATACCTGACAGCAGGGTGTCTTTTGATAATGTTTTTTAATATGTATTAATAGTCTATAATTTTAAAATTGCCGCCGTAGCTCAGTGGCAGAGCACACCCTTGGTAAGGGTGGGGTCGGAAGTTCAATTCTTCTCGGCGGCACCAATAAAACAGAATTAATTACTCTGTAATTAGAGTGTAAAGATTTTTGATAAGATGAAGGAATATTTTTATTTATTTAAAATTCATCATTGGATAAAGAATTTTACTATTTTCTTGCCAGTTTTAGTTAGTCATTCTTTCCTTACTAGCAACTTTTCAGAGTATATTATTTATTTTTTAATAATATCATTTCTTTCATCAATAATTTATTTTTTAAATAATTTAAATGATTTTGAAGAGGATATAAAAAATAAGAAACTTCATTACTCATTAAATTTAGATAAAAAAAAAATATATTATTCAGTTTGTATAATAAGTTTTCTAGCACTAATAACTTTTACTTATTTCATTAATCAAAATATTTTGTTTGTTTGCCTTTTTTATTTTTTATTATCATTATCATATAATTTTTATCTTAAGAAAAAGAAGTATCTAGATATATTAATATTAAGTTTATTTCATTTGCTAAGAATAATTTATGGCTCAATTGCCTTTGAGGTAAGTTTAAGTACTTATTTTATTTTATTTTGTTCCGCAGTTTTTTTAATGATTGGCTCTAATAAGAGACTAGTAGAAATAGACAAGTCTTATGCAAATAGGCCATATCGAAAAAAAGATAAAAGAAAAATTAAATTAATGCAGCTATTTTTTAGTTTTTTTGTAGTTTTTATTTTTTTTCTTTACTCAATAGATTCCTCTAAAGACCAATTTTTTATATATAAAGAATTATTTTTTCTTAATTTATTAATAATAATATTAATAATTTTTAATTTTATATTTATTCAGAAAAATAAAAACCAAGATATAGTTATTTTCATATATAAAAATAAAGTAAACTTTATTTTAGTGACAGCATTTTTTATTATATTTATTGGAAACTCAGTTTCTTTTTATAACTAAAAAAAAATGATCATATAAAAATATTCTTTTATGAAACTTATCTATTATTATTGAATTATTAGATATCGTTTTAAACAATTCATTAAAATCAAAATAATATATTAATTGTTTAGAAATAATAAGATCATGAAAAGCATTCCAAAATTTAGTCAAAATGTTTTTAGGATAAATATCTTTGATAATTAAAATATCATTTCTCTTCATTCGATTTAATAATTTTTGTACAAAAATTAATTGCTGATTTGGTTTTATATGATGAAGCAAGTCTATAAGAAGAAATGTGTCGTAATCTTCCAATTCTTTGTTAATGTAATTGACGCAGTCACCTTTTATAAAATTTATATTTGTCATATTTGTCTCTAATTCAGGGGTACTTAAATCTACACCTGTATAACTTGTATAGTGCTTTAAATTTTCCAATAAAAGTCCCTTTCCACAACCCAAATCTAAAATATTTGCTCTTTTAGGGATGAAAGATAAAATTTCATTAACTGGTAAGATTAATGGCCTTAATTTAAAGTAAATATTTTTTGGAATTACCATTTGTTTTGTTAAATTTTTGAAAGGTATCATATAATAAATTTAGAGAAACCAACCAATATATCCAATAATATCTCCCAAGAGTCTCAAACCAAAATATAGTAAAATATTGTGAAATTAATATAATTTTTAAATAATTATTTAAGCCAGGTATGAATACCAAGGTTAAAAACATTAAATTTATCAATTTATATTTATTAAAATAGAAATCTATGTTGTTGTAAATATTTTCGATCTTCATCATATTTGAACCGTATTCTGTAAAAAATATGAAAGAATTTCCAAAATATAAATTATGGGTTAATGGGAAAAGATAAATTAGAGAAATTAAACAAAGTGGTACAAAATATTTTATATTAAAGACATTTATTTTTTCATAAAAAGTCTTAATAATCATAATTAAAGCAATCGATAATACTAAATTTGGTCTTAGAAATACAGATATGGCAAATAATATATTCATTTTTATGTAATTTTCCTTGAAGCTATTTAGAAAAATTGTAAGACCAGCAATAAAAAACATATAACCCAGAGGTTCTGGAAATAATCTATAAGCATGTCTTATGTACTGATAGTAACTAATACCAAGATGATGAAAAAAGGGGAAAATTAAAAAAGATATTGTCATATAATATCCAATTTTTATTCCAAACTGATTAGTTAAAAATTTATAAATAATTTTTGGTAGAAAAAAAAGAATGAAAAAATAAAAATAATAGAAGTCACCTGATATAAGATGGTTAAAAAATATAAAATATCTTGATCCTGGGGTATAATAAAATACATCCTCACCAGCTCTTAAAAAATTTAGTATCTCAAAGTTTGAAAAACTTTCAAAAAGTATGTTAGCACTATTAATATAAAAAGAGCCATCACCTCCCTCGAAACCAAAGAAATAGAAATTAAAAAGATTGAAAACATTGAACCAATTATCAAAACGAGATATATAAAAAATAACAAATGTGCTTATTAAAACTGGTATAAATAACTTCAAGTCCTCACGGCTTATTTTGCTAAAACTCAAATTTGAGATTATAAATACCATTAATAATAACAGTACTACTTCATCAAAAAGTTCCATATAAGAGTCATTAACGGAGGTTATTTGCAAATTATTATCAGGTAAATTTAAACCTAAGAAACTTTTTATATTTTTATTAAGGCATTTAAACTCTTGTTGATTAATACCATAGAAATTTGCATCAATAGTTTCAATGTATCCTAATCCTTTAAAGCAAAAGTTATCTAAATGTTGAAGATTTTGATACTCTACTATAAATGGAGTATCAAGTTTAAATAAATTCCGATAATTAATATTCCCTGATTTAAAATTTACGAAAGACATTCTAGCATCTGCTAAATTTAAAAAATCAATTTTTGAAACTTTTCTCGAAAAATTTTTATTAATGCTAAATATTAATTGATCTGAAGAAATATAATTATCATTTATATTTTCAGTTTGAAAACAATTTAATGTATTTGAATAACACTCTTCAGCATATTTTATGAAATAATTTTTTATAAAATTGAATTTTTCTTTACCAAAATAATTAAAATAAATTTGCTCATTTTGATAATTCATTTTTAATGGTGTATTTTTTTCAATTATATTTTTTTTCTCATTAGAAAATAAAAGAAGAATTATTAATGTTATTAATAATGATATGCTAATTTTATTGAGTTTATTTTGTGGGAGATAAATTAAAGTAATAGTAATTATAATAAATAATACACCTTTAAAAAATAAGTCACTATCAATAAATCTTAAAAATATAAAAGTTAAGAAAACTAAAAAAAAATTTGGGGTAAGTATTTTATTCACGATATGTAAATACAACTTCTAAAAATCAGAGAATAAATCAGCAAATATACTTAAATCTACATATTGAATGAATAACTCACTCGCTGCAGTCACGCCCTGATCTTGCATAAGCTCTCCCATTGCTAATTCGCCCAGAAGTTCAAATGCATAAAAAACACTTTCTTCACCCTCATATTTAATTGCCTGATTTAATTCATCATTACACTTATATGCAAAAACATTTGTCATATAGTCTGCTACTCTTATATTTGCCATTTCAACATCTTCAGCAGTGAGGTTTGACATTTGACTTAACTGAGGATGAAAAGAAATAGTTACGTATATCCATTTTACTAAATCTGTTTTTTCTTGATTTGTTGTTTTAGTAACTAAACATTTAGCAAAATCATCAGTAAATGGGCCTGCATAAGAATTAAAATTTAAAACTATTGTAAGTAATAAAATAAATGAAGATAATTTTTTCAATAATCAAACATAACATTTTGTTGAGGTAATGAGAATTAAAATCATTAAATAGAAAAGGACCTCAACTGTCTCGACTTCGAATTGGTTTCCCTATTAAAAGCCTTTACTGCTTTGGTCCTTTTCTTTGTTTTGGGAAGTTTCCTACCCTCTACATTTATAATGATATATATTTATTTTTTTTTAACAATATTTATAAATAAAAAATAAAAATTTTCTGTTTATAATATGTGAATAAGTTTGACTTTCTTATATTAAACTTGAAAGTTCATTTATTACATTTTTTACGTGATCTTTTACTTTAACATTACTCCAAATTTTTACGATATTACCTTTTGTATTTATTAATACTGTGGTTCTAATAATCCCATAATATTCTTTACCTAAAAATTTTTTTAAACCCCAAACTTTATATTTTTTTAAAACTGTAATTTTTTCATCAGATAATAAGTCAAATCTCAAATTATTTTTTTTTTTAAATTTTTTATGACTTTCTATTGAGTCTTTAGAAACACCTACGACTATTGAATTATACTTTTTTATAAATTTTAAAGAATTATTGAAATCATTAGCTTCTATAGAACAACCTTTTGTATTATCTTTAGGGTAGAAATACAAAATTATATTTTTCCCAAGACTATCACTTAATTGAAATGTCCCTGATGTACTTGGTAACTTAAAATTAGGTGCTTTCATCAGCCAATAAAAATAAATCTTATTTATTTTTTTAATTTATCTCGCAAATAAAATTCTATTGGTGAAAATTGATTTTTATTTTTAGCTATGAAATCATCCACTAATTTTATTTTATGATCTTCCATTTCAATAACTTTACGTATACTTAAGTCCACGTAAAGAGAGCAAACTTCCGAAGTAGCTGCTCTAAAATTTCCACTTTTACTTACAATTTCCAATTGATATACAAATCTTTTTTTATCACGGTCTAAAAACAATAAGTTAATATCAACTTCATCTCCTTCTTTTACCTCTTGGATATATTTAGTATGAGACTCCACAGCAAATGTTGATCTTTTTTCATTTTTTGCTGACTCTCCTCCCATTTGAAACCTATCTAATAATACATCCCATCCTTGATCAAATAAGTGAATATAAAAAGCCAAATTCATATGACCGTTATAATCAGTCCATTCGGGGATAATTTTTTCTGTTCTGAGATATATAGACATTGATTGATATTATAAAAATTATTTAATATTAAAAATGAAAAATTAGGTAATATTATCTTTTTAAATGAATAAAGGAGAAAGCATGAGAATAGGTTTTATTGGATTAGGTAATGTGGGAGGAAAACTTGCAAGCAACCTTTTAGAAAATAATTTTCAATTATCGGTTTTAGATAAAAATAACAAGTTAATGAATGAATTTGAATTAAAGGGTGCAAATACAACCAAATCAATAAAAGATCTTGTAATAAGTTCTGATATTTTAATCACTTGTCTTCCCTCACCAGAAGTATGCGCAGAAGTTTTAGAGTCCAAAGATGGTATTATAGACACAATACAAAAAGGTCAAATTTGGATTGAAATGAGTACAACTGAAAATGATCAGCTAAAAAAACATGCATCATTAATTCAAAAGAAAAATGCAATAGCTTTAGAAGCTCCTGTAAGTGGCGGTTGTCATAGGGCTGCAACTGGTAACATTTCTATTTTTGTTGGAGGAAGTAGAGAGGGATTTGATAAATCTATGCCAGTATTAGAATGTCTTGGTCAAAAAATTTTGTATACGGGAGGCTTTGGAAGCGCATCCATACTTAAAGTTATTACAAATTATTTGGCTACTGTTCACTTAGTTGCATTAGGAGAGGCTTGGGCTATAGCTAGTAAATCAAATCTTGATTTGAATAAAACATATAAAGGAATTGCAGCATCCTCAGGTAACTCATTTGTCCATGAAACAGAGAGTCAGGTAATATTAAACGGTTCATATAATATAAATTTTACAATGGACTTAGTTGAGAAAGATGTAGGGCTTTTTCAGGAACTCGCCACAAAACTTGGAGTTGAATTAGAAATTTCACCTTTAGTTCTTGATATTATAAAAGATGCAAGAAAGACTTTTGGTGATCGTGCATGGTCCTCAATGGTGGTAAAAAGGCTTGAAAATAAATACAATACTGCATTTAGAGCTGAAGGGTATCCTGAGGAATTGATTGATTTAGAGGAAAAAAGTCTTGGTTATGAGATATGATTATTTAAAGTTTTTGTTAATATTTATCTATGAATTTCATAATTGATGTAATTCTTCCTTTAGCCTTAGCATTTATTATGTTCACTCTTGGCTTGGGTTTGACATTTTCAGATTTTGCCAGAGTGGTAAAGGCACCTAAAAATTTTATTTTAGGTTTAATTAGTCAATTAATTTTTCTTCCTATAATTGCTTTAATAATTGTTTTGGTTTGGCCACTTCAACCTGAATTAGCTATAGGTTTAATATTAATTGCTGCTGCCCCAGGTGGAGTAACTTCTAATATTCTTACATCTTTTGCTAAAGGAGATGTTGCTCTATCAATATCTTTAACTGCAGTAATGAGCCTTTTAAGTGTAATTTCTGTGCCAATAGTTTTGGGGGTATCAATGGGATTAATTTTTGAAAATTCTTTAGGCTCAATCTCACTAACAGGAATAGCTATGAGTATGTTTTTGATAGTGACATTACCTGTTTTAATTGGAATGACTTTCAGAGCTAGCCTGTCCTATTTAACGAAGAGAATTGAGAAGTTTGCCAGAATACTTTCAACTGCTTTATTTGTCTTAGTTTTGATTGGTGCTATTTTAGCTGAGAGAGAGAATTTAATTGAGTATTTTGCTCAAACTGGACTGGTAGTCCTTTGTCTAAATTTATTAATGATGATAATTGCTTTTTACTGGGCAAGGGTATTTGGAACAGGAACCTCACAACAAAAAGCTATTTCAATTGAGTGTGGACTTCAAAATGGAACATTAGCAATTTTTGTGGGCACAAGTGTTTTTGGTGGTGGACTGTATATCATACCAGCTGCCACATACAGCATCATAATGTATTTAACGTCTTTAATTTTTATTTATTTTATAAGAAATCGTTAAATATAAATTTTATCTGCCAATCCAAAACAAAGAATAGCCCAACCTAATGCTAGACCTCCCGTTGATAACCATCCCTCTCTTGAATACTGGTCCGTTCTTCCTAATTTATCTATCTCACCAGTGTAAAAAGCTGATATTGCTATTATGGTCATGATTATAAACATAAAATTAAAGAATGCCCATGTAGCCTCTGTACCTCTAAATAAAATATATAACTGCATTAAAACAGCACCTACAATTACAGCACCAGCAAACCTCGCAAAAAATGCTGCTGTCACATCAATTCCATATTTGCTTATGAAGTTTTTGGTATTAAACAAACAGTTAAAGCCGTAAAAAGCATTCATAACTAATATAATTAAAAAAATTACTAAATAAAATATTCCATTAAAATTTCCTATCATTTGAATCTCCCTCATTCAAGTTTATCAGATTTTTAACTTAAATGACTATGAATTATTATTTTTTTATGTCATGAATATTGAAATAAATTTATGATCGAACTTGATATATTTTCAGATACTGTTTGCCCGTGGTGCTATATTGGTAAAAAAAGATTAGAAAAAGCTCTTAGTAATCACAAAGATACAAAATTCAAACAAACTTGGAGACCTTTTCAATTAAATCCAGGAATGCCGCCTGATGGTATGGATAGACAAGAATATTTAATTTCTAAATTTGGTAGTGCTGATGCAGCAAAGACAATTTATGACAACATCTATGATGTAGGACTTGTAGAAGATATCAATTTTAACTTTGATTCTATAATTACAACCCCTAATTCATTTAATTCACATAGACTTTTAGCTTTAGCATATAAACAGGATATACAAGAAAATGTTTTAGATAGTTTATTTGAGTCTTATTTCTTAAATGGTGAAGATATAGGTGACCCCAATGTGTTATTGGATATAGCTATTAAACATAAAATTAGTGCAGAAGATTTTAAAAGTTATTTGTCAGATCAAGAAAATATTGAGCCACTTGCTAATGAAGAAATTCAAGCTAGAAAGATGGGTATAAATAGTGTCCCTACATTTATAATTAATAAACAAATTGTAATAAATGGCGCTCAGACATCAGAAAATTTTGAGATTATTTTCCAGAAGCTTAAAAATAGCTTAAATTAAAAATTATTAGTAGTAATGCTTTTTTTCTATATATTTTGTGAATGTCTTTAAAATTAAAAGATTTATCTCCATATTTAAAATTTGCTGAAAAACTTGTTAATGCATCAGAAAGAATAATAAAAGAAACACCTTCTCATCGTCTAAAAATAGATTTTAAATCAGATAAATCACCAGTAACTAAAATAGACATGAAAATTGAAAAAGAATTGCGATCAATGATTATTAAAAAATATCCTGGTCACGATATATACGGAGAGGAATATAAAAATAAATCAAATAACTCTCCATTTGTATGGGTAATCGATCCAATAGATGGAACAAAAAATTTTATTAATGGAAATGGTAATTTTGGCACATTAATTTCTTTGTGTATTAATAAAATACCAGTAATTGGAATTATTAACTGTCCTGACATAAAAAAAAAATGGATTGGAATTAGAGACAATGGTGCTTATTGTAATGGAAAAAAAATTAAGAAATCCCAAAATAATTTAAACTTATCTAAATTATATTTTAGTACCTCTGGAATGACAGCTTTCAAATCAAATTATAAGAATAAAAAATATAATGCTCTGGTTAAAAAAACTAAATATACAACCTTTGGTGGTGATTGTGTGCAATACGGACTCTTGGCTGAAAAAAGAATACCTTTAGTAGTAGAGTCTTTCTTAAAACCTTATGATTATATCCCTTTAGTTAATGTTGTAGAAGAGAGCGGTGGTATAATAAGTGATTGGAAAGGAAATCCTCTAAATTTTCAATCAAATGGTGATGTTGTTGCATCAATTTCAAAAAAAGCGCACCAACAATTTCTAAAAATTTAATATTTTCCGGAAATACAATTTAATATTAATTCTTGAAATCTTTCTACTGTCATCTCTAGTGGGTTTGCACCAGTGCTTGGATCCTCTTGTGCTAATGGCGCCAATTTAATCTCATCTCCCTCATTAACACCCATATCTTTAAGTGTTTCAGGTATCTCCATATCTTTTTTTAATTCAATAATCCAATCAACGATACCCTCGAAGCCATTTTTAATATCTAGAAAATTTGCCAATCTAGTAAATTTTTTTTCAATAGCGCTACGGTTATAATTCAAAACAAATGGCATAACTGTACCATTTGTTGTTCCATGATGAGTCTTGTATAAGGAATTTACTGGGTGTGTAACAGAGTGAATAGCACCTAGACCCTTTTGAAATGCAGCTGCACCCATCATAGAAGCAACTAACATATGGGATCTTGCTTCAACATTATTTCCATTATGATAAACCTCTTTAATATTTTCTTTGACTAGTCTTAAACCCTCTAAAGCTGTGCCCTCTGCCATTGGGTGATAAAAAGGAGATGAATAAGCTTCAATACAATGTGCCAATGCATCCATTCCTGTTCCAGCTGTAATACTTTTTGGTAGATTTAATGTCAAAGATGGGTCTAGTATCGCAATCTGTGGTAACATTTTTGGGTGAAAAATTATTTTCTTTTTATGATTCTCTTCGTTTAAAAAGACAGCCGCTCTTCCCACTTCGGAACCTGTTCCTGCAGTCGTAGGTATAGCTATTATAGGTTTGATTACACTTGAGTCTGCTCTTGTCCACCAATCTCCAATATCTTCAAAATCCCAAAGTGGTCTTGATTGATGAGCTAAAAAAGCTATTCCTTTTCCAGCGTCCATTCCAGATCCGCCACCTATGGCTATGACACCATCGTGATCACCCTCTAAAAAAACTTTTACACCATTAGTTACATTTGAACCAGTTGGGTTTCCTTGAACATCGCTGTAAATTTGTGTATTTGATGACAGACTACTATTGATTTCATCAATAATTGATGTTTGCAATAATCCAGGATCTGTAACAATTAAAGGATTTTTAATACCTAAAGTATCACAAGCTTTTTGTATTTCTTTTGATCTATCAACTCCAAACCAAACGTTTGTTGGATAATTCCAATTCATATTTTGCATTTATAACCCTATTTATCCTCTCTCAAAATAACGACGGTGCTCCCAGTCATTTACAGACTTATCATATTCACTCTGCTCCCATTTTGCAGCATGAATATAGTGTTCTAAAACATCTGAATGGAAAATCTTTGGTAATAATTTTGATTTCTTAGCAAGTTCAATTGCTTCATAAAGTGTACCAGGAACATTTTTTGCCTTTCTATTTTGATATATATTTCCAGATAATGGCTCTTCAAGTTCTAACTTATTCTCAATTCCATACAGACCTGCTTGAATCAATCCAGCAAAAGCAAGGTAGGGATTAACATCTGCCCCAGGAACTCTGCATTCAATTCTTATTGAACTTCCATGTCCTGCTAATCTAAATCCAGCGGTTCTATTATCAATTCCCCAGGCGGCAGATGTTGGAGCAAAAGAGGACTCTTGAAATCTTTTATAAGAATTTACGTTTGGAGCTAAAAAAATTGATAGATCCCTCAAAAATAAAATTTGTCCAGCTACATAGCTTTTGAAAATTTTAGACATTCCATATTTGTCTTTGGTATCAGAGAAAATATTTTTTTTTGTTTTTTTATCGAATAAAGAATTATGAATATGACAGGAACTTCCGCAGAAATCTTGTTTGTATTTTGCCATAAAACTAACTGCACGATTATGTTTAAAAGCAATCTCTTTTGCAGCATTTTTTATTAAAATATGGTTATCTGCCATACTAAGAGCATCAGTAAAAACTACATTAATTTCTTGTTGACCAGGTGAGGCCTCCCCTTTAGTGCACTCAACATATATACCGGAGTCTAATAAACTATTTCTTAACTCTTGATTAAAAGGCTCCTCTTTTGAAGTTTGAAATATCATATAATCTTCTATGTACCATGATGTTTCTTTTAAATTTTTATAATGACTAGAATGAATATCATCATAAGTTTGCTTGAAAAGAAAGAATTCTAATTCTGAACCTAACATCGGCTCAAATCCCATTTTATTAGCTTTTATAATTGCCTCTCTTAAAACTTGTCTTGTGGAATGCGAAACAGGAGTCTTTCCATCATGTTGAAAAGCATCACCGAGAACTAAAGCTGTTTTCTCTAACCATGGTAAAACTTTGATGGTTCTTTGGTCAGGCTTTACAGTCATATCACCGTAGCCAGTCTCCCAAGAGGATGATTTAAATCCAGGAACTGTATACATATCCATATCAACCGTATAAAGATAGTCACAAAAATGAGTTTCTTTGTGAACGTAGTCTAAAAAAGCCTTACCTGTTACTCTTTTTCCCACTAGTCGACCTTGCATATCGGATAGAGAGACTAAAACAGTATCAATCTCTTTTGATTTTATTTTTTTTTCTAATTCTTTAAAAGTAATGCTCATGATCGACTAAAAAATTAAATATTATAACATTTTATTAATAACTTTGTAGACCATCGCTCTAAACTACTTTGCGCATATGAAAACTCTGTGGTCTTGTAAATTGATCAAATGCTAATACTGAAAGTGAGCAACCGATACCAGTGTCTTTTACGCCCGTCCATGCAAGTGCCGGATCTAAGTAATCACATCTATTCATGAAGAAAGTTCCTGTTTGAACATTTTTTCCAAATTCTTTAGCAAACTCCAAATCTTTTGTCCAAATAGATGCAGTTAGTCCATAAGGGCTATCATTCATCAAATTTTTTGCTTCTTTATCGTCATCTACAGGCATAATTCCAACAGCAGGACCAAAAGTTTCCTCCATCATGAATCTCATATCATGATTGACATCAACCATTACTTGAGGGCTAACATAACAATTATCCTCTCTAGATATTGTAAATTTACTCTCATCAATAAGACGTTTTGCTCCGCTGCTCTCCGCTTCATTTATTTGAGCTCTAATAAAATTAGCTGCTGATTGTCTTACCACAGGGCCTAAATTTGTGTCAGGTTTTGAGGGATCGTTTAAATTATAATTTTCAGTAATGCTTTTGAAGCCATCTATAAATTCTTTATAAATTTTTTTATCTACATAAATTCTTTCTATACCACAACAAGATTGACCAGAATTAAATAGTGCACCGTCTGCAAGGTTTTCAATTGCGTGTTTTAAATCAGCATCTGCTCTGACGTAGGCAGGATCTTTCCCTCCTAATTCTAGACCAGCATTAATAAATCGTGTTCCTATATATTTTTTCACCTCCTGGCCTCCTCTTACAGAGCCAGTAAAAACAACGTGAGCTATTCTTGAGTCAGAGATTATTTTTTCACAAGCTTTATGATCAGTATGAATAAATTGGAAAACACCCTCAGGTATCCCCGTATTTTCAAAAGCTTGAAAAATTAGTTCTGCACATCTTGGTGTTTGAGATGAATGTTTTAAAATTAAACTATTACCTGAAATTATAGCAGGAACAATTGTGTTAGTTGCAGTAATAATCGGATAATTCCATGGGGCCATTACAAAAATCACCCCAAGAGGAGTTTTGTATATATAGTTGTCAAATTCTTCGTTTTGAGTAGCTGGAAGATTTTGTAATGAGTCTTTAGCAATATCTACCATGTGTCTTGAGCGCTCTTCAAAGCCTCTTAATTCTCCTGCACATTGAGATATGGGCCTTCCAATTTGCCAACAAATTTCCTTTGATATTTCATCTTTGAGAGCGATTAAGTTATCAATAAATTTATTTACAATATTAATTCGGTCATCAAGAGATGTGTTTTTCCAAATTTCAAAACTTGTTGAGGCTTTATCTATGACTGAATTAATTTTACTATCTGAGGCTAATTCTCTCTCTAAATAAATAGTATTATTTATGGGTGTAATTGTTTTTTGAATACTCATCAGTCCTCCAATTATTATTTATTATAGTGTATTTGATGAGTTCCTGAAGAGGTTTTATTTTCTCGCGGCTAAATTAATAACCGCGAGTATTTATTATTTTTTCTTAGCGATTCATCTTAGCTATGACTTCGCCTGGGAAAGCAATTGCGATACTATACTGATATATTATCGATCTAAACTCTTGTACATCCTCCCAAGTCTCAGATGCTTGTCCATGAAGCTGCAAGCCAACTGGAGTTTGATAATGCTCGCTTAAAAAATAAAAGACATTATCGGTAACACCTTTCGAAGGGTCAGTTAAATCTACAGGCTCAAAACCTTTAACGATAGAATATGAGTTTAATCTATCATCACCAGATAAAGAATGTTTATCATGCAAAAACTGATGATGGCTTTGTAAGATAGATTCAACTTTCTCTACATCTGCAGATGGAACTTTTAAAGTTACAGCAAAAGAGTTTGGCTGCATATGTCCATTTGCAAAAGCTAATGATGAAAAAATCGTAAAAATCAAAGTAATAAAAATTTTATTCATTATGTGCCTTTCTATTAACAAAAATAAATTTAAAATTTAAATAAGAATAAATTTTTATACTTTTTGGAGGTTTATTATATGTTTTAAAGGAAATTTAAGATGTCTTTTTAGCATACCTAGACATAAAATTTTCAGCTAAGCCTTTGAGTAAACTTAATTGTTTAAGTCTTGAAACCCCATCAACTATTCCATCAACTGATTTGCTGATAAAGTTTTTGGTAGCAATATCTTTTTCTGACTTGTCGTTAAGCCAATAAATTAATGTGGCAAGATAAATCATTGAAAGCAAACCTCGCTTTGAATAGTAACTAAAATCATTTGATTTATCACCTGATAAACTCCATATAAAGTCACTATTTTCATGAAGCATTTTAATTGACATTAATATGTTACCAGGTCTTAAAAGAAATTTTAGCATTTCAGGCAATGCTTTTTTAAGATGACTGTTATTTTCAAATTTTAATTCCATGATTGTTTTAATTTTATCTCTAGTTTTCAATCGTGAGTTGTTGAAGGAATTGTAATTCTTCTCAACTTGAATGTTATTTTGAGCAATTATGAATTTTAAAACGTCATATTCAAAAGATGGAAATAATTTTGCTAGAACAGATGTTGAAATTCTTTGCTTTTTTGCACATTGTAAGAGAGTTTCTCTAGACCAACCAAATTTGGGTACTTCGTTAATAAATGAGTTAGCTAATTTTTCTTGCTTTGACTTCATATTTATATATAAATTACGCCTTTATGAGGTTACTAGATTGGCAATAGAAGTTCAAGTCAGAGATAATAATGTTGAGGCCGCTATACGCGTACTCAAAAAAAAGCTTTTAAGAGAGGGTATTTTCAAAGAATTAAAACTAAGAAAAAATTACGAAAAACCATCAGAGAGAAAGCTTCGTGAAAAAGCCGAATCAATTAAAAGATTTAAAAAACTTATGCGTAAGAAGAAATTCGACTAGTTCTCTAGCCCTTTAATTATATCTTCACAAACTTTCTTAGCATCTCCAAATAGCATTAATGTATTGTCTCTGAAAAATAATTCATTTTGAACACCTGCATATCCACTAGCCATACCTCTTTTAACGAAAAATAATTGACCAGCATTTTCCACATCTAAAATAGGCATACCATAAATGGCACTCGTCTTATCAGTTTTTGCAGCTGGGTTAGTTACATCATTAGCACCAATCACAAATGCAACATCAGTCTCAGAGAAATCTCTGTTAATTTCATCAAGTTCTAGGACTTCATCATAAGGAACATTTGCTTCTGCAAGTAACACGTTCATGTGTCCCGGCATTCTTCCAGCTACAGGATGGATTGCATATCTTACTTCTGCACCTGCTGCTTTGAGTAAATCACCCATCTCTCTAAGTGCGTGTTGTGCTTGAGCAACAGCCATTCCGTAACCAGGAACAATGATTATTGTTTTGCTATTTTTCATCATAAAAGCAGCATCAGCAGCGTTACCTTGTTTTGCTTGACGATCATCTTTTACTCCGCCAGCACTAGCTGCTTGTTCACCACCAAATCCTCCAAGTAAAACGTTTAAGAAAGATCTATTCATTCCCTTGCACATTATGTAACTCAAGATAGCTCCTGACGAACCAACCAGTGCGCCAGTAATAATCAATAAGTTATTAGATAGAGTGAAACCAATTCCAGCAGCGGCCCATCCGGAATATGAGTTTAACATTGAGACAATAACTGGCATATCTGCTCCTCCAATTGGAACAATTAAAAGTACACCGATAACAAATGAGGCAAAAACGATAAGCCAAAATAATTCTTGGTTTTGATCTATGCAAAACTTAACAATTAAAGCAATAATTCCTAAACCCAAAAGTAAATTAATAAAATGTTGACCTTTGAAAACTAAAGGATTTCCTGAGACAAAACCTTGGAGTTTTCCAAAAGCTATAATAGATCCTGTAAAAGTCACAGCACCTATTGCAGTTCCAATTGACATTTCTATTAAACTTCCCATCGGAATAGATCCAACAGTACCTATATTAAAGGCACTAGGATTGTAATATGCAGAGGCAGCAACAAACACAGCAGCTAATCCTACCAAGCTATGGAAAGCAGCAACTAATTGTGGTAATGCAGTCATTTGAATTTTAACTGCGATTGATGTTCCAATCAAACCACCTATTAAAAAAGCTATTCCAATTTCTTTATAGCTAAGTACACCAGGATTTGACAGTGTTGTGACTATTGCTATAGTCATCCCTAAAATTCCTAAAAAATTTCCTCTTCTTGCAGTTGAGGGATGTGATAACCCTCTAAGAGAAAGTATAAATAAAACCGATGAAACTAAATATGCTGCAGTTGTTAAAGTTGACATTTTTTACCTATTGTTTCTTTTTAAACATGGAGAGCATTCGATTTGTTACAACGAACCCCCCAAATATGTTAACGGCAGCAAGAGTTACAGCAACTAAACCAAAATATTTAGAAATGTTACTATCAACAGGACCTGCAGCCAATAAAGCTCCAACAATAATTACGGACGAAATAGCATTTGTGACACCCATTAAAGGACTGTGTAAAGCAGGGGTAACCGACCAAACTACATAATAACCTACAAAACAAGCCAATACCAAAACAGTTATACCAAAAATAATAAAGTCACTATGGCCTCCAGATGTTTCGGCCACACTAGATGCTAACTGGCTTGCTTCATTTGCAATTTGTTGTGCTTTGTATGATAAACTTTCTAATTGATTTGAAATTTCTGACATAGTAACTCCTTTTTATTTTATTAAAATCTTTCCAGCTGAGCAAATCATTGTAGCTTTAATAATTTCATCATTTTTATTAATCATAGATTTTTTCTTATCTTCAAAGTTCATTAATTTTAAAAAGTTAGAAATATTTTTTGAAAAAAGGCTTGAGGCATTATTTGCTACTCTGCCAGGAACGTTGGCATGACCTACAATCTTAAGACCATTTTTTGAAACGACTTTTCCAACTTGGCTAAATTCGCAGTTCCCTCCTGACTCTACAGCTAGATCAACAATAACTGAACCATTTTGCATGTTCTCCAACATTTCTTTTTTCAAAATTAAAGGTGCTTTTCTTCCTGGTATTTGAGCAGTACATATTACAATATCCATTGTCTTTAAAGTTTCTGCCAATAAAGCCTCTTGTTTTTTTTGGTACTCTGCACTCATTTCTTTTGCATAACCACCCTTCGTTTCAGCATTCTTAGACTCCTCATCCTCAACCATAACAAATTTACCACCAAGACTCTCAACTTGCTCTTTTGAGGCTATTCTTACGTCTGTAGCAAAAACAATAGCGCCCAATCGTTTAGCAGTTGCTATAGCTTGTAAACCTGCAACACCTGCACCTATGACTAAAACATTTGCCGGAGTAACTTTACCAGCGGCAGTCATAAATAATGGTAATACTCTGTTAAATTCTTGAGCAGCATCTATAACCGCATGATATCCTGCTAAATTTGCTTGAGAAGACAAAATATCCATATCTTGAGCTCGAGTAATTCTTGGAACTAGTTCTAAAGCAAACGCTGATATTTTTTTAGAATTTAAAATTTTAATACTGTCTTGGTTGTTCTGTATACTGATTTGAGAAATAACTATAGAATTATTTTTTATTAATTTAGATTCATCTGGGGTTGGGCAATTTATTTTTAAAATAATATCAGAATTTTTAAAAACTTCTTTTGAAGTAGATATAGTCGCTCCAGACTCTTTATAGGATTTATCATTAAAACCTGAAAGTGAACCTGCCCCCTTTTCAATAAATACTTGGTGACCAGCTTTTACATAGTTTTTTACATCATCAGGAGAAATAGAAACTCTATTCTCAAACTTTTTTTTTTCTTTAACTGCGCCTATTATCATTAACTTGTTCCTTTTAGAAGGTATGTTGTATATCAGATAAATTTAATTTGTTAAGTCTAAGATTTATAAAATTTATTAAACATTTGTTGAAAGTCATCATAAACCGGCAAATTTGAATGCTTTTTTTTGATTGGTTTCAACACTTTTAACTGAAAAATCTTTAATTAAGTCATGAAAAAGCTTGTACCAATTTATTTCAGCTTTCAAATGAATAAAGATTGACCCCAAACCAACCGCTGCTCGATCCATAAATACAAACTCTCTTGGAGGCTTAACTCCTCCATATTTTTTGAGCTCTTTATGGACTTCGCTAGCTATTTTAGCTCCATAAATACCACTATCTGAGTCTTGTATTTTTCGAACCTCATTTTTTAAGATTGGATCATACAAGAATAAAGCCCATTTATTTAAAACATTCATTAATTTATCATCAATGTCTTTAAACCCCCATACTTGATAAGCAGTTTTTATCTTTTTATTGTCTTTTTCTTTTAGAGCGAAATAAAGGTCTATTACGCCCTTTACAAACTTAGGTGGAAATATTCTTACACAGCCATAATCAAATAGATTTATATTATTTTTATTATCTACTGAGTAATTACCTAAGTGTGGATCTCCATGAATTATACCGTATTTATAAAAGGGTAAGTACCATGCCATGAATAATTTTTTTGCTAATTCATTTCTAGTTTTTTGTGGTGCATTTTTATATTCAATTAATTTTTTACCGTTAAGAAATTCCATCACTAAAAGCCTGTTTGTAGATATTTTTTCGTAAACATTTGGAATTTTGATATAAGAGTTATTTTTATGAATAAATTTAAAAATTTTTAAATGTTTGTTTTCTAAACTATAATTTAATTCTTCTTTAAGTCTTGCTTCTATTTCTTTATAGATCTCTCTAATTTGTATTGATTTATTATAACTAGAGTAAATTTTAAATATTATTTTTAATTGGTTTAAGTCAGCCTCTACTGCTGATGACATATCAGGATATTGGAGCTTACACGCAACATAATCATTGGTTTTCAATTTGGCCTTGTGAACCTGACCTAAAGAGGCAGCAAAACTTGCCTCTTGATTGAATTCTTTGAAGTTATTTTGCCAATTTTCACCTAATTCAGCTTTCATTCTTCTTTTTACAAACACCCAAGACATTGGAGGTGCATTTGACTGTAATTCAGCTAATTTTCTAGCATACTCTTCAGGCAGTAAATCAGGAATAGTAGCGCTTAGTTGTGCCACCTTCATCAAAGGTCCTTTTAAATTACCTAAAATCTCTGTAATTTGAGCCGCATACTTTTGATCACTTAAATCAAAATTTAAATATTTTTTACCTGCAAATTTCGTAGCTAAAGAAGTCATGGAAGTTGTGACTTTTGAGTACCTTTTTACTCTTGATACTAAATTATTTTCTTCTTTCATTTTAAACTAAAGACTTTTTTCAAACTCATCTATTAGACCTGAAATCATTGAGAGGCCTTTTTCCCAACTATTTTTTTGTTTTAGATCAACATTAAATGGTTTTAAAACTTCACTATAGTGTTTCGAGCCACCACTTTTTAAAAGACTAATGTAACTTTCCTTAAAATTTGGAAGGCCCTCATCATAAAGTTGAATTAAAATGTTTACTAAACAATCTCCAAAAGCATAAGCATATACATAAAAGGGAGTATGAATAAAATGAGGTATGTATGTCCAAAAATATCTATATCCATCTGTTAATTCAATATTAGGCCCAAGACTTTCTAATTGTGTTTTCATCCAAAAATCACAAAGTTGATCAGATGATAACTCTCCTTTTTTTCTCTCATTGTGAACTAACTTTTCAAATTCAAAAAATGATATTTGCCTGATAACAGTGTTAATCATATCTTCTATTTTTGATGCTAAAAGGTATTTTCTGGCATTCTTATCACTTTCTTCAAGTAGTGTTCGAAAAGTCATCATCTCTCCAAAAACACTTGCTGTCTCTGCTAAAGTAAGAGGAGTGCTGGATAACAACAAACCTTGTTTTGCAGACAAATATTGGTGACACCCATGTCCAAGTTCATGAGCTAATGTCATTACATCTCTGGTTTTACCGTGGAAATTTGTCAAAATGTAAGGGTGTATTGAAGGAATTGTAGATGCTGCAAATGCACCTGGAGATTTACCTGATTTTAATTCTGCATCAATCCAACTGTTATTAAAAAATAATAATACAATATCTTTAAAACTTTTATCAAAGTTAGCATATGAGCGTATTACAATATCTTTTGCCTCAGACCAATTTATCTTTTTATTAGGAGAGTCAGGATAAGGCGCATTTCTATCCCAATAATTAAGTTTTTCTTGATTAAAAAGTTTGGCCTTAATTTTATAGTATCGATGTGAAATATTCTTGTAATTGGAAGTGACACTTTCAGTTAGTGCCTCGACAACTTCATTCTCAACATTGTTAGCTAAATTTCTTGAGTCTGTTGGAGATTTGTATTTTCTCCACTTATCATTAGTAATTTTATCTTTTGCGAGAGTGTTTGTAATAAAAGAAAAAGTTTTTACATTCGATTTAAAAACATCTTCAATACTTTTTGCTGCTTTTTTTCTTGTAGTTGCTTTATGATCAGATAATAAATTTAAAGCTTCTGAACTATTTAGATCTTTATCATCGATTTTAAATTTTAAATCATTTATTTGTTCTTCAAAGAATCTTACCCATGAAGAGTTAGAGGTTAAATTCTTATCAAGGAAAATCATCTCGCTCTTTTCATCAAGTTGATGTTGTTTATATCTACGTATATTAGTTAACCAATTTTTATATTTGCCAGCATTTGATATAAATTTTTCAAAATCTTGGTCACTTGTAGCATTTATTTCGTTTGTAAAAAAAATCAAGTTTGAAGATATCTCTGTAAGTTTTTCATTTATACCTTGATAGAATTTAACGGTTTCTTGGTCGTTCATATTTGTTGCGTACATCAAAAAAGCAAAATTTCCAAGCTTGTCACCAAGTTCATTACCGTCCTCATATTCTTTTATGATGCTTTCGAGGTTTTGAGCTTGAATAACTAATTGACCTTTATATTTTTTGTTAAAAGATTTAGAAAAATTTCTATATTTTTCGATATCAATATCAATTCCTTCATCTTTTATAGAAGAGTAAAAATCTCCTAAATTCCAGTTCGGCAATTTCTCGGTCATCTAAGCTATTTTTTTTTAAATTGTTCTATTTGTTCTTTTGTTGCCTCTGATTGGTATTTACTTTTCCACTCAGAGTAAGACATTCCATAAATAATCTTTCTTGATTCCTCATAGTCTAGATCATAGTTTTCCTCTTTTGCATATTTTACATACCATTTTGATAAACAATTTCTGCAAAACCCACTAAGATTCATCAGGTCAATATTTTGTACATCAGTCCTATCTCTTAAATGATTAATTAAATGATCAAGCACGTTAGCTTTAATTTTGTACTCTTGTTCTTTTGATATTTTACTCATGGTAATTTACTAATATCATGTTATTTATTAATTTCTAAACAAATCAAATGAAACTAAGAAACCGTAAAGCCAAAATTGTTGCAACTTTAGGACCAGCCTGTGAGACAGAAAAAGCTATTGAAAAATTATTTTTATCTGGTGCTGACGTATTTCGCCTAAATTTTAGTCATGGTGACCATGAGGATCACAAAAAAAAAGTTAAAATTATTCGCAATTTAGAAAAAAAACATAATCGTTATATTTGTATTTTAGGTGACTTGCAGGGTCCCAAATTCAGAGTTGGTAGATTTCTAAATATCAAAGAACAACTAAAAAAAAACCAAATATTTACTTTTGATCAAAATAAAAAAGATGGTGATAGTTCTCGAGTCAACTTGCCTCATAAAGAAATTTTCAAATCTATAGCAATAGGGCAAAGGCTGTTAGTAAATGATGGTAAGGTAAGGTTAAAAGTAAAATCAAAATCTTCTTCTGCAATTAAATGTGTTGTAACAGATGGTGGAGAAATTTCTAATAACAAAGGGTTAAATATTCCAGATACAAAACTTGATTTAAAAATAATTACTCCAAAAGATAAAAAAGATTTAGAGCTAGCCATTAAACTTGATGTTGATTGGATTGCTCTTTCATTTATTCAAACTACAAAAGATTTATTAACAGCAAAAAAACTTATTCCTTCAAAATTTAAAGTAATGGTTAAAGTAGAAAAACCGTCTGCTATGGAAGAAATTGAGTCGATAACTGAAAATTCTGATGGAATTATGGTTGCTAGAGGAGATCTAGGTGTAGAGACTAATCCGGAAGATGTGCCAATTCATCAAAGAACTATGGTAGCTGCATGTAGAAAATTTGGAAAGCCGTGTATTGTTGCAACCCAAATGCTCGAGAGTATGATTGACTCACCTACTCCAACAAGAGCAGAGGCCTCTGATGTTGCCACAGCAGTATTTCAAGGGGTAGATGCTGTAATGTTATCTGCGGAGTCAGCTGCTGGTAATTATCCTAAAGAGTCTGTAGAAATGATGGATAAAATAATTAAACGTGTTGAAAATGATCCTAAATATTTAGCTAATATTCAAAATTACAATTTGAATGTTGTAAAAACATCTACAGAGGCTATTGCTACTGCAGCACTTGAAGTAGCTACCATTGCTGAATGCAATTGTATCGCAACATTTTCTCAATCAGGAAGATCTGTTTTAAGAGTCGCAAGGATGAGGCCTGATGTGACATTAATAGGATTAACAACAAATAAAAAAGTTGCTCGTCAAAATGCATTAACTTGGGGTACTTTTATGGATGTTGTGGATGAAATTTCATCGTCAACTGAGATGGTTGACCGTGCCTGTAAAATAGCAAAAGTAAGAAAAATTCTAAAACACGGTGAAAAAATAATAATCACAGCTGGAGTACCTTTTGGAAAAGTTGGAAATACTAATATTCTTCGAATAGCTAAGATTATTTCAAATAGTAAATTAACTTAATTTAGAACAAGCAGATTTAATTCTTTGGCAAGCATCCTCTAATATTGAGTCAGAAGTTGCATAAGAAATTCTAAAGAAACCCTCTAATCCAAATGCAGAACCTTGCACACCTGCAACACCCACCTCTTCAAGAAGATAATCCATAAAGTCACCATCAGTTAAAAGTTTTTTACCAGACTCCGTTGTCTTACCTAAAACATCTTTACATGAAGCAAAAACATAAAAAGCACCCTCTGGAGTTCTGCAAGACAATCCAGGTGTTTCATTTAAATGTTCTACGACTAAATTACGTCTTCTAAGAAAAGATTCATTGTTAGACAAGATAAAACTTTGATCTCCATTTAATGCCTCAACAGAGGCTGCCATTGATATTGATGCTGTTGAAGAAACATTTTGTGATTGAACTTTGTTCATTGCACTGATAAGACTGATTGGACCTGCTGCATAGCCTACTCTCCAACCTGTCATGCAATAAGACTTGGATAATCCATTCATCGTCAATGTTCTTTCTTTTAAAAATGGGCAGACTTCAGCTATTGTTTTGAACTCATTTGTGTCGTAAACGATCTTTTCATAAATATCATCTGATAAAATAAAAATATTTTCATAATTTTTAAGAACATCTCCGATAGCTACCAATTCCTCTTTGGTATACATAGATCCAGTCGGGTTACTTGGGCTATTAAGCATCAACCATTTTGTTTTTGAAGATATATTTTTTTCTAAATCCTCAGGTGTAATCTTAAAACCATTTTGCTCACCGCACTCTACAATTATAGGTTTTCCATCATTTAAAATTACAATGTCGGGGTAACTCACCCAATATGGAGCGGGGATAATAACTTCATCACCTTGATTAATTGTTGCTGAAAAAGCATTATAAATTATGTGCTTTCCACCAACTCCAACTGTAATATTACTAAGTTCATAATCTAAGTTATTATCTCTTTGAAATTTTTTTTGAATTGCAACCTGCAAGTCTGGAGTTCCTTTACCTGGTACATACTTTGTAAAACCCTTATTTATGGCATCTATTGCTGCGCTTTTGATATGATCAGGTGTATCAAAATCTGGTTCTCCAGCTGCTAAAACAATCACATCCTTACCTGCCCTTTTAAGTTCCTGGGCCTTCATATTGGTGGCTATTGTCAAAGATGGTTTTATGTTGTTAACTCTATTAGAAATCATTTTTTTTATTTAGTTATCTATAAACTTATTTATAAATTTCTACAAGTATGCCGTTTAAAATAGTAAGTGAAAATAAACCAAAAGGAGATCAGCCTCAAGCAATTAAAAAATTGATTGATGGTTTAGAAAAGAGAAAACAAAGCCAAGTATTATTGGGTGTAACCGGCTCTGGAAAAACTTTTACAATTGCAAATGTTATTGAAAAATATAACAGACCAACATTGATTATGGCTCCCAATAAGACTTTGGCTGCGCAATTGTATGAAGAGCTAAAAGTATTGTTTCCTAATAATGCAGTTGAGTATTTTGTGAGTTATTATGATTATTATCAACCGGAGGCTTATGTACCTCGATCAGATACATTTATAGAAAAAGAATCCTCTATAAATGAACAAATAGATCGTTTTAGACACTCAGCAACTAGATCATTAGTAGAGAGAGAAGATGTAATTATTGTAGCAAGTGTTTCATGTATTTACGGTATTGGGTCTGTTGACTCTTACTCTAAAATGACTTTAGAAATAAAAAAAGGACAAAACATTAATTTAATGGAGTTCCTAAGAGAGTTAGTAGAGTTACAGTATAAAAGAAATAATATTGATTTTAGAAGAGGTATGTTTCGAGTAACTGGAGATCGAGTTGATGTTTTTCCTGCGCATTTAGAAGATATAGCTTGGAGGATAAGTTTTTTTGGAGACGAAGTGGAAGATATTAAAGAATTTGATCCTCTCACAGGTGAATTCATTCAAAGCTTCGAAGAAGTAAAAATCTTTGCAAATAGTCATTACATTACTCCAAAACCACGACTAGAGAACGCTATTAAAGAAATTAAGAAAGATTTAAAAATAAGACTAGAAGAGTTTGATAAGGAAAAAAAGTTACTTGAATTTCAAAGATTAAAAGAGAGAACTAATTTTGATTTGGAAATGATACAGGCAACGGGAACATGTTCAGGAATTGAGAATTATTCGAGATATTTAAGTGGAAGACAACCTGGTGAAGCACCACCAACTCTATACGAGTTTATTCCGGACAACTCACTTCTCATTATTGATGAGTCTCATGTATCTGTACCTCAAATAAATGGGATGTATAAAGGTGACCGATCTAGAAAAAAAACTTTATCGGATTATGGATTTAGACTTCCTTCTGCATTGGATAATCGACCTTTAACTTTTGAAGAATGGAATATGATGCGTCCCCCAACTATTTTTTTATCTGCAACTCCTGGACCGTGGGAATTGAATGAAGTCGAAAATGAGTATGTTGAACAAATTATACGACCCACAGGTCTAATTGATCCTGAATGTGTGATCAAAACAACTGTCAATCAAGTGGAAGATTTGATGGGTGAAATTAAAACAACACTCAATAACAAAAATAGAGTATTGATTACAACTCTTACAAAAAAAAATGCTGAGGACTTAACCAATTACTTTAAAGAACATAATTTAAAGGCTGAATATATGCATTCTGATGTTGAGACTATTGATAGAATAAAACTTATTCGCTCTTTAAGAATTGGGGAGATCGATATTTTAATTGGCATTAATTTACTCAGAGAAGGACTAGATATTCCTGAGTGTGGTTTAGTAGCCATCCTTGACGCTGACAAAGAGGGTTATTTAAGGTCAAAAACTAGTTTGGTCCAAACTATAGGTCGTGCAGCCAGAAATATAGATGGAAAGGTGATTTTGTATGCAGATGTGATAACTAAAAGTATTAAAGCAGCTCTTGAGGAGACAAAATACAGAAAAAATAAACAAATTGAATTTAATAAGAAAAATAACATTACTCCACAATCAGTGAAAAGAAATATTGGTGAAATTATCGAGAGCATCTATGAAAAAGATAGCTATACTGTGGGTACATCTGAAATTGATAAATTGAGTCCTAATAAATTTGAAAAGCATGTTCAAAAATTAGAGAAAAAAATGTTATCTGCAGCTGAAAATTTAGATTTTGAGAAAGCTGCAATGTTCAGAGATGAGATAAGGAAACTTAAAAAAGATCAAATGGGTGTGAATTGATTGAGAGTTTATTAGGAGTATTAATAAGTCTTGCTCTATTAATATGGTCATGTGATTTTGCAATTAAAAATTCAATTCTAATCTCACAAGTATATAAAATTAGACCAATACTTGTTGGAATATTTATTATAGCAATTGGCACTTCCCTCCCTGAGTTTGCAGCAACATTTCAAGCATTAAAATTAAATTCTGTTGGAATAGTAGCTGGTAATCTTGTTGGAAGTAATATCGCAAATATTTTATTGGTAGGGGGTATCATGCTATATCCCATTACTAGGTTAGTGAGTGATAAAAGGGATAAAAGTACTTTTTTATTTTTTTTAATTTTTTCAATCGTTTTTTTTATTTTCATAATATTTAATTTTAATATTGGCTACACCTACGGAGTTTTACTCTTTGGATTACTTTGTTTTTTTATTTATTTTGAAATAAAAAAACCAATTGATGAAATTAACACTATATCCGAGATAACACATTCTTCATCTTTTTTTATTATTTTAAAAATAATATTAGCATTTATTGTATTATTTTTTAGTTCTAAGTATTTTATTGTTTATGCGAAAAATCTAACTAGCATATTTGGTGTTGCAGAAACTACGATTGGAATAACAATTATTGCTTTTGGTACATCTTTACCTGAAGTAATTGCAACAATTTTATCAATAGTAAAAAAACAAAATAATTTGGCAATTGGAAATATTCTCGGATCAAATATAGCCAACATATTTGGAATAACGATTATTGCTGTGCTAATCAATGGAAGTATAAATTTTTTTGAATTACTTGGTCAAATTGATAAATGGCTATTTTTACTGACTTCTTTATTATTTTTCGTAATTATTTCGTTAAAATTAGCTGGAAAATTAATTTCTCTTGGCTTTATATTAGCTTATATGATCTATTTTGTGACCTTGTATTTGTAATAAGAATAAATGAAAAAATTAAAAATCCTAATACCCATTGCAATACTTATAATTCTAGTGATTTTATTTGGACTTAGTTTTCTAAAATTGCCTATGAATATTTTATCTCAAGAAATGGTCGAAAGAGAAACTAAAGGTTTTGTTACATTGAAGAGTGTATCAAATCAATCTTTAAAAATTATGCCTAAACCAATTCTCTCTATAGATAATTCAAATTTCAAGATTAATCATTATTTAATCCAAACTGATTTTGCAGCTTCTAATATTGAAATTTCTAGATCTATTTTTAATGCAGATGATATTTCAATTAAACTCAACCAAGCGAGAATAGAAAATATAAATTCAAATTTTGTTAACAATGCGATTTTACTAGAGGGTGATATCGATAATTTAAAATTAAAGATCTCTAACGATGGCAATAATACAAGAATAATATCAAATAAATTTAAATATAAAGGCTCTGATTTATATTTTGATATTTATACAACTGACTCAGAAATAAATAAAATTGATTTTTCTATAGAAAATCTTGAAATAGATGAACTAGTATTACTTTTAGGGGAAAATTACCAGGAGGTTTTAAAAAAAATAAATTTTCAAAGTCTTGACATAAAAGGTGAATATGTAAAAGAAAATTTAAATATTGAAGACCTAGTTATTACTTTAGCTGACAAATCACAAATTAATATTGAGGGGAATATCGATTTAAGCAATTTCATTAGTTCTGATTTATCAATTAGAGGTCAAAATATCTCTTCAGATAATTTATTTCAAATGATTAGTAATATAAATATTTTCAATGAAATTATAGACATTCCTCAAGGAATAATTGAAAATTTTGATTTAAACTACAATTCAAATAATTTAACTATAAATAAAATCTTGTATGTCTCTGATCAAGGAACAAACTTAGATTTAAACGGAACTATTGAAAATCTTGATTTTTATAATGCTAACTTTAATGCTAGTCTTAACTCTAGTTCCAAAGATGACTTATCAGTATTATTAGAATTTTTACCTTATTCGGAATTAGTAAAGCAATTTGAATTTGATAAAATTGAATTATCCAGCAATTTCGCAAATAATATTTTTACAATTAATCAAATAAATATAACTAATAAGAATGAAAATATTATTAAAATTAGCGGTACTTATGGGCTTGATGATATCAATAGTCTACAATTAGATATTCAATTAAACCGGTTTAGACAATTTGAGTTAATTCCATCTAACTCATTAACTAGATTATTAAAAATATTAAATACGGAACATGTCAACGCGAGAGGCCTTATAAATGGCTCAAATTTAGCTATTGAAGATCTTCAATTTATTAATTTGGAAGGTTCGAATTTATTGATTGACGGTAATTTAGATCTTAATAATTTTAATAATGCCTCTTTGAATATTGGAATTGAAAATTTAAATAAAGCAGAACTATTAAATATCATCTCTGAATTAACTGAAGAAGATTTTACGAATATTGTGGATCTTGTTGACTTTGATTATTTAGAGTCAAACTTATACGTTGATCCAGTCAGTGATCTAATTTTAATAGAAAATTTAGATCTAATAAATAAAGATAAAATTTCAAATATTTCTGGATCAATTAAAAATCAGATGTTTACTGGTACAGTCAAATTAAATGATTTAAATTTATCTAATTTTGATCGTTTATTTTTAAATACATCTCGTATTAAAGGAAAAATTAATCTATCTTTAAATGTTTCTGAACCTGTTAATCTTAAAAAGATTAAAAATATATCTGGAAACATAGATGGTAATATTAATGTTAATATTTCTGAAGAGGAATTTGCACTAGTTTTATTTATTCAATCTCTATCTCAAGACATTGAGGATTTTGAACAGATTAATGAATTATTAAACACATTAGCAAATTCTTTCATTAATCAAAGTAGTTCTATTTCTGGACAAATTTCAAATAATAATTTGAATGAATTGAAAATTAAAAACTTAATTTTAACATCACCAGACGGAGAGATTTTAGAGGCAGAATTAGAATTAGCTTTGAATAATTTTAAAATTACAATTTTTGATATTATTGACAATGAGGATTTTGTTATAAAATATCAAAATGGAAATTATTCCTATGAAAGAGTCATACCTGATGGGACTGTAAAAAAACCTATAGAAGATTTAATTCAAAAAAATATAAATAAGCTTTTTGAAAATTTATTTCAGTGATCTTAAAACAAAATCAATAATATCTTTTTCAAGCTTACTTTTATTTAATCTGTTGATTTCTTGAATTCCAGTAGGAGATGTAATATTTATTTCTGTTAAATAGCCATCTATCACATCAATACCAACAAAAAATAATTTTTTTTTCACCAAAAATGATTTTATTTTTTTACAAATGTACTTATCTTTGTCATTGATATTGGTTTCTACTGCCCTTCCACCTGCATGAAAATTTGCCTTTATGCTATTAGTTCTAGGCACTCTTAATACAGCTCCAGCAATGTCCCCATTTATGAGAATAATTCTTTTGTCTCCTTTTTTGAAATTTTTAAGGAATCTTTGAATAATTACTGGGCAATTCGAAAATTTTTTTATGTAATTTTTTAAGAACGTACTGAGATTAGTCTTATTATGGCTAATTTTTTGAATTCCTAATCCTCCATTTCCATAAGCGGGTTTTATAATAACCTCTTTATTCTTCTTTATAAACTTTATGATGGCTTCTATATTTGATGATATTAACGTCGGGGGAGTTAATTCTGGGAAGTTCATCATAATATGTTTTTCTGGGAAGTTCCTAATCTCCTTTGAATTATTTAAAATTAAAGGTTTTTTTAATTGATCTAATAAATAGGTATTAGAAATATAATTTAAGTCGAAGGGTGGATCTTGTCGAATAAAAATGGCATTCATCTGCTCTAAATCAATTTCTTTTAGGATCTTTCTTTGATACGAAAGCTGATTATTTTTTTTCAAACTTAATCTAGAAACGTGAGATTTAATTCTATTAACTTTATAAATCTCACTAAATACCCATCTTGGATCATTGTAATAACAATCTATACCTCTATTTAAAGACTCCTTGATTAACATATAAGTAGAGTCCTCGTTAATATTTATTTTTTTGGGATCATCCATTTGAAAAAGAAATTTCATGGCAAATTCAATAATAGGTATTATTTAATAATGATAATATATCTTTTTTATCCTTAAACTCTTCAATTAACAAATCTGCAGGATTTTTTTGTTTTTCAACAATATTATATAATTTTTCAAGATGAATACTTTCATCTCTTCCTTCAGAATTTAGATAACCTCTTTTTTCTAATCCCTTGTAAGCGAGGTTAAGAAGGTTTTTACCATGCTCATATAAGGGCGCATTAATAAAGTTACTGTTAAGTCCTTTATAAGGAACCTCTTGATACAAATTTAAAATATCATTCTCTTGCCACGAACTAGTTTCTTTCCAAAGATGTTCAAGATTTTCATAATCATAAAGTATGCCAACCCAAAATGCTGGAAGAGCGCAAATCATTTCCCATTTCCCAGCGTCTGCACCTCTAAGTTCTATATATGACTTTAATCTTACCTCTGTAAAAATTGTGGAGAGATGATTTATCCAATCTTGTATTGATATGTTGTAATTTGAGAGGTCTTTATTTGCGGTGTTTTTATTTAACAATTCATTAAAAGTATAATCTGTTGTGTCATATTGTTTTCCATTAATCTTTAAAAAATAGTTTTTTACTTCCAAAACAAAGTCAACATATTCCTCAATAGAAAAATTCTTATTCAGAAATGATCTTTTTATTCCACATCTTTGATCATCAGTGTCTTGCCATGTATAAATTCTATTACTCACTAAATTATTATATTTCGATTCACGAAAGGGCGAATTACAAAATATACCCATAACTATTGGTTGAATTCTATTAGAAACAACAAATTTTTTAATTAGATCTGTTTCATTGAAATAATCTAAATTTGCTTGAACAGTACATGTTCGGGTCATCATATCTAATCCTCTTGAGCCAACTTTAGGCATATATTCACTCATAATTTTATAACGCTCTTTTGGGATAAAAGTTAAATCCTCTAATTTACTTATTGGATCAAATCCCAGTCCTAAAATGCATAGTTCATTCAATTCGGCATATTCTTTTAATTCTCTTAAATGTTCATAAGACTCCGTGCAAGTTTGATGAACATTCTTTAAAATTTTACCTGATAATTCTAGTTGACACCCTGGCTCTAAAGTAATGCTTGCACCATTTTTAGACAAAGATATTAATTGATTGAAACTATTGTATTCTTTTTTTTGCCAACCCTTTGATAAGAAAAATTGAAATAAATTTTGTATACTTATCTCTCCATCAAATTGAAATCTTTTATTATCTTTATAAAAGATAAATTTTTCATGTTCAGTTCCAATGCCTTTATACTCAGGATCAGTAAAATTGGAGTAGAAATAATTTATAAGATCTGATTTTTGTAACAATTAAAACACACTATTTTTATGAAAATTACATTTTGTTATTTGATTAGAATAATCTTTAGCTTGACGTTCTACTTTTTTTGCCACCTCTAAAAGCCATTTTTTTTTGTTATAAGATTTTTTTTGATACCCACCCTTGCCCTCATGATAAGCAAGGTAATGATTGTAAACATCACTTTTATCAATTTTCAACAGACGGTAACTTCCATCAACATACCAACCTATAAAATCACTAGCATCTCTAAAATTTTTTCTATCGGCATTAAAGTTTTTTGTTGAAACTTTATACTCCTCCCATGTTCCATCTAAGGCCTGACTGTAACCATAAGCGCTTGATGGCCTTAAACCAGGTATAAAACCCAATACCTTTTTCCTCGGAGGCCTTGCAGTTCTTTCAAAAGAGGACTCTTGTTTAATAAAGCTTAATTGCAAACTAACTGGAACTCCCCATTTTTCTTTTGTTTTTTCTGCATATGATTTCCATTTAGGATTTGTTTTGAAAATATCGCAGATATTTGCTGTGTTAAAAGACCTATCGGTTGTAATACAACCTGATAATGATAGAAAAAATATCAGTAAGTACTTCACTAATTAAAATTTTTCCTTAAAAAATCACTCATTATATCTAATCCCTGTAATGCAGCTCCTTTTGAGTCTTGAGACCAAGCAAAGGTGTCAAAGTGAAACCAAGGTATATTGGGAGATTTTAAAAATTCTTGAAGAAAAAGTGCTGCCGTAATAGAACCAGCCATACCATCTAAAGATGCATTACTAAGATCTGCTACTTGAGATTTAATTTTAGACAAGTAAGGAGAGTACAAGGGTAATCTCCAACATCTCAATTTTTCTTTATTTAAATTTTCGATTTTTTTTGCAAATGTTTCATTATTACAAAAATAAGCAGGAAGGTCTTCACCCAGAGCTACTCTTGCTGCTCCAGTAAGCGTTGCAAAATCAATAATCATACATGGGTTATAAGAAGAGGCTTTTTCTATTGCATCTGCTAACAAAAGTCTTCCCTCAGCATCTGTATGGGCAATTTCCACAGACTTTCCTGAAACAGATGAATATACATCACCAGGTCTCATTGATTTTGATGATATTGCATTTTCAGCGATTGGGGCAATTAAAACAATTTTAGTTTTTTTTAAAAAATAATTTGCTAACAAAAATAATGATATAGCGATAGCAGAACCTCCCATATCTTTTTTCATATTTCTCATTGAGGTACCTGGTTTTATATTTACACCACCTGTGTCAAATGTAACGCCTTTTCCAATAATAACCAATGGTTTATCTTTTTTTGAAAGTTTTCGATTTGTTATTTCAATCACTTTTGGTTTTGAAGAGGAAGATTTACCAACAGCACATGTCAAAGGAAAATTCGAATTTATTTCTTTTTCAGTGTAATCAATAAAATTAAAACTTTTAAACAAATTATTATTTTTAATTTTTGAGTAATAAGTTGATGGGTTTAATTTATTTGCAGGGCTATTTATCAAGTCTCTCGAAAGATTAATACAATCTGAGTAAAAAGTTAAAAACTCTAATTCCTTTTGTTCCTTTACGTATAATAAATTTTTTTTAGATTTAGACTGATAATTATAGTTGCCCCAAGCCCATGCTTTGTATATTTCAGACTCCTTTGATTTGGCAAATTTACTAGAGATATAATAGTTACCAATGTTAGATGCAGAAAAAGCACTAATTGCCTCTAGGTTTTTATCTGCGCCCTCTCCTAATATGACCTCTTTCAATCTTCCGTCCTCATAGGGAATTTTGAGAATTTTTCCTGATTCTGCCTTGAAATTATTAGATAAAGCCCAATTTTTAGTAAAAGATGATTGTGCTAACAGCCATTTATCAAATTTACTTTGTGAAATGACAGAAATTTTTGTAGAACACTCAGTATTATCATTGGTAAACATTACTTATAATAAGGATATTAAAAAAAAATGACTAAACAACAAGCGGAAAAGAAAACTGTAAAATTTGAAACTGAAGTATCAAAGCTCCTAGATATAGTTGCTAATTCACTCTATACCGAAAAGGAAATATTTTTACGTGAATTAATATCAAATTCATCAGATGCTTGCGAAAAGCTTAGATATGTTAGTCAGACTGACTCCAAAGCTCCTAAAACAAATAAATTCAAAATTCGAATTCATCTTAATGAAAAAAATAGAACTATCTCAATTAAAGATAATGGGATTGGCATGGATGATAAAGATATGCAATCAAATTTAGGCACAATAGCTAAATCTGGCACGGAAGAGTTTATTAAAAAGATGGGTGATAAAAAGGGAGATATCAATCAAATAGGTAAATTTGGAGTTGGTTTCTATTCATCATTTATGGTCTCCGATCAAGTAGTAGTTAGATCAAAAAAATATGACTCATCCAGTGGTTACCTTTGGACTTCAGATGGTAAGGGTACATTTTCAATTGAGGAAACGGAATACAATGAAATTGGAACTGAAATTACGTTATCAATTAAGAAGGATGAGAAAGAGTTTTTAAGTAAATATAAAATAGAGGAAATAATAAAAAAGTATTCTGATTTTGTTCCTTTCCCCATTTTTGTAACATCCGAAGAAGATAAAAATGATAAGAAAAAAGATGATAAAACTGAAGAACAAGTAAACTCTGCTGAAGCCATTTGGCTAAAAGATAAGTCAAAAATTAAAAAAGATGACTACAAATCTTTTTATAATCAAGTTTCAAACTATTATGATGAGCCTTTAACAACTATTCACTTTAAAGCTGAGGGAGTTGTAAATTATACTGCCCTTTTATATTTACCAAAATCGCAGCCTCAAGATCTTTACCATCCAGATCGCAAAAACAAGTTAAAGCTATATGTTAATAAAGTATTTATTTCTGATAAGTTAGATGCATTAATTCCAGCTTGGCTTAGATTTGTACCAGGTGTGGTAGACACAGAAGATCTTAGTTTAAATATTTCAAGAGAAATTTTACAAAATAATGCCGTAATTAGTAAAATATCTAATGCTATTACAAAAAGAGTTCTCAAAGAAATTCTTGAATTAAAAAAAAAGAAGCCAGATGAATTTAAAGATTTTTGGAAGAATTTTGGGCCTGTTGTAAAAGAGGGACTCTATGAATTTAATGACTTTCATGGTCAGATATTTGAGTTTTCAACTTTTAACTGCTCTGAGAAAGAAGAGATGATAACTTTAGATCAATACGTAACTGATTTTTCAAACGATAAAAAGAAAATCTATTATATTTCAGGCGAAAACAAGGAAAACCTCATTAATAGCCCTCAAATGGAACTATTTAAAAATAAAAAAATAAATGTTTTGTTAATTACGGATCCAGTCGACGAATTCTGGATGCCAATGAAAATGAAATTCAAAGATTATGAATTTACATCTATTACTAAAGGTGAAGTAGATATTGAGGATAAAAAAGAGTCAAAAAAAGACAAAGAAGAGCCAAAGGAAGATAAAGATTTTGTTGGTTTTTTAAAAGACAATCTGAAAGATAAAGTTAAAGATGTAAAAATTTCTAAAAGACTTACTACAAGTGCTTCATGTTTAGTAGCTGATGAGAACGATATGGATATGCATTTAAAAAAACTGATGGCTGCTAATAATCAAAATATTTCTGATGAAAAAAGAATTTTAGAGATAAATATCAATCATGAATTAGTTAATAAATTAAAATCTTTAGATAAAAATCAAAAAGACAAATTCTGTGAAATTCTTTATGATCACGCAAAGCTAATGGAAGGTGAAAGCCTTGACGACCCAAAAAAATATACGAATTTAGTCTCAGAACTCGTTTCATTATGAGTGATCAAAACAAAATAGCAGACCCCATCGAATACGTTTCAAAAAATACTGATATAGTAATGTGCGACGGTGGAAGTGGTGATTTAGGTCATCCAGCTGTTTATTTTAAATTTGGTAAAAAAAAAGAAATAGTGTGCAACTATTGTAATAAGAAATTTATAAAAAAAGACTAAACTTTTTTTTCTTTATTTACCTCTCTCACTAAAAAATCTCTGAGAGCTTCAATTTTTTTGGAACCCTTCAATTCAGGTGGATAAGTAAAATAAATTATTGTTTTTGGAGTATTTGCATTAGGTAAAATAGGAACAAGATTGTTATTAGATATTTTCATATATTCTGGTAAGGCACCAATGCCCGCTCCTCCTCCAATAGCTCTCATAACTCCATACATATTAGATATATAAATGGTCTTGGGTTTTTTTGATTTAGGAATTAAATCCAAAATACAGTTTACATCGGGTATAGATGGCTCAACATCATGACCAAAAGCAATTATTGTATGTTTTGATAAATCACTCACACTTTTTGGTATACCAAATTTTTCAATATACTCTGGTGAAGAGTAAATTTTAAATTGAAACTCATACAAAGGAAAACGAATTAAATCCATTTGTGTAGGCTCTTTTAATCGTAAAGCTACATCAGCTTCACCTAAGGAAAGATCTGTATATTTATTTTCAATTCTTATAGAAATATCAATATCAGGATATGAGTTTGAAAACTTTGCTATTCTTGGGGCAAGCCATGTGGTGCCAAAGGCAACAGTGGCAGCTATGTGTAGTGAGCCTGTAGGTTTCTCTTTAGAAGAAGTTAATTGAGACTCAGTTAGAGCTATCTTTCCAAATATATCATGTGCTGTTTTGAATAAAATTTTACCTTGCTCAGTCAATGTTAGTCCTCTGGCATGCCTTTTAAATAGTGATACTTTCAAATCTCTCTCTAGTGAGCTAATCTGTCTACTTATGGATGAATGACTTATATTCATTTTATTAGCTGCTTCTGAGATATTTAGATCTAGTGCAACATTATGAAAAATTTTAAGTTTATCCCAGTCCATGTTTTATTTGATAATTTAGTTATTTATACTATCTATTTTTTGATTACAAACTCATTAATTTTTTTTGTGATTTATAAAATGTCTGTAATATAGACTTATGATTGGGCTTGAAATTCTAAAAAACAGAATAAAAGAAGCACCTCAAAGTTCAGGGGTTTACCTCTTTAAAAATAAAAAAGATAACCCGATCTATATAGGAAAAGCTATTAATATCAAAAGGAGATTATCTAATTACGGTAATCTACCAAAACTTCCTAGAAGACTTCAAAAAATGATTTCACAAACAGTAAATATTGATTTTGAGCTAACAGAGTCTGAGAGAAATGCATTATTATTAGAGGCCTTACTTATTAAGAAATTTTCGCCGAGATATAATATTCGTTTAAAAGATGATAAGAGCTTTCCATTAATTAAAATTACTAAAGGTGACTTTCCAAGACTTACAAGATTTAGAAATGAATTTTCTAATGAAGACAAAGTATTTGGTCCATTTACCTCTGCGTTAAAAACAGACAAAGTTATAAAGATCTTGCAGAAATCATTTAAGCTGAGGAGTTGTAGTGATTTAGAGTTTAAAAATAGAAAACGGGCATGCCTACTTTACGACTTAAAACAGTGCTCCGCTCCATGTGTAAATAAAGTTAGCCAAAATGAATACAAAAATCAAGTTGGTGATACAGTTAAATTTTTTCAAGGGGGCCAAAAAAAAATATTTGATAAATTAGAAAAACAAATGGTTTATTTTAGTGAAAGTCAAAATTATGAAAAAGCAGCAGAGCTAAGAGATAGTATACAATCTTTAAATTTTATCATCAGAGAGGAAGTAAAAATCAGTACTCAAGATACAAATTATGATTATATACATATTGATGATAAAAAACATTTTTCAATATACATAGGTTTCATTAGGTATGGACGATATCTAGGCGGGAATTTAATTTACTATTCTGAAAAGTTTGAAGAAGATATAGACCTCACTTCTTTAATTATACAATTTTATTTAAAAAACTTCAGACCTAATAAAATTATAATTTCAAAAAAAATTGATGGATATACTGAATTTAAGTCAATTATGAGAGATAATTATAAAATTGATGTATTTCTAAAAAGTAGCAAGATTAATGGTGTTCAAAAAATTTCAAAACTTACTGCAAAAAGAAATGATAAAGAAGTTAATCTTCAAAAACAAAAATTTATTAATAATCAAGAAATTCTTACTTTACTAAAAAATAAATTTAATATTAAAAATAAAATTGAACGTATAGAAGCTTACGATAATAGTTTTTTTGGTAACAACTATGCTGTTGCCTCCTATGTAGTATTTAACGAAGAGGGTTTTAGTATAAAAGACTCTAGAACATATAAATTTAAAGATTATGATTTAAAAAAATTTGGTGATGCAGATTTAATGCGAAAGGTGTTTAAATCCCGATTCTCCAAAGATGACAAAATTTTACCTGATTTAATAATCATTGACGGAGGTCAACCTTATTTAAAAATTTGCCAAGAAATTATTGATGAAAGTGGTATTAGTGAAAGTATAAAGTTAATTGGAGTATCTAAGGGCTTTAAAAGAGATTTTAGATTTGACAGGTATCATACTTTAAAAGAAAAAAATCTATCTTTGAAGGATAGCCCTCAAATAGAGGGTTTTATCCAAAAAATGAGAGATCAGGCTCACAAATTATCCAAAAAAAATAGCATGAAAAGGATGTCAGACTCCCTAAAAACAAGTTTTTTAGATGATATATCTGGCATTGGGAAAATAAAAAAAATGAGGGTCATCAATTTTTTTGGAAGTGTTCAAAATCTAAAGAAAGCTAACAGAGATGAGTTAGCTCAAATAAAAGGATTAAATTCGAAAAATATTAAGGCTATATTGGATAAGATAAATGGCTAAAATTTACACTATCCCCAATATTATTACTTTTGTAAGAATTATTTTAATTCCCATAATTTTATATTTACTGTTCTCTGATAATTCTAAAGTAGTTCTTATTGCAGGCTTGCTTTTTATAGTATCTTCTATTTCTGATTATTTTGATGGATATTTAGCCAGAACATTAAATCAATCATCTAAGCTTGGTACTTTACTTGATCCTATTGCAGATAAGCTTTTAATAGCAGCTGTTATTATAGTTTTAATAGACACAAGAGTAATTGCAGATATTCATGTTATTCCAGCTATAATTATTTTATTAAGAGAAATTGCAATTTCAGGTTTGAGAGAATTTTTAGCTAAACTAAATACTGATATGCCAGTAAGCAGACTAGCTAAATATAAAACTACATTTCAAATGGTTAGTTTATCTATTCTCATAATAGGATTAGGTTTTGAATTGAATGATTTTCTTTGGAATTTAGGCTTAGTCACATTATGGCTAGCCGCTATAATTACTTTGTTATCTGGATATAATTATGTAGCAAAAGGTCTAAAACATATTTGAATATTAAATTAAAATATTTTTCTTGGATAAGAGTAAAGCTTAAAAAAAGTCATGACTTAATTGAATTTGATCAAACTATAAGTTTTAAAGAATTGAAAATTAATCTTATTTCAAAAGACCCTGTATTTCAGGAAATATTTGAAGACAAGAGTGTGAAATATTTTTTAAACTTGACTGAAATATATGATGAAAATCAAAAACTAAATAATGGTGATATATTAGCTCTTTTACCTCCCGTTACAGGTGGATAATGATTAAAATTACTTATGAAAGTTTTGATCTAGAAAAAGAGTTTATAAGCATTTCTTCAGTTTCAAATGGTGCATACAGTTTCTTCTTAGGAGCAGTTAGGTCTGATTTAAGTTCATCAAATAAGAAAATTAAAGGAATTTATTTGGAATGTTACGAAGAATTAGCATTAGCTCAGCTAAAAAAAATAAGGAGAAGAGCATTAAATAATTGGAAACTAAATGAATGTTTGATAATTCACCGAATAGGAAAATTAGATTTAGGAGAAAAAATTGTCTTAGTGATAACTGCTTCATCTCATCGTACAAAAGCTATAGAGGCTTGTGAGTTTGTGATTGATAGCTTGAAGATAGATGTAGCTTTTTGGAAATTTCATTTACTTGGTAACGATGAAAAAGAAATAGTATTACAAAAAAATTCAGATGGTAAAAAAATGTTAAAATGGAAAGATATTATTAACTAGTTATCTTTGTAGTTTGGGTCTACTTCTTTCATATATAGACTCGAAATCTTAGCTGTAATATCTCCGACTTTAAAAGTTTGATTATCTATTTTTCCTACAGGAGTTACTTCTACAGCAGAACCTGTAAGAAAAATTTCTTCAGCATTTTTTATTTCATCTGGATATATATCTCTTTCGATGACTTTGATGCCCTCATTTTTAGCAATTTTAATAACAGCCTGACGTGTAATTCCATTTAGAAAACAATCAGGCACGGGGGTATGAATTTCTCCTTTGATTATTAAAAAAATATTTGAACCAGTAGACTCGCTTATTCTACCTTTATAATCTAGCATCAATGCATCAGTATAGCCATTCTTCTCAGCTTCATGCTTGCTTAAAGTGCAAATCATATAAAGACCAGATGCTTTGGTGTCAGTTGGTATACAATCAGGCGGAGGTCTTTTCCAAACAGCAGTTTGAAGAGAGATACCTCTTAATCGATCTTCTTTGGTAAAATAACTGGGCCATTCCCAAGTTGCAACGGCTACATTTATTTTATTTTTCTGAGCAGAAATGGCCATCATTTCACTACCTCTCCAAATCACAGGACGCAAATAACCATATTTAATGTTCATTTTCTTTACTGTCTCTAATTGAGCATTATTTATTTCATCTTTAGAATAAGGGACTTCTATGCCCATTCTTTTTGCTGAAAAAAACAGTCTATCAGTGTGTTTTTCTAATTCATAAATTTTTTCGCCATAAACTCTTAAGCCCTCAAAAACACAACTACCATAATGAAGACCATGGTTAAGAACATGCGTAGTTGCATTTTGCCATTCGACAAAATTTCCATTATACCAAATAAAACCTATTCTTTTATCAAAGGGGATAATTTCCATATTTTTAAATAATGTAATATTATTTATATAAATTCACAATATAATTATATTCTTATCTTATGAGTTTAAGTTTTGCCGATACTCTGTATTTTAAAAAAGAGAATGTATTAGAAATAATTTTATGTTTTCACAGATCTTATAAATCTCTTCAAAAAGAAATTCAAATATGCTGCGAAATAAATAATTTAACTTTTAATGAACTGATTGTAATTTTAGAAATAAAAAAAGGCTTTAAAAAAAAAATTGATATTGCAAACAAAGTTTTTTTAAAAAAACAAAATTTGAATTTAATACTCAAAGATTTACAAAAAAAAAATATTATAAAACTGGACAATAATATCTTAATCACAAAAAATGGTGAGGAATTGATAGAAAAAACAACGAATAGAATTAATGAAAGGATAATTAATATTTTCAAAAAAACAGATCCAAAAAATATGCCCGGTTTTATAAACATTATTGAGTCTTTATAATGAATAATATACATATACTGTTAGTTGAAGACGATGAATCGCTTCAAGATCTTATTGAAAAACTACTTATCAACAATGGTTATATTGTATCTAAAGCAATAAATATTGCTGAGTCAAAAAAGTTCTTAAAATTATTTGTCTTTGACCTAATTATATTAGACGTAATGTTACCAGATAGTACTGGTTTAAATTTTTATGAAAATTCAATAAAAAATAGGTTTGACACACCCGTTATATTCCTTTCTGCACTAAGTGATGTGGATGATAGAGTTACAGGACTAGAACTTGGTGCTGACGACTATATTGGAAAACCATTTGACTCAAGAGAATTATTGTTAAAGATAAAAAAAAATATTTCAAAAAAACAATCTCTCGATGTTATTAATTTTGGTAAAGACACTGAATTTGATTTAAAAAAGGAACAACTAAAATTTAAAAAAAGAAAAATCAGCCTATCAAGCAATGAAATAAAGATTTTAAAATTGTTAATTAGTAATTCACACAAGTATTTAACAAGAGATTTGTTAAATACAGAGTTGGGGCTTGATTATTTATCAAGAAGTGGGGATATGCAAATTTCAAGATTAAGATTAAAACTTAAAAAAGAGTGTAACTTAAATGACATAATCAGATCTGTACATGGTAAAGGTTATAAAATTATTACTTGATGTTAAAATTTGGCAAAATATCACAAAGTCTTTTAGTAAGATCAGTTTATTTGATAACTATGCCTATAGTGCTTGTGCAAATTATTGGTATTGTAATATTTTTTGAATTACATTGGGATTTAGTATTAAAGAGAAGTGCTCAAGCTATATCAAATGAAATTAAAATATTAGAAATGCAGGGGGATTCACCTTCGTTAAATAATTATGCAAATACATTGCAAATTATTAAAACTGAGAATCTTGATATAGAAAATGCTAAAGAGGTAACAAATTGGATATTCAAAAAAAGGATGACAAATTCACTTGGTCAATTACCCGGAGAATTTATCGTATTGCAAAACGAAAATCATTTTATTTTTTTTGATAAAAATAAATCAGATTATTTCTATTTAATACCCAAAAAGAGAGTTGAAACTAAAACTGTTGGAGGATTTTTTTTATGGACAATTGCAATAAGTATTATTTTATCATTAATTTCATATTTATTTATAAAAAAACAAATTCAACCGTTAAAAAGGCTTGGGATTATTACTAGAAGTTTTGGAAGAGGAATTGAAACACCTAATTTAAAACCAACAGGATCTTCAGAAGTTAGAGGTTTAATCAAAGACTTTAATAACATGCATGACAACATTAATAGCACTTTAGAAAATCAAAGAAATATGTTAGCTGGTATTAGCCATGATTTGAAAACACCACTAACTAGAATTAATTTAATGATTGAGGAGATTAATAATGAAACATTAAAAAAATCAATTTCTCAAAATATTTCAGAGATGAATATTATGCTAAACCATTATTTAGACTTTATTAAAAATGAAAAAAATGAAAATTTAAATGAGGTCAATAGTTCTGATTTTATATCCAATTTAGCAAAAAATTATGTAAAACTAGAAGTCTTAAGAAATAGTTCAAATCAAATATTTATTAGAAAAAATCAAATAACAAGAGCGATTATGAACATACTAGATAATGCTGATAAATTTGCAGAGAAAATATATATAAGTTCCAATTTTTTAAATAATAATTGGAAAATAGAGATCGAAGATAATGGTCCAGGAACAAATTTGTCAAGAGAACAACTTATAAGGCCTTTTGTTAAAGGCTCTGATCAATTAAATCAAGGAACAGGGTTAGGGCTTTCAATTGTTCAAAAGCTTATAAAATTAAACAATGGGGAGTTAAATTTCAAAAAGTCATCTTATGGTGGGTTAAAAGTAACTGTGATACTTCAAATTTAGGATCAAAAAAGCTTACCTCCATTTGAAATTTTAATAGAAGGCATTACTAATACTGGATTATTTTCATCATCAGGAAAACCTAGAACCAATACCTCGGAAATCATTTTGCCAATTTGTTTAGGTGGGAAGTTTACAACTGCAGCTACTTGTTTACCAATTAATTCCTCTGGGAGATAGTATTTTGTAAGCTGTGCTGAAGTTTTTTTTTGACCAATCTTTTTACCAAAATCTATAAGTAAATATAAGCTAGGTTTTTTTGATTTTTTGTTTAGTTTTGCTTCAATCACTGTTCCAACTCTGATATCAACTTTTTCAAAGTCAGAATAATTAATCATCTTATTTTAATAAATGACCTTACCTTATCGAGATTATGAAATGCATTTCCTATTGAAGCCATAGTTTTGTCCATATTATTATTATCCTCTATCCAGACATTAAAGGCATAAAGGTAAATTATGATACTCATTATTTTTTCGACTTGAGAATTTAAAAATAAATTAAAATAATTATTTATATTTTTAGATAAATTTAAAAAATATTTTGGTTTTTTTTGTGACTCCAAATAAATTCTTAGTGTTACATTTTTATAATCATTTAGAAAATCTAATCTATTAATTATTCCTTCAAAAATTTTGTCTTCTAAGGAAAGGTCTTTAGCAGGAATTTTTAATTCGGTTGAAATAAAATTTTCAAAATCTTTAATAAAAATGTTGAAGTCTTGGTATTCTGAATTTATTGATTTAATTTTAGAGTGAAAGCTCTTTAAATGAGCGATGGAATTAAGTTTTTTTAAATTTGTTTTATTGAGATTTTGTTTTTTTCTCACTATCTATTTCCTTGGCTCTTTTGTATGCCTTCCGAAGTGTAGTATATATTATTTTCTCTATATTTTGTGATTTAATATAATTAACTCCAGCTTGTGTAGTTCCTTTCTTACTAGAAATAGACCTTACAAAATCATCTAACATTTTAGATGAATAATTGGTTTCTAAAACATTTTTAAATAATTCTAATACATCTTTTTCATTCATGTTGTATGGCTTAGCTAGTTTTTTTGAAGCTTTTACGAAAATATTAACTATATATGCAATAAAAGCTGGTCCACTGCCAAAAACTGATGTAGCAAAATTAATTTGATCTTCGTTTCTAACATTAATAATTGTTCCAAAGGTAGATAATATTTTTTTTAATTTATGATCAAATAAATTTCTATTTTTCATGTAAATATGAGTTTGAGATTTAGTATTTAAAGCCATTACGTTTGGCATTATTCTTATAATTTTTTTTGATTTTAAGGTTTTTTCAATTGTTGATAATTTAACACCAGCCATACAAGAAATTACCAAGGTTTCTTTTGAAAGATATTTCTGGAATTGATTTCCAGAAGTTAGGAATGTATTTGGTCGAATAAGAAGAAATATATAATTATAATCATTATTAAAATTTAATATTTTTTTTTTTAAATTTATATTTTTTATTACACCTTTCGAATTTAATGAATGGATACTCACAGAGTTTAGTAGTTTTTTGGATAATAAGGATTTAGCTAGGTGTCCAAAACCTATAAAAAGGACCTTTGGCTTAAGCGTGGCCGACAATTTTTTGATTAATTAAAATTTGTGTAGTTTCGACGACTTTATCACCTTTTAGTAACACGGACACAAGGTGATTAAATTCAGATAATATATTTTCTAAATAACTTCTAATATCTTCTGAATTTACTTTTCCTGAAATTGGGAGACTATGTCTATAAATAATTTTATTATTATTTTGTTTAAGTGTACCAATAACCAGATTATTGTTTATTTTTTTCATATGATTGGTTAGAAAACTATATTCATAATCATCAATGCTAAATGATGATATGAGAACTTTTAAATCATCAATCCATTGAAAATCCATGATTACTTTTTGTTCATGGATCTCCGTTAAAAGAGAAATATCGTTGTTATGATTGTTTTTAGATAGATGTTTAACGTTGAAAATATCTTTGAGAATAGAAATAGGGCTAGAATCAATGTTTTTTTGAGACATATACTATATGTATCACATTACTTTTCTTAGTAAATACTATATATAGTATTAAATTGCCAAATATTGGTAAAATTTAATATTTTCTGTTAATTAAATGTTTCTTTAATTTTTTAAAATCTGATTTGAAATCGTTAAAAATTTGGGCAACTTCAACTAAATTATAAAGTATTTTTGATAACTTAAGATAAAGTTTATCTTTGTGTGACACGTAAGTTGTATTATTAGTTTTTACAGTGTTTGAATATCCTAGTTTTTTATCACCAGTAGCTTTTGAGCTGTTCGGTTTAACCATAAGGTGGTACAGCATATCTTATATTCTTGGATTTATTTACTTTTATTTTTTTGCATATAATAATTTAAAGCTATTTAGTTTAGATAAAAAAAAGCTTGAAGACTTATTTTTTTATTTATTTATTTCTGTCATAATTGGTGGACGATTGGGATATGCAATTTTTTATAATTTGAATTTTTATATTCAAAACCCTTTTGAAATATTTAAAGTTTGGCAGGGTGGTATGTCATTTCACGGAGCTTTAATTTGTATTATCTTAACAACTATTATATTTTCAATTAAAAAAAACATTTCTGTTTTTAAATTATCTGATCTTTTAAGTATAACTGCTCCGGTTGGAATTTTTTTAGGGAGAATTTCTAATTTTCTAAATAAAGAATTAATAGGAAAGCCAACAGATTTTTTCTTAAGCGTTCGTTACCCAAATGAGGATTTTCATAGACATATATCTCAAATATATGAAGCAGTATTTGAAGGATTAATACCAGCTATTTTACTCTTATTATTATATTATAAATTAAAATTAAAAAATGGTATTATAACATCTTTCTTTTTAATTAATTATGGATTATCTAGAATTATAATTGAAAATTTTAGAATGCCAGATATTCAAGTAGGCTTAAAGTTTAATTTATTAACTCAGGGTCAACTGTTATCAATTCCAATTGTCATACTTGGTTTTTATTTTTTATATTTATGTCAATACAAACAAAAATAGATACCATCATCAAATCAGTTGGTTCAATCAGCATTCAAGATTTTGTAGAAATCTCTAATTTTGACAAAGACTCAGGCTTCTATGATAAATCAAATATTGAAAAAATTGGCAAAGATGGTCAGTTTATAACTTCGCCTGAGATATCCTCTTTATTTAGCATAGCCCTTTCTAATCAGTTTTTAAAAGAATTTCCAAAGACAAAAAATGTAAATTTATTGGAGTTAGGACCTGGTAATGGGATACTTACATTTGATATTTATCATTATCTTAAATCAAAGAATATCAATATAAATCACATTACATTATTAGAGAGAAGTGATTATTTTAAAAAAAAAATTTTTGAAAGATCAGATCTAAAAGTTAATTTTATAGACAATATCTATGATTATGAAATAGATAACGAAGATATTGTTTTTATTTACTCCAATGAATTTTTTGACGCCTTTGGGTCTAAGCAATTTATATTTAATAACGGTAATTTTAATGAAATAAAAATATCAAAGGAAAATAATAAATATTTTTTAATTCAAGATAGTGTGGCAATATCTGGAGAATTAATAGATCGCTATCCAAAATATAAATTTAAAAATAATGATATACTTGAGCATTCAAATTTAATTTTGAATATACTGAATGATATTCAAAAATTAAATTGCAAAAATTATTTTTTTACTACAACTGATTATGGCTACACGAAATTGCCATTTAAAAGTACACTTAGATTACTATCTGGCCATAAAAAATTAGACTTATTTGATAAATTTGAAAACGTTGATTATTCTTTTGGCGTTAATTTCGAGTTACTTAAGGATTTTTTTATTAGTAAAAATCCACAAATCATAAATCAAAAAGATTTAATTTGTAATAACCTCCCAAACGAATACCTAAAATCAACTAACAAGAATATTAGAGAAATTATAGAGTTAATTAGTGGAGAAAAATTTAATGATATGGGTCAAGTATTTTTGAATCTCTCTTTTAAAAATGAAGAAACAATCAGTAAAATTTAAGTTTTTTAATAATAAAAATGGAAAATCAAAGGGAATTTATAATTCACTTAATTGCGGTTTAAAGTCTAGAGATAATAAAAAAAATGTAAAAGAAAATATTGATATTGCTAGAAATCTTATATCTAAAGAAAAAAAATTATTAATAATTCCTAACCAATCACATTCAAGCAAATGCCTTATAGTTAGAAAAAATAAATCTGTTTACAATTGTGATGGTATTGTAACACGAAATGATAAATTTATTCTAGGTATTACGACAGCTGATTGTTTGCCAATAATATTTATTGATTACCAAAATAAAGTCATAGGAATTTGCCATGCACGATGGAGAGGCTTGAAAAGAGATATTATCGAAAATACCATAAATAAAATGCTCCAAATTGGCTCAAAAAAATCTAATATAAGGGTCTTTATTGGGCCTTGCATAAGAAAGAACTCTTATGAGGTATCTCGAGAATTCATAAATGGTATGAAATTTAACGTTAAAGGTTTATGGACTAAAAAAGGTAATAAATATTATTTTGACCTTCCTAAACTTGCTAAACGTAAATTGAACGGTTTAGGTATTTCTGAAATTGTAGACTCCAAAATAGATACTTTTAAAAACATAAAATATTTTAGTTATCGAAGAAGTATTAATCTCAAATATAAAGATTATGGGAGAAATTTAAGCTTGGTATCTATAATTTAACTTTGTATGGATATACATTTTACTATATAACCAAGCTAACTAATGAAAATTATTTCTGGAAATAGTAACATTGAGTTATCTAAAGAGATTTCAGAATATCTAAAAATTCAATTATCTAAAACAACTATGACAAGATTTTCTGATAAAGAGATATTTGTTGAAATTGGTGAAAATGTTCGAGGAGAAGATGTTTTTTTAGTTCAATCAACTTCTTTCCCTGCTAATGACAATTTAATGGAATTGTTGGTAGCAATTGATGCTCTAAAACGTGGTTCTGCAAAAAGAATTACTGCTGTTTTGCCATATTTTGGTTATGCAAGACAGGATAGAAAAACTGGACCAAGAACTCCTATATCAGCAAAATTAGTAGCCAATCTAATTACCACAGCTGGTGCAAATAGAGTTTTAACAATGGATCTACACGCAGGACAAATTCAAGGTTTTTTTGATATCCCCTTAGACAACCTTTATGCAACTAATATGTTCATGAGTGACATTAAATTAAACAAAAGAGATAAAAATCTTGTATTTGTCTCTCCAGACGTCGGAGGTGTTTTAAGAGCTAGGGCATTTGCAAAAAAACTCGACGCTGATTTAGCTATAATTGATAAACGTAGAGATGCTCCAGGTGTGTCTAATGCCATGAATGTCATAGGCTCGGTTGATGGAAAAAAATGTATAATTGTTGACGATTTGGTTGACTCAGGAGGAACAATTTGCAATGCAGCTAAAGCTCTTAAAGAGAACGGTGCGACAGAGGTTTATGGATACTGTTCTCATGGCGTTTACTCTGGAAAGGCTTTAGACAATATAAATAACTCAGTTTTAGAGGAAATGGTTTGTACCAATACAATCAAACCCTCTTTTGAAGTACCTTCATCAATGAGGTATTTGTCTGTAGCTCCACTTTTTGGTGAGGCTATAAAGCGTATAAATAACGAAACTTCTATATCTTCTCTGTTTGATTAATCTAGGATTTTGTTGTATAAACTCAGCCTATGAAAATCAGTGGAAATATCCCAGCTAAAGAGCGAAAAAAAGGAAATACTAACCCATATTTAAAAGAAGGTTTGATACCCTCTATTATTTATGGTGGAAAGACTGACCCTGTAATGGTCGCAGTTGATACTATTCAGCTTAAAAAAAGATTTGATGAGGGTGGCTTCTACTCCAAAATATTTGAAGTCGAATTTGGTGATAAAAAAGTAGCAGTTATTGTCAAAAGTATTCAAAGACATAAAGTTAAACACAACCCTATACATGTAGATTTTCAAAGAGTGGATGAAAAAACAAGAATAGTAATATCAGCCCCTGTTGAATTTACCAACCAAGAGTTATCTCCTGGATTAAAACAAGGTGGTATTTTAAACGTCGTTCGAAGAGAAATCGAGTTGTCTTGCCTTGCTAATAATATACCAGAAAAATTTGTTATCTCTCTTGAGGGTAAGGAAATTGGCGATGATATCAGATTAAGTTCTGTGACTTTGGGTGAGGGAATGAAGCCCACTATTCAGGGTAGAGATTTTATGTTAGCTACAGTTCAGGCTCCAAAGGTTGAAAAAGAACCAGAACCAGAAGAGGCCGAAGAGACAACTGAAGAAACAACAGAAAAAACCGAAGAAAAGAAAGAAGAAGAAAAAGCAGCCGAATAATATAGTCTATCTATATGCTTACTTTATATTGCTTAGGCAATCCAACAGTTAAACATAAAAATAATAGGCATAACGCTGGACTTTTACTTGGAGAATTTCTAGTCGATAAATTAGAACTCAAACTAAAAAAGTTTAAGAACTTTAAACTGTCTAATTCTTTTCTTCTTGATGGGCAAAAATGTCAAATCGCTTTATCTGAAAGTTACATGAATGAATCCGGTGACGGTATATTGAGCCTCAAAACAAATAAACTCAATAAATCAGATGAGATATTTGTTTTATATGACGAATTAGATTTGGATTTAGGGGAGATAAAAATTAAATTTGCGGGAGGAAACGCTGGTCATAATGGGTTAAGAAGTATCAGTAGTAAAATTGGAGATAACTATTGGAAACTTAGGATTGGAATTGGACATCCTGGTGATAAAGATAAGGTGACCAGACATGTGCTGGGTAACTTTAATACAGAAGAAAAGAAACAGCTCATCTTATTATTTGAAGTTATATACTTAAACCTATCACAGATATTTGTTTCGAAACATTTATCTAATCTAGGCATTTAAATGAAGTGCGGAATTATAGGCCTACCAAATGTTGGAAAGTCAACTTTATTTAATGCTTTATGCGAAAATGAGCAAGCTCTAGCAGCCAATTATCCTTTTGCAACGATTGACCCAAATAGCTCTCTAGTAAGAGTACCAGATGATAGAATTCAAAAACTCGCTGAAATATGCAATCCACAAAAAATAATTCCTGCAGCTTTTGAAATAGTTGATATTGCAGGTCTAGTAAAAGGGGCCTCTAAAGGAGAAGGTCTAGGGAACGCTTTTTTATCTCATATACGCTCAGTAAATGCGTTATTTCATATTGTTAGATGTTTTGAGGATGATGATATACAACACGTTGAAAATAGAATTAATCCTCTCGAAGATATCAAAATTATTAATGCAGAATTAGCATTATCTGATCTAGAGATTTTGGAAAAAAATTATCAGAAACTAAAAAAAACTCAAAAAACAGATGATGATAAAAAAAAGATATTGATAATTGAAAAAGCCATAGATCTTATTTCTAAAGAAAAAGGAATTTTGAACAACTTAAATAAAGATGAGATTGAATTTTTGCATATCTTTCAACTTATATCTATTAAACCTGTTGTATATGTCTGTAATGTTGATGAAAATTCATCTGTAAATGGAAATGCATACACTAAGTCTATTGAAGAATATTCTAAATTGAATAATTCAGAGACACTGCTTGTAAGTGCTAAAATCGAGTCTGAAATTTCACAAATAAGTGATCATGAAGAAAAAAAAATGTTTCTTGATAGTATAGGCCTTAAAGAAACAGGTCTTAAAAGAGTTATTAAAAAAGGTTATGAGCTTCTAAATTATATAAATTTTTTTACTGCTGGTGAGAAAGAACTAAGAGCATGGACGATTATTAGAGGTACGTTAGCACCCAATGCCGCTGGTGAAATTCATAGTGATATGGAAAAAGGTTTCATAAGAGCTGAAACGATTTCATATGAAGATTATATTCAATTCAAAGGAGAAAGTGGTGCAAAGGAAAAGGGAAAGTTAAGGTTAGAGGGAAAAGAATATGTAGTTAAAGATGGCGATATTATCCACTTCTTATTTAATGTTTAATATCTCTCCAAATTTGTTGTTTAGAAATATAAGCTAAAACGAACAATACCAATAAAAATAGTATTACTTTTAAACCCATTCTCTTTCGGTCCTCTAAACTAGGTTCAGCTGCCCAAGCTAAAAAAGTTGTAACATCTGTTGTCATTTGATCCATTGTGCTTTCAGTTCCATCATCGTAATCAACAAGACCATCTGATAATGGGGATGTCATGGCAATTAAATTACCTGCCATATATTTATTGTAGTGTTGACCTTTTGGAACTTTCATATCTTCTGGTGGATCAACATAACCAAGCAATAGTGCTTTAATATAATCAGCACCCTTAGGTCTGGCTTTAACTATTAAAGACAAATCAGGTGGGTAAGCGCCGTTATTCGCTGCTCTAGCAGCCTTTTCATTTAGATATGGATTTACAAACTGATCTGAAGGAATTCCGTCTCTTTCAAACATTTCTCCTTCGTCATTTGGCCCATCTAACACTAAATGTTCGGCTGCAATGGCTTTAATGTGATCTTCACTAAAACCAAGGTCCGTTAAATTTCTATAAGACAGATAATTCATAGAATGGCATCCCGCGCAAACTTCTCTATAAACTTTTAAACCTCTTTGAGCAGAGGCACGATCGTACGTTCCGAAAAATCCTTTCCAAGACCAATCATATTTTGGAATATCAATTTTTGCTCCAGCGCCATACAAATTGAAACTAAAGAGTAGAAATATGGCCAGTAGAGCTTTTCTCATATTAAGCTTTTTTACTTTGCAAATAATTTGTAATAGTTAGAGGTTGTCGTGGTGTTTCTAAAAATCCTACAAGTGGGGCTAAAACAAATATAAATAAAAACCAATATGCAGTCCCAATCCTTGATATAAGTACATAAAGACCCTCAGCAGGTTTACCTCCAACATACATAAGAATCAAAAAGTTCACTGCAAACAAGAGAACGCAGTATCTCCAGATAGGTCTAAATAAACATGATCTAACTTTAGATGTGTCAAGCCATGGTAATAAGCCTAATGCTAGAATAGAACTAAACATAGCTATCACACCACCTAGTTTATCTGGGATAGCTCTAAGTATTGCATAGAAAGGTAGAAAGTACCACTCAGGCACAATATGTGCAGGAGTTACCATAGGGTTAGCTTTAATGTAATTATCGGAGTGACCTAAAATATTTGGATAATAAAAGAGAATAAATGCCAAAATGATAAAGAAAAATATTGTAGCATTTAGATCTTTAATAGTTACGTATGGATGAAAACTCACTGTTTCATCCCAGCTTTGTGGTTCTGTGCCAGTCGGATTATTTGAACCAGTCATGTGCAACGTAATTACATGAAAGACAACTAAACCGACAATTGCGAAAGCTAATAGCCAATGAAGAACATAAAAACGATTAACAGCTGAGTCACCAACGGTGAAGTCACCAAGAAGTAATGTGAGTATAGCATCTCCTACAACAGGAATAGCTGAAAAAAGATTAGTTATAACTGTTGCTCCCCAATAAGACATCTGACCCCATGGGAGTGTATATCCTAAAAATGCAGTTGCCATCATCAGCATGAACATGGTCAAACCGAAAATGTAGACTAACTCTCTAGGTGCCTTGTATGATCCAAAATATAAAGCTCTAAATATGTGTATAAAAGTAGCTATAAAGAAAAAAGAAACTAAGTTGGCATGCAAATATCTAATTAACCAACCAAAACTAACGTCTCTCATGATCCTTTCAACAGAGTCAAAGGCATCATCGGCTGAGGGCTTATAGTGAAACCCTAAAAAAATTCCAGTTAAAATTAGTCCTATAAGGCAAAACATGGCTATACCACCAAATGACCAAAAGTAATTGAGTGATTTGGGGACAGGAAACTTTAAATATTCAGCTTCCATGATTCTTATCAGAGGAAGTCTGGAGTCAATCCAACCTTTTATACCAGTGTATGGTGAATTTAATGTTTTTTTATAACCTTGTAATTCATTTGAACTCATTAAATTATCCTATCTTTATTTTGTTATCAGTTAAAAAAACGTAAGGGGGAACAGGTAAGTTAGTCGGAGCTGGTCCTTTTCTTATCCTGCCAGAAGTATCATAATGAGAACCATGACAAGGGCAAAACCATCCGCCATAGTCTCCTTTTGTATCCGAAGCTTTTTGTCCAAGAGGTACACACCCTAAATGAGTACAAACACCTAATACAACTAACCAATTATCTTTTTGAACTCTAGCAGAGTCCTCCTCTGCATCTGGTAGTTCCTCTAAAGAAATGTTTCTAGCACTGTCAATTTCACTTTTTGTTCGATGCTTTATAAAAACAGGTTTACCTCTCCATATTACTGTCAAACTCTGGCCCTCTTCCAAGGGAGATAAATCTATTTCAGTTGATGCCAAGGCTAGAGTATCTTTGCCTGGATTCATGCTTGATATAAAAGGAATAAGTAAACTAGCAGCACCAACCCCTCCTAGAGTCATTGCTGATAATTTAATAAAATCTCTTCTTGGTTTTTTACTATCTGACATTTGGGTTTAAATCTAAGTAGATTTTATTGGTAAGATGTAGCATAAGTAGTAGTCATCATGACGCATAAATTTGCAATTTGTCTCTATCAGCCCGATATGCCTCAAAATCTTGGTGTGATTATCAGAACCGCTGCTTGTCTAGAGTTTCCCCTTCACATAATCAAACCTTTGCCTTTCTCCATGACAGATAAAAGATTTAAAGGCGCTGTGATGGATTACATAGACCATTGTGAAATTGTAAATCACGAAAATTGGGAAAATTTTTATTTATATTCAAAAAAAAATAACAACAGAATAATCTTAGCTACTACTAAAACCGACAATAACCTTTACGAGTTTAAGTTTGAAGATAATGATATTATTTTATTTGGAAAAGAAACAGCAGGTGTGCCAGAAATAATTCATAATACTGTCAATAACAAAATAACAATACCGATAAACAGCAAAACAAGATCATTAAATCTTGCTACCTCTGTTGCAATTGTAGTTTCATCTATTAAAGCTGATTTTTAAGATAAAAAATCTAAAAATTGCCTCAGCTCATTATTCTCTTTTAAAAAAGAAATGGTATTTTTTGGAAATGGCATCTTGTAGATCTTATTTAGCTCTTGTGATATTTTTTTTTCTTTTACAAAATCTGTAATGTTTTTTGATAGTAACATTATAGCTTCCAAATCAGCTGGAAAGGTTTTTGTATTTTCAAATAATGATAGAAACCTGATATATCTTATTGCTCTTAGATAATCTTTTTGAATTTGTACAATTGGGTCAAAAATAAACTTCAAGTAATTATTTTTAAAATGCTCAACACCTGAATAAAAATCGAACACCTCCCCGATTAAATTTATGTATATGCTATTAAATGTAAAATCTCTTCTTAAAGAGTCCTCTTTAATACTCAAAGCATTAGCAATTTTTGAATGTCTTCCAGATGGGGCTACATCTTTTCTAAATGAATTTATCTGGAACTCAAAATCACCTAATTCAAATGATATACTTTTATAAGCTTGATAATATTTTGCACTATCATATTTATCTAAAATTTTATCGACCGTTCGATCATCTAATTCTGGAATAACTACATCAATATCTTTGTTTTCGTAATTATCTGATAATATAGACCTAGTAGCTCCTCCAATAAGATAAATATCCTTTTTTTCAAATGGAAGCATTCTGCAGATTTCATCAAAATGAGAAATATTAGAGATTTCTTCTACTTTTTTTTTTAAATTCATCTTCTAATTTAATTCCATGAGTTCTAGCCATCTTTGCTCTTTATTTTCCAATTCTATTTGGAGAGAACCTAATTTTTTAGTTGTGCTAATAAATAACTCATAGTCCTTTTTATAAAGATCTGGTGCCTCTATGATTTTTTCAAAATGAATAATTTCTTCTTTCAAAAGGTCTATCTGCTTGGGTAAATTATTAAGCTCATATTGTAATTTAAAGGTTAACTTTTTTTTATGTAGATTTTTTAAATTTATATTTTTCTTTTCAGATTTATTTTCATTTTCAGAATAGTTATTAGTATCATTTTCAAGAAGATCTTTGTTTTTTAAGAAGTCATGATAGCCACCATTAAATAACAAAACATCACCATTTCCTTTGAAAAATAATATTTTATTTACTAATTTGTCTAAAAAATCTCTATTGTGTGAAACAACTACGAGAGTCCCGTTGTAATTAGAAAGTATAGACTCTACTAAATCTAAAGTATCAATATCAAGGTCATTAGTAGGCTCATCTAAGATTAAGCCACTTTTAGGATTTGATAAGACTTTTGATAAAAGTAGTCGATTTTTCATTCCACCAGATAAACTCCCGACAGGATCATTTGCTTTAGATGGATCAAAATGGAAATCTTTTAAATAACTGCATACATGTCTCTCTTTACCCTGCGTTTTTAAGTAATCGCCACCAGAGGGGACTAAGACCTTCTTTATTGGTAAATTGTCTTTTAAATCATTTCTTAATTGGTCAAAATAGGAAAACTCTAACTCTTTTCTTAATTTTAAAGTTCCCGATTTTAAATTCAGTTCATTAAGCAAAATTTTTAAAAAAGTTGTTTTTCCAGATCCATTACCTCCCAAAAGACCAATTCTATCTTTTTTACTTATTTTTAAATTAAAGTTTTTTAAAATAAAATTTTTATTTTCTTCATAGTAAAATTCTGCATTGTGAAACTCTGCAACATTTTTAAAATTCTTTGAATTCTCATAAATTTGATTAATTTCAATCTTTTTTGTAGCTTTTTTAAATTCGCTAATATCTTTGTCTAAATTTTCCATTAAGTCTTTAGCTTGTTCTAACCTTCTGGTATTTCTTTTAACTCTTGCTTTAACTCCTTTATTAGCCCAATTCACCTCTAAATTGACAAATTGCTTCCTATTTTGTAGTTCTCTCTCTTCTTGTGATAAAAGAGTCTCAGACCAATTATCAAAATCACTATAACCTTTGTAGTTTATTTTTATTTTAGATCGATCTATCCATAATATTTTATTTGTAAAGTTTTTTAGAAATTGTCGATCATGACTTACACATAAAATTGCACAATCAAGTTTTTTTAAATAATTTTCTAGCCAAACAATTGTGTCCAAGTCTAAATGATTAGTTGGTTCATCTAATAGCAAAAGATCAGATGGTTTGATTAAATTTTTGATTAGCCCTACTCTCCTTTTTTGCCCCCCAGATAAATGTTTAATTAAACTGTTTTTATCAATACTTAAATTATTGCAAAATATATCTATCTCATAATTATTATCTTGATTTTTGATTACAGATAAAATTTCTTGCTCAACGGTATTATTATCATCATTTAATACAAAATTTTGGTTGAAATAATTTACAGCAAAATTATCAACACTCCATTTTTCACCAGCATCAATATCATGTTGACCTGATATGACATTCATTAGGGTTGATTTCCCTGCCCCATTTTTACCAACAAGCGCAATAAAATCTTTTCGATGAATATTTATATCAAGTTCCTTTAAAATTTCTTTTTTATGATAACTAACTGATCCCTCTTTAAGTGAAAATAAAAGTTGTTTCATATTATTTCAATTTATAGCTTAGATATGGCTGGGGCGGTAGGATTCGAACCTACGCATGCCGATACCAAAAACCGGTGCCTTACCGCTTGGCTACGCCCCATCAGGATTTAAAGAACTTATCCGAAATAAGAGGATTTTTCAATTCTAACTGAAGGATAAAATTTATTAATCTCCCTAAAAATCGACCTTTCTTTTGCGATTTTCTTGAAAGATACAAAAATTGAAGACCCACTACCACTCATGCCAAATTTTAAGAAATCTTTCCTATAATCCAAAAGGAACATAAATAATTCTTTAAACTCTTTATTTAGCAACATGGAAGAA
>CACGPU010000007.1 GCA_902575065.1 uncultured Alphaproteobacteria bacterium
GAAGTATGGTGAGCTTCTATCGGAGGGTAATTTACAAGTTGTAACTTGGGACTCAATATCCATGATATCTGAAGCTATATCTTCTGAAGCTGGTACTTTTTTGTTTAAGTTTGAAGAAAAATTTTGCCCAAAAAGATATCTTAAGTTTTTTGATAAAATTACTGAGCTTAATTTTGCACAATTTTATAATCAAAATTTAAAACCTTATGAAATCTCTATTGAAGAGTATAACAAAACTCTTAAAACTAAGATCTTGAATAAGATACAATCTAATTTAAGGTTCAGATCTAGTAATGCTTAAGGAATCAATATTAAATCGTTGTAAAACATACTCAGACCCTTTCCCTCATTGGGAAATAGAAACCCCTTTTACAGATGGACTCATAAAAGAACTGAATGATGTTGATATATCTGATGCACCTCGCTCTTTTGACGGCACGAGAGCCGCTGATGCAGGTGGGGATGGGGTAGATGGCAAACTTAGAGTTTTTTTAGAGAGTGATAATTCAAAAAACTTATCTTATGGTATGGAGTTAATTGATGATTTGAGGGATAAGGATGTAATTGAGTCAATACAAGAGAAAATCAAAAAAAATTTATCAAATAGCTATATCAGAATTGAGTATATATCAGATCGAAAAGGTTTTTGGCTTAAACCTCATTTGGATATCAAAGAGAAACTAATGACAATGATGTTATTTATTAACACATACGATGAGTCAGAAAAACTTGGAACAGATTTTTATGATACTGAAATGAAGCTTGTAAAGACAGTTCCATATAAACACAACACTGGTTATTTTTTTGCTTCAGGCAATAATACTTGGCACGGACTTGAAAAAAAAGAAATTAAGGTTGAGAGAAGATGCATGCAGATAAATTATGTAACCTTCCCCACTAGCTGGCCAATAGATGGCTGAAATTAATAACGTTATTATTATAGGTTCAGGACCTGCTGGATATACTGCTGCAATATATGCTGCAAGGGCTAATTTAAAGCCTATTTTAGTGAGTGGTTTTCAGCCTGGTGGTCAACTTACCATAACTACTGATGTAGAAAACTATCCAGGTTACGAAGATCCTATCCAAGGTCCCTGGTTAATGGATCAAATGCAAAAGCAAGCCGCACATGTTGGTACTGAAATAATCAATTCACAAGTAACAGAAGTTTTTTTAAACGAAAAAATAAAAAAATTAAATTTAGATAATGGCACAACTCTAAATACCAAAACTGTAATAATTAGCACAGGAGCACAAGCAAGATGGCTTGGTTTAGAAAATGAGGCTAAATTTCAAGGTCATGGACTATCTGCTTGCGCAACTTGTGATGGTTTTTTCTTTAAGGATAAAGAGGTTGCAGTAATTGGTGGTGGAAATAGTGCAGCTGAGGAAGCATTATTTTTAACTAAGTTTGCAACAAAAGTTTATCTTGTTCACAGAAGAGATAAACTACGAGCTGAAAAAATATTACAAGATCGATTAAAACAAAATTCTAAAATAGAGTTTATTTGGAACAGTGAAGTAACTAAATTTAATGGCAATGATGATTTAGAGTCAATAGACTTGTTGAATAAACAAGAAAATAAAATTTCAAATCTCAAAATAGATGGTGTATTTATTGCTATAGGGCACGATCCAGCAACACAATTATTTAAAGGTCAAATAAAAATGGATGAGGGTGGATATATTATTACAGATCCGGATAGCACAAAAACATCAATTGAAGGAGTATTTGCTGCAGGGGATGTCAAAGATAAGATTTATAGACAGGCTGTTACAGCCGCTGGTATGGGATGTATGGCAGCGTTAGAAGTTGAGAAGTATCTAGATTAAATTTAGCCTTGTCTGGCTTTCATTCTTGGGTTCGTTTTATTGATAACATATAACCTACCCTTTCTTCTAACCATTTGATTATTTTTATCTCTGGTTTTAGCTGTCTTAAGAGAACTTTTAATTTTCATAATTTAATATATTAGTTATAAATAATAAGGCAAAAATCTATGTTAATTCATGAAAAAATCAACAAAATTAAAGAAGATTTTTCATTTTTTGATAATTGGGAAGATAAATATCAATACCTGATAGATTTAGGAAAAAAACTCCCTGATCTTGAAGATAACTATAAAACTGAGGAATATCGTGTTCAAGGATGCACATCAAATCTATGGATGGTACCAAAATTTATTGATGGAAAAATTAACCTTTCTGGTTCAAGTGACTCTGTAATTGTAAAAGGTTTGTTTTATTTAGTTTATTTTGCTTATAATGAAGAAACACCTGAAACTATAATAAACAATCCCCTATCTTTTTTTGAAGAAATTGGTCTTTCTAATCATCTAGGTCAATCAAGATCTAATGGCCTAAATTCGCTAAGGAAAAAAATAAAATCAATAGCGACAGATTTATCAAATAAATAAATTTTATTGATCGTAAACTATGTTAACTTCATTCAATGAGTTTGATTAAATTACTATTTTCAATTTCATTTTTACTATTTTCTAGCAATTTATATTCTAAGGAGGATGTTATTAATTTACAACTTAAAGACGGAATCGTCAAAATAAAGACCTTTGAAGATAAGGCTCCAAAACATGTTAAACAAATAACTGATCTAGTTGCCAAAGGCAGTTACGACGGAGTAGTTTTTCACAGAGTAATAGATGGTTTTATGGCCCAAACAGGAGATGTTCAGTTTGGTAATTCGAATTCAGATAATTATGATTTAAGAAGAGCTGGTACAGGAGGTTCTGGTAACAATATTGAAGCAGAATTTAATGACATGCCACATAAAAGAGGAACTTTAAGTATGGCACGTGCACAAGATCCAAATAGTGCTGATAGTCAATTTTTTATTTGTTTTGGTGATACTCCACACTTAGATGGACAATATACTGTTTGGGGCGAAGTAATTGAAGGAATGGAGTTTGTTGATGCAATCAAAAAAGGCGATCCTATAAAAAATGGTCTAGTAGATGATCCAGATAAGATTATCAAAATGTGGATTGAATAAATTTACTTTTGAGTAATTTTTAATTCAATTCTTCGATTTTCTTTAAGGTCTTCTTTAGTATCTCCTAAGTTAATAGGTTGATATTCTCCATAACCGTTTGCTGACAACTTGTTCGCAGGGATACCTTGTTGAATAAGAAATTTTACAACCTCAAGTGCTCTAGCATGAGAAAGTTCCCAATTTGATGGAAATTGAGAGGTTGAAATAGGTATTTTATCAGTGTGACCGTCTATTTGTAAAATCCAATTTAGATCGGATGGTATAGACTCTGCAACATCTATAATTGTTTTGGTAATAAGAGATAGAGCAACCCTACCTTCATCTTGAATATTAGCACTTCCAGAGTCAAATAAGATCTCTGATTGGAAAATAAATCTATCCCCTTTAATTTGGATATCGTCTCTATCAGCTAAAGCTTCAGATAACTTGCCAAAAAATTCTGATTTATACTTTTGTAATTTGAATAATTCACTTGTAAGTACTCTATTTAATCTATCTCCTAACTCTCCAAGTTCTATCTCATTTTGAGCAATTTCAGCCTCTTTGGACTCAAGTAAGTTATTTAAGAGATTAATTTCATTACTAAGTATCTCAATATCCAAAGCTAAATTAGATATCAAATTTAGAGCCTCATTTAAATCACTTGATTGTATTGCTGACTCCTCCTCTAAAGTAGACAATTTGTTTTGTAGTTCTTGATTTATATTCTCTGAGGAACTTAATGACTCTAGAAGATTTTCGATTCTATTTTGTGACTCACCAATCTGGCCAACTAGTTTACTGTTTTCTCCACCAAGTTTTATTAAATCTGATTTTAATATTTCTTGTTGTTTATTTAATTCAGAAAGATTTTGCTGAAGAGTGGCTCTGTCAGCTAAAGATAAAGATAATTCATCAGTAATTTTAGCAATTATCGTATTTAGTTTATCTATATCAAGTGCTTGGTCTTGAATAATCGTATCTTGAGCTAAAATTTGAGATTGTTTAATAGATATCTCTTCATCAAGTTTTTCTATAAGATTTTGTCTATCAATTAATTCAATCTCTTTATCTGTGAGTGTTACATCTTGTTCCACAATAGTTTCGTCTTGTATAACAATTGTTTTTTCCAAAGTTTGTATTTGTTCATTTTTTCCTACTACAAGATCTCCCAAATAAACTTGAGCAACTGTGAATAGTAAAACTATAAAAATTATAACCATCAACGTAGATGCCAATACATCTACAAATCCAGGCCAAATTATATTTCCACTATCTGAACTGTGAGTTTTAGAGAGATAGCTCACTTTTTGTCTAAGTCTTTGATAGACTTGCTTACAGACTTAAGTTCTGTAATAACTTCTTTCCTTAAATCGTCATTAGAATTTTTTATACCATCAACCAAATCATCAAGCTTAGAAACAATATTTTGAGAGAAATTGGTGCTATCGGAATTCTGATTAAATTTAATTGTATTAGGGCTAGATCTATAAAAAAGTCGAATTTGATTTTCACAAAATTCATAATAATTCTGCTTAATGCCTCTAGTGATTATTTCATAAAGTCCTAAAATCAAAGAAGTTACCAAACCAAACAACGATGAACTAAAGGCTATAGTCATACCAGATAAAGGTGACTTTAGTCCATCTTTAAGATTGTTAAAAAATGCTCCAAAATCTTGTTCTTCAACTGACAAACTATCAATAACATTTGAAACACTCCCTATAGTTAAAAGTAATCCATAAAAAGTTCCTATAAGCCCTAAAAAAATAGCTAGGTTGATAAGATATTTTGATATGTCACTACCACTTTCAACTGTAGATAAAAGATCATCTAGTATCTCATCAAGTGTTTTAGTTATACTTTTGTTAGTGGTTGTTATACCAAGATTATTTGCAATAGATTTGGTAATTGGATAGTTGTTTAAAGATGAGTCGTTTAGTTTTAATTTTCCAAATGCAACAGAATTCATGAATCTAAACTCTGAACTTAAAGTGAATATCTTAAAGGAGTACAGAAGAAAACCAATTATGAGTGTTAGAAGAATTATTCCATTTATGTAAGGATTGGCATCAAAATAATATTTAATTTCCTCATATCCAATTACAAGAATTATTACAATTAAGATTGAGAATAATAAATAAGCTAAAAAGTTTTTAGTCATTTAGCTAAAAATAAACGAATTTTGCAAATTAACAATTGGATAATTATTAAATTTTTTAGAAATTTCTATTGTAAATCAAGTAATAATTATTTGTGCCTGGATTTACAGAATTTAACCCTGCATTAGAAATGTGATGAGATCCTATACCTAATCTAGAGTCTTTAGATATGCTATAAAATAAATTCACTTCAGATTTAAATTGGAGAGCATTTCCTAAGTCTTTGCCATCCCCATTACTGTAAATACCAGCTGATGAAGAGAGGTTCAAATAAATTGACTCTGCTCCAATATTTGTTTCAAACCCGCCATAAAACATAGATGCGCTTTCAGCTGTAATAAAACCACCAATAACTGGGTTAATGGTTAAAATGTTAATCAGATCTATTTCACTATTAGATATATGATAATTTAGACCAAATAAGTTCGTTGTATTGTCATCATCGTAATCATAGGTGCCTCCAAAGATAGAGTAACTATTTGCACTTATGGTTATGTTTGATGAAAGCACAAAAATTATTAAGCTCAGTAAAAACTTTTTCATTCAGATTAATCATATATCATCAAGTTTAAAAGTAAATGGTGGGCGTGACAGGATTCGAACCTGTGACCCCTTGCGTGTCGAGCAAGTACTCTAACCAACTGAGCTACACGCCCATAAAAATAGGGATAAGTACTTTTAAATTAAATTAAAAATTAGTAAATAAAATTCCTAATTAAATTTATTTAATTGAAATACTAGTTTTATTTCATTTAATTTAAGCCAATTTAAAATCAAAAAATATACTATCAAGCCAATGATTATTTGAATGAATAAATCTAAATAAATGTTCAAATCCAAAATTTTTGTAAATATTAATATTGAAATCACCATGATAGTTGCACTAAATAATATCTTTAATAGTTTCTTAAAATCAAAAATTAATAATTTTTCATAAAAACTTCTAAAATTTTTTCTTAAGTAAAAAATTTGAACGAATAAATTTAGCCATATACTCACAGCACCTGATATAGCTAAACCCAAGACGCCCAAAGGCCTATAAAGAAGAAAGCATAAAATAAAATTACATATAAATGTTGGGACAGCTGCTTTAACAGGGTACTCAACTTTTTCATAAGAGTAAAAAACTTGATTAAAAATTCGAGCGAGCATATATCCTGGCAATGAAAAAGAGTAGACTAGTAAAATCTTAGATGTAGTTAAAACATCATCATTATTAAATTCACCCCTACCAAATAATGCTCTTATAATATCTTCACTAAGAATAAAAATACCGAATGAGCTTGGGATAGCAAAAAGAAAGCAAAATATAACTGTTTCATTAAAAGCTTTAGAATTTTTACTCTCATCTGAAATATTTTTGCTCAAATAAGGTAAAAGTGTGAAAGACATAGCAACTGCTATAAGAGCAAATGGTAAGTCAATAATTCTATCAGCGTAGTAGATTTGGCTTATAGCTCCCCCACCCACTAAAGATGCAAATAACATTGAGATAAAAATATTTAATTGAACAATACCTGAGCCCAGTAAAGAATAGAGAAATCTTCCAAAGAATTTTTTAAGCTCTTTAGACATGACTTTTATACTCTTTAAACCAAAACCCCAAAATATTTTTATTGTGCCTAAATTGATAAATAAAAGGATCAATTGAGTGAAACCAGCTATTATCATTGACCAAGCAAGTGCAAAATGAGAGTTAGACTTGAATGACACCAAAGTTACAATCATAAAAATATTTAAAATTACAGATAAGAAGGAAGGTAAAAAAAATTTTCCTTTCACGTTCAAAACTGAGCTCAATACTGATGATAGAGTCACAAATATCAAAAAAGGAAAAGTTATAATCAATAACTGATTTGCTAATAAAAATTGACTTTTATTTAATAAAAATCCTGGTGCTAAAATTGATATGACTTGCTCAGTAAAGAAAAATATTAAACAAGATAGAAATAAAGTAATTACAAAAAAAAAGTTGAAAACTATCCATATAAAATCATTTGCTGATTTTGAATTCATTTTTTCTTGATTTACATACAAAGGAATAAATACACTATTCATTGAACCCTCAGCAAAAATTCTTCTAAATAAATTTGGTAATCTATAAGCAAAAAGGAATGCATCTGACATCAAATTGGCACCTAAATAGTTTGCAAAGAGTATGTCTCTAATAAATCCGGTTACACGAGATCCAAAAATATTTGATGAAATCTTTGAAAAATTACTGGTTTTCATTGAGTTCAGGAAAATTCTTTTTCCAAAATCTCAGTAATTTTATCAGCATCGATAAAGCCTGGAATTATTTGATTTCCAATTATAGTCGCAGGTGTTCCAGTAAATTTAAATTCATCAGCGTAACTTCTATGAATGGATAGAAAATCTGATACCTCTTGTGATTCTAAATCATTCTTTAAAATGTCAAGATCAACACCTCTTAAAAATAAGTCAGCCAAAATATCCTCCATTTTTGATTTTCTCTCAGTAGAATATAAATAACTATGGACAACCTTAAATTGACCTTGCAAAGAGGAAGCTAGTGCCAACTTAGTCAATTCCTCTGAAAAATTACCTAAAATTGGCATCTGTATAATGACAAGTTTTAATGAATTATCTTTCATTACATCTAATAATTCTTGATGAAATTTTTGACAATAACCACAATTATAATCAACAAATTCATATATAACTTTTGCAGAATTTGAGTCACCCAAGTACATAGGATGATATGCAAGGTTTAAATTTTTTATACTTGAGATATTTTTTTGATTAGTTTTTTCTTGTTCTAATTTATTCTGCTCTAATTGATACTCTCTAAGAACATCTAAGATATAATCTGGATTTTCCTCTATAAATTTTTTAATATTTTGATCAAATTCCTTTTTGGTAAAATATTCATTAAAATTTACATCTTCTTTTTTTAAATAAGAACTAAGATCTGGCTCGATAATTTTATTTGCCTCTTCATCAAATTGTTTATTTGCGATATTTGATAAATCAAAATTACTTTTTTCTGAAAAAATGTAAAAATATAGGATTGTAAGAATTGTTATTACAAATAGAAAAATCAAAAAAATGTTTAAAATATTAAATTTCTTTTTTTTAACGTAAATTCCCATGATCGAAATATATTATTTAACTATTACTGTAGTGTAAATAATTTTAGCATTTAGACTATTCACTTTTACTTATAGAGAAAAATTTACCATTTAAGCTATCTTGTCTCATTAAGCTGATATTAGAGTAACTCAAAGATTTGATTGAGTTATCAAATATTATCTCTTTTGTGATATCTGATACTGAGATATGGTGGTTACTAAACTCAAATAAATAAGGATATCCCCATATTAAATAATATTCCATCTCTAAAGAATTTAAATTACTGAAACGCTTTAGATCTTTTTGTATTTCTTGTTGGTTGAGTGTTTTTCTAAATAAATCGAAATGTCTCATTATATCATTGCACAAAAAATTAAATTTTTCATTTGTGTTCATTTCTAGAGCAAAAAAATTTTTAATTTTTTTTAAGCCTAAAACATTAAATACTTCTTTATAAGATTTATTCTGATTAGATAAAAAATACTCTTTAAATGAATTAATAAGCTCCTCTTCATTATAAATGTGGCTTAAATAAAAAGGAGCTTTGACAGTATAATGAAGACCATACTCTAATATTTTAGAGTTATCAAATTTCACATTATTTTTTAGAAGTAATTTCTCTACTTGATCAATAAATAATTTATTGGGTATTAGATAAATTGAGTAGCGGGGAAATTGAATATAACTATCCATATGTAATTTTACTCAATATAAATTTTTGCATTTTTGTTTCTAATAAAACTTTCATTATAAGAATTATAAAAACGGTATAAATAAATCTAAAAAATAAAATACCAGAAATATGACTTCCTAATAACAAAATTAATATTGTATCTTCAATTATGCTATGACATAAACTTAAAAAAGACAAAGACAGTAAAATATCTTTTTTTGAAATATTGTTTTTTCTAGACTCTTCAATTAAAAACCCCCCTCCAAACGAAATTCCCAATGTTAAGCCTATTAAAATTATATTAGCTACTTTCTCTGACATACCCAAATAGGACAAAGGAACTTTCAAAGTATTAATTATAAATTTCCAAATACCAATTGCTTTGAGTATATTAATTGTTGATATAATAAAAAATATTATTAAGAAAATTAGGAAAAAATTTTGAAGTTGTGAAATAGCCCACTCTAAATTTGAGACATCTTTAACTGGAACTTGTAAGATTGAATTATTAGGTTCATTAAATAAATTATAATTAGTAAATATTAAATTTAATATTTTTCCTGCAATTACAGCATTTACAAATCTAAAAGTTAAATTAAATACCCATGAAATTCTTGATTTTTTTGCAATAGCTACTTCAATTGGTAAACTATGTGCTATAAGTATAATTAATCCTAAAATTGTAGTTTCAGCTATTGTGTAATCGAATATTGCTTGAAGGGATGCAAAAGCAGCCAGGCCTGCATATATGTTTACTAAAATAGCAGCCATCCAAACTAGTCCTAATGAACCATCAATGCCTATAAAACTTGTTAATGGCTCAAGGAATTTAGCTAAAAAGGGGATTGCACCAATGAGCTCAAGGATTCTAATAATAATGATAACGGGCAAAATAACTTTGAATAAAATCCAAAAAATTTTAGTAGTTTCTTGAAATATATTTACTAGTATTTTTTTAGATTTTTCCATTATGATAACAATCGATTAATTTTACTTCTTTATAAAGAAATAAATGACAAGGACAAATAGTTTTACAATAAAAGCATCACTAACAACTTTATTAGTTTTAATCAGCTTTTTTTGCTTTTATATGAGCTATTCTGATTTCGTAAAAATAAACAATGAATATGCTTATATTTATGATGATGTAGATATTAACTATTTTGATAAAAAAAAATTTCAAAAATATTATGATGTTATAAGTATTGAAAGTCTTGATGATCCAATATTTGATAAAGAAAAATCAAAAAATTATTTTGAAAATATAACACTTGAAAATTTATCAAATATTTTCGATAAAGACTTAACCAAAAAAGAAGAGAAAGTTAATATAAAAACACCAGAAGACTCTTTACCAATTGAAAATAAGAAAGATGAGAAATTAAATAATAATTTTGATGAAATCATAGTTTCCAAGGGAGATAGTTTTGCAAAAGTTTTAAAAAAAGGAGGTCTAAAAGGAAGAGATATAGACTTAGTAATACTCAACGGAAAAGAATATTATGATTTTTCTAAATTATATATTGGGGATACTGTAAAAATATTCAGTAAATATGATGCTGAGGGTTTAAATACTTTTGACCTAATTTATAAATATTCTGACACTAAAGAATTAATCATATCTTACCTAAATGATAATTTTATTTATGAAATTAATGAAATTCCTTTGAGTTCCAAAGAAATTTTTGTGACTGGGAAAATTAAAACAAGTTTATATAAAGCTATGAAAGATCAAGGGTTATCTGAAATAGTAATTAATGAAATTATCAGGATTTACAGTTTTGATGTTGATTTTCAGAGAGATATTTATGAGGGTGATAATTTTGAAATGCTGTTTGTCAAAAAGGTAAACAATGATGGTAAGACAATTCAAATCGAAGATCCAAAATACTTAATGCTTTCATCAAGAGGTACTCCATTAATATACTATCTTTATGACAATGGAGAATTCAGCGAATATTTTGACGAAAAAGGTAAAGGAATGACAAAAAGCTTAATGAAAACTCCAATAAATGGTGCAAGGCTTAGTTCCAGTTATGGTATGAGAAAACATCCTATCTCCGGTTATAATAAAATGCATAAAGGAGTAGATTTTGCTGCTCCAACAGGAACTCCAATTTTTGCTGCTGGAAATGGTATTGTAGAGTACGTAGGTAGAAATGGAGGATATGGAAAATACATTAGAATTCGTCATGATAGTACTTATAAAACAGCTTACGCACATCTTAATGGTTATAAAAAAGGAATATCAAGTGGTGTAAGAGTTAAGCAAGGTGATGTTATTGGTTATGTAGGCTCAACAGGAAAATCAACTGGACCTCATTTACATTATGAAATTATTGTTAATGGAAAACAAATAAACCCAGCTACACTTAAATTACCTTCAGGAAGGAAACTGAACGAACAGCAACTAAACGAATTTCAAATATTAGTTTCTGAAATAGATGAAGAAGTTAATATTTATAAAAATAAAATAAATTAAGCTAACTGACTAGCCAAGTCATCAAAATCAGAGGTTGAGTTACGTTCTGACTTATTGTCTTTGTTCAAATCGCTGTCGTTATTCTCAGTTTTATCTTTACTAATAATTTTTCTAGCAACAAAACCTCTATTTGAATTATCTGTTTGTCTAAAATAGTGTTCAGCGTGTTGAAGGTAAAACTGCTCTAATACGTCGTCACCTTGTCCCTTAGCATCTTTTGCTTTGTTAAGATAATCGTTATATTGATCTTTTGGATTTTTTCCGTTTCTTTTAAATCCGTTTGAATTTCCATTAGCTTGTAGATATGGAGAGTCAGCAACACCAGATCTAGAGGAGTTTATTTTCCTTTGACCGCCGTAAGGCTTTCTTTTTACAAAATTTTTCATTAATTTTTATCGATTATCTCTAAAAAAGCCCATCAATTAAACAGTAGGGAATTTTATCTTTATCAGTCTATCTAAATTAAGATAATCGGTTTTTTTATAAACTATTTTTACACCTTTTTCTAATAATAATTTATACATTTTTTTAGTGATAATTGGATCAATTTCAAAATAAACAACCCCTTTAAACTTTACACTAATTAAAAAATTAATAATTTTAGCATAATAATCCATGCCTAATTTTCCACCATCAAGTGAAATTCTTGGATCATGTAAAGTCTCCTTATTTAAATTTAAATAATTTCTTGTTGGTATATATGGTGGGTTACAAACAATAAAATCAATATATTTCAGTCTATTTATTGGATAATTTTCAAACAAATTTGAGTGGAATATTTTTGTTTTTTGTCGCAGTTTAAATTTAATTAAATTTTTTTTGCAAGCATTAAGAGCATGTTTGGAAACATCAATAAAATCACAAAATGCATTATCTAGCTCATCTATAATAGAAATTCCAAGGCACCCAGTCCCACAACACAGATCAAGCAACTTCAAGTGTTTTTGATTTTTATTTTTTTTACAATCAATTAATATTTTTTCAACTAATATTTCAGAATCAGCTCTTGGATCTAAAGTGTAATCATCTGTATAGAAAATTTTTTTCCAAAAACCTTTTTCGTTGATTATTTTTGCTAATGGCTTTCCTTTTACTCTTTCATTTAGAATCTTATTAATTAATTCTTGATCAACTTCACTATTATTAATATCTAAATTATTTTCATTATTAGATGAATAAGAAATCATTATTTGGGACTCTTGCTCAGCTTGAGATCCAGAAATTGATTTTAAATTTTTAAGTAATATTTTTTTTATATCTAATTTACTTAAATGATTATTAATTAGCATTAAGTTGACTTAATTTTTCGGCTTGTTCACTGGCTGACAAAGCTGATATCATTTCATCTAATGCCTCGCCAGTTAAAAACTGGTCTAATTTATAGAGTGTTAAGTTAATTCTATGATCTGATACTCTGCCCTGTGGAAAATTATATGTTCTAATTCTTTCAGATCTATCTCCTGAGCCAACTTGATTTTTTCTATTAGATGAAACCTCTTCTTGTTTCTTAATTCTTTCAACTTCATATAATCTAGATCGTAAAATTTTTAATGCTTTAGCTTTATTTTTATGTTGAGATCTTTCGTCTTGTTGAGTTACTACTATGTTTGTAGGTAAATGTGTAATTCTAACAGCGCTATCTGTTGTATTTACCGATTGGCCTCCCGCCCCTCCTGATCTATAAACGTCTATTCTTAAATCAGTATCTTTTATCTCTAAGTCAACGTCCTCAGCTTCTGGCAAAACAGCGACAGTTGCAGCCGAGGTGTGAATCCTTCCCCCAGACTCAGTTTCTGGTATGCGTTGAACTCTGTGGACACCAGACTCATTTTTTAAAAATTTAAATACACCATCTCCTTTAATTTCTATTATTGCTTCTTTTATACCCTTCAATCCTGTCTCGCTCTTCTCCATTGGCTGAAACTTCCAACTTTTTAATGAGGAATATCGCTCATACATTCTATATAAATCTCCAGCAAATAATGCAGCCTCATCTCCTCCGGTACCAGCCCTTATTTCTAATATTACATTTTTATCATCAGCCTCATCTTTAGGCAGTAGAGCAATTAGTAATTCTTTATTTTTAATTTCTAAATCTTTTTCATATAAAGGTAATTCTTGTTTTGCTAAATTTCGGAGCTCTTCATCGCTTTCATTTTCAAGTATTTCTTTATAGCCTTTGATTTCCTTATCTAAATTTTTAATGGTGTCAGATAGAGCAATAATTGGCTCCAATTTTGATAAATCTTTATTTATTTGAATAATTTCCTCATTTTTTAAGTTTTGAGAATTTAAAAGTTTCTCATTTAATTGATTAAATTTGTTTTTTAAATCAATGATTTGTTTATCTAATTTCATTTTTAAGCTCGAATTTGGAAATTTCAAAAGATTTTTGATTTTTATTTTTTAAATCTTTTAAAATAATTTTTTTATTTTTGATCTCTTCTTCACCAATAAGAAGAATAAAATTGAAATTGTTTTTATCTGCATAACTAAAAAGTTTTTTTATATTTTTACTAACTCTAACTTCATGATTATATCTTAAACTGTAAATTTGTTTTAAAATTCTATTATTATTTAAATAAGACTCATCTTGGACAGCAAATAATATCTTTTTATCTAATTCTGACTTTTCATCTTTTATAGATATCAAATCCATTAATCTTTCTATACCAGCTGCCCAGCCAACACCTGGTATATCTCTAGAAGAAATCATACTAATTAAATTGTCATACCTACCGCCAGCTAATATTGCATTTTGTCTTTTATCTTCATTTGTTTGAAACTCAAAAGCCGTATGTGAATAATAATCTAATCCTCTAACTAATTTTGGGTCTTCAAAAAATTCAATTTTATTATCGTTTAAAAGTTTTTTAACTTTATTAAAATAATTTTTACTCTCTTCAGATAAGTGTTCACTAATTTTTGGAGCATTTTCTAATATTTCAGAGTCTTTTGGATCTTTACTATCCAAAATTCTAAGTGGATTTTTATCCAATCTAGATTGTGAGATTTCTGATAACTGTTTTTTAAATTCAGTTAAATATTTTTTTAATTCATAAGCATATTTTATTTGATCTTCTTTTGACCCTAAAGAATTAATTAATAACCTATGTTTATTTTCTTTAATTCCAAGGTCATCAAATAATAACTTTGCGATTAGAATTAATTCAAAATCTATATATGGACTTTTTTCACCAATAGACTCAATATTTATTTGATGAAACTGTCTATATCTACCTTTTTGGGGTCTTTCTCTTCTAAACATTGGGCCGTGAGTAGTTAATTTAAGTAAGCCCGATTGATAGTTTGAAGCAGCAAACCTAGCTAGACTACTTGTGGCCTCTGGTCTTAAACAGATATATGCTTCACCTTTATCTAAAAATGAATACATCTCTTTAGAAACAATATCGGTTTGCTCGCCTACGGTCCTAGAGAATAAATCTTGTTGTTCCAAAATAGGAGTTTGTATAGATTTAAAATTGAAATTCCTACAGATTGAATAAAATTTTTCAATAATAAATTCAAACTTCTCCATTTCAGCTCCATGAATATCATGTGTGCCTTTTACTAAACTAATATTTCTTTTCATTTTAAATGATGAATCTGATCAACTTTATTTTCTATAGTTTTAACTAAGTACTCAACTAAATCTTCGTCTTGTATTCTATGGCTTTTTTCTCCATCGACGTATACCATATGTGTGTTATTTCCACCACCTGTTATACCTATGTTAGTCATTGTTGCTTCACCTGGCCCATTAACAACACATCCAATAATTGAAACTGTTATAGGTTTTTTAATGTGAGAAAGTTTTTTCTCAACATTTTTAACTGTCTCAATAACATCAAATTGCTGTCTTGCGCAAGATGGGCAAGATATTATTGTTACACCATAATCTCTTAAATTTAGTGATTTTAACATTTCAAACCCTACTTTGACCTCTTGAGTTGGATGGTCTGAAAGTGAAACTCTTACTGTATCGCCAATACCGTCATAAAGAAGCAATCCAAGACCTATAGAAGATTTTATTGATCCACTAAAATAACTTCCTGCTTCAGTAATACCTAAATGAAGAGGATAATCACAAAAATCAGATAACTTTCTATATGACTCTACTGCTGTAAAAACATTAGAAGCTTTAACACTAATTTTAAAATTATCAAAATTTAGATCCTCTAAAAGTTTTATATTTAGCTTGGCACTTTCAAATAATGCCTCAGAGGTTGGGCTTTTATATTTTTCTAATATTGATTTTTCTAAACTTCCAGCATTAACACCTATTCTTATAGGTATTTTGTTCTGCTTGGCAGCTTCAACAACCTCTTTTACTTTTTCCCTAGAGCCAATATTACCTGGATTTATTCGAAGACAATGTGCTCCATTTTCTGCAGCCTCAAGTGCTCTTTTATAATGAAAGTGAATATCAGCGACTAAGGGGATCTTAATTTCAGGAATTATTTTTTTTATTGCTTTTGATGATTTTTCATCAGGAACTGAAACTCTGACTATATCGCATCCCTCTTGTTCAATAAGAGATATCTGCTCAAGTGTTGCATCAATGTCATGTGTAAGGGTATTTGTCATTGTCTGAACCGTAATTGGAGAGTCTCCACCAACAAAAATATTTCCTATTTGAATTTTTTTTGTTTTTTTTCTCTTTATAGAATGAGAATATTTCATAATAAAATCTCTAAATCTTTAATGTGAAAATTAAATAAATATGAGTTTAATTCCTTATTTAATCTAATTTCTACACCTCTGTAAATTATCTTATCAATATTATTTATATTAGATAAATCGATAAAAAAATCATTGTCTAAATCGAGAATAAGTTCATTAGATTTGGTAATTTCACCAAATTGTAAAGTATTTTTAATATTGTTTTGAATTTTGTAAAAAATAGTCTTATTAGATTTTGCAAAAATTGATAAGTTTTGCGAATAGTTAGCTCTTTTTAACAGGGTAAGATTATTAATAAAATCATCATGACTTAATTCATATAAATCATATTGATTAGCGATCTTATAAACATCATTATAAACTTGATCTTTTTCTACTATTCTTATTGAAATTTGATTATTAAATTTCTTGTATATATTGAATGATAGCAAAACTAAAATTATAAAAAAAAGTAATAATAAAAAAATTGTTATTGAATATTTTGTATAATCAATTGGTATATCACCAATTGAACTTTTATATTTAATATCATAACCCAAATATCTATATATAGATTTTTTATAAGTTGATTGATAAGCACGATATTTTTTAGGCAGTTTTAAATTATCATCTAAAAGTCGTATTATTTCTAAATCTAATTTAAGAGCTTTGGATAAATCATTGATTGATAATCCTTTCTTAATTCTTGCCTCTTTGATTGAAATTAACTTATCCAAAAAATTATTTATGTAGTTTGAAGGCTTGATGTAATTTTTGTACAGCTAAATCAGTTTGATCTTCATGAATTAATATACTTATTTTTATTTCTGAAGTGGTAATAACTTGAATATTTATTTTATTTTTTCCAAGAGTATCAAATAATGTCTGGGCAACTCCAGCATGGGATCTCATCCCTACTCCAACCACTGAAATTTTTGAAATATTATTAGATGAAATAATTTTTTTATATCCAATTATAGATTTCTCTTTTTTTAGTATTTTTAATGCTTTTTCTAAGTCTAGTCTTGGCAAAGTAAATGATAAATTTGCAAACTTTCCATCTTGTGAAATATTTTGGAGTATCATATCAACATTTATATTGCCTTTAGCTAATGGGCCAAAGATTTTTGAAGAGACTCCAGGTTTATCTTGTACTCTCGAAAGTGTAATTTTTGCTTCATCTTTGGAGTAAGTTATTCCACTCACAGTATTATTTTCTAAAACACTTTTTTCGTCAGTAATCATAGTACCAATTTTTTTGGGTTTGAAAGAAGATCTTACACTTAATTTAGTATTTTTTCTCATAGCTAACTCAACAGAACGAGTTTGAAGAACCTTAGCCCCTTGTGAGGCTAATTCAAGCATTTCTTCATATGAAATTTTATTAATTTTTTTTGCTTTAGGTACTATGTTTGGATCAGTGGTAAATACACCCTCAACATCAGTATAAATTATACATTCTGTTTCCATCACTGCTGCAACAGCAACAGCACTAGTATCAGAACCACCCCTACCTAAGGTAGTTAATTCTCCCTTGTTGTTAATACCTTGGAAACCAGGAATTAATAGAACATCAAAATTTTCTAATTCATCATATAAAAATTTTTTATTAATAGATAAAATTCTAGACTTCATATGCTCTGATGATGTTATAATGGGTATTTGCCAACTAAGTAGCGATTTAGCTTTAATCTTTTGATTATTGAGACATATAGACATTAACGCACAAGATACATTTTCACCTGATGAAATGGCGTTATCAAAATCAATTGGATTTGGATTTTTTGAAAAAGATTTTGTTAAATTTATTAAACGATCAGTTTCACCTGACATAGCAGATAACACGGCTATAACTTTTGATTTTTTTGACCAATCATGAATAATATCTGCTGATCTTTTTATAGCTTCAATACTCCCAACAGATGTACCACCAAATTTTATAACTTTAATTTTCATGAATTACGGTAATATACTCTTAACATTTATGATGTAAAGAACATGGACACTCATAATAGCAAGTATTACGAACCATTAGAGCAAATGATGGCTATAAGACATCAGTATATGTCAAAAATATTAAGAGATCATAGTGGTCAAGATATTTATGAATTCTTTAAGAATAAAAAGATTTTAGATCTTGGATGTGGAACTGGCGAATTCCTTAATAATTATTATGGTATGGGTGCAGAGTGTTCAGGTATTGATATCGAGAATAATTTTAAAATAAAAAACAAAATAAATTTTAAACTCATAAATATAGAAGCTAATAAATTTTTAAAAAATTGTAAAAAAAAATTTGATGTTATTTTTTTGTTTGAATTCTTAGAACATTTAGAGGAACAAGATAAGTATCAACTTTTTGAAAACTTAACTAAAAATCTCAATAAAAATGCATATATATTTATATCTACACTTAATAAGAATTTATTATCAAAATATTTAGCAATTGATATTGCTGAGAATCTCTTGAAACTACTTCCTAAAAAAACCCACGATTTTAATCTTTTTTTATCTCCCTCTAAATTACAATCAATTAGTCAAAAATATAATTTAAATTTAATGGATATAGAGGGCATGCAATACAATCCAATTTTTAAATCTTTCAAACTAAGTAAATTTGATTTAGTAAATTACTTTGGTACTTTGAAATACTAATTTTTATTTTTTTCTTTTTTACTAAAAGGGAGTCTTACTAAACCTATACCTTCATCGACCAATTCTTGACTTTCTTTTTCAGTTGCCTCTCCATAAATAGGTTTATCTTTCGCTTCACCATAATGAATTTTTCTAGCCTCTTCTGGAAATTTTTTTCCAACATATGTAAAATTTTTTTCTATTTCAGATTTAATTTTATTTAATTGTTTATTATAATTTGAAAATAATTTCTTTTTTTCACGATTTATTTTAGCTGAACTTGTTGATTTACCAGAAATGTTTGGTGCCATAACTGATTTTGATATTGTTGATGAATTACAGAAAGGGCATTCAATTTGTTTTTTCCTTTTTTGTTTTTCAAAAGAGTTTGAGTCATCAAAACTAGCTTCAAATATGTGTTGATTTTCACAAATTAAATCAAATTTAATCATTCTTAATATTTGGTCATTCAATGTTAATTTTCAATAATATTAATCAAAATTTCTATCATTGTCTAAAACAGGTATTGCGTTTTGACACTCTCTAACTCTATTTAAATCAAGTTTAGCAGCAATAATCATTTCAACATCTTCAGCTTCAGCCAATGTCTCTCCCCAAGGATCTACTATTAAACTATGTCCATAAGTTACTCTTTTTTCATTATTTACCCCCCATTGATTAGGTGCCAATATAAAAACTCCATTCTCAATAGCCCTTGCTTTAATAAGAGAATGCCAATGAGCCTTACCTGTTGTGTGTGTAAAAGCTGAAGGGACAACAATTATTTGTGAACCTTTTTTTGCCAAAGCTCTATACAATTTAGGATATCTTAAATCATAACAAATAGTGTGACCAATTGAGTGACCCAATACTTTAGTGACTTTTAATTCACTTCCAGGTGAATAAAAATCACTTTCTTTGTATGACTCTCCATTTTTTAATGTAATGTCAAACATATGAATTTTGTCATAAATTGAAATTATATCTCCATCAGGATTAATTAAAATTGACCGATTAAATAATTTATCATTTTCGGTTATGGGAATTGATCCTAGAAGTAAATAAACATTATTTATCTTTGAAAAATTTTTAAAATATTTTATAGAATCATGACCCATTTCAATCAAAATTTTTGATTTACTTGATAAAAAGAGAAAGCACTCAGGTAATAAAATGAAATCTGGGCTTGAGTTTAAACTATCTTGTAAAAATTTTTTTGATTTTTCGAAATTTTCATCAAAGTTTGAACCGACTGTAATTTGAATCAGTGCAACCTTCATTTAATTATTTAATTTATAAATAATGTAATTTGATACGTCTTTAATAGCTTTATGAATTTTTATTTTTTCTTGAGGTAAAATAGAAATACTATGGTTTGAAAATAATATATACTCTAATTCCTTACTATCTTTTACTAGGGTTAATTTTAAAGTCTTATCTTTATTTAGAACTACAATTGGTTCTTCAGTAGAATATAAAAATTCATTATCATTATTAGAAGAAATTAATTCAGTAAATTCATTATGAAATAATTCGGGATTTTCATAAAATGTAAGCCTTTTTTGATCTAAATTAAATCTCGATATCATGGTAAGTTACTTTAGCACATTATGAATGAAATTAATTTAAAAAAGAGGGATGTTAGAAGAAAAGCATATTTTGACAAAAATAATTTAATTGCAAAAAATGGATCAGATTTAATTAATGATAAATTAAAGTTCATGTCAAAAAAAATAGAAAACTGCCTAATTCTAGATGAAGATCTTTTTATAAAGGAGTTCGATGTTACTAATACAAAAATTATAAATATCAATGATATTAGCGTGGTTGAAGATAAATTTGATGCTGTTATATCAAATTTTTCTCTACAAATACCATTGTTTTTGAATAGCAGCGATATTTTTAATAAAATCTTATCTAAATTAAACGATAACAGTTTATTTTGCTTTAATACCATAACATCAAATTCAATGAGAACACTTCAAAATATTTTTTTAGAAATTGATGAAAAGATTTTTGGTGGAGTTTATAGAAGATTTGGGCCATTTTTAGAAACTTCGAAATTGATAGAAGATTTGAATAAAAGTAATTATAAAGATGTTGTAGTAGGTATAGATAACTTAGAAATAAACTATAGTTCTTTGAACAAAATCAGAAGTGATTTTAGGAAGTTTGGGATTTCAAATTTTTTTTATGAAAAATATAGATTTAAAAAAGATTTTTTAAAATTAACAAATAATTTATTTTCAAAATTAATAGATAATCATAAATATATTCCATTAGAAATAGAGATTGCTACATTTACATCATGGAAATAATATAAATTTAGTATATTTGTAATTAAATGTTCGAAAAAATAAATAATTTTTTTTCCTCAAAAAAAAATTCAAATTTAATTAAAGAAATTTCAGATAAATATTTAAATAATATAAATCAATTAGAAGCGGATATTTCAAATTTATCAAAAGAAGAAATGACTCATAAAATTGAAAACTTAAAAGAAAATTATATTTCTAATCAAGAAGAGGAGTTGTCAGATGAGGATATAAGTTTCCTATGTGCTCTATTGAGAGAAGTATCAAAAAGAACTATTGAACTCAGACATTATGACTCTCAAATAATTGGAGGTATTGCTCTTTATCATGGATTTATTGCTGAAATGAAAACAGGAGAAGGCAAAACACTTGCCGCAACAATTCCAATTATATTAAATTATGTCTTAAATAAAAAAATTCATTTAATTACTGTTAATGATTATTTAGCAAAAAGAGACTCTCTTTGGATGGGACCAATATTTAAATACTTAAACATAACCTGTTCATACATTCAAAACAGCCAAACTGTTGAAGAAAAAGTAAGTAGCTATCAATCTCATGTCGTATATGGAAATAATAATGAGTTTTGCTTTGATTTTCTAAGAGATAATTTAAGAGGTATCAATCAACCAAAAATGCAAAATGAGCATCATATAGCTTTAATTGATGAGGCTGACTCTGTACTAATCGATGAGGCTAGGTCACCTTTAGGTATTTCAGGACCAGTGAAGACTCCTATTAAACTTTTTAAATTATGTTATGAAATTACACAAGACCTCCTAAAAAGCGATGTTGAGATAAATGAAGAAAGAAAAAATGTTTTGCTTATAGACAGCGGTATTAAGAAAATAGAATTCAACCTAAAAAAAATTAATTTTTTAAAAGGAAATAGTTTGTTCGATAATGAAAATTTAGAAGCTTATCAAATTATAAATCAATCACTTAAAGCACGTTTTTTGTATGAAAGAGACAAAGATTATGTTGTAAAAGACGGTCAAATTATTGTCATAGATGAGTTCTCAGGTAGATTAGCAGAAGGAAGAAGGTTTGGTGAAGGTCTTCATCAGTCTTTGGAAGCCAAAGAGAATCTTAAAATTCAAGAAGAGAGTATTACTTTAGCAAGTATAACTTTTCAAAATTATTTTAAAAAATATCAAAAGTTATCTGGAATGACTGGTACCGCTCTTACTGAGTCAGAAGAGTTTTTGGAAATATATGGCTTGAGTGTAATAGAAATACCTACTCATAAAACTATGATCAGAATTGATCAAAATGATCAAATTTATAAAACTCCTGACGAAAAATATGAAGCTGTTTTAGACTTAGTAAAAGAAAAATATGAAAAAGGTCAACCAATATTGGTTGGCACAACTTCAATTGAAAAATCGAATTTTATTTCAGATATATTAAAAACTAACAATATTCCTCACAATGTTTTAAATGCAAAAAATCATGAGAATGAGGCTGAAATTATTGCTTTAGCAGGCAAACCGTCACAAGTAACAGTTGCTACTAATATGGCAGGTAGAGGTACCGATATTAGATTAGGTGGCAATCCAGAAATAGATAAAAATTTTAATGAGAATGATTACCAAAAGGTAATTGATTTGGGTGGGCTATGTATTTTAGGCACTGAAAGGCACGAAAGTAGAAGAATAGATAACCAATTAAGAGGAAGGTCTGGAAGACAGGGAGATCCTGGACAAAGTATATTTTTTGTCTCTTTAGAAGATGACCTAATGAGAATTTTTGGATCAGAGAAACTTCAATCTATGCTTTCAACATTAGGTCTTAAAAAAGGTGAAGTTATTGAACATAAATGGTTAACTTCATCAATTGAACGAGCACAAAAAAGAGTTGAGGGTCATAATTTTGACATTAGGAAACAATTATTAGAGTTTGATAATATTATTGATAAGCAAAGAAATATAATTTACTCAAAAAGAGAAACTATTATTAATGAAGATATAATAAATTTTATTCAAGAGACTGAAGATGAATTCATATCAAATTTGTTAGAAAGTGAAAAAGAAGAAATTAAGAATTTTTCAGACTTGTTGTCTTTTATTAAACCAGAAGAAAATGATAATAAAGACCATTATTTATCTTCATTTAAAAAAATTAAAGATGAAAATTATGCAAAACATACAAATGCTTATATTTTTATACTAAGACAAGTAAGCCTTTCTATTTTAGATAAAAATTGGCATAACCATATTCAAGAGCTTACAAATATTCGCATGTCTGTTAGTCTTAGCGGATATGGAGGGAAAGATCCAGTTAATGAATTTCGTAAGGCTTCTTTGAGTGCATTCAATCAACTAATATATGAAATACAAAAGCAAATGGTTTTAGTCCTAAACAATATTAGGGTTGAAAAAAAGAGTGAAAATCAAGAGGACAAAAATATTGGATCCATTAATAAAAAAATTGGAAGGAATGATCCTTGTCCTTGTGGATCAGGAAAAAAATACAAACAATGTCATGGAAGTAATTGATCAAACAATATAATTTAAATATCGATTATTTCTTTTCTTTATCAATTCATCTTTTGATAATAATTTAAGATCCTCAATGCTTTTTATCAAAGCAACCTTAAGATCATTTGATACCTTATCAAAATTCCTATGAGCTCCTCCAATTGGTTCTTCTATAATTCGATCAATAATTTTTAATTCTAGGCAATCTTTTGCTGTTATTTTTAAAGAATTAGATGCTGTCTCAGCATAATCAGAGGACTTCCATAGTATTGAAGAACAACCCTCAGGAGAAATAACAGAGTAAATCGAATTGCTTAGCATTATGACAATATCGCTTGTGGCAAGAGCAATTGCTCCGCCTGATCCTCCCTCGCCAATAACAATTGAAATGCATGGTGTTTCACAATTTAATGCTACTTTCATTGATTGAGCTATAGCCTCAGCTTGCCCTCTTTCCTCAGCGTCCTTGCCAGGGTAAGCTCCGGATGTATCCACAAAACAAATTAAAGGTAAATTTAATTTTGAGGCTAATTTCATAATTCTTTGAGATTTTCTATAACCTTCAGGTTTTGCCATACCAAAATTATGTTTTAACCTGGTGTTCATATCATTACCCTTTTCAGTACCTAGTATGATGACAGGTAAGTTATCTAAAAATGCAAAACCTGAGATAATGGCATTATCCTCAGAATAAAGTCTATCACCATAAAGAGGTGTAAATTTTGTAAAAATACTATTTATAAAACTTTTTGTTTTAGGCCTATTTGGATGTCTTGCAAGTTTAACAATTTGCCATGGAGATAAATTAGAGTAAATTCTGTTCAGCTCTATTTGTTTTTTTTTCTCAATATCTCTAATTTTTCCATCAACATCTATATCACTTTCTTTTGAAAGTTTGATTAGAGATTGTATTTCCATATCAAATTTTTCCAATTTTTCTTCAAAATCTAAGTAGAACATTTTAAGGACTATAATTTATTTTTAAGTGGATGATAAGAGTCTAAAACTGTCTTTTTCATTGACTTTGCGACTTTAGTATAAATTTCTGTAGTTGAAATATTTGAGTGACCTAATAGTTTTTGTATATGCCTAATATCAGCGTTATTTTCTAACATTGTGGTAGCAAATGAATGTCTAAAAACATGAGAAGACAATTTATACTTAATTATTGAGTCGTTATGACAATTTTCAAGAAATTTGTTTACAGATCTAGCAGAAATCTTTTTATTATTTAACACAAATACAAATTGGTTTTTTTTTCCTAAATTTATCAAAAGCTCCAAAAAATCCTTAATAATATATACTTTTCTCTCTTTGGAACCTTTTCCATAAATGTAAATAGAATTATCTTGATGGTTAATGTCAGACCATTTTAAATTCAGTGCCTCTGATATTCTCAAGCCTGATAAATAAATTAATTTTAGTACTAAAATATAAAGTTCTTTATTAGTCTGTTTTGAATTATACAAATTCATGAATATTTGCTCCATTTGTACTTTTGATATGGCCTTTGGAATTTTTTTTAAATTTGATAAGCTTTCAAATTCTTGAAAATCAATTTTTTCAATTATTTTTTCAGATTGGAGAAACTTCAAAAAATTTTTTAAAGTTGAGATTTTTCTATTTATACTAGATATTTTCAAATTCTTTTTTCTTAAATTAATAATATATGATTTAATCTTAGCATTAAGTTCACTAACTTTTATATCCTCAGCATAAAAAAATTGATCTAAATCAACTAAATAATTATTTACAGAATTTCTTGAAAGATTTTTTTCAGAAATTAAAAATTGCTTGTATAAATCTTTATATTTTTCATATTTCATAAATTAATTAAATGTGCTCTGAAGGCTAATTTTATTAATTCATTTTTAAGATATTCATTATTTATTATGTAATTATTTAAGAAGTATAAATCGAATTCATTTATCGAGTAAAATTTTTCACTTAAATTTACATAGTATATATATGAGTCAATCAAATTTAAATTTTCGGCTAAACTTGCCAAATACACAGGATTAACTGAAATTTTATCTGTCTCTGTTATCTTTAAATTGTCACTCTCTATAAAATTAATATTTCTATTCAAAAATAAAAATTTCATCAAAGGGCTGTCTATATTCTGATTGTAATCTGCATAGTATTTATTTTCGAAGTTTTTAATTAAATAATTCTTTAAAGCTGTTGCTATATCATTATTTTCAATTACACCGTTAGGAACATCCTTTAATAAAATTAACAAATTTTCTAAAAAGCTTGAATTTTCATAAAGAGATAAAAGCATTAATCCATTAATGTAATTTAAATTTCTTGAAGTGATTCTCATTTCACTAAATTGATCATTAACTAATCTGGATACATCATATAAATCTAATTGTAATAAAGGAATATAGCTCTCTAAAATTTCAAGTTTTTTATTATAATTAATATTTTTTTGCATTTCTTGATACATAGCTAATTCTTTAGGTTTAACTTTTAGCATTTCTAGCATTGATAAATATTGAGATTTGTTTATGACTCTATTTTTAAAAAGGTAATTTATTTGATAAAGATCTATTGTATTTGATTTAAGATATATCTCTAATTCAAGAATATTATTAATTTCATCTACATTGACTTTTATACCATCAGAAATCGAAGCGATATATTTATCAATTAAACCTAATTCACTTAAGTTGTAATTGATTTCAATAGTATTATTTTTTAGAAAGTCTAACAAAAATTTTGTATTTAATTTATCAAACTCTTTTTGATCAAAAATTTCAATTATAAAATTAATCTGCTCAAATTGATTATCTTTTATTAAGCATAAGATATTATAAACAATAATATCATCAAAATTTTTTTGATTATTATCCAATTCAAATAAATATCGACACAATTCATTAAATTGATTTGAGTCAAATAAATAAGCTAAATATGACTGATTGTGATTTGGGTTTTGGAATTCTTCAAAAATAACTTTTTCAAACAAATTTGAGTTAATTTGGTATCTATAATTTTTTTTATTGAATAAATTTATTTTTTCGAAAAAAAAATCATTTTCATTTGAATATTCAGGATAAATAATATTATTTGTCAAAGGATCAAATAAAGAGTAAAAAAAATTGTTATTATTTTCTGTGGAGTTTATAAGTTTTAAAAGAATTTCTTCTGATTTAATTGATGAAATTATATTGTTTTGTGAGAATGATTTTTCTTGAAATATGATTTCCTCATTAACTTCATTGGCCTTCAATGGGAGAGCTATTATTAACAAAAAAAAAATGAGATATTTCATGTAAACTGATCTATCGGAATGTCATAAACCTTTTCTTTTGTTGGTGCTGGTATTTTTATAGAGTTAATTAAAACAAAGCCTAATAAAATTAGTATGATAATCGTTGATAGTAATGCTATTTTTCTCATTATTATAAATTTATTGGTTTTTTTTATTATATATTTAAAACATATCAAATAACAATGGTGAAAAAAAATTTCGAAAAAATATGTATAATTGGTATGCCTGGATCAGGTAAATCTACGATTGGTAGGGCTTTATCAGATTACTTAAAATTTGATTTTTATGATACTGACGAACAAATTGAAATAGAAAGTCAATCTAAAATAAAGGAAATGTTTAGTCAAGAGGGTGAGGAGCATTTTAGAAAATTAGAAAGATCAATATTCAAAAAATTGATTTTGAGGAAAAAGATTGTTATTTCTACCGGTGGCGGAATAATTTTAAAAAATAAAGACCTTTTAAAGCAAACATTTAATATATATTTAAAATGTGATTTAGAAACTTTAATTAAAAGAACTTCGCGAAATAAAAATAGGCCCCTATTAAAAAATAATGTTGAGAAAAATATAAAAATACTTTTCAATGACAGAAAAGAAATTTACAATAATGCTTCTGATTTCACAATTAATGCAAACAGTAATACTCAAAAAACTATAAAAACTATATTAGAACACTTAAAATAATGAAGATAAGAAAGATAATTGATAAACACATACACGAAATTGAATTTTTAAAAATAGCTCGATTAGAAAAAAAATTAATTAGTAATATTTCAAATAGAGATATTTTAATTTTTGATAGGAATATTGTAGAAATTGGATTAATCAAAAAGCTTTTAAAAAAATTTCCTAAACGATGTATTGTTATTAAGGGCCATGAGAAAATTAAAAATATATACAACTATTCGTCTATAATTGAGAAAATAATTAAATTAGGAGTTCAACGTAAAACTATAATTTACTCATTTGGTGGTGGAACACTTGGAGATCTTTCTGGCTTTTTAGCATCCACTATATTAAGAGGGGTTGAACACGTAATGATACCTACTTCTCTTTTAGCAATGGTAGATAGCTCAATTGGTGGTAAGACAGGAATTAATAGCAAATTTGGTAAAAATTTAATTGGTACTTTTTATCTTCCAAAAAAAGTATTTATATGTTCAGATTTTCTTAAAAGTTTACCAAAAAGGGAAATTGCATGTGGATACGCAGAAATAATAAAATATAGCCTAATTTACTCGAAGCAACTTCATAAACTTCTTATTAAAAGATCTAATGGTGACATAAATAAAATTATTAAACTATCAATTAAATCGAAATTAAAATATGTCAGTGATTTTAGGGAAAAATTAAAATCTAAAAATTCTCGAGCAATTCTGAACTTTGGACATACAATTGGTCATGCTATTGAAAATTCAAATTTTTATAAAGGTAATCTAAAACATGGAGAGGCGATATCATTAGGAATGATTTTAGAATTAAAAATTTCTAGTCTATTAAATTACTATCCTAAAAGAGTTGATAATTTAATTGAAATTTTAAAAAAATATAATTTACCAGTTGACTACAACAAATATGTAAATAGAAAAACTATTCCATCATTAATAAAAAAAATTACATTTGATAAAAAAGTTGTAAACGAAGATATTAATATTGTCCTTATTGGAAAAAATGGAGGTTTTATTAAAAAGATTTCAATTAGAGATCTTAAATCTATTCTAAATCAAATAAAATAATGACTTTAATTGTTATTATAAAAATTTTAGCGATAATTATTTTACTCTTATTATCAGCCCTTTCCTCTGGTTCGGAAACTGCCTTAACTGCAGTATCGAAACAGCGAGCTCATAGACAAAAAGATAAAGGAGCAAAAAATGCGAATTTCATTTTAAAAATTAAAGAATTCAAAGATGAATTTATTACGGGAATCTTACTTGCTAATAACCTATTTAATATTTTAGCTACAGCTTTAATGACAGAATTACTTGTTTCAGAATTTGGCGGTTTAGGAGTTTCAGTTGCTACAATTTTTATGACATTAATGATTGTTATATTTTCTGAAGTTACTCCCAAAATTTTTGCAATTAACAAACCGATGACCTTTGCTCTAAAAGTTTCTAAGTTTTTTTACTTTTACACGAAATTAATCAAACCTGTTGTAAATCTAATTAACAAAGTTTCTAACAAAATTATTAAATTGATTGGATTAAATTTAAATGCAGACCAATCAAAAATTATTGAAGAGGAGTTTGAAGGAGCAGTTCAACTGCAAAAACAATACTCAAAAGACGGTGAATATGAGGCTGATTATATGAGTAATATTCTTGAGTTAAAAAAATTAAAAGTTGATGAGCTAATGACTCACAGAAATGAAATTCTATTCATTAACCTAGATGATCCCTATAAACAAAATTTTAAAGCTATAAGTTCATCAGCATTCACAAGAATACCTGTTATTAAAGGAAATTTTAATAATCTGATTGGCATTATAGATATCAGAGATTTTTTAAAAGGCTCCTCTTTAGAGGAGTCAAATGAAAGTATTGAAAGAAATACTTTTCAGCCTGTTTTTATTCCCCAAAACAAACTTGCGATGAAACAACTTATCGATTTTAAATCTTCAAGAGAACATATGGCTTTAATAGTAGATGAATATGGAGAAATACAAGGCTTAATTACATTAGAGGATATTATTGAAGAAATAATAGGAGAAATTTTTGATGAAACTGACACTGATGAAACTTATCTAGAGAAAATTGACTCTAATAATTATTTATTTAATGGAAATGCTAGTGTAAGAGAAATTAATAGAAGTCTAGATATTAACTTACCTGATCAATTTGTAACATTATCAGGCTTAATTCATGATTTGGCAAAAGAAATCCCTAAAGTTGGAAAGGTTTTCTTTATTGAGGATGTGAAATTGCAAATTATCTCTAGATCAATTAATAAAATTAATAAGGTAAAGTTATCTATTTGATATTTTTATTTCTAGTGAGTGAAGGCCAGATTTAAAAACCGGTTCTAATTTTTCATGTATTGTTCTATGAATATCTATTTTCTTCAGATTATTTTTATTCAATATTCTGAGTTCAACATGAGTTAACGTGGCATACGTATTCTCAACACCAGCATGTCCCATATGTTTGTCACTGTTATCAATAATTTCTAAAATTTCAAATTCATTAATATCTTGTAAAAGGATTTTAATATTATTTAAATTCATAATTAAATCTTAAATGAATAAAAAAAATAAAATAGAAAAATTATGCAATCATCCTAATTGTACTGAGGAAGGTGTTTATAAAGCACCTTTAGACTATGATAATTTAGGTAATTATCAGTGGTTTTGTATTGAACATATTAAAGAATTTAATAAAAAGTGGAATTACCATAAGAAAATGGATGCAAATGAAATTGAAAACGATATTCGTTTTGACACCATCTGGAGAAGACCGACAAGTTCTTTTGGATCTGGTAGAAAATTTTATAATTTTACAATCAATGGCGAGGATATGGGCACATTTGATAACCCTGCTGGATTTCAACCTAAATCAAATAAATTGTTAAAATCCCTTGGTATTTTAAAATTAGATATAAATACAGACTTGAAATTGATAAAGATGAGGTACAAAGAACTAGTTAAAGAGCATCATCCAGATGTAAAGGGTGATAGTAAAAAAGTTATTGATAAATTTAGAGAAATAGTAGAAGCATATAACTACTTAATTGAAAGATACAAAAAATGAATAAAATCGAGGCTCTTAAAAAAAAGGATAATTTACAAATTTCTGAAGTATCATCTAAGGAAGTCTTTGGCATTCAAACAGATATAAAAGTTCCAAAATTTAATGAGTCTTCTGAATATTGCCCTAAATTAGATACAAACTATGTATTTGACGAGAGTACTACAATTGCTATTTTGCTTGGTCTAAAATTCAATAAACGAGTTTTCTTACAAGGCTTGCATGGAACTGGAAAGTCCTCTCATATTGAACAAGTTTGTGCGAGATTAAACTGGCCATGCATAAGAGTTAATTTAGATAGTCATGTATCAAGAATCGATCTTATTGGAAAAGATGCAATAGTTTTAAAAGATAACAAACAGGTAACAGAATTTCAGGAAGGTATTCTTCCTTGGGCATTTCAAAATAACGTTTCATTAGTTTTTGACGAATACGATGCAGGACGACCAGATGTAATGTTTGTAATTCAAAGAATACTTGAAGCTGAGGGAAAGTTAACTCTTCTTGACCAAAGTAAAGTTCTCTCACCTCATCCTTATTTTAGGTTATTTGCAACCGCAAATACAGTAGGTCTTGGGGATACCTCTGGAATTTATCATGGAACAAATCAGATTAACCAAGGTCAAATGGATAGATGGAATATAGTTGCAAAATTAAACTACCTCAATGAGGATCAAGAAATAGAAATTATTTCAAAAAAAGTTTCTGCAAACAATGAAGAGAAGAAAATAATTTCTTCAATGGTTCAAATGGCAAATTTAACAAGAAAAGGTTTTGAACAAAAAGATATATCTATTGTCATGAGTCCTAGAACTGTAATTATGTGGGCGGAGAATTATAAAATTATTAAAGATATTAAAAACTCTTTGAAGTTTACTTTTTTAAATAAATGTGACGAAAGTGAAATAGATATATATAAAGAATATTTCCAAAGAACCTTTGCAATTGATATCTAATTGTCCGAGAAACAACTAAATATTCCCAGGCAAATTTCAAATACACTCAATTCTGTTAATAAAACTTTATCGGAAAACAAAGAATTAAAAATAAATGTAAATTCAAATATCGTTTTAGAGAAAGATGATACTTTAAACCTTCCTTCAATCTCAAATATTTTCAATTACGAGGATATGCGTGGTGCAGCAGACTCATTTGCTCTAAAAAAAAAATACCATGATGAAAAACTTTTAAACCAAATAACATCTAAAAATATAGATATTAGAGAAGAAATTATTTTCTTAGAGCGTTTGCGATATGAGACATATGGCTCAAAACCCTTCAAAGGTATTATAAAAAATATTGAGAATAAATGGTTTAAAAGATTAGAGGTATTAAAATTAAAAAAACAAAAAGACTCTAAAGATTTATTTTATTTTACCTTAACACATTTTTTTATTGATTTAGTAAACAATAAAATGTGGAAATCAAATAATAATCTTTTAAAAAATATAACTTCTAAAGACAACATATCAAAATTTTATAACACACTTCAAAAACTATCTCAGAATATTCAAGACCAAAGAGAGTATTTAAACCTTTCGGTAAATTTATTAAGAATAATTTTTCCATCGGTTGAGGATGAAAGCCAACCAGATGATAAAGATCTTGATGAGGGAAATGATGAAGAGGATTTTAATCAACAACAAAACCAAGAGGAAAACCAAGCCCAAAAACCTGAAGAAAGCCAATTAGAAGAAAATATGCATACTCCAGAAGATGACTCAGATAATAGTCAGTCTAGTGTTCAAGGGGAGGAAATTGATATTGAAATTTCAGATCAACAAATTGAAGATATCATTAAGTCAATTGATAGTTATAGAAACCTTAGTCAAAATTATAAAGCAGCTACAAATCAATATGATGAAATCATAGAAGCTATTAAACTATGTGATCATGAAGAGTTAGTGGCCCTAAGAAGGCAGCTCGATGAAAAATGTGATTTATACCAAAAGCAAATATCAAGGTTAGCAAATAAATTATATCGAAAACTTCAATCAAAGCAAAATAGGTCATGGAATTTTGATTTAGATGAGGGTGTTCTAGATACTTCTAAACTTACTAGGGTTATAACTAATTCAAATAGTTCTCTATCTTTTAAAAAAGAAAAAGAAATAAAATTTGAAGATACAACCGTAACTTTGTTAATTGATAATTCAGGATCAATGAGAGGAAAACCTATTATGATAGCTGCTTTAACGACTGATATGATAGCCGCTACTTTAGAAAAATGTAAAATCAAAGTTGAAATTCTTGGTTTTACAACAAAAGCATGGAAAGGTGGAAAAACTCGAGAGCATTGGCTTAAAAATGGAAAGCAGAAAAATCCTGGAAGACTAAATGACCTAAGACATATTATTTATAAATCTGCTGACCAAAACTCAAAAAAATCTAAAATTAATTTAGGCCTAATGTTGAAAGAGGGTCTTTTAAAAGAAAATATTGATGGCGAAGCACTTCTTTGGGCTAGTTCTAGAATTTCGAAAAGGCCTGAAAGTAGAAAAATACTAATTGTCATATCTGATGGCGCCCCCGTAGATGACTCAACACTGTCAGTAAATAATAGTAATTATTTAGAAAAACATCTAAAAAGTACTATTCTTGCAATTGAAGAGAAATCAAACATTGAACTATTAGCAATCGGTATAGGTCATAACGTAGGTCAGTATTACAGTAAAGCAATTACCATTCATGATGTAGAAGAGTTAGGTGGAATTATGTTTGAAAAAATAGAGTCATTATTCGACTAAATTAGACAAAATTTTATTCTTATACTCTTCAAATCTATCCTCATTTATAGATGATCTTATTTCTTCAAAAAACTTATTCATAAACCAAATATTATATATTGATAAAATGGTCATACCGAGCATCTCATTAGCTTTAAACAAATGATGTATATAAGATTTTGAAAATTTATTTATTTCCTGTAATTCACATCCTTCATCAATACTAGAATGATCGTCTTTAAATTTTGAGTTGTTTAAATTAATTCCTTTACTACTTAATTTTGACATCATAATACCATGTCTAGCAATCCTTGTAGGTGATACACAATCAAATGTGTCATATCCAGAACTTACACCATGCAAAATATCATCTAGTCCTCCAATGCCTAAAATATGAATGGGTTTGGATTTATCTATATAATTTTCACAAATAGAAAAGATATCGTACATCTGATTTTTTGTACTCCCCAAAGAACCCCCTATTGCAAGTCCATCAAAATTTTTTGAGCATGTTTCTTCACAAGCAATCTTTCTTAAATCCTCATAAACACCACCTTGTATGATACCATAAAGTGACTGTTTTCCTGAGGAACCAAAGGTTGAGTTATACTTTTTAAATTTTGAGTCGAAAGAATTTTTACATCTTGAAGCCCAGCGATGACTCATATACATAGACTTTTCCGTATATTTTTTTGAGACATTAAAGGGAGTACATTCATCTAGGACAAAAATCAGATCAGCGCCAAAGTCACGTTGTAATTCAATTGATCTCTCAGGTGATAAGAATACTTTATCCCCATTAATATAATTTCTAAATGATGCACCATCCTCAGTTATTTTTATGAGAGATTTTCTCTTTGCATTATTGTTTTTTCCTTTAATTTCCTCTGAAACTGAGCCATATCCTAGTGAAAATATTTGATATCCCCCACTATCAGTCATCATAGGTCCATTCCAATCAGTAAAACTCTGTAAACCCCTTTCTTTTGATATGACCTCTGGACCCGGTTGAAGCATTAAATGGTATGTGTTTGAAAGAATAATTTGTGTTCTTGCTAATTTTAATTGAGAGGGGAGTACAGATTTGACAGTGGCCTTGGTGCCACAAAAAATAAATGAAGGTGTATTGATTTTACCATGTGCTGTATTAATTAATCCAAGTCGAGCATTTGATAATTTTGACTTTTTTTTTACTTGAAAAAAATTAGTCAAGTTTAGATGGCAAAAAGATCTTCGCTAAATATATAAATATTGTGTCAAATAGGCTTAATAGAATTCTAAGTAAATAAATACCTATTCCATAAGAAATAATTAGGTCAAATAAAGGCACTGGGTTAGAAGATAAGATATTAAATGCAAGAACACTAAATATAATATTATCAATAAATTGGGATACAATTGTTGATGCATTATTTCTAAACCAAAGGTTAGTATTTTTATTTTTTAAATAAGAAAATATAAAAATATCAATTTTTTGACTTATAAAAAAAGCACAAATGCTTCCAACTATTATTGGAAACTGTGGAAGGAAGATGGTCATAATTGACTCATGCATACCATAGCTCCAAGACCATGCAGGATGCTCATCAGGATTAATTGGAGCCATAGATATTGTTAAAAACATAAGTACGGTTGAAAATAAGTATGCTGCAATACCTAGGTATATACATTTAGTTGCAGATTTTTTATCAAAATACTCATTCAATATGTCAGTACAAAGAAATATAGAAATAAACAAAACAGTTCCTAGGGCCATAGGTTCAGGAAAGAAAGGAAAGTCTACAACTTTAAGAACTTGAATATTAGCTAATATGATTGCAATCGCTACATAAACATAAATACCTGTCTTTCCGAAGAACTTAAGTGAGAGTAAAATTGAAAGATAACAAAATATAATTTGAAATAACCAGATAATTACAACTGAAGAGTTATTTAAGTTATTTGATAAATTTAAAAATAATTCTTGAAACATTTAGCTAGCTTTTTTGCTAACGTTTTTTTCGATTTGTTTTTTGATTTTTAAGGCTTTATCAGTTAAAGATCGTGAGCTGGTTTTATTTAAATATTGATCTAAACCACCATGTTTATCTATGGTTCTAAGTGTAGATGAGGCTATTCTTAATCTAAATTTTCTTTGTAAAGACTCACTAAATAGAGTGACACTGTTTAAATTAACCATAAAACGCCTTTTAGACTTAATATTAGAATGGCTGACGTTATGACCAGTTTGGTGTTTTTTTCCAGTAATATCGCAAGATCTAGACATGAAATGAGTTTATAATACAAAAGTCCCTTTTTTACAATAAGTAATAGTTTCTTAAAGTTTTAGATGACTTATTGCATATTTTGGTCTGTACTTCTCTAAAAGTGGGTTGATCTCATCTTTTTTTTTCAATTTAGATTTATGAATTCCATTTTTAATCCAGAGCGAGTCTAATTTCATTTTTTTACCTCCTGCAATGTCATGCCACAATGAGTCACCAATAACTAATACCTTACGAAAATTTTTAATCCTCATTTTTTTAAAAATATCCTGATATATTGGTTCGTAAGGTTTTCCATATCTTAAGACAGTCCCTCCTAAATCAGAGTATAACTCTGCTACTGTACCACCACTCATAGAAAGAGTATTTTTATTATGGACTAAGTAATCTGGGTTTGCACATAGTAGTGGAAGTTTATACTTCATAATTTTATCTAGATGTTCAGCAAAATCTAAAATAGATAATCCATCTTTTAGATCTGCAATCATAGCAAAATTTGCACTTTCAACTTTTTTAGTGCAATCCAGATTGAAATACTTAATTTTTTGCTTTGATAGTTCTAAAGGGTAACATTTTCTGCCAAACTTTTTATAGATATCTTTTTTGATGTTATTTAATGCTATTTGTCCACTAGTAATACAGTAATCAAATAGTTTTTCACTAAAACCCAATCTTTTTAAATTTGCCTCTGATTGAACAGTGGGGCTAGCTGAATTAGAAATAAGAATGATTTTTTTATTTTCTAATTTAAGATACTCTAAACATTTTTCTGCTTCTGTAAATTTTTTATGACCGTTATGAAGAACCCCCCACTGATCAAATAAAAAATAGTCATATTTCCTAACTACATTTTTAAAAGATGAAATATTTTTCAAGAGTACTGTCCAATTACCTCGGAGATGCTTCTAAATCCTTGTTGTTGAATTAAATTTATCAAATCATAAGTCATTTTTTTTACATGGTAAGGACCTTCATATGTAAAGCTACTATAAATCTGAATTAATGAAGCACCTAATTTCATTTTAGTTAAGATATCATTAGCATCAAAAATACCCCCTACTCCTATAATTTTAATTTTTCCTGATGTCAGAGTATAAAAATCTCTTATTAATTCATTTGATTTAAGGAATAATGGCCTACCACTTACCCCTCCCTCTAACTTTTCATTAACCATTGATTTATTAATTGTTGTGTTAGTCAGTATTAGCCCATCCACATCGTTTGCCAGTGAAATCAATGAAATATCCTTTTTATCCTGATCAGAAATATCTGGTGATATTTTGAATAAAATAGGGATTTTTGAGTTATTCTCATCTCTTAGCCTATGGATATTTGTAACGATCTTTTCAAAATTTTGAGATTTAAGATTATCTCTCAATCCAGGTGTATTTGGTGAAGATAAATTGATCACAATGTAATCGCCAAGTCTATACAGTCTATCGAAAAGCTTTTTGAGATCATCTAAAATTTCTACGGTATCCTTATTATTACCGATGTTTATACCAATGATTTTATCTTGGAAGTTTTCTTTTAGGTTTGAGTTATTGATATTTCTTTCAAATACATCCATGCCTTTATTATTAAACCCTAAAGAATTTATTAATGCTTTTTGAGCAGGAAACCTATGAATTCTGGGTTTTGAGTTGCCTTTTTGAGGCAAAGGAGTCACTGTTCCCAACTCAGTAAAACTAAATCCTAAATTTAATATTGGATTTATCACCTCTGCATTTTTGTCAAAACCTGCCGATAACCCAATAGGAGTTTTGAAAGTTCTACCCCATATTGTTTGTTCAAGGATTTCTGTATTTTTACAAATAATTTTTGGATAAATGCCTAATTTGAGAGCTTTTATAGATATATTATGTGATAATTCTGGATCTAGCTTTTTGAGAATACGATGAGCTAAATTATACATTTAGCTTCGAGTTGAACAACTCCAGAGTTTTATCTTTTGTATAAATTTTAGTAAATGAGCCCAATCTTGGTCCATTCTCTTGACCAAAAACAACTTGATAAATGAGTTTAAAAAATTCCTTAATATTCTCTTTATAGACAGAATTTTTTCCGACACTAAAAATAGCAGTTTGAAATTCATCTGCATCAGCCGAAGACTCTACTTCTTTTAATTTAGACACAACTTCTTTAAGTATAATTAATTCTTCAGAATTTGGAATTTTAAAGTTTAAATTTGGTTGTATAAAATCCCTAAAATAATTAATACCACAATCAATCATTCTATTAATAAGTTCAGTTTCCGCTTTGCTAAAATTAGATTGATAATTTTTTATTAAACCAAAAATCACATTAGGGTCCTCCGACTTGCAAACTGATATAATATTTAGGATTAAACTATAATTAATTTTTGATTTATATGATGGATTTTCAGCTTTATGAATATGCCAAGCAGGGTTATCTGGATTTAGATCATCGGACTCTAATTTATTAACGTGCGTTAAATATTCATCGGTGTTTTTAGGTATTACATCAAAATAGAGTTTCTTTGCAGTTGTTGGTCTCTGATACATAAACATGGCCAAACTCTCTTCAATAGAGTATTTAAGCCAATCATCGATGCTTATACCATTGCCTTTTGACTTACTAATTTTTTCAGCATTTTCATCAAGAAATAGTTCATAAATTAAATTTTCAGGAGGCTTAGAACCGATTATCTTACATATCTTTGATGATAGGGTATAACTCTCTGTTAAATCTTTACCACACATTTCATAATCTACACCAAAAGCAGCCCACCTCATTGCCCAATCAACTTTCCATTGAAGTTTGCAATTGCCATCTAAAACTGATTTAGATTTCAATACACCGTCCTCATAATATGAAACAGTAAATTCTTCATTATTAATTTCTTCAATTGGAACTTGCAATATTTTACCAGTTATTTCACTAATTGGAAAAAATGGACTATAAGATTTTCTTCTTTCTTCACCAAGTGTCGGAAGAACTACATTAATAATTTCATCATAATTTTTTATAATTTTCTTTATTGTTTCATTGAACAATCCTGATTTATAAGCATCTGTTGAACTTTGAAAAGAAAAAGGCAAATTAAATCTATTTAAAAAATCTTTAAGTTTTGAATTATTATGTTCACCAAAACTCTTAAACAACTCAAAAGGATCTGGGACGGATGTCAAAGGGTAATCAAGGTAGTTAGATAATTTTTCTTTGTTCGGGATGTTATCAGGGACTTTTCTAAAGCCATCCATATCATCAGAAAATGCTATGAGGTCAGTCTCTTTACCAGTCAATTTTTCATAACAAAATCTTACCATATTTGTCCTAAGCACTTCCCCAAAAGTACCTATATGAGGTAAGCCGGATGGGCCGTACCCAGTTTCAAAGATTATTTTGTCTTTGGTATTATTTTTTTCAAAGCGTTTTATAATTTTTTTTGCTTCATTAAATGGCCAGGATTTGTATGAGTTATAATCAGTCAAAATTTAGGTGCTAATGTTAGAGTAATACCATTGAGCTCTTCTGTAAATGGAATTTGACATGAGAGTCTTGAATTTTTTTTTATATCCATAGCTTGGTCAAGCATAGATTCCTCATCGTCATCAGCTTTTGATATTTTTTCTAACCAATTTTCATCGACATAACAATGGCAGGTAGCACAAGCACAACAACCCCCACATATAGCTTCAATATCTAATCCAGCGTCTCTAATAATCTCCATTATTGAAAAACCAACTGTTGCTTCAATTTTATGAGGTAAACCCTCATGATCTATAACGTTAATATGATATGTCATTTTGAAATTTTTAAATATTTAGACTATAAGATCTATCAGTTAGACAGGCTTAATGCGACTAAAATTAATATACTAAATATATTCTAAAAAATTATAAATTTAGATTAGATGAATAAATCCGAGAATTTTCAGATAAGTCTTTGGCTTGTAAGTCTCATGTCAATTATATTGCTGATGATCATTGTTGGTGGTTTGACAAGATTAACTGAGTCTGGTTTGTCCATGGTTGATTGGAGATTATTTATGGGAACAATACCCCCTTTATCCCATGGAGATTGGTTAAAAGTTTTTGAAGACTATAAGCAATATCCTGAATATCAAATAAAAAATATAAACATGACATTATCAGAGTTTAAATACATCTTTTGGTGGGAATATGGACATAGAGTATTGGGAAGACTAATAGGAATTATTTTTATCATCCCTTTTATTTACTTTGCTTTGAAAAAATACTTTTCTAATGAAGAGTTATACTCATATTCATTCCTTCTTTTTCTTGGAGGGGCACAAGGTATTATCGGATGGTGGATGGTAAAAAGTGGATTAGATGTTAATCCATACGTTAGCCATTTAAGACTTGCCGTTCACTTAATTATAGCTCAAATAATTCTCTCTTTAATTGCTTATCTTTTCTTGAAAAGGCTTGATATTGGAATTTATAAAAATAATTTTAGCTCACATAAAACTTTTTTTATTTTTTTTAATATAATAATTTTTTTTACAGTAATTTACGGTGCTTTTATGGCTGGTTTAGATGCTGGAAAATCATTTAATACTTGGCCCAAAATGGGAGATAATTACATTCCTGAAAATTTAATTTTTATTGAGGATCGACTTTTTGGTTTTTTTGATAACAGTGTCTTCATACATTTTTTTCATAGAGCCTTAGCTTATTTATCATTTTTAACAATTCTTTATATGTGCTTTAAACATTTTAAGGGAATTGAAAATAAATATCAAAAAATCCATTTCCTGATTGTGCTATTTCTAGTTTTAATTCAGTTATTTATTGGTGTTTTTGTTGTTTTGAGTAATGTTCAAGTCTCTTTGGGTTCTATCCATCAAATAATAGGCACTTTATTGTTTGTATCAGCTACTTGTTATAGCCTTCAAATACTTAAGAATTAAATCTAATTAGGGTTACATTTTGTATAAACTGCATGGGTAAAATTCTAGTTATTGGTGCAAATGGTTCTGTTGGCAAATCATGTGTTAACAACCTAAAAAATGATAATGATTTAGTGCTAATATCAAGAAGCGAATTTGATAGTGATGTTGAAGGTAATTTTGAAAAAAATGTTCTAGATATTAATGATTACACGAATACAGAAAGTTTCATAAAATCAATTAACTACGAAATATCTGGCATAATCTTTGCCATTGGCTCGATAAACTTAAAACCTTTCTCAAGCACCTCTGTTGATGATTTTAAAAAAATAATGGATGATAATTTTTATAATATCGTTCATTTCCTCAATCATTGCATAACTAAGATGTCGGATTCATCTTCAGTAGTATTTTTTTCATCAATAGCAGCTGTTAGAGGTTTTAAAAATCATACAGCAATCTCCTCTGCAAAAAGTGCATTAATTGGTTTATCAAATTCTTTAGCCGCAGACTATGCTCCGAAGATAAGATTTAATACAATATCTCCTAGCCTATCTTTTTCCAAAATGTCAAATTTTATGGTTTCTAATGAAAAGGTTGCTGAAGGAATTGGAAAACTTCACCCTATGTCAAGACTTGGAACAGGTGATGACATAGGTAATTTGGCTTCTTTCTTGGTATCTAAAAAATCATCATGGATTACAGGACAAAACTTCCAACTTGATGGTGGAAGATCAACTTTAATCACAAAATAATAAAAACAAAATGAAGGGATGCTTTGTAGTTCTTGGAAATCAACTATTTGATAAGAAGTACTTAACAGAATTTAAAAACTCATGTGATTTTTTTATACAAGAGGATATGGGCCTTTGTAGTTATTTTAAACATCACAAACAAAAAATTTATTATTTTTTGGCATCAATGAGGGAATACAGGGACTATCTAAAAAAAAATAATTTTAGAGTAAATTATATTTCTCTTGATAAAAATATTTCTAATTTCAAAGACTATTTTGCTGGTCTAAAAAGCTTCTTAAGTAAAAAAAATATTTCTAAAATTAATATCTTCGAAATAGAAGACTTAGAATTCAGAATTAAATTTGAGCAATTTTGTAAAAATAGCAAAATTGAACTAATTTTTCATAAATCTCCTATGTTCCTTGTTAGTAGAACCGATTATAAAGATATGGTTACTACAAAAAAACCTCAACTTGCTAATTTTTATAGCAATGTTCGGAAAAGTTTTCAAATATTTGTAAAAGACAATAAACCTATTGGAGATAAGTGGAGTTTCGATGAGGATAATAGAAAAAGAGTTCCTAAAGGTTATCAAGGTCCTAAATCTTATACATTTGAGTCAAAATATTTTGAGGAAATAAAAAAATTAATTGATAAATTTTTTTCAAAACACTTTGGAAATTTGGAAAAGAAAATAATATTTCCAATGAACTTTAAAGACTCATCTAAAGTTCTTGATAATTTTATTAGCAGTAAACTTGAAAACTTTGGACATTACGAAGATTTTGTGAGCACCAATGATCCATACATTAATCATAGCATAATTAGTGCACCATTAAATATAGGTTTAATAACACCAGAACAAGTGCTCAATAAATTGAGCTCTTTTTCATATACTAAAGTTGGCATCAATAATTACGAAGGGTTTATTAGACAAGTCTTTGGTTGGAGAGAATTTATGAGATACTTAAATATTCACTATTATAAAGATTTTAATAAAGGTAACTTTTTTGGAAATGACAGAAAATTAACAAAACATTGGTATGAGGGTACAACAAACATTCCTATTTTAAATGACATGATATTAAATTTAAAAAAAAGTGGATATGTTCACCATATCCCAAGATTGATGATAATTAGTAATATAATGAACTTAGCTGGATTAAAGCCATCTGAAGTTTATAAATGGTTTATGGAGACATTCATTGACTCATCTGATTGGGTTATGACACCAAATGTCTATGGAATGGGGATGTTTAGCGATGGAGGTATTTTTGCAACAAAACCATATTTATGCGGTTCAAATTACTTACTAAAGATGAGTAATTATAGTCGGGGAGATTGGACACAAACATTAGATGGTTTATATTGGAATTTTATATATAAAAATAAAAATTATTTTAAAACTAATCAGAGACTCTCTATGATGTACTATACTGTAAATAAAATGGACAAGTCTAAAATTAGTACTCATATATCTAATGCAAAAAAATTCATCAAAGAATACACAAGATAGAGTAGTTTTTATAACAGGTGCTAGTAGTGGGATTGGCTACGCACTATGTGAAGAGTATCTCAGACAAGGCTGGAATGTGATAGGCTTAGCAAGAGATGATACCAAAATACAAAATGAAACAATTGATAATCCAAAATTTGAGTTTGTAAAAACAGATTTATCAAATTTTGACTCAAGTAAGCTAATTATAGATGAGGTATTTAAAAAAAATGCAAATATTAGTACATTTATTTTAAATGCGGGTATTTATATCCCCGATAGTCTAAATGATTTTAACTTTGAAAATGCAAAGGCAACTTTTGATACCAACGTTTTAAGTATTTATTTATCAATAGAGCTAATAAAAAAAAATTTCGAGCTAAATTCAAATTATACCTTGGCAATAATGTCCTCCACAGCTGGATATAAGGGTCTCCCAAAATCTATTTTATACGGACCCTCAAAAGCGGCTTTAATTAATCTAGCCGAGGCTATAAAATCTGAAATGCATGATAATCTCAATGTAAAACTTATCTGTCCAGGATTTGTAGAAACTCCTGCTACAAAAGTAAATTCATTTAAAATGCCATATTTAATGTCACCCAAAGATGCAGCTAGGATTATTTATAGTAAAATATATAAAAAAGGTTTTGAAATATCCTTCCCTTTTCCTTTTAATTCTATAATGAAATTTGGTAAAGTATTGCCTTATAAACTTTACTTCAAAATCACTGAAAAAAAGTTTTCAAAAAAATGAAAATATCTATCCCTAAAATCTCAATAGTAATGGGAAGCCAAAGCGATTGGTCCACACTTAGGCATACGGGTAAAATTCTAAAAGAATTAAAGATTGTCCATGAAAAAAAAATAGTTTCAGCTCACAGAACTCCCAAAAGACTCTATGAGTATGCTGAACAAGCTTATGACAGAGGTATTAAGATTATTATTGCTGGAGCTGGTGGGTCTGCTCATTTACCAGGCATGATAGCAGCTATAACTCATATTCCAGTAATCGGGGTACCAATTGAGTCAAAAACACTAAAAGGCTTAGATAGTTTACTTTCAATAGCTCAGATGCCTTTTGGCATTCCAGTTGGAACTGTGGCTATTGGTGAAAATGGAGCCAAAAATGCTGCATTATATGCAGCTTCAATTATTAGTAATTATGACCCCAATATTGAAAGAAGTTTAGTAAAATGGAGACTGGCTCAAACAAAAAAAGTTAAAAAGACACCTAGATAATGATCATCGGTATCTTAGGTGGAGGTCAATTAGGTATGATGTTATGCCAAGTGGCTAGTAAATTAAATATTCAAACTTTTATATACTCTGATACTGATGACTCCCCAGCAATTAAATATGCAAATCACTTCTTAATAAAAAAGTATGATGATTTTCACGAGATAGATAATTTTATTAAAAAATGTGATTTTGTGACTTATGAGTTTGAAAATATCCCTTTTAAAACTTTATCATATATTGAACAAAAGATTAAAATTTCACCTAGTTCTGAAATTAATCAAATTATTCAAGATCGATTAACTGAAAAAAATTATGTAAATAAGATTAATATCCCTACTGTTCCCTATATGGAAATTAACAATACAGTTGATTTAAAATCAGTTGATCCTAAATTTTTTCCTGCAATATTGAAGACTCGCAAACTTGGATATGATGGTAAAGGCCAAATAGTAATTAATAGTTATAAAGATATATCTGACATACCAAATAATGAGTATATTTTGGAAAAAAAAATTAATTTACAACAAGAAATCTCTATCATTGCTGTCAGGTATAAAGATGGTACTATTTTTACCTATCAACCAATTGAAAATATTCATAAAAATCAAATTCTTTTCAAATCATTTTCACCAGCTAACTCAGAGAAATTGATCATTAAAGAAGCGACAAATCATGCTTATAATTTTGCAGAAAAAATAAGCTATGTTGGAACTTTTTGTTTAGAATTTTTTATAAATGAAGAAAAAAAATTATTATTAAATGAAATAGCTCCCAGAGTTCACAACTCAGGACATTTAACAATTGAGTCATACAATGTTAGTCAATTTGAGTCTCATATCAGATCTGTATGTGATCTTGAAAAGGCAGAGCCTTCATTAAAATCTAAGTCTGAAATGATAAATATTCTAGGGGACGATATTTATAACTATCGTGGGAAATCATTCAAAGAAAATGAATATTTTCATGATTATCACAAAAAAGAGTCCAAAACTGGCAGAAAAATGGGCCATTTTACAAAAGTTCTAATCTAGTTTTTAGACCAGTAATTTTTAAAGTGATTATAGTTAATTAAACTATCGTTTTTGAATTTAGAGTATTTTTTAAATGTGAAATCTTTTTTTCTAGAATATGAAATTAGAGTGTTATCAAACTTAAGGTTATAATGTTTACATCCATTAATTGTCAAAAATTTATTTAAATTATTTGACTTTTCTGAGGTGTAAAAGAGCTCCAATATATTTGAGACAGAATATTTTGTGGAATATACACCAGCACAACAAAACTCATTAAATTTGCGATTTTTAAGATGTGGAGCTGAGTCAGAACCAAAGAAAAATTTTGAATTGCCAGAAAGAGCGGCATTTAATAATGATTTTTGGTGATTTACACTTTTAATTACAGGTTTACAAAATATTTCTGGTCTTAAAAAATTTCCAAGAAAAGTGTTTGTATTTTCAAGTAAATGATGTGTTGTTATAGTAGCTGCAATGTTTTTGTGCGATTTTACAAAATCTACAGAATCTTTAGTTGTTATATGTTCTAAAGTTATCTTTAAACCTTTAAAATTTTTTACTAACCAAGATAACTCAAAATCAAGAAATCTTTTTTCACGCTCATAAGGATCATCATTTTCATGAATGTGTTCACCATGCAAGCACAATGGTATTTTATTATTTTCTAAAAATTCGAAATATTTAGACATTTTTTTGATGTCTTTTACTCCTGATGAAGAATTAGTAGTGGCATGAAGAGGATATAATTTAGCTGCAAAAAATAATTTTTCATTAACCATATTTTTTAAATCAATAATAGAGCAGTCTTGGTTTAAATAGATTGTAAAAAGAATTTCAGTATTGTTATTATTATTTAAAACGAAGGATCTATACTTTGATAAAATATTTTTATTAGTAATTGGCTTTATTAAATTAGGCATAACTAAAATTTTTTGAAAATTTTTATTATTTTCTTTTAATACGTATTTTAAAAGTTGGCCCTCTCTTAGATGAACGTGAAAATCACAAGGCTTAAAAATTTTGAGCATTTAAAATATTATCTATTTTATCAATTACTTGATTATAAGACACATCATTCATTAAACAATTATTTAAAGTATAGTTTTGAGTTTTACTAACAAGGCTTTCATATGACTCTGATGACCTAACAAGATGACAATGATCAAAAATTTTAGGAAAATAAATATTATCATTTGTGGGACCAAAAAGACCAATTGTTGGAGTTTTACTCAATGAAGCCATATGCATCATGGATGAGTCATTTCCAATAAATAACCTTGATTTTTGAAGTAAACCATAATCGTTGAGAATATGTTGCTTACCACATCTATTAATTACTTTATCACCTAGTTCTGACTCAAAGTGATGAAATTTTGAACTTTCATTTTCTGATCCTAAAATAAATATTTTATAAATGCCTTTTTCAATTAGATATTTTGCTATTTTAACAAATTGTTCTGAAGGCCATTCTTTTGGTGGCCAATTTGTAAATGGTGCTAAACACGCATAATTTGAATTTGGAAAAATATTACGAACTCTATCGATCAATATTTTAAAATCTTTTTTTAGATCAGTATCAAATCTGTGATGGATTTGTTCATAAATATTTTTACCCTTTTTCATTTTGAATATATTTCTTTTTTTTACTCTCAAAAAATAACCAATGATCGAGGATCTAAAATCTACTATTTCGTCGAATTTAAGTGGTGAAAGTTCTTTATAGAGTTTTAACCAATGTAGATTATATTTTTGTTTAGTAAGATTAATCCTTCTAGAAATCATAGAATAATCATCATAAATAGGCATTGGTAAAGGACCAGAAACTAATGTTACCTCAATATTTTTCTTATATTTTCTGATGTATTTATTTAAAACTTGAAGGTTAATTAAGGAGTCACCTATTCTATTTGAAGAAATAAATAGTAAATGCATATATATACATATAGATAATATATTACATGCAAATTGAAACACTTAATCCAATAAAAATTAGAGTATTTGGGGAAGAAAGATTTGATTTCCTTCAAAATATAATTACCAATGACTTAACTAAATTAAAGGAAGAGTTAAAGAGCTATATACTATCTCCACAAGGAAAGATTCTATATGAAATAATAATTACTAAATCAGACGAGTCATATGAATTAGTTTGCTCGAATGATCAAAATGATTTGCCTACATTCTTAAATAAATATGCATTGTTATCTGACGTAAAACTCAGTATTGAAAAAGTTAATAAAAGAGAATTTGATAAAAATTATATTTTAGATCAACTTTCAACTGGAATAATTGACTCAAACCTGCTTAAACAATCCTCTTTACTTCCATCTGAAGTCAATGATGAATTAGTAGACTATTCGAAAGGATGCTTTGTAGGTCAAGAGGTAGTTTCGAGGATTAAACATCGACAACTAAATAAAAAAAAACTTTCAATTAAAGTTTTTAAGAAAAAACCTCAAAAACTTCCAACTAATTCAGAAATATTATTACAAATAAATAATTATTACATACTTAGGGAGCCTAGAGTTAATAAATAAATTACTTAAAATATTGAGAGTAGTAATTTGCTATTTCAGAGAGTGATACTTTTTCTTGCTTCATGGTATCTCTATCTCGCACCGTAACTGTTTGATTTTCTAAAGTTTCAAAATCAATAGTAACACACAAAGGTGTCCCAATCTCATCATGTCTGCGATAATTTTTTCCAATATTTCCTGTATTTTCAACCATAACTCTTCCTAAACCAAGTGATTGTAACTCTGATTTGACATTATTTGCTGTATTGACCAAGTCAGAATTATTTCTCTTAAGAGGAATGACTGCAGCTTTAATTGGCGATAAATGAGGTTTGAGTTTTAACAATGTTCTCTTATTTTCTTCCTCTGAAGTATAAGCTTCGTTTAAAATTGCCAAAACACCCCTTTCAACACCTGCTGAGGGCTCAATAACGTATGGTATAAACCATTCATTATTTTCTAAATCTTGAATAGCTAATTTTGTTGTAGAATTTTTATTTTCTTGAACTTTAGCTTTAATATTAAAATCTTTTTGATTTTTAGAATGTGATCCTAAATCAAAATCAGTTCTATTTGCAATACCCTCAAGTTCCTCAAGGCCATGTGGAAAGTCATACATAATATCAAAAGTTGCTTTGGAGTAATGTGATAGATCTTTTTTTTCTACCTCGAGTAATTTTAATTTCTCTGATTTGACACCTTGATCTGCCCACCAATTTAAACGTTTATCTACCCAATATTTATGCCAACTCTCATCAGAGCCAGGTTTAACAAAATACTCAAGTTCCATCTGTTCAAATTCTCTAACTCTGAAAATAAAGTTTCTTGGAGTGATTTCATTTCTAAATGCTTTTCCAATTTGAGCTATACCAAAAGGAGGAACCCTACTGGTTGAGTCGACAACATTTTTGAAATTTACAAATATTTGCTGAGCAGTTTCTGGTCTCAAATATGCAAATGAACTCCCGTCATCCACAGGACCAATAGCTGTTTTAAACATTAAATTAAATGGTCTAGGATCAGTTAAATCAGTTGATTTGCAATTTGGACATTTTCCGTCTTCAAGTTGATCTGCTCTCCATCTTGATTTACATTTCTTGCAATCAACTAAAGGATCAGAAAATGTATCTTCGTGGCCTGAATATTTTAAAACAGTAGGTGAGGTTAAAATAGTTGAGTCCAATCCCTCAACATCATCTCTTTCATAGACTATTGATTTCCACCAGGCTGATTTTAAATTTAATTTTAGCTCTACACCCATAGGTCCAAAATCATAGAGACCTTTCATGCCACCGTAGATGTCATTTGATTGAAAAATAAACCCTCTTCTCTTACACAGAGATACTAAGTCTTCCATATTTTCTGCTGTCATTTATCAGATACCAAATTTGTTAAAAAGAAACTCTTCTTTTAATTTAGTAATTAAATCCTCACTATTTAAAGAATTAATACCAAGACCAAGTTTTTGTTTGAGAGACTTTGGTTGTTTTATTTTTTTAATTTTAGTCTTTTCTCCAAATTTACTTTTAAAGAAAGACGACTCAGATGCAATGCCATCAATTAAACCTAAGTCTTTTGCCTCATTAGCTAACCAAAAGGAACCAGAGAATATAACTTTTTTATTTTTTTCGCTAAGTTTCTTTTTTCTTCTCGAGGACACCCAATCAATAAAATTTTGGTGTATTAACTTTTGAAGTTTTTTTAATTTTTCCTCATCTTTTTTATTAACTTTTAAAAATGGATCTAAAAAGCTTTTGTTCTCTCCAGCTGTAAATATCCTTCTTTCTACTCCAATTTTTTTAATAAGATCAGTAAATCCAAAACCACCTGATATCACACCTATTGAACCAACAATAGAATTTACATCTGCGTATAACTCATCTGCTGCACATGCAAGCCAATACCCTCCAGATGCAGCTACATCCTCAACAAAACAATAACATTTCACTTTTTTCTTATCTGAAATTTCTCTTATTTTTTGTGCAATTAAAGATGATTGCACCGGAGAACCGCCAGGAGAGTTAATGACAATTGACAGTGCATCAAATTTTATTTTCATTACCTTTGAGAAAAGTCCATTCAAATTATCCATATTCAATGGTGCTCTACTTCCAGATGCAATCATTCCTTTGAGATCAATTGAGATTACTGTTTTGTTTGGACTGAACATTATTTAAACCAATTTTCTATATCTTTAGAATACTTTGATAAATTATCGTGGATTATAATTGCATTTGATGTTTTCTCTATAAAATAATTACTTTTAGTGATTTTTAGAAGGGCATTTTTAGGTTTTCTACCTTCAAAGGGCAATAAAGGTGTTGTTGTCACTTCTAGATTAAAATTTCTCAATATATCTAACATAAAATCCATGTTTTCAAATCTATTTATGATAAAAGCTGTTCCTTTTATTTTTAAATAAAGAATTATGTTGATAATCCATTTTTTCAAATTTGACTCAGTTATATATTTTGAGGCCATTATGGAAGGATTTTTGGACTTTAGTACTTTATTTGCAAAATAAAAAGGAGGGTTTGATAAAATTAAATCAAAGTAATTCTCATATTTTTTATCAAAAATGCAATTGTCTTGAACTTTAAATTTTAAATTTTTAAAGTTATTTTCTTTGTGATTTAAAATTGAAATTTTATGATGAGTTTCATTTTTTTCAAAACCAATGACTTCAGATTCTGGATTTCTATAAGCAACAATTAGTGAAATAGAACCACAACCAGAACCCATATCTAAAATTTTATTGTGCTTTTTTTTTGCATTAGAAGCCAGAATAATAGGCTCTATACCGCTCCTATAGCCTTTCTTTAATTGATAATATACAATTTTACCATCTAGTAGAAAATCTTTGGAGTATAAATTCATAGTTAATGCAAAAAATTAATTTTGAACAAACCATAAAGTTAATTCATAAAGAAATTAATGTAAAGTTAGTTAAAGCTAATAAAGAGCTTGATAGATTTCTAGTAAGTGCCGTCCCCATTATTCCAAAATTAGGTAATTATTTTTTCAAAAAAAGGGGAAAGCAATTACGACCAGTTATATGTTTGCTATCAAGTAAAATGATAAATAAAAATTATTCACAAATATCAAGCGATATTGATATGTCTGCTGCAATTGAATTCATTCATGGAGCTACCCTACTACATGATGATGTAATTGATGAGGGTAAATTACGAAGAGGCCAAAAGAGTATTAACACAATATGGAATAATAAGTTTAGTGTTTTGTTTGGTGATTTTTTATTTTCAAAGTCGTTTCAATTAATGACAAAAGCTAATTCTTTAAAAGCAATGGCTTCACTGTCTCAAGTAAGTAGTAAAATTTCTGAAGGAGAATTTTTGCAACTTACTCATGAAAATAATATTCATATTACTGAAAGGAAATATATAGAGATCATATCCTTAAAAACTGCAGAATTATTTGCAGCATCAATGAAAATTCCTGCAATTTTAACTGGTAAAAATTTAACAATAATTTCAAGTTTGAACAAATTAGGATTGTATTTTGGAATTATATTTCAAATCATGGACGATTATCTTGATTATTTTGGAGATAGAGTTACTGGAAAAAAGAATGGTAAAGATTTTTATGAAGGGAAAATTACTCTACCAATAATATTATTATTAAAAAAATCAAATAAAGCTGAAGTTAATTTTATTAAAAAAGTATTCAAAAAAAGTAAAAGATTAAAAAATGATTACATTAAAATAATGAATTTAATGAAAAAATATAAAACTAATGATGATGTAAGAATTTTTTGCAATAAATATAATAAAAAATCTTTAAAAATATTAAAACTATTTGAGGGTTATCAAAAAGATCTTTTTATAAATCTTCTAATAAGTTCGATCAATAGAACTTATTAGTCATATCTAAATTTTTTATTTGGAAATTTGCTGTTATTTACCTCTTTAGAGTATTTTTTTACAGCAATTTTGATATTTTTTGATAAATCATCATATCTTTTTACAAATTTTGGATGATTATTTCCATACATTCCAAGCATATCCTCAGATACTAATATTTGACCATCACAAAATTCGGATGCACCAATTCCTATAGTGGGTATTGCTAATACTGTGGTAACTTGCTTTGCTATTTTTGTTAACATTCCCTCCAATAAGATGGATACAGCACCAGCCTTTTCTAAACACAAGGAGTCCGAAATAATTTTATTTAAATCCTCCTTCTTTTTTCCGTATATCTTAAATTTTTTCGTAGAACTAAATTTCTGTGGTTGTAAACCTAAATGTGCCATGACGGGAACTTTTTTTTTCTTCAAATACTTTATTACATCCTCCAATTCAGTATTACCTTCGATTTTGACACCATCGCAAGAAGTTTTTTTCATTATAGATAAGACACGTTTTACAGTATTAGCCTCACTGAAATCTCTATTGTAAGGCAAATCAAAAAAAACTAGAGATTTCTCTGCAGCTTTTTTTACTGCAGTAGCATGATTAATCATTATTTGATCGTCAATAGTTCTTGTTGAGTCCATCCCATACAGCACATTGCTCATTGAGTCACCAACTAGAACTAAATCAACGAGATCATCAATGATTTTTGTATAGTTATAACTATAAGACGTTAGACAAATAATTTTTTTTTTGTTTTTTTTGTTAAATACTGATTTAATTGATCTTTTCATGAATAATGATTTAAAAAGTATTCGAATTATAAAAGACTTTCCAAAAAAAGGTATCGCTTTTTACGATATATCTACAATTTTATCAAATCCTAAAATTTTTAACAGAGTTGTAAACTCAATGTCAAAGGAGGTAAATAAATTAAATGCTAATACTATAGTTGGGATAGACTCAAGAGGATTTATTTTTGCGTCAGCTATTGCCTTCAAATTAAAAAAAAAGTTAGTTATGATTAGAAAAAAAGGGAAATTACCAGGTAAGACCTTCAATACAAGTTACAAACTTGAGTACGGCTCTAACCAATTAGAAATTCAAAGTGATATGATAAGAAATTCAGATAAAGTTGTGATAATTGACGATATTTTTGCAACAAGTGGAACAATACGTGCATCAATGAAATTAATTAAAAAAACTAAAGCTAAAATTAATGGTATTGTAGTGCTCTTAGAATTAAGTTTTCTCGGTGGAAGATCAAAAATTAAAAATAAACTTATAAGTTTAAATAAGGTTAATACTTAGAGTATTCTTTTTCTTCTGTTATCTTTGAGTTAGACAAAAGATTAATTTCTTTTTTTATTGAAGCCCTAATATCATTTTTAAAATGGACATCTCTTGATAATTTAATAAAAATCTCTCCAAATTCTTTATTAGCCTCACATTCTCTTTTAGCATTTTCTATATCCCAAAGCTCTTCATTAATATCTTGGAGTTTTTGAATGTTTTTTCTTAATATTTCATAGTCTTTTAAAATTAATTTATTACTTTGCTCTACTAGGGCATCTAGCTCAATTTTTATATTCTTTGTTTTGTTAGGATCATTAATTTTTTTTAATTTGATATTTAATATAGTAATTTTATCATAAAGCTCTCCAACAGAAATTTCAGCTAATATTTTCAATTTTTTCTCCCATAGATATCTGAATATCTTTTAATATCTGACTCTAAAAATTTACTTCCTATTTGAACTTCAATTAAAACTAATTTCTTTTTTGAACTCTCATTTAAAACTCTATGTTTTGCTTTTTTAGGTATGAATATATTTTCATTTTCTGATCTATAAAAAGTGCGGTTATTAATAATCACTGTTGCTTTGCCCTCAATAATTATCCAGTGTTCTGATCTAAAATTATGTGATTGATAAGATAAAACACCTTCTGGTCTTACAACAATCTTTTTTATTAAAAAATCTTTTGATTTATTCAGTATAATATAAGATCCCCATGGCTTTTTGATAGATTTTATCATGAAAACATTCTCTTTTTTTCGTTAATTGACATAAAATTTAGTAATAGTGCACAAATAATTAAATTACTCAACAAAGAACTTCCCCCATAAGACATAAATGGCAAAGCAACTCCAACCACTGGTAAAATACCAATAGTCATAGATATATTTATAAGAAATTCAAAAAAAATTTTAAATGATAATACAAATAAAATTATTTTACTAAAAACTTGTGTGAGTTTGTATGTTTTTAAAACAGGAATTAAAAACATGATAAAGAAAAGTAGGATTAATAATATGGATCCTGTAAAACCAAACTGCTCAGAAAATATTGCAAAAACAAAATCTGTCTCTTTCTCTGGAAGAAAATCTAAGCTACTTTGGGAGCCCTCCATAAAACCATTTCCTTTTAGCCCTCCAGATCCTATCGCAATCTTAGATTGAATTATATGATACCCCTTTCCAAGTGGGTCCAGGTCAGGGTTTAGAAAAATTTGTATTCTATTTTGTTGGTAAGGCTTTAAAAAAGTCCATAAAATTGGACTGATCGACAAAATAAGGCCTATTGATAATAACGGATAAATTATTTTAATGCCTGCATAAAAAATAACAACCAGACCTAAAGCTAAAATAATTACAGCTGTACCTAAATCTGGTTGAATAGCAACTAATATGAAAAATAATATTGATATAAATAGAGGTAGAATTGATTTAAACAGACCTATAGTTTTTTCTGAATTGAGTTTGTGAAAGTATTTAGCCATAAATATGACTAGAGCTATTTTGGTAAATTCTGATACTTGTAGATTAAATCCAGCAATTCTTATCCATCTCGTAGCACCCATGCCTGTATAACCAAAAATTAATGTTGTTATTAGCCCAATCAAAACTAATATTAAAAATAACTCTGCAAAATTAAAAATAAACTTTGGCTCTAACATTATTATTAAAAAAAACAATGGTAGAAAAAATAAAAATCTAACTAACTGATTTGATGCCCATGGGTCAAGAGAGCCACCAGCAGCTGAGTAAAGATTGATCTCTCCTATCCAAAAAATCATGAAAACGATAAAAATATAAATCCAATTTATATTTAAAATATTTTTAAATTCTCTAAACATTATTTTTAAAAGCAAAATCTAGTACCTTATGGGCTATTGGAGCAGCTACCGCTGATCCAGATCCTCCATTCTCTATAATCACTGAAGCTATATATTTTGGCTTATCATAAGGAGCATATCCTACAAATACTGAGTGATCTTTAAATCTTTCTTCTATTTCCTTTGATTTATACTGATCGTCTTCTCTTTCGCTCTCTTTAATTCTTATTACTTGAGAAGTTCCTGTTTTACCTCCAATTTTTACTAATTCTGGATTGGAAATACTCAACTTATGTGCTGTTCCTCTTGGCTCTTGAACAACAGCGTTTAGAGAATTAATTATGATTTGTTGATGTTCATTGTTTAGTAATTTACCTGTAAATTTTGTGGGCACGTTTTTATCAATCTTAGGTATCGGATATTTTCCTCCATTTAATATAGCAGAATAAAGTGTAGCAAGCTGTAATGGAGATGTTTGATTATATCCTTGTCCAATACATGTAATTAATGTCTCACCTTGATACCAACTTTCGTCTAAAAACGCTTTTTTCCATTTTTTACTTGGAACAAGTCCCTTTCCTATGTTTGATAAACCAATATCGTACTCTTTATTTAAACCTAAATTGCTGGATAAGCTGGCAATATCATCAATATTTGTTTTTTTTGCTAATTCATAAAAATATACATCACAAGACTCCTTAATAGCTTTTCTAAGATTAACTTTTCCATGTCCCTTTTTTTTCCAACAATAATAATTCCTATCGCCAAGTGAGGAGTGTCCTTTGCAAAAAACTTCTTTTTTAGAGTCAATTAAATTTCTTTGAAGACCAACTAAAGCAGAGATTGGTTTAAACACAGAACCTGGAGGATAAAAACCAGAGAAAGCCCTATTAAAAAGTGGTTTCTGATCATCGTTAAGTAAATCTTTAATTTTATTATTTTCCCTATCCTCAAAGATTTGTGCATCAAAAGTAGGATTGGAGTTCATCGACAAGATCGATCCATCTGAAACACTGATAACAACAATGGATCCTTTTTTATCTGAGGGAAGCTGAGATTGAGCATAATTTTGAAGAGTTAAATCTAATGTTAAGTCTAAATCATTGCCTTTAATGGATTTTTCAATAGAAATTTCTCTAATAGTTTTACCTTTAGCGTTTACTTCGCTAAATATTTTACCTGGTTTACCCCGTAAATGTTTTTCATAACTTCTCTCTAAATGAAATACACCTTTAGAGTATAGTTCAGAAGATTGAGTTGGTTGCCCCATATAGCCAATTATTTGTGAAAAATTTTGATATGGATAATATCTTTTTTTAGACTCAATAATTTTTATAGAATTAAATAAAAATTTGTTTTTTTCAAATTCTACAATCTGTTTCCATGAAGCTCTACTTAGACTAAATCCACTATATTCATTATATTTTTTTAGTTGATTTGATATTTCCCCAAAATTTAGCTTAAGTTTAATAAGACTATCAAGTTTTTTAATCTCATCAAGATAATCTTTGCTTAAGTTTTTAAAAACTACAAATTCATATAATGAAGAGCTCCCAGCTAGTAAATTTTTTTTGGAGTCATAAATGTCCCCCCTTAAAGGAGGTGTTAGTTTTATAGAGAGTTTATTTTCAACTGATTTTTTTTTATAAAAATTAAAATTAATAACCTGTAATGAAAATAATCTAAGAGAGACAAGTAAAGATAAAATAGCCCCAAATATAATTATGATGAATGATCTTCTATTTAATATTTTTATACTATCTTCACTTGTCTTATTCTTTTCCATATTTTGAGAGTCCTAAAAATATTAAAATTAAAATAAATATACTTATAAAATATTGTAAATTTAACAATCTGAAAACTACTGTTTGATCAAATATACAGAAAACAATAAAACTTAGTAAAAAAATGATAAATGATTTTATATATAATGCAAAATTATAATTATTTATAAAATAATTTAATAAAATAAGAGGTATAAACAAAGCTACAACGCCAATTAATATTGGTAATCCTACAAAAACCTCTACAATGTAAGTCGATAAGATGAATATAAAGGCATCAATAATTTTAATATTTTTTTCCATAAGAACTGTATAAAAAGCTATATTTATCAAAGAAAAAATAACAATATCATTTATAACAAAATTAAAATTTCCATAAATTAAAAATAATATTGTTACGAAAACAAGTCTAATCATTAGTAACTACCCTTAAATTTTCAAAATTTTTTATATCAGGTGTTAATAAGATAGGTTGATTATTGTCATAAGAAACTATGCCAAGTTTTAGTATTACATTATCAAGATAAACAACAGCTTTATCACCTGATTGAAAATCTGGTATTTCATTACTTTCTTTTTGTCTTAAAAAACTTAAATAATTATTATTCGTACCACTAACAATATAAGATTTTCCATTAATAAAAACCTCATCACCATAATTAATACTCTTTACAGTAACAACTTCTGAGGTATTAAGGTTTAAATTAACAACTCTACCCACTATGTTTAGTCCATCTATAATGTAGTTACCTAGTGCAAGTCCACTTTTTGAGCCTTTATTTATGATAAAGTTTTTATTATAAACTAAATTCTTATCACCTAAAACCTGAACACCTACTGAAATTGGTAATTCGATATTAGACTGATGAAAAATTTTATTTTGCTCTGAAAATTTTGACGTCAAAGTTAACAAATACTTATTGATTGATCGAAGATAATCATTCTCGTTTTCTAATTTTTTTATTGTATTTAAGTAATTAAAATTAAGATTGAGAACCAAAAATAAATCTTTTACTTCATTACTTACAAATTTGAATGGTGACTCTATTTTTTCTTTTACAAAAAATGTGAAAAGTTTAGTTTTAGAATTATAATTTGGAAATAATATTAACGTTAAGAATAGGAAAAAACAGATTATATATATTAATAGAACTTTTTTGTTATTAATCACTTAAGAAAACGTCTTGATGGTTGTGGTTCTCCTCTAAAGCCATGCCGGTTCCTCGAGCTACACAAGTTAAAGGGTCATCAGCTATAGAAACAGGTAATCCTGTAGTGACTCTAATTGCTTCATCTAAACGTTGAAGTAAAGCCCCTCCACCCGTAAGCATAATACCTTTATCAACTATATCAGCTGCTAGTTCTGGAGGAACAACCTCAAGTGCTCTTTTTAAAGCTGTAATGATTTGGGATAATGAGTCAGATAGGGCCTCAGCAACTTGTCTTTCTGATATCACAACCTCTCTTGGTAGGCCGTTTATTAGATCTCTTCCTTTAACTGTGAGTGTTTTTCCATCACCATTGTCTGGAATACCAGCACAACCTATTTCTTTCTTGATTCTCTCTGCTGTTGACTCACCTATAGCTAGTTTATGGACACTTCTCATGAAATTAACTATGGAGTCATCCATAGTATCTCCACCAACTTTAATGCTACTAGAATGAACTACCCCTCCTAAAGATAAGACAGCTATTTCTGTCGTTCCACCACCAATATCTACTACCATAGAACCAGACGGTTCAGAAATCGGTAAACCAGCTCCTATAGCAGCTGCTACAGGTTCCTCAATGAGATATACCTTTTTTGCCCCAGCAGTTTCAGCAGACTCTTTGATAGCTCTTCTTTCAACATTTGTTGCCCCTGAAGGGACACAAATAACAATGTTTGGATTTGCAAAAAAACTTTTTTTGTGAACTTTTTTTATAAAATGTTTAATCATAGCTTCAGCAATGTCAAAATCTGCAATAACGCCATCTTTCATTGGTCTAATCGCCTCAATTTTTCCTGGAGTACGTCCAAGCATCGACTTTGCCTCACTTCCAACAGCCAAGACTGATTTATTATTTTTGTTATCAGTGGCGATTGAAACTACAGAGGGTTCATTTAATATAATTCCTTTACCTTTTACATAAACAAGAGTATTAGCAGTTCCTAAGTCTAAGCCCATATCTTCGCTTAAAAAAGCACTAAAAGATTTTATCATTTAAATTCCTTTAATATTTGAGATGCTAATCTCAGAGACTCCTTCTTGCATATTAGAATTTTTCTCAAAGTTTAATATTTTATTACATGCATTGATATAAGATTTTGCAGAGGCAACGATAATATCTATATCAGATGCTTTGCCAATGAATTCTTTGTTTGAATATTCAAGTTTTACCGCAACTTCACCTTGTGCGTCAGAGTCTGGCGTGATGGCGTTTATGTGATATAAAACCAATTTTGGTGAAAATCCCAATACTTTTGAAATACAGCTAAATACTGCATCTATAGGACCATTTCCAGATCCACTTACCTCTTTAATTTCATCTTTAAATTTTAATTCTAAAGAAGCAACATGTTTTGAATTAGTACCAGACATAATGCTTAAATTTTTTAGTTTTAAAGTATTTGATTGATTAAAGTGCGTATCATCTACCAATGCTATTATATCCTCATCATAAACATCTTTTTTCTTATCAGCTAAAAGCTTAAATTTTTCGAAAATCTCATTGATATAATTATCACCTACCTCGTATCCCAAAATTTTTAATTTTTCTTTGAATGCGTGTTTACCAGAGTGTTTACCAAGCACTAAACTCGATTTTTTTAAACCAATTGTCTCTGGTGACATAATCTCATAAGTTTGGACATTTTTTAATACCCCATCTTGATGAATTCCGGATTCATGAGCAAAAGCGTTGGCACCTACGATTGCCTTATTTGGCTGAACTGGAAAACCTGTAATTGAAGATACAAGTTTTGATGTTTTAGATATAGCATTTGTGTTAATATTTGACTCAACTTTTAAGAGATCTGACCTTACTTTCATAGCCATAACCACCTCCTCTAGAGCAGCATTACCAGCTCTCTCTCCTAATCCATTAATAGTGCATTCAATTTGTCTTGCACCGTTTTCAACTGCATTTAGGGAATTAGCAACTGCTAAACCTAGATCATTATGACAATGAACAGAAATTATTGCCTTATCAATATTAGGAACATTATTTTTTACTTTTTTTATAATCTCTCCAAACTCAAATGGTAAAGTATAGCCAACTGTATCAGGGATATTAATTGTAGACGCACCACTTTCAATTGCTAATTCTATACATTTATAAAGAAAATCTATGGATGATCTACCACCATCTTCACAGCTCCACTCAATATTAGGGCATAAATTTCTTGCAAATGATACACTATCTTTAATTTTATCTAGGACCTCTTCTTGAGTTAATTTGAGTTTGAACTTCATATGAATTGGACTTGTGGCAATAAAAGTGTGAATTCTTGGATTTTTAGCTTTTTTTACAGCATTCCAAGCTGTTTCAATATCCTCGTGTTTTGCCCTAGCTAATCCAGCTATCTGGCAGTCTTTTATTTCGTGGGCAATTGTTTTAACTGAATTAAAATCACCTTTCGAAGCTATAGGAAAACCAGCCTCAATTATGTCAACCTTTAACTCCTCTAATAGTCGAGCAATAGAGAGTTTTTCTTCTTGATTCATCGAAGCTCCAGGAGACTGCTCTCCATCTCTAAGAGTAGTATCAAATATTAAAACTTTATCCGGCAATACTAGATATCCTTTACAAGTTTATTGGATGCTATCCATGGCATCATCGATCTTAATTTAGCCCCCACCTCTTCAATTTGGTGCTTTGCACCTTGGTCTCTCATTTGTTTAAACTTAATTTGCCCTGACTTATGTTCGGCCATCCATTCTTTTGTGAAAGTACCATCTTGTATTTCACTTAGAACTTTTTTCATTTCAGCTTTCGTAGCTTCGTTAGGAACTACTCTTGGACCTCTGGTATAATCACCGTATTCAGCTGTATTAGATATAGAATACCTCATGTTAGCCATCCCACCTTCATACATTAGATCAACAATTAATTTTACTTCATGTAAACATTCGAAATAGGCCATTTCAGGGGCATAACCAGCCTCAACAAGAGTTTCAAAACCGTTTCTTACAAGAGACATTAACCCTCCACAAAGAACTGTTTGCTCACCAAATAAATCTGTTTCACATTCCTCTTTAAATGTAGTTTCAATTATACCAGATTTACCTCCTCCTAAAGCAGAAGCATACGCAAGACCAATTTCTTTTGCATTACCACTTACATTTTTGTCTACTGCGAGTAAACATGGCACTCCACCACCTTTAAGATACTCTCCTCTTACAGTATGACCTGGGCCTTTTGGAGCGACCATAAAAACGTCTAAATCCTCTCTTGCTGTTATAAGTTGAAAATGAATATTTAAACCATGCGCAAATGCTAAAGCAGCTCCATTTTTTATATTGTCGTGAATTTGAGTTTGATAAATTTCTTGCTGATTTTCATCAGGGGCTAAGAACATTACAATATCTGCATCCTTTACTGCGTCTCCAGGTGTTTGAGTTTTTAAGCCCACATTCTTTGCTTTTTCAATTGATGAAGAACCTTCTCTCAATCCAACAACTACATTAGAGGCCCCAGAGTCTTTTAGATTTAATGCATGAGCATGACCTTGCGATCCAAAACCTATTATTACAATTTTTTTGTCTTTTATTATGTTAAAATCAGCATCTTGTTCGTAATAAACCTTCATATTACCCCCTAAAAACGTTATATTCCGAGCCCTATAGGCCCACTTCGAACTAATTCGACTTTTATACCACCGATTGTGTCTAAGTCATCTAAAAATTTGTTTATTCGCTCACTTGTGCCAGATATTTCATAAACAACAATATTTTGTCTTTTTTGAACAGTTCTTGAACGATAAATATCTGCAAAATTGAGTATTTTTTGATCTTGTTCATCATTTTCAAATTCGATTTTAATTAGGCAAATCTCTGCCTCATAAGACTCACTTAAGTTTGCTAAATTAGTTGCGCTATGAACGGGAACAAGTTTTTCTAGTTGTGCTATAATTTGACTAATTACTTTTTCTTCACCTAAAGTCTCTATAGTAATTCGAGAAAGATTTTTCTTAACGTCTACAACTGTTACATTTAATGCTTCAATATTATATCCTCTACCTGAAAATAAACCCACTATACGTGCAAGAATACCAGGTTCGTTATCAACAATAACAGAAAGAACGCTTCTCTTAGACTGTTTAAAAGCGTTTATAGGTGTAGGATAAACTGAAGTAGAGGACATTATAAAAATTAGTTAAACTAGTACTTTTCCTTTTTCCTGATTTTCAGGATTTTCTTTATCGTATTTAGATAGTAACATTTCATGGTGGGCAGCTCCACTTGGTATCATAGGAAAACAATTTTCTTTTTTATCTACCCAAATATCGGCTATTACTGGCCTGTCAACTGAAATCATTTCATTAATTGTATCGTCTAATTCAGAAATATTTTTTGCCCTAACTCCAACAGCATTGAAACTCTCTGCTAATTTTTTAAAATCAGGAAGGGCATCCACATAACTCTCTGAGTATCTACTACCATGCAATAGTTCCTGCCACTGTCTAACCATTCCCATATATTCATTATTTAATATAAAAATTTTGATAGGTAACTTATATTGAACAGCTGTAGCTATTTCTTGGATATTCATAAGAAAAGACGCCTCACCAGCTATATCTATAACTAATGAGTCTGGATTTGCCATTTGTGCACCGACTGCGGCAGGCATACCGAAACCCATTGTGCCTAAACCACCTGATGTAATCCATCTGTTTGGTTTTGAAAACTTATAATATTGAGCTGCCCACATTTGATGCTGACCAACTTCTGTAGTAACAAATGTGTCTTTTTGTTTTGTTAATTCGTAAAGTCTGGAAATAGCGTGTTGTGGCTTGATCACTTCATCGCCTTGTTCGTAGTGGAGACATTCTTTTTTTCTCCATTCATTAATTTGACCCCACCAATTATTATAATCTTTATCGCCAAAATCAATGCTATTGGAGTCTATGAATGAGTTAATTTCTTTGAGTGTCAGAGCAATGTCAGTATTAGTATGAAAATTGACTTTAACGTTTTTATTGATTGAACTTTGATCAATATCTATATGGAATTTTATAGAGTCCGGAGAAAAAGCATCTAATCTGCCTGTAACACGGTCATCAAACCTTGCTCCAACGTTAATCATCAAATCACATTTGTTCATAGCCAAGTTAGCTTCGTAATTTCCATGCATACCTAACATCCCAAGTGAACTTTTATCTTCACCTGGAAAACATCCCAATCCATGAAGAGTTGTAGTAATTGGAATATTTGTTTTATTTACGAGTTTAATAAGTTCTTGGCTAGCTTCATGGCCTGAGTTTAAACAACCACCACCGACATAAAATATAGGTCTCTCGGATTTTTTAATATGATTTACTAGTTCTTCGACAAAATTTTTATCAACTTTTTTTGAACCAGCTTTAATTCTGTGCTCTCTAAAACTAATATCTTTCTTTGATATATATTTTGACTTTGCAAACTGAACATCTTTGGGAATATCAATTAAAACAGGACCTGGTCTACCAGAGCTAGCAATTTTAAATGCCTCATGAATAGTCTCGGAGAGTTTGCTTACATCCTTGACTAAATAATTGTGCTTAGTGCAAGGTCTTGTAATTCCAGTTGTATCACATTCCTGAAATGCATCTGTTCCAATTAAATGTGATGGGACTTGTCCACTGATACAGACAATTGGAATGCTATCCATCAATGCATCAGTCAATCCAGTAACAACATTGGTCACACCAGGACCAGATGTTACTAACAACACACCTACTTTTCCGCTTGATCTAGCATAGCCTTCTGCTGCATGAACAGCACCAGCCTCTTGCCTTACTAATACATGTTTTAAAAAGTTTTGGCCAAATATTGCATCATAAATGGGAAGAACAGCTCCGCCTGGATATCCAAAGATTGTATCAACCTCTTGGTCTTTAAGGGCTTTGAGTAAAATATCAGCACCCGTGAATTCGTTTTCATTAGCCATTTAGGTATATACTTATATTTTCAATTGAATCTTTAGGGAAGCTTTTTTTATAGTTTATTCTCAAATTAAGTTGGCTAAATTTTTGGTTATTCCACCATGTAAACTGTCTTTTAATATACCTCTTGGTATTTTTAATTCCTAAATAAATAGCCTCATCTAAACTTAATTTATTTCTAACACAAGATAGCAATTCTGGCAGACCATGAGCTTTATAGAGAGTTTTTGATATTTTTTTATTTTCATAAAGTGATTTAACCTCTTCTAAAGCGCCCTTGTTTATCATTTGATGAAATCTTAATTCTGCTTTTTCGTAAAGATCTTTCTTGGGTTTTGTAACTTGAATAACAAGTGCATTAGGAGTGATCGGTTCTTTGCTACCATAATTATTTTCCATTGTGTCATTATGCTCCAAGCAAAAAGCTAAACGACTTAATAATCTTTGTTTATCTTTTGGAAAAATTTTTTCTTTATAATATTTTTCTAAAATATTCAGGCAATGATCTGGGCCTTTGTCTAGATATAAATCTTCTGCTTGTTTTTTAAATTTGTAACTAATTGATGGCATCACTGATAATCCTTCTATTAGTGATTGAATATAAAAACCAGTACCACCAACAAACACAGGTATTTTATTTCTACTGTGAATATTTTTAATTACTTGTTTAACTTCATTAATCCAAAGATTTACAGAATATTCTTTATTATTCACATGTCCATAGAGATGATGTGGGACTATCTTTAATTCTTGCTCTGTTGGTCTATTTGATAAAATCTTTAGTTGTTTATATACTTGTATACTGTCAGCATTAATAACTTCTATGTCTATTAATTTTGATAACTCATATGCGTAATCATTTTTACCCGAACAAGTGGGGCCTACAACAAAAAGAAATTTACTCAATAACGAATGGATTTATTAACCAAAATTCATTACCGTCTCTAATAACTCTTAATAACAATTTATCTCTATTCAACTTAATACTTTTAGATATGATCGTTTCAAAAGAACTAATATCTTTAATTTTTTCACTAGATACTTGGATTATAACATCATTCTTTAGAAGATTTTCGTTTTTATCTCCTACTTCTGTCACCAAAATACCTGAAGTTTTTGAGTCTAATCCTAAAGAATTTATAGAGTCAATTGTCAACTCAAGAACAGTTATATCTAAATCTTTTAAATAAACTCCATCATTTTTAGCAAGTTTGCGGCCCTCTTCTAATTCACCCACCTTTACCTGTATATCTATAATTTCTCCGTTTCTCCAAACTTTAACAATTACTTCACTATCTATTGGGGTTTCTGCAACAACTTTAGGTAAATCTTTAAATGATGTGATTTTTTGATTGTTAAACTCAATTATTATATCTCCAGCTTGAATGTTTGATAACGCAGCAGGGCTATTTGGTTCAACAGAAGCAACAAATGCTCCCTCAGTTGAGTCATAGCCTAGACTCTCGGAAAATTCTTCAGTTAAGTCTTGTATTTGAACACCGAGTCTTCCTCTTTTTGCCTGACCAAATGAGATTATTTGTTCGACAATTAATTTTGCTGTTTGAGAGGGAATAGAAAAACCTAAGCCAACACTTCCACCTGTTTGGGAGATTATCATTGAATTAATTCCAATCACCTCTCCATCTAAATTAAATAAAGGTCCACCTGAATTGCCTCTATTGATTGGTGCATCAGTTTGAATAAAGTCAACGTAAGGGCCTCCGCCTATATCTCTATTTATAGATGATATTATTCCTGAAGTTACAGTCCCACCTAGACCTAAGGGGTTGCCAATAGCTAATACAATATCTCCGACTCTTGATAAATCTGAGTCACCCCAGTTAACACTTTGTATGTCAACAGATGAGGGATCAATTTTTAGAACAGCTATGTCAGTTTTAGGGTCAGTTCCAACAAGTTCTGCAGGAACTTCATCAATTCCATTATTAAAAATTACAGTTATTTGATCTGCTCCGCTTATAACGTGATTATTTGTGACTACATAACCCTCATCACTAATAATAAACCCTGACCCAAGACCAGTTAGATTTTCACGTTTTGGCATTTGATTGCCAAAAAAATCATCAAACATATCATTGAACGGGTGGCCTTCTGGCAATTCAGGTAATTGCCTTGTTTGTCTTTCTACGGTTTGACTAGTGGCAATACTGACGACAGAGGGTAAAAGCTCATCAACTAAATCTGCATAACCTCTCTCAAATTGTGCAGATGCACTTTGAATTATAAAAAATACGCTGAAAAGAGATAAAACTGAAAGTCTTTTCATTTAAGGGATTTAATTTAATTGGCGCCCTCAGAGTTTTCAAAGTACTCGAAGAAATCACTATCAGGAGAAATTACCATTGTAGTTGTTCCATCTTTAAAAGTGTCTGCGTATGCTTCCATTGATCTTATAAATTCAAAGAACTCAGGGTCTTTTCCAAAAGCCTCATTTAAAATTTCATTTCTAGCAGCCTCACCTTCACCTTTTAAAATATTGGATTGTTTTTCAGCTTCTGCAATTATTTCAATTTTCTCTCTATCGGCAGTCGCTTTAATTTTTTGTGAGATTTCTTGACCCTCTGCTCTCAAAAGATTTGCTTCTCTTTCTCTTTCAGTTCGCATCCTATCGAACACATTAGATTGAACTTCAGGTGTAAGCTCTGTTCTTTTTAACCTTAGATCAACAATCTCTATACCAAATGTATCTTGATCTTCACGAACATTCTCAAAAATCTCAGCCATAATTTTATCTCGATCATCGGATAGCAAATCATTTAATTGATACTGAGCTATTACACCTCTTACAGATGAGTTTACTATTCTCCCCAAACGATCATTGAGGGCTAACTCTGTTCTAGTTGTTTGAAAAAACTTTAGGGGATCTTTAATCATATATCTAACAATTGAGTCAACCACAATACGCTTTTGATCTCTTAGTATCACCTCTTCTTGAGCGGGGTCTAAGTTTAACACCCTACTATCGTAGTAAACAACATTTTGAATGAATGGTAATTTAAACTTTAAACCTGGTGATTGATGTACAGCACGAGGTTCACCAAATTGTAAAACGATTACTTGTTTTGTTTGATCGACAACAAAGAAAAAACCTGATGCGAACAAAATAAAAAAGAAAGACAATCCGACAATTATATAGTTTCTCATTTTCATTAGTTATTACCTGTCTGTTTGTTTTTGTTTAACTCATTTAAAGGTAAATAAGGAACAACTCCGTTACCAGAATTTTGATCAATCATTATCTTACTAGATCCTGATAAGACATCTCTTAATGTCTCTAAGTAAATTCTTTTTTTAGTTGTCTCTTTAGATTGCTCATAAGTCTCCAATACCTGAAGGAATCTACTTGCCTCACCTTCGGCTTGTTTAATTAATTTATTTTTATAACCCTCTGCCTCTTGGAGGATTTTTTCAGCCTCACCTCTCGCCTCAGGCACAATTCTGTTACTATAAGCCTCTGCTTGATTGACTGTTCTCTCTTTATCCTGTCTTGCTTTTTGAACATCATCAAAAGCATCTATAACCTCTCTAGGAGGGTTAACATCTTGTAATTGTATTGATTGAATTAATATTCCAACTTCATATTCATCCAATAGTTCTTGTAGTAAAGATCTTGAGTCTCTCTCAACAGATTGTCTAGAAACGGTTAGTAGTCCTTCCAAGTTAGTTTGACCGACAACCTCCCTTAACACACTTTCTGATATAACTTTCACAGTTTCTTCTGGATCTCTTAAATTAAATAAAAATTGTCCTGCATCTTTAATTCTATAAAGAACGGTATAATCTAAATCAGATATATTTTGATCAGAAGTAAGCATCATACTTTCTTCAAGGACATCTCTTGTAGAATTACCATTAGATCTAAAGCCAACATTAATTTTTCTTATAGCTTCGACTTTTGGTGTTAAAACTTTTCCAATCGGAGTAGGGAAAAAGTAATGAAGTCCTGGATCCGTGGTGCTTTCGTTCCATTTACCAAATAATAGTTCTACTCCTTGTTCGTCAGGCTCAACTCTATAAAAACCTGTTGCTAGCCAAATTACAAAAGCTATTAAAATTAAAAATGAAACACCCTTAAAACCACCTTTGAAAGGCATTTTAATTTTATATTTATTCTTTAAATCTTTTAGAAGATCATCAATTGAGTCATTGTTTCCACCGGAGAAACCTCCAGAACCTCTATTATTATTCCCTGATGAAGGTCCCCAAGGGCCATCAAGTGCGAAAATTTTAAATTTGTTTTTACTCACGATACATTATATGTAGTGTTTAATATATGAATATCAAGACTTGTTTTGGAATATCAAGCTGCAAAGGTGGTGTTGGTAAATCAACAGTAGCTTGCAATATCGCTATAACTTTAGCAAACCAAGGATACAAAGTTGGCCTTTTAGACGCAGACATTTATGGACCCAGTGTTCCAACATTACTTGGCATCGGAGATAAGGAACCTAAAGTTGAAGATGGGAAGTTTTTACCCTTTGAAGTATTTGGGATAAAGGCAATGTCTATAGGTTTTCTTGTCAATGAGGAACAAGCAATTGTTTGGCGAGGACCAATGTTAGCAAAAGGGCTTGATGGGCTTATTAATAAGACAATTTGGGGTGATTTAGACTATTTAATTGTTGATTTTCCCCCTGGTACTGGAGATGTACAAATATCAATGTCACAAAAACTAAAACTGGATGGAACTCTTATTATTACAACTCCACAGCTTCTATCTTTAAAAGATGTCATCAGAGGTATTAATATGTTTATCAAGGTTAATGTTCCAATACTTGGTGTAGTTGAAAATATGTCTTATTTAGAAGAACAAAATGAAAGGAAATATATTTTTGGTGAGTCTAAGACTAAGTCTTTATTACTTAAAGAAAAAATA
>CACGPU010000008.1 GCA_902575065.1 uncultured Alphaproteobacteria bacterium
AGAGGTTATTAGATAGTAATTTGAATTCGATAAATTCCTTAATAAATTGTTTCTATGAAATTAAACACAAATTTAATGTTAGTAAAAACTGTTTTAGACCAGTTCCTAAAATTGAGTCAAGTGTTCTAAAATTTAAAAAATTAAAAAAAAGTTTAATAGAAAAAAAAGAAATTGAGAGTTTTATTATATTTAAGAGATATATTTTTTCATACAAGAGAAAGTCTTTAAGAAGGATTTTAAAAAAGTACTATGTTGAAGAGATCGAAAATTTAGATTTGAGAGCTGAAAAGTTGAGTCTTATTGATCTAATTAAAATTTATAGAAAAATTAGATCCTGAATCTATTTACGAATTTTGTTAGATCTATTAATCTAGATTTTTTTAATCTCTCTGACTCAATAATACAAGTTATTTGCTCTACGCATTTTTCTAAATCCTTATTGATTACAACATAATCATACTCTGGGAAATGAGAGATTTCATTTTGTACTAAATTCATTCTTTTTTTCATTTCTTTTTTTGTATCTCTTGCTCTTGTTTTAAGTCTTTTGACTAACTCCTTTTTACTTGGTGGAAGAACAAATATTCCAACAACTTCTAAATTGCTTTGTTTAAGTTGCTGATACCCCTGCCAATCAATATCAAATAAAGCATCTTTTTTTTTATTAAAAATGTTAATTACAGTTTGTTTAAGAGTCCCGTATCTATATCCAAATACTTTTGCAAATTCTAGATACTCATTTTTTTTTATGCCCTTATCGAATTGTTCATCAGTAATAAAAATATAATCATTCTTATTTTTCTCCCCCCTTCTTCTTGGTCTTGTAGTACAAGAGATTGACAGAGCTATTGATTTATCTTTTTTTAATAATCTTCTAGAAATAGATGTTTTACCAGCACCCGACGGTGAAGATAATACAATACAAAAATTTTTACTTTTAAATACCAAGTACTAAACTGGCGTTTGTACCGCCGAAACCAAATGAATTAGATATAATATTTTCAACTGATTTAGATATTGACTCATGAGGAATTAAATTTATTGAGGTTTTCATGTCTAGATTATCTAAGTTCAAAGTTGGAGGTAATATTTTTGTTTGTAAAGACTTAATTGAAAAAATAGCTTCAACAGCTCCTGCAGCACCTAATAAATGGCCAATTGCAGATTTATTTGAGCTCATAAATAAATTTTTATTTGAACCAAATAATTTCTCAACAGCAAATAATTCAATAGCATCGCCCACAGGTGTTGATGTTCCATGAGCATTAACATAACCAATTTCATCAGGACTTAACTGAGACTCATATAAAGCCATTTCCATTGCTCTAAACCCTCCATTTCCATCTTCTGATGGTTTTGTAATATGGTAGGCATCTCCTGACATACCGTAGCCTTTTATTTCACAATAGATCTTAGCTTTTCTTTCTCTAGCATGCTCTAACTCCTCTAAAACTAAAACACCCGCTCCCTCGCCCATTACAAATCCTGATCTATCTTTATCCCATGGTCTTGAACCCTTTTCAGGAAATTCATTAAAAGTATCACATAATGCCCTTGCTGCTGAAAAACCAGAAATGCCAAGTGGGCATATTGCTGCTTCAGCACCACCACATATCATTAAATCAGCTTTATTATTTTTAATTATTGTGAATGAGTCTCCAATAGCATGAGTACCAGTTGCACATGCTGTAACTGGAGAACTGTTTGGACCTTTAAGATTATATTTTATTGATATTTGACCGGATAATAAATTAATAAGAGATGATGGAATAAAAAATGGTGATATTTTTCTTATGCCATGATTGTCTAAAATAAAAGAATTTTTATAAATAGTATCAAGACCACCTATACCTGAACCTACCATAACTCCTGATCTCAATGAGGATTTCTCATCAATTAAGATATTGGAGTCTTTAATTGCTTCTTCTGCAGCAATTAAACCTAAAGTTATAAATCTATCAACTTTTCTTTGGTCTCTAAGGCTAACTATTTCATTGTCTATATAAGACTCTTTAATAGTTCCAGCAATTTGACAAGGAAACTCGTTAACATCAAATTTATTAATTTTAGAAATTCCACTTTTAGAATTAATTAACGAATCCCAACTCGATTCTAAATTTTTTCCTAACGGATTAATTGTTCCTATTCCAGTTACTACTACTCTCCTCAATTGAAATAGTTTCTAAGTTAGTTTGAGTTTGCTGATAAATAAGAAACAGCGTCCTTGAAAGTTACAATTTTTTCAGCAGCATCATCAGGTATTTCACAGCCAAATTCTTCCTCAAAAGCCATTACAAGCTCTACAGTATCTAAGCTATCAGCACCTAAATCATCGATAAATTTCGACTCGCTCTGAATTTTTGCTTCCTCTACACCTAAATGTTCAACTACAATCTTTTTTACTCTTTCTTCAATATCGCTCATTTTAAAACCTCTTTAGTAATAAATCTAAAAGTTCGTACCACATTATTGTTAATTTTTAAATATTTAATTAAATTAATGCCAAACCCCCATTTATATGGAGTGTTTGACCAGTTATATAGTTGGCATTTTCAGAGCATAAAAAACCGACTGCTTTTGCTATATCTGATGGATTACCTAATTTTTTCATTGGGATTCTCTCTAAAATAGTATTTTTTTGGTCTTCGTTAAGTTTGTCTGTCATATTTGACTGAATAAATCCAGGAGCAACACTATTAACAGTAATATTTCTTGATGATAGTTCAAGAGCTAGTGATTTTACAACTCCTGAGATCGCTGCTTTGGAAGCTGAATAATTTACTTGACCAGGATTGCCAGTATAAGCAACCACAGAAGATACAAATACAATTCTGCCAAATCTATTCTTTACCATTTTCTTTGTAAAATGTTTAAGAAGGTGAAAAGATGAGTTTAAATTTACATTAATTACTTTATTCCAGTCTTCTAAGGACATTCTTAAAAATATATTATCTCTATTAAGACCAGCATTTAAAACAAGATAGTCAACATCAGTGTCAAATATTTCTTCCAAATTTAAATTTTGAATATTATCTAAATCAAATTCCTTAAAATTAATGAATTTTTGATTTTGTTTAACTTTATTTAAATTCGTAGTAGTTGAAAAAATTTCTTTACAGCCATTATCATTAAAATATTCACATATGGAGCTACCTATTGAGCCCGTACCGCCAGTAACTAAAAGCTTTTTTTCATTAAACATAGGTTACGTTATCAATACTTGAAAAAAGTATTTTTTCACCCTGAAATTCTTTTGGTAGAAAATTTAATAAAGTTTTTTTAGGTCCTATTTCGATGAAGGTACCAATTTCCTCTTTTAAAATACTTTTAATAGTGTTGGTCCACATTACTGGTGAGTGTATCTGAAGAGATAACTGGTTACCATATTCTTTTTCAGAAATTTTTTTATAGTTTATGAGTTTATGGTTAGATAATAAGTCAAAATCAATTTTTTTAAAATATGTATCTGTAATTTTTTTACTAAATATCTCTGCACTTTCTTTCATTAAATCTGAATGAAAAGGAGCTGAAACATTCAATGGTATGTATTTACCTATTGGATTTTGGTCTTTAAAATTATTAATATCATCTTTGTATCCGCAAATAACTATTTGTTTGTCAGAATTTAAGTTAGCTAAATAGACTCCTTCTCCAAATAAAGATTCGTCTATTTTTGAATGCTCTTTTTTTAGGATAGCATACATTAAATATTTATTTGGGTCAGATACAATCGACATAGCTTCACCTCTATGTTTTACTACTTCTAACATTTCTTCAAAGTCTAAAGAATTAGCAAAATATAATGCGCAATATTCTCCAAGCGAATGACCAGCTAAAAAAATTTTTGAAAAATTATCTAATAGATAATTTTTACAAAGATCAATAATTATTGAGCTGAATACAAAAATCATCGGTTGACTGTACTGGGTTAAGTTTAACAAATCTGGATTGTTCTGAGCCTCTAGTAAATCATATCCAAGAATTCTAGAGCTTGTTAAATATCTCTCTTTAACCCATTCGTATTTTTCAATAAAATCAATACCCATTTCAGGAAACTGTGAGCCTTGGCCAGTGAAAAGCAGAGAAAGATTTTTATTTGACATACTTAATTTATATCTGTAGACACTCTTTTTACATGAGTAACATATATGAAACAACAATTATTGTGAAACCTGATCTAGCAAATGATCAATTGAAAAGTCTTAATATATCCATAGACAATTTTTTTTCAGAAAATAATGTATCGATTGGATATAAAGAAGACTGGGGGATCAAAAATCTTAAATTCACAATAAAAAAATACTCTAAGGGGTCATTTAAATTCATGAGATTTATTTCTTCATCCGATTTTCCAAAAAAATTAGATGACTTTTTAAAGTTTAATACTGAATGTCTTCGTTTTCTTATTACTAAATCACACAACAATTTGGATGAAATTACTCCTCAAATAAGTAAAGAGAATTAATGAAAAAAAACTTAAATATTTCTAACGAAGAACTAATGAAAATTGATTACAAGCATACTCATATTTTGAGGAAATTTACTAATGACAATGGAAAAGTGATTCCACAAAGAGTAACGAATATGTCTAGATCAATACATACAAAAATAACAAAAGCTATTAAACAAGCAAGGTTCTTATCATTGATTTAATACTATGACCAAAGTAGTTGTTTTAGAAAAGTTTAAAAAAAATTGGGAAATTGGATCTGTTGTTGAAGTTAGAGATGGGTATGCTAGAAACTTTTTGATACCAAACGGGAAAGCAAAATTTGCTACAAAACAGAATATTGAACAAATTAAATCAATTGAAGAAAGCCTCTTGAAGAAGGATGATGAAACTAAATCTCAAGCTAGTGTAATTGCTTCAAAAATTAGTGAATTAAAATTTACAAAGGAAATTGCAGCTAAGGAAAATGGCGAACTTTATGGATCCTTAGGTGTCTCAGATATTGTTGCATACTTAAACGAAAATGAAGTGAATATCCAAAAAAAATTTGTAAAATTAGGTAATAAAATTAAATCTGTTGGCGAATATTCTGTAAATATAGATTTGCATCCAGAGGTAAATTGCTCACTTGATATTGAGATCTTATCCCCTAAAACTTCGTCCTAGGACTATCTTTTTTTAAATTTATAAATAACTTAAGCTTATATGCAAAAGACATTTGAGAGCTTAAAAGACAATGATATAGAAACAATTGTCATTGCTTATTTATTAAAACACCCTGAATTAATTGATACACATTATGAATATTTAGATAATTCTTTATTCGCAAATCCAGAAAATTTAAAAATTTTCAATGTATTGGATGACTTTCATAAATCACAAAAAAATATCTCTATTGATACAATTAAGAACTATATCCCTGATATTCAATCCAAAACACACAAAGACCTCTCTCTTAAAATAGATCAAATTGTTTTTTCAAAAGATATTTTTTCTAATTATTTAGAAACTCTTCAAGAATTATATTTGAGAAGACAACTTTTTAAAATTACCCAAAATAAGAATTATGAATCAACGAGTTTTGAAACAACAAATAGTATTAAAGATATTTTTTTGGACCTCGAAAAAAAACTGTTTGATTTATCAAACTTTAAAAAAAGTACTTATGAAATAAGAAATTTTGCATCTGTAACTAAAGCTTCACTTCAATTAGTAGAAAAAGCATTCAAAAAAAAGGGTAAATACTCAGGTGTTGTCTCAGGTTTTGTAGATTTAGATAATATTTTAGGAGGACTACAAAATTCTGATCTAATAATTCTCGCAGGTAGGCCCTCTATGGGAAAAACAGCACTCGCTACAAATATCGCTTTTAATGCTGCAAAATATTTCTCGCAGGAGGATGAAAAAGGATCTGTTTTAATGTTTTCTTTAGAAATGTCAGCGGAACAAATTGGTTTAAGAATCTTAGCTGAACAATCTAAAATTCCAAGCGATAAGCTTCGTAAAGGTGAGCTCAATGAAAAAGACTCTCTCAAACTTTCAAATACATATCAAGAAATTAATAATTTAAATTTCTTTTTTGATGATAGCCCGAATATAACAGTATCTGAATTAAGATCTAAACTTAGAAGGTATAAGAACAATTATAATATCAGATTAGTAATAATTGATTATCTACAATTGATCAAACCTGAGAGTAATAAAGATAATAGGGTCAATGAATTATCTGAGATTACAAGAAATTTAAAACAACTAGCTAAAGAATTTGATCTACCTGTTATTTCTTTGTCACAACTCTCTCGTCAAGTTGAAAATAGAGATGATAAAAGGCCTTTACTATCTGATTTAAGAGAGTCTGGTAGTATTGAACAAGACGCAGATGTTGTTATGTTTATTTATAGAGAAAGTTACTACTTGCAAAGAAATGAGCCAACTCGAGGGGCTGATGAAACTCAAGAGTCATATCAAAAAAAACATGACTCATGGAAAGATAGAAATGAAGAGGTTTTTAATAAAGCTGAATTAATTGTTGCAAAACAAAGAAATGGTCCTACTGGTAAGATTGAATTATACTTTGATGATAAATATACAAAATTCTTGGGTATCGAAAAAAATGTGTCAAATTAATATCTCAGATGAAATTTATTGAAGATATTGGTGTAGCTCTTTTAACCTTATTGTCTAACGTAGGAAAATTTATTTTATTTATAGCATTTTTTTTCAAATATTTGTTTAATCCTAAATTCTATTTTAAAAATAATATTAGGTACTTTATTTACATATTTATCTCATCAATACCAATCATAGCTTTAACTGGGATATTTTCTGGAATGGTTCTTGCTTTGCAATCTTATACAGGTTTTTCACGGTTTTCAGCTGAGTCCGCTATTCCAAATATAGTTGTTTTAACTCTGACAAGGGAATTAGGGCCAGTGTTAACAGGTCTGATGATTTCTGCAAGAGTTGGTTCTTCTATTGCTGCAGAAATAGCCACAATGAGAGTTACAGAACAAATCGATGCTCTCAAAACGCTTAATACAAATTATTATAATTTTCTTGTTACTCCACGTGTCTTATCTTTAACTCTGGCATTGCCAATATTTGTAACTTTAGTTGATTTCATAGGAGTTATGGGTGGATATATTGTATCAGTTCATAGACTGGGATTTAATGACAACTTATACCTATTGAATACAATTGAATTTTTAAGCTTAGGTGATTATTTGTCAGGGATTTTTAAAGCGTTGGCATTTGGTTTTATAATATCAATAGTTAGTTGTTATTGTGGTTTATTTTCTGGTAAAGGGGCTTTTGGTGTTGGATCAGCTACAACAAATGCAGTTGTTATTTCCTCAATTTTAATTTTGTCATCAAATTACTTTCTTACAGAATTATTCTTTTAATGAAAATAGAAATTAAGAATTTAAAAAAGAGATTTGATGATAATTTTGTTTTGAAAGATATTAGTCTTACAATAAAAAAAAATAAATCAACCGTAATTCTTGGTCAATCAGGTTGTGGAAAATCTGTATTATTAAAAACAATATATAAATTATTTAGTTTTGATAGTGGTTCTATTTTGTACGATGGTAAGTCTGAAGTCGATATTGATAAATTTAGTATGCTATTTCAATATGGAGCTCTATTTGATAGTTTGAAAATATCTGAAAACATAGCATTTACAGATTTTATCAATGATAAAACAAATTTTAATAAAAAGGTTATCTCTCTTATGAACGATGTAGGGCTAGATAAATCAATATTTGATAAATACCCTTCGGAAATATCAGGGGGAATGAAAAAAAGAGTAGCATTTGCCAGAGCTCTTTATAAAAATCCGAAAGTGATTTTTCTTGATGAGCCAACGACAGGATTAGATCCAATAAACAGTGATAAAATTAATGAATTGATATTAAAAGTAATAAAAAAAAGAAAAATAACTGTTGTGACCATTACTCATGATATCAAGAGTGCAATTAAAACAGGAGATCACTATTATTTTATTGATAAAGGAATTATTCAAGATAAAGGTGATTGTAAAAGAATTTTAGAGACGAAAGATAAAGTATTTAAATCGTTTATAATAGGAGCAGATATCAAACAATTATGAATTTTTCAGTTTTAAATTACTTTGATTATTCTTACCTAATACTCCTTGTTATATTTGCTGTTTTTTTTGGTATCAAAGGAGCTACTAAATCTATTAGTTACAGCCTTAAAATCATTTTATCAATATCTTTACCTTTTATATTTTATAAGAGAGTTCTAAATTTTTCTTTAGAGAAATTAAATATAGAATATTTATTTTCATTACAAAATAAAAATGTAATATTTTTAGAGATTATATCTTTTATAATTCTTTTTTTGATAACATACATTATTTATTCAATTCTAGAAAAGGCTTTAAATTTAAAATCGCCTACTCAAATAGAATTTAAAATTTTAGATACTATTATAGGTTCAATATATGGAATAATTTTATTTTCTTTTATTTTTTATTTTTCTTATATTGCCTTTTTCAAAAATTATATTGACGAAAAGAATAAAATCATGAAATTAAATATTTCAATATATGAAAACCTTATGTATAAAGACCAAAAGGTTGAAAAAAAAAATATAAAAGACTCATCTAGTAAAGAAAAAAATAATGATAAAAAAGAACTCTACTAAAGTTAGAGAAGAATGTGGTGTTTTTGGTATTTCTAATATCAATGATGCTTCTGCTTTGGCGGCTTTGGGTTTACATGCACTACAACACAGAGGTCAAGAGGGTTGCGGGATAGTTTCTTATGATGGTAAAAATTATTATTCTGAAAAAAGGTTTGGCCTTGTAGGAGATAATTTTAATAATGAGGATACAATTAAGAAATTACCTGGTAATTACGCCATTGGGCATAACAGATACAGTACAACTGGGGGTAAAATATTAAGAAATGTACAACCTTTTTTTGCAGATACTAATGCTGGTGGTATAGGGGTCTCTCATAATGGTAATTTTACAAATGCTATTACACTAAGAAAAGAACTGGTCAAAGACGGAGCAATTTTTTATACAACATCAGACTCTGAAACAATAGTTCAGCTCATAGCTAGGTCAAAAAAAGAGAAAAATATTGACAAAATTATTGAGGCCATCTCACAGATACAGGGCGGCTACGCATTGGTTATGCTCAATAAAGATATTCTTATAGGAGCAAGAGATATTTATGGAATAAGACCATTGGTAATAGGTATGTTAGATAACTCCTATGTTCTTGCATCTGAAACATGTGCTCTCGATATTATTGGTGCTGAATTTATAAGAGAAGTTAATAATGGTGAAATTGTGTATATTGAAAATAATGAATTACATAGTCTCAAACCATTTGGTAATCACAAACCTCGTCCTTGTGTGTTTGAATATATATATTTTGCAAGACCAGATAGTATTTTAAGAGGGAAGACAGCTTATGAGTATAGAAAAAATTTAGGAAGAGAGTTAGCAAAAGAGGATAATATTGAGGCAGAGTTAGTTGTACCGGTACCAGACTCAGGAAATGCAGCAGCGATAGGATATAGTCAACAAAAAAAAATTAATTTTGATTTAGGTTTAATTAGAAATCATTATGTTGGAAGAACTTTTATAGAACCTGGCCAACAAATTAGAAGTTTAGGTGTTAAACTAAAATTAAATGCTAACAGAAGTTCTATTGAAAATAAAAAAATTATATTAGTAGATGATTCTTTAGTACGCGGTACAACTTCACATAAAATTGTGAAGATGTTGTATGATGCAGGAGCTAAAGAAGTACATTTAAGAATAGCTTGTCCTGAAATCAAATTTCCTGATTTTTATGGAGTTGATATGCCTACAAAAAAGGAATTGTTGGCAGCAAATAAAAGTATCGAAGAAATATGTGATTATGTAAAAGCAAAAAGCTTAAAGTTTTTATCTTTAGATGGATTATACATAGCTCTAGGTTATCTAAAAAGAGATAATAATAGGCCTCAATTGACAGATCACTACTTTACAGGCGATTATCCAATCAAATTAATTGATCAATTAGGTGATAATAAAATTACTCAATTATCTCTACTGAGCTCTGGATCGAATATTTAATTGCCTAATAATCAAGTCTTAATAATTTTAAATGGTGAAGATCAAACAGTCTTATCTGAAAGTTCAAATAAGATTATCTTAGCGAAAAAAAAGCAAGAAAATATTACTCATGACCACACTCTACTTCAGACAAATTTTGACTCTTTAGAGGATTTAATTAAAGCAAATACATTTATAAAAAGTCAATTTTCAAAAATTGATGAATTGGTAATTATTTATAGGAGCATTGATTTAAATATGATCTCTTATCAATACGATTACAATCATATTAGACAAATTTACCAAGAATTAATGAATATTATCTATTTTATAAATTTACTTGTGCCATTGCTCAAAGATGAATTTAGCTTTATTTTATCTTTTGAGAAAGATAATCATTACAAAGTTCATCTTAATAATTTTAAGATGTCATTGATAAAATATCTAGAAACATTAAAATTTGATCTAGTAAAATCTATTGATGTTGATATCAAAATATTAAACTAAAATTTACACCTTTTAGATTTAATTCTCTTATTAATATTTTTGATAGATAACTCTTGATATGAGGTTTGATATTTTTTTTTTGAAAATTACATGAAATTTTGAAGTAATTTTTTTGATTAATTGTAAATGCAGTAATGAAGTAAATTTTAAATACCTTAGAATTTTTCTGTATTTTCCCTAACTCTCCATTAATTGATTTGATTATTTTATTTAGGTAAGAAGTTTTAAAAAAAAACTTGTTGTGTATTTGATTACTTACTAATTGAAGTATTTTTGATTTAGAGGATTTTAATGCAGAAATAAAATATATATTCAAAGAGGAATAGTAATTATGATTAGATGAGAGATAATTTAAAAATTTATGCTGATATAAATTTTTATTATCAATTAAGTCAATCTTATTAACTAATACTAAAAAAGGTTTATTTCTTTTAGACAAAGAGCCTATTAATGATAAATCTAATCTTGACTCAGAATTAGCGTCTAGTAGCAGTATAATTAACGATGATTTTTTTATAAAATATTCAGATTGCTCTAAAGAGAGTTTTTCAAAATCAAGATTTTTTCTCTTGGATCTACTTCTAATAAAGCCAGCAGTATCGATAAATTCTAATATTTGATTTTTATACTGAATATCCCAATTTACTGCGTCACGGGTTGTATGAAGGTATGGTGAAGTCTTAGATAAAGATATATTCATTATTTTATTAAATAGTGTTGATTTTCCTGTATTTTCTTTGCCAAAAATTGCTATTGTTTTTTTATTTATATTTTTAACATTTAAGTCTTTTTTTTTATTTTTATTAGAAAGATACTTTTTTAAAAATGAAAAGTTATCAGAGTTATTTGTAAACGTTTTACTAAACAAATTTAAAATAAATTCATTTTCATCGATTTTTTTAAATGAGAAAAGTAAAATTTTATATTTTTTTAAATGTAATTTTTTACATATTTTCAAATCTTCATTTGTAAAAGTTGAGAATAAATAAATAAAATGAATATTATCTAATCTAAGGACTGAAATTTTATTTAAAAGATCATTAAAATCACTTAATTTATAAAAACCTGGAGTATCATATACATTATATTCAAAATTATCTGATAATATATTTTTCCTAATAACATCAATTGTAGTATTAGCTTTTGGATTAGATATAGTTTTATGAGTTTTAGAAAAAAGATTAAAGAGGTGGGACTTACCTTCATTTACTTTGCCAATAATAAAGTAATTATTCACTTAATTTAAAAAGACTTTTATCGTCTTTTATGTATATAATTTGATCTTGAAAGAAAATTTCTAAATTATTAGAGAATTTATTTTCAATAAAAATATCTTCTCTTCTATTTTCTAAATTTAATTTACTGATACCTTCTTTTGAAATTAAATAAATATTTTTTTTTATATTAAAAATTTTTATTGGTGAGTTTTTATTATGTTTGTAAGAGGATATTATATTTCCATTATTAGATATAATTAGTATCTCGTTTAAAGTCATAAGAATTAAATAACCATCATTTGAAAAAAGATAACTCAATATAGTATCATTTAAATCAAGTTCCCAAAGGATATCTGATGAGATAGGGTTATATACTGCAATTTTTCCAGATCGATCTAAGAAGTATAAATGATCATTATGACTGAAAGGACTGTCTACTAATTCAATAAATGCATCTAATGATGTGAGAATATTTAAATCCTCTAAAATATAGTTGTTAAAATAATCAAAATTATTTTTATCAAATGTTAATAAAGTTCTAGAATTGAAGAGATAATATAAACTTGTTTTGTCTTTAAATATGTTTGACTTAATTGATATACCTGATTTTGAAATAAAATTATTTTTTTTAGAAATTGAGTAGTCATCTAATTGTAAATCATAAATATCACCAAAAACACTGAAAAGTATTAAATTTTTATCCAATACTATTGGGGTTGTGTTTATAAAAATATTATAGTCTGCTAATTCATATATGCTTTTATCATTAATAATAAATACTCGAGATCTATTTGTTAATATGTGAATATCTTTATTGAATTCAAAAATACTAATAGTTTCTTCATCTCTATTAAGGCTCAATTTATATTCAATTTTACTTTTATTATTTTTATCAATTAAATAAATAGTTTTATCTTTGCTTACAATGATCTTTTCGTTTGTAAAATTAACTACAGAGTTATTATTTACATTAATAACTTTTTCTATTTGTAAATTATCAATATCTAAGTTGGAATTAACAGCTTTAGGAAAAATTATATCACTAAACTCAAAGTCTGATATAAAATTTTCATTTTTTCTATCTGAAAAAATCTCAATTGTCTCATTTTTTGGTACATAATCAGGATCTTTTTTTCCAAAATATTGATTACATGAGGATAAAACTAAAAAAAAAATTAAAAAATTAATTGTTTTCATTAGATAATCTATCAACAGCTTTGATAAAAAAATTATTTAAATTATCTCTATCTGAGTCACTAAATTCAAAATTGTTAATGTCTAAATTATAGAAGTATATTTTAGCAATTTCATTAAAAGTAAAATTATTATCTGATGATAAAGATTTTATCAATTCTTTATCTAAATCAATTAAAGCTTTTTTCAATAATATTATGTCTTTATCAATTTTATTATATCGATCTAAATTTTCAATTGAGGTTAATTTCAAATCACTAAAAAAAGAAACTTTAGGATTATCTAAACTTGATAAATAGTACAATTTTTCATCTAAGTTTGAATTTTGTTCATTATAAAGCTCTGCTAAAAAAATATCGAATAATTTTTCATCATCTTTAGAATTATTTTGTAAAATGAAATAGAGAGCAATAACTAATAAAAAAGATACAATTCCGAATAAAGATAAATTTCTTTTAGTGATTAATTTTTCCATTTTATTGAGCAACCCATACTTGGATATTGTTGGCTTGAACAATATCCTTTAGCAATAACTTCTTCAACAGCAGAATAAAGCTCCGGTTTGCCCATAGTAGAGTCTTTACCATTGGAGTCTAACCTGCCTCTATACTTAAGTTTTTTATCATTACTGAAATAATAGAACTCAGGAGTGCATTGAGCATCAAATGTTTTAGCTATTGATTGCGTGGCATCAACAATATATTCGAATTCAAATTTAGCTCTTGATATTTGTTCTAAAAGAAATTTGTTGTGGTCCTCCTCATGTGAATTTTGATCGTTTGACATAAAAGCAATAGTATTAACATTTAAAACTTTGAGTCTTTGGGTTTCAGTAGCAATCTTAGTTTCTATAGATCTAACATAAGGGCAATGATTACAAATAAACATTACTAAAAGACCATTGGTGTCAAAAGATTCATAAAAGGACCCTTTTTCACCTTTTAAGTTACTAAATTGAAAATTAGTAGGTTGCCAATCAAAATTACAGCTTGAAGAATTTAAAAGTACCATTTAACATAATATATATTGAAAATTTTAAACATAAATAAAAATTATATCGACACAATCCCAAAGAAAACATTCCAATACATTCTTAATACTTACTCTTATGGTTTATCAAAAAATATATGGAGAAATTATTCAATCCAAACTCAGGACTCAAATTACAAAAAGACAAAAATTACTTTTTATAAATCAAATTTTTCTTTTCCGATTATTAAAATTATTTACTCTAAAAAATTTGATAAAGAAATTTTTGAAGTTACATATAAAGATAAAAAGAAAAATTTTTCAGATCTTAATTCATTGAATGTATGGTTAAAAAATTATTTTTTTAGCAAACCTAAAATGTAAATTTCTTTAGATTTTTTATCCGATGCAGCTGGTTTAACATATTGTGTTTTGTCAAAATAAGTTTTAACAAACTTAAATAACTTTTCTGTATCCTCTCCTTGAAAGTTTTTTACTAAAAAATTACCACCTTTTTTTAAATATTTTTCAATAAATTTTGCTGAAAGCATACTCAAATCATAACTATTGATTTGATCTAAAAATTGGTTTCCACTTGTGTTTGGTGCGATATCTGAAATTATTGAGTCAAAAGTGTATTTATTAGCTGTAAATAATTCATCAATTAATTGATACTGATTTAAGTCCATCATATAAAATTTGAATTTGCCCTCAATCTGCTTAACAGTTGGTAGTATATCAATACCTACTATTTTGTTTTTTGGGTTTTTATTCAAAATATATTGTGTCCAGCCACCTGGTGAACACCCAACATCTAATATTTTTTTATCGTTTTTGAATAAATTGTGTTTTTTATCTATTTCTTCTAATTTGTAATAAGCTCTAGAAATAATGTCATTTTTCTTTGCTTTTATATAAAAAGGGTCTTTTTTTCTAATTTTATACCACTGTTTCATTTAATTTTACTTATAATCTGATATGTATTCGTTTACATATATTCTAGTAGGTTTAAGCTCATCCATGTTACCCACCATAAAAAAAATAATTATTGTATCAATCATAACACTAATAAACTCTATATGTTACTCATCAGAATGGGGAAGCAAAGAAGAAAGAAATGAAAAATTATTTTCTGTTGAAGTAATAGACTCCTCTGCACAAACAATAAAAGATAGTATTGTTTTTAGCTCAACTACTGAAGCTTTAAGGAGAATTGAAGTTAAGAGTGAGGTGATGACTACAATAGAAAAAGTGTTGGTCAAAGCAGGATCTAAAATAAAAAAAGGTCAGCATATAGTTGAATTAGACGATTATAAAACGAACGCTGATTTATATAAATTAAACTTATTGTCTCAAAGTGAATTTGACAAATATGCTCTTTTTGCACCTTTTGGTGGAATACTTTTAGACGGTCATAAGATTGCTGGAGAGCTTGTAATGCCTGGCGAAAAAGTCTATGAAATTATTGATTTAAGCTCATTAAAAATATTTGGTTACATTAACGAAAATGAAATTCTAGATATATCCTTAGAAAATAACGTTGAGGTGACAATACTTGATGAGAAAGTTAATGGCACAATTGACTATATTTCTCCTATTTCGGATCCGGAGACTAAAACTTTTGAAATTGTTGTTAAAGTTGAAAATAAAGATCTTAGGTATAAAGATGGATTATCATCAATAATTTCTATAGTTAAAGGAAATGTTCTTGCGCATAAAATTTCTCCCTCAATTCTAGCTTTGGGAGATTCAGGAGAGTTAGGTGTAAAGGTTATAGGATCTGATAATACCGTACAATTTAAAAAAATTAGTGTTATAGAAGATACCTCTGATTACATGTTGGTGTCTGGTTTAAGTCAAAAAGAGAAAATTATAATCGTTGGACAGCAATACGTGTCTGCAGGAGAAAAAGTTAATTTTAATTAATCATGAGCCTGGTTAACTTAGCAAGTCAATACTACAGAACTACAATTTCCATTTTCCTATTTGTTATTGTTAGTGGATCACTTGTTTTTAATAACATTCCTAAAGAGTCATCACCAGATGTAAGTTTGCCCTATATATATGTATCTCTTGGTTTAACAGGAATATCCCCGGAGGATTCTGAAAAGCTTTTAATAAAACCTGTTGAAGATGAAGTTTCAAATATCGAAGGAAAAAAAGAAATGACTAGCACTTCTTATCAAGGTGGTGGAAATGTCTTATTAGAGTTTGATGCTGGGTTTGATCCTGACCAAGCACTTTTAGACACTAGAGAACAAGTTGACAGAGCAAAATCAGATTTACCTGATGATGCAGATGAACCCAAGGTAAGTGAGGTAAATATAAGTTTATTTCCTATTTTAGTCGTATCTATAAGTGGAGATATATCTGAATTTTTACTGAAGAAGATTTCAAATGAATTAAAAGATAAAATACAATCTTTACCAAATGTTTTAGAAGTAAATATTGGTGGTGAAAGAGAAGAGCAATTAGACATTGTCATTGACCAGAATAAAATTGAAGCTTATGGATTAAATTTAAATGAAATATTAAACTTTGTAAGATCTAATAACCAAATAGTTTCTGCTGGAAATCTTGATACAGGAGATGGAAGGTTTGTAATTAAAATTCCTGGTTTATATGAAAGCCTAAATGATATTTTTAACACACCAATAAAGGTAAATGATAAAAAAACAATTAAATTTAAAGATATTGCTCAACTTAAAAGAACTTTTAAAGATCCAGAAAAATTTGCTCGATTAAATAATAAATCTGCATTCACATTAGAAATATCTAAAAGAATTGGAGCAAACATTGTAGAGACTGTTGATCAAGTAAAACAGTTAGTAAAGGAAGAGCAAAAAATTCTTCCATCAAAGGTAAACATAACTTTTTCTGGTGATGAGTCTGTAAATATAAAAAGTATGTTAGGAGATCTTCAAAACAATGTAATTTTTTCAATAATTCTTGTTATGAGTGTAGTTGTTATCTTTCTTGGTATAAGGTCTAGTTTACTGGTAGGTTTAGCAGTACCAGGTTCTTTTTTATCATCTATTTTAATCCTCTATTCACTTGGCTTTACAATCAATATGGTTGTTTTGTTTGGATTAATTCTTTCAGTTGGGCTACTTGTTGATGGGGCTGTGGTTGTAGTTGAATATGCCCAAAGAAAAATACAAGAGGGTATGGGACTAGCAGAGTCATACATAAAGGCTGCATCAAGAATGTCCCTTCCTATCATGGCTTCAACTTTTACTACTATAGCAGCGTTTATTCCTCTTTTATTTTGGCCAGGCACAACTGGTGGTTTTATGAAGTATATACCTATAACAGTAATATCTGTTTTAGGTTCTAGTTTAGCTATGGCATTAATAGTTATTCCTATAATTGGAACTCAGGCCTATAAAATTAAAAATCTTTTTTTCTTCTTTATTATACCTTTAATCTTATTTGGTATTGTAAATTTTGTTGCATTTAATTTTTTATCTCAACTAAAATTTGATAGCTACATAAATATGGGTGCAAAAGCCATAACAACAATTTCAATTGGCGTCATTTTGTTTTTTGTTTTTAGGTATATTAAAAATAAAGGTTTTTTTCAGAAAATGATTATCCCTAGAATAAATGCTGATGATGACGAAGACTTAACTGATTTAGAAAAAGTAGGTTTTTTTACTAAGATTTACCTTTTTATTTTGAGGCTCTGTATAAATAATCCTATAAAAATAGTTATTCTTTCCTTCATACTGCTAGTTGGTATCTATGGTGCATATGGAAAGTTTGGTAAGGGAGTTACTTTTTTTCCTTCAGTTGAAGCAGAGAATACCAAAGTAATTATTTATGCTACAGGCAATCTCTCAGTTTTAGAAAAAGATAGACTAGTTGCAAAAGTAGAGTCACAGGTATTAAACTTACAAAAAAAGAATAATGAATTTGAGTCTGTCTATACAACATCTGGGAATGTAGAAAATAGACAAGAGAGCTCGCCTGATATTATAGGATTTATAGATATAGAATTCAAAGATTGGGATAAAAGAAGAAAAGCAGAAACAATAATTTCTGAAATAAGACAAGAAACTTCATCTATTCCTGGGATTAAAGTTGAAACAAGAACTTTAAGAGCAGGCCCTCCTAGAGGGAAGCCCATTGAAATCAATTTAACTTCTTCTGATCCTAAAATCACAGTTCAAGAACTTAAGAGAATTGAAAAATATTTATCTAGCATATCTGGTTTGAAGGATTTAGAAACTTCTCTACCCTCTCCTAGTATTGAATATGAGCTTTATGTTGATAGAGAAGAGGCTGCAAAATATGGTGCTAGTATTTCAATAATAGGTAACACCATAAAACTTCTTACAAGTGGGCTAAAATTGAGTGAATTTAGACCTGATGATAGTGATGAATCTATACCCATTTACCTTCGATTACCAAAAGAACAGAGAACGATCGATCAATTAGACAGTATTAAGATACCAACATCTGCAGGCTATGTACCAATTTCAAATTTTACTAAAATTGAAACCAATCAAGAGACAGGAAATTTGACTAGAGTAGAACAGAATAGAATTGAAACAATTAAATCAGATGTAACTAGATTTTATCAAACTGATGCTTATGTCAGACTTATAAAACATTGGCTTGGAATTGAAAAATTCAATATTCCAAATAACTTTGGTTTAGATATACCTGAATTTAATTCAGCAAATATTGACCCTAGAGTAAAAATAGAATTTAAGGGAGAGGATGAAAGTCAGCAGAAGTCTAAAGCTTTTCTACAAAAAGCTTTTTTGATAGCTGTATTTTTAATGGGTTTAATTCTTTTGACCCAATTTAATAGTTTTAGTAGCACCTTATTAATTTTATTTGCTGTAATTATGTCAACGGTGGGTGTTGTATTAGGGCTCTTAATTACAAAACAACCATTTGGAATAGTAATGAGCGGGATAGGTGTTATCTCTTTAGCAGGCATAGTTGTAAACAACAATATAGTTTTAATTGATACCTTCGATAGATTAATAAAAAAGACAAATGATGCTAGAGATGCCATTTTAATGACAGGTGCACAAAGACTAAGACCTGTTTTATTGACTACAACTACTACGGTCCTTGGTTTGCTTCCCATGGCTTTAAAATTAAATATTGATTTTGTAAACTTTGAATATAGTTATAACTCCCCTGACACACAGTGGTGGGTAGATTTATCGAGGGCAATTGTTTTTGGACTTCTTTTTTCTACTTTATTGACTTTACTTGTAACTCCATCAGCTTTGATGCTTAAATCAAAATACTTAACTAACTCCTCTAAAAAATTTGGTAAAATAGGTAAACAAACTCAATAAAGAAAATAATAAATAAATAAGAGCAACTAAAAGAGTTGTTTGCCAAAAATAACTTATTAAAAATATTAATATAATAACTGTAAATATAATCATAAGTCTAAAATATAGAGTTTTTACCTTTAGATTTTTCACAGAGGGAGTCGGAACTCTACTAATCATCATAGCACCCGCAAATATAATTAATATGGCACTTACAATAGGATAGTTGATAGTAAATTGTATTTGTTCAATAAAATTTAAATAAAGCGGAATCATTATAATACCTGCGGCAGCTGGTGAGGGTATGCCATAAAATACTTTGCTTTGCTCTCTCATATTTTCAATATTGAAACGAGCAAGTCTAAGAGCTGCACAAATAATGTAAAAAAGACTTATAACCCATCCAATTCTTCCTAGCTCATTTGTAAAACTTAAATTTATAAGCAATGATGGAGCTAATCCAAAACTAATAAAATCTGATAAAGAGTCTAATTCAGCTCCAAATTGGGATGATTTTTTTAATTTTCTAGCCATCCATCCATCAAAGAAATCGAAGAAGGCTGCTAGCATTATCATAAGCACAGCAATTTTATAATTACTTTGAATAGAGAATTTTATTGAGGAAATACCTGCAATAAGTGACATTAGTGTAATTAAATTAGGTATAAATTTAGTGAGCGGATGTTCGGTCATCTAAATGTCTAAATCTTTTTATATTCTCTAGATTGTATATTTTTGTTGTTTTTAAAATCTCTTGCAATGATAGTTTCACCACCGATACATTGCTGACCAATGCTTACCATTAAATTATATGAATTGGGAAATTCAATATCTACTCTGCTTCCAAACTTGATAATTCCATATCTTTCACCTTGGTTTACTCTCTCATTAGTTTTAAGATAACAAATTATTCTTCTGGCAATTAAACCAGCAATTTGTGTTATGTATATAACGTTAGATCCAGATTTAAGAGTTAATCTTAATCTTTCATTTTCTTCACTTGCTTTATCTAAAGTTGCATTGATAAATTTACCCTCAATATAATCAATTTTTGTAATTTGACCTGAAAGAGGCAATCTTTGGATATGAACATTAAACACACTCAAAAAAATTGAAACTTTGGTATAACTTTTTTTTCCCTCTTTGTACTCACTAATATTAGTAATTAATCCATCTGCTGGGCTAACTAAAATATCATCACCTAATGGAACGACTCTTTCAGGATCTCTAAAAAAATAGAATGTAAAAATTAGTAATATTAAAAAAATTAGAAATAAAGGTTTATATATAAAATAAAAAAAAATTACTAATAAAAATAGTATAATCAGCGCAGCTGAAATTTCTTTATGAAACCTGAAGTACATAAGATGGAATTAATATCTGAATTGTATAATTTGATCAATAAAATAGATTTTTTTTATTAATTTAATCTGTTATACAATCAATATCTCTATATAAATGGCAAAAGTTTCAGTAAAAAATCCTGTGGTCGAATTAGATGGCGATGAAATGACAAGGATTATATGGGATTTTATTAAACAAAAGCTCATTCTTCCATATCTTGATATAGATCTAAAATATTACGACTTATCTGTACAAAATAGAGATCAAACAAATGATGAAATTACAGTTGAGGCTGCAAAAGCAATTAAAAAATTTGGTGTTGGTATAAAATGTGCAACGATCACTCCTGACGATAATAGAGTATCGGAATTTAAGCTAAAAAAAATGTGGCGTTCTCCAAATGGAACTATAAGAAATATTTTAGATGGAACTGTTTTTAGACAACCAATTATATGTAAAAATATTCCAAGAATTGTAAGGACATGGGATGCCCCTATTGTTGTTGGTAGGCATGCGTTTGGTGATCAATATAAGGCTACAGAAATGAAGATCGACAAACCAGGGAAACTCTTTATGAAATATGTTGATGAAGAGGGAAAAGTAGAGGAAAAAGAGGTTTTTCAATTTCAAAATCAGGGTGTTGCCCTCTCTATGTATAATGTAGACGAGTCAATTAGAGGTTTTGCAAGAGCTTGTTTTAATTATGGATTAAAATTAAAATGGCCTGTATACCTCTCAACAAAAGATACTATTTTAAAAAAATACGATGGAAGATTTAAAGAGATATTTAATGAAATTTTTCATAAAGAATTTAAAACTGATTTTGAAAATAACCAAATAGCTTACGAACACCGTCTTATTGATGATTTAGTTGCGTCTTCAATGAAATGGTCAGGTAACTTTATTTGGGCTTGCAAGAATTATGACGGAGACGTTCAGTCAGATGCAGTTGCACAGGGGTTTGGTTCTTTGGGTATGATGTCTAGTGTTTTAATGACACCCGATGGGAAAACAATTGAAGCTGAGGCTGCTCATGGAACTGTAACTAGACATTATAGACTGCATCAAAAAGGAGAAAAAACTTCAACAAATCCTATAGCATCAATATTTGCTTGGACAAAAGGTTTAAATTTTAGAGGTGAGTTCGATGGCAACGATGAACTTATTAAGTTTTCAAAGGCACTTGAAGAAACCTGTATTGAAACTGTTGAGTCTGGTCAAATGACTAAGGACTTAGCAATACTTGTAGACAAAAATTCGCCGTGGATGAATACTGAAGATTTTTTAAATTGTCTTGATAAAAATCTTCAAACTAAATTAAATTAAATCTGATTTTTAATACTTAAAAAAGCTTGATTTAATTGATCTTTTTTGTTGCCACCAGCTTGAGCGAAGTCAATTCTTCCCCCACCACCTTTTGTTCCAAGTATATCAAAAGTACTTTTTATTAGTACTCTGGCATCATAAGTATCTATTAAATCGTTAGTTAACCCAACTATAATGGATACCTTATCTTCATTTGTGGTAATACAAGCCAAAATAGATTTAGATTTTTCTAATTTAAATTTATCAAAAATTGATCTGAGTTCTTTGGGAGGCAAGTTTTCTATTAATTGAGACACAAAATTAATTCCATTTATATTTGTTTCTTCTATTTTATTATTCTCCTCATTTGAGAGTATTGATTTATTTTTTAAATTATCTAAATAATTTTCCAACTTCTTTATATAAAGGTTTTTATTTTCTTCACTAAAACTTATTTTTCCATTTAATTTGTTTATTTGTGAGATTAAGCTAATGATTTTATCATCAAGTTTTTTTTCAAGTAATTGATCCTCTTTTAGTTTATTACTAATAAATTCATCTACCTTATTACCAGTGCAAGCCTCTATTCTCCTTACTCCTGATGAGACAGACTCTTCACTTATAATATAAAATTTCTCTATATCCTTAACATTTGATACATGCGTTCCCCCACATAGCTCAATTGAATAAGGTTTATTATTATCTTCTCCCAGTGTAACAACTCTTACCTCTTCACCATATTTTTCTCCAAACAAAGCCATAGCCCCTAGTTTTATTGCCTCTTCTTGAGACTTAATATCAATTTGTGTTTCACAAGTATTAGAAATTATATTTGTTACCTCTTTTTGAATAGTATCTATTTGCTTTGATGATATTTGTTTATTATGACTGAAATCAAAACGTAATTTATTTTCATTAACTAAAGATCCGCGCTGAGCTACATGTAGTCCTAAGTTATTCCTTAATGCTGCATGAAGCAAATGTGTAGCAGAATGATTTTTTTTAATTAATTCCCTTAAACTACTATCTATTTTAAGTTTAACTTCATTTCCTATTTTAAAATTGCCTGAAATTACATTACCAAAATGGATAAAAATGCCTTGAGGAGTTTTTCTAGTATCTGTCACTTTAAATTCTGCATTTTCTGTGGAAATTATGCCTTTATCTCCAACTTGCCCACCAGACTCTGCATAAAAACATGACTCATCTGTGATAATTGCTGATTTTTTTATTTGATCACTTAATTCATCAACTACTTCTGAGTCTAAGACTAAAGCAGTTACATTTGCCTTTAAAGTAGTTTCATCGTATCCTTTAAATACTGTTGGTTTCGTTTTTCTTGCAATATCAAACCATAGCTTTTCAGTATTTCCATCACCGCTACCCTTCCATGAAGATCTAGCTTCCTCTTTTTGTAGCTTCATTGATGCATCAAAAGACTCTACATCAACATCGATTTTCTTTGATTTAAGATAATCTTGTGTTAAATCAAGGGGAAATCCAAAGGTGTCATATAATTTAAATGCGATTTTGCCATCTAATTTATTATTTTTAATATTGGGTATTTCTTGTCCGAGTATCTCTAAGCCTTTACTTAAAGTTTCTCTAAATTTTATCTCCTCATTGTAGAGAGTTTCCTTAATAGCCTCAGCTCCAGTGTTTAGTTCTCGGAAGAAATCGCCCATTAAGTTTTGCAATTCATCAAAAATTTTATGAAATAATGGTTCTGAGGAGCCTAATGTATAAGCATGTCTTATTCCCCTTCTTAATATTCGCCTTAATACATACCCTCTCCCCTCATTTGAAGGTAAAACCCCATCAGCTATTAAAAAAGAGGAAGCCCGTAAGTGATCTGCTATGACTCTAAAACTAGATTTATTTTGTTCAGATATTTTTTTTTGAATAAACTCTTGAGTTACATCAATAATATTTGAAAATAAATCAGAACTATAATTGTCATTACTGCCATTTAATAACGCTGTTATTCTTTCTAGACCCATCCCAGTGTCTACACATGGTTTAGGTAAATCAAGTCTAGTATTTTTGTCTACCTGCTCATACTGCATAAAAACTAAATTCCATATTTCAATGAAACGATCACCATCTTCGTCAACCGAACCTGGGGGGCCACCAAAATATTTATCGCCATGATCGTAAAATATCTCCGAGCATGGTCCGCAAGGTCCTGTGTCACCCATTGACCAAAAATTATCAGAACTTGAAATTTTAATTATTTTACTATCGTGTAAATTTGCTATCTTTTTCCAAAATTTTTCTGCAACTTCATCATCATGATATATAGTAACTAATAATTTATCTTTATTTATTTTAAATTCTTTAGTTATTAAGTTCCAAGCATATAGAATTGCTTGCTCTTTGAAATAATCACCAAAAGAAAAATTTCCTAACATCTCGAAGAAAGTATGATGTCGAGTTGTGAATCCAACATTCTCTAAATCATTATGTTTTCCTCCTGCCCGAACACATTTTTGAGAGGTCGTAGCTCTTTTGAAGTCTAACTGTTCCATACCTGTGAAAACATTTTTAAATTGAACCATTCCTGAATTAGCAAACATTAGGGAGGGGTCATTTTCAGGCACTAAAGATCCAGATTTGACATGCCTATGATCATTATTTTTAAAATAATCAATAAACGCATTTCGGACTTCATTAGAGTTCATATTCATGGAATATAGATTAATTTAACTGAAATTTAATATTATTCTTTGGAGTTTTTTTCGACGGTTTCTTCTGTTGTAGAAGGGGGTGGATCAATCATAAGCTCTTCAACAGTGTCAGAATTTGATCTTATTCTACTTTCTATTTCATTCAATAATTCAGGATTGTCTTTTAAAAACTGTTTTGTATTTTCTCTACCTTGACCAATCTTTTCATCTTTGTAAGAATACCATGCTCCAGACTTATCTATAATATCAGCTTGAACACCTAAATCTATAATTTCGCCAATTTTAGAAATTCCTTCACCATACATAATGTCAAATTCAACCATTTTAAAAGGAGGAGCCATTTTATTTTTGACAACCTTCACTCTAGTTTGGTTTCCAATAATATTATCTTTATCTTTTATTGCACCAATCCTTCTAATATCTAGTCTTACGGAAGAGTAGAACTTCAAAGCGTTACCTCCAGTAGTGACTTCAGGGCTTCCAAACATAACACCTATTTTCATTCTCAGTTGATTAATAAAAACAACCATAGTATTTGTCTTTGAGATCGAGCTAGTAAGTTTTCTAAGCGCTTGGCTCATTAGCCTTGCCTGAAGTCCGGGTAAAGAGTCGCCCATTTCACCCTCTAACTCTGCTCTTGGAACTAAAGCTGCCACTGAGTCTATAACTAATAAATCTATACCTTCAGATTTTACAAGAGTATCTGAGATCTCTAAAGCCTGTTCACCAGTATCAGGTTGAGATATCAATAACTCATCAATATTCACTCCAAGTTTTTTTGCATAACCTGGGTCTAAAGCATGTTCAGCATCAATAAATGCGCAAGTTCCTCCAACTTTTTGAGCTTCCGCAATTATATGTAATGTTAGAGTTGTTTTACCTGAACTCTCTGGGCCATAAACTTCTATGACTCTTCCTTTCGGTAAACCACCTATTCCTAGAGCTATATCTAGACCAAGAGAACCTGTTGAGTATACATCAATATTTGCATCAATATCTTTCTTTCCAAGCATCATTATGGAACCTTTCCCATATGATTTTTCAATATTACTGATAACAGATTTAAGCTTGTTTAAATTTTCTTTTTTATCCATTTGATTCTATAGTAAATAGTAAGTATTTGTTTCTACTAAACAAGAGTAATAATGGAAAATAACTATAATTTTAGCGATTTTATACCAGGTACAATCGTGGAGTGTCCATCTCAACCAGATTGGGGCCTGGGGCAAGTTCAATCTTGTATAAATAGTAAAATCACTATTAACTTTGAGAACGTAGGGAAAAAAGTTATAGATTTAAATGTAGTTGAATTAAAGATACACGAAAATGCTAACTGATAATTATAAAAGAAAAATTGATTACTTGAGAATATCTGTCACTGATAGATGTGATTTAAGGTGCACTTATTGTATGGCTGAGGATGTAACCTTCTTGCCTAGACAAGAAGTTTTATCAATTGAAGAAATTATTAAACTTACAAATATATTTAATGAGTTAGGTGTAAAAAAATTTCGATTAACAGGTGGTGAACCTCTTGTAAGAAAAAACATTGTTTCAATTATAGAACATTTTAATAACCTAAAAAATCAGGGTAAAATTTCAGAGCACACTTTAACTACAAATGGTACGAATTTATCAAGATATGCATCTATTCTTAAAAAGAATGGTATTGAAAGAATAAATGTTTCTCTTGATAGCTTAAAGACTGAAAGTTTTAGGAAAATAACTAAATGGGGAGATCTTAGTAAAGTTTTAAATGGGATAGAGGCGGCTAAACAAGAAGGTATAAAGATAAAAATAAATACTGTTTTGACTCAAAATTTCAATGATGAAGAAATATTTGATATTTTAGATTGGTGTAAAAAAAATCATTTTGATATTTCTTTAATTGAAATAATGCCCATAGGTGATATTGGAGAAAAGCGATATAATCAATATTTATCAATGAAGAAATTTGAAGAGGATTTAGTGAATAAATTAAATTTAATTCCCTCTAAACACAGAACTAATGGCCCCTCTAGATACTATGAGTATTCAAATCATAAATCAAAAATTGGTATTATATCTGCTATTTCTCATAACTTTTGTGATACTTGTAATAGGGTAAGACTTACGTGTACTGGTAAGTTATATATGTGTTTAGGACAAAATGATTTTGTAGATTTAAAATTTGCCCTAAGAAATCAAACAAAAAATGATATTATTGCTTTAATAGAGTATGCCATGTCAATTAAACCAAAAGCACATAACTTTGAAATTCAAAAAGATAATTTTGAGGGATATGTTAATCGTTATATGAATGAGACTGGGGGTTAATGAATGAAAATATGTTTTGTTTCTTTTCCTCTTGAAAAAAATATTGAAGCTCAAGAGAAACTTATAAAAAAATACGGTAATTACGAGCCTGAAGATGCAGATTTTATTGTAGCACTTGGAGGTGATGGTTTTATATTAAAGTCACTTCATAATTATATGAAACTTAACAAGCCAATTTACGGTATGAATTTTGGATCTGTTGGATTCTTGATGAATGATTACAAACTTGATGGATTAGAGGAACGACTAAATAACGCTCAATTAACAAAATTAAGACCTTTGGTAATGAAAACTTTAAATCCCACAGGTCAAGAAATTAAAGCTATTGCGATTAATGAGATCAGTATTCGAAGAGAAAAATATCAAGCTGCAAAAATTCAAATTATGATAGATAACGAAGTAAGAATAGAAGAGCTTGTTTGTGATGGTGTAATATTATCAACAGCAGCAGGTAGCACAGGGTATAATTACTCTGCTTCAGGACCAATTATTCCACTTGGAAGCAATGTTGTAGCACTAACTGCTGTAAGTGCCTATAGTCCCAGACATTGGCGTGGAGGTCTATTAAAAGATAATGCAAAAATTAAAATTATTAATAATAATCCATCTAAAAGACCGATAGTAGTTCATGCTGATCATATTGAAGCTAAAGATGTTATTTCTGTTGAAATTGAAATGTCCGAGGGTATGGAAATACCTTTATTATTTGATAATGATCATAAAATTGAAGAACGTGTTTATAAAGAAATGTTTAAATCCCACTAATTAAGTGAAATTTCCTAACAACTCAAAAGTCTTCTTAATTTTTTTTTTATTACTTGTTTTTCAAAAAAATTCTATTGCTAATGAATGTTTAATAAAAAAAGAGTTGAATATCGGGTTAATCGAAAATAATTACATAGATTATAAATATTACTTATATTATGCACTAGGTGAGTACTCCTCAATTAATGATGTAGAATTTACAATTAGCGAAGTTAATCAAAATGCAAATGAATTTGATATTATATTTGGAGAATTTAGAGATTTAGCTAAGTTAAGTTTAAATCAATTTCAAGTACCTAATAAGGTTTTAAATTTTTATAATGACAATGAAGTTGAAGTTATGGGAAATATATTCCCCTTAGATTTAGATACATTTATATTATTAAGCCAGGATGATTATGAAAAATTAAATTTTGAGGAATTTTCAGAATTATATAATCCAATAAAATATACACTGGGAATGAGCTTTAAAACTAAAGAGGATATAATTAATTTAATAATATATCACCTTGAACAACCCTCTATTAATTTAAATAGTTTATCATTTGAGTTAACTGCAGATTTATTTTCAAAAACATATAAAAATATTAACAAAAATATTGTTAATAATAACTTCCTAGAAGTTTTTAACTCTTATGAAAACTCAGAGAATGTTTATACGTTATTTAGTGATGGGATTTTACTCAATAAAAATATTGAATTTAGGAGTTTTCAGCTTTTTCCTAAAAGTAAATATATTTGGGATAACGATGATGGAGTTTTTAAAAAAAGTATAGATAGTAAACCTTTATCTTTTTATGGTTTTAGCGCTTATTTAAACAACTCTCAAGGTTCAGGGTTTTTGTGCTATCTAATTGATGAAGAGGTAAGGCTAAAGGCCTTTAGAGATTTTAATATTCAGTTAAGTCCGTTATCAATTAATGAAGTAAGAAGTATTGAAGATGATTTACCTGACAATTACAAAAAGATTTTAGAAAATAAAAATAAAAATGTACTCAAACCAAATTATTACTTAGAAAATAAAAACTATGATATATTTTCTGGTCTGATTTTTGGTAAATATAAATATGATGATATCATAGATAATCAAGACTATTTAAATTGATAAAAGTATTGAAAAACTTAAGCAATCATCTAAATTCGACTAACAATTTTAACATGGCCTCGTGCTGGAATTGGTAGACAGTCTGGACTTAAAATCCAGTGGGATTTATTCCCGTGGCGGTTCGAGTCCGCCCGAGGCTACCACTTTTTACTAAATGATCATTGTCGAAGTAACTTTTAAAATAGACTCCTCTCTAACAGAAGAAGCTTTAAAGGAAAAATTTTTAGAGACAGCTCCAATTTATAAAACCACACCTGGTTTGATAAGAAAAAACTATATTTCAGATCTCAAGAATAATATTGCAGGGGGCATATATTGTTTTGATAATATGCCAAACGCAAAAAGATGGTTCGATGATGAAAGAATCGAATGGATCACAAAAAGGTATTCTAAGCCCAAGTTAAAATTTTATCAGAGTTATGTTGTGGTGGACAATGAGTCTAAAAAAATTATTTCAGACGACAATCTGTAAATATGTATTACTGTTGAATAAATAGGCGGCGTCCTACTCTCCCAAGCCTTAAGACTAAGTACCATCGGCGCTGGAGGCCTTCACGACCGAGTTCGAAATGGGATCGGGTTTTTTCACTCCGCTATGACCGCCACAAACTTTTTATAACATTGTAGTTAAAACTTTTCGCTGTGTATTGTAATTCAAGCATTGGATTATTAGTACTGGTTAGCTTCATGTGTTACCACACTTCCACACCCAGCCTATCAACGTGGTAGTCTTCCACGATCCTATAACGAAGCCTAGTTTTGAGGTTGGCTTCCCGCTTAGATGCTTTCAGCGGTTATCCATTCCGTACATAGCTACCCTACGATGCAGCTGGCGCTACAATAGGTACACCAGAGGTACGTCCACCCCGGTCCTCTCGTACTAAGGGCAGATCCTCTCAAGCTTCCACAACCATGGCAGATAGGGACCGAACTGTCTCACGACGTTCTAAACCCAGCTCGCGTACCGCTTTAATTGGCGAACAGCCAAACCCTTGGGACCTGCTTCAGCCCCAGGATGCGATGAGCCGACATCGAGGTGCCAAACCTCCCCGTCGATATGGACTCTTGGGAGAGATCAGCCTGTTATCCCCGGCGTACCTTTTATCCGTTGAGCGATGGCCCTTCCACGAAGTGCCACCGGATCACTATGACCGACTTTCGTCTCTGCTCGACTTGTGGGTCTCGCAGTCAGGCAGGCTTATGCCATTGCACTCGACGAACGGTTTCCAAGCGTTCTGAGCCTACCATCGCGCGCCTCCGTTACTCTTTGGGAGGCGACCGCCCCAGTCAAACTGCCCACCATGCATGGTCCCAACACCGGATAACGGTGTATGGTTAGGCATCAAGGAACAGAAGAGTGGTATTTCACTAGTGACTCCAGAATGGCTAGCGCCACTCCTTCAAAGTCTCCCACCTATGCTACACATCTGTTCCCTAATACCAATACAAAGCTGCAGTAAAGGTGCACGGGGTCTTTCCGTCTAACCACGGTTACTCGGCATCTTAACCGAGAATTCAATTTCACTGAGTCTATGTTGGAGACAGTGGGGAAATCGTTACGCCATTCGTGCAGGTCGGAACTTACCCGACAAGGAATTTCGCTACCTTAGGACCGTTATAGTTACGGCCGCCGTTCACCGGGGCTTCAATTCAGGGCTTGCACCCCTCCTATTAACCTTCCGGCACCGGGCAGGCGTCACACCATATACGTCGTCTTTCGACTTTGCATAGTGCTATGTTTTTAGTAAACAGTCGCTACCCCCTCTTCTGTGCCACCTCCTACTGGTTGCCCAATAGCAGGTCACTTTTATCCCGAAGTTACAAGTGTAATTTGCCGAGTTCCTTCAACATAGTTCTCTCAAGCGCCTTGGTATTCTCTACCCTCCTACCTGTGTCGGTTTTGGTACGGTCTAATGCTGGAGCTATTTCCAGGGACAAATTCACTGCAAGCTCAATCCAGTAAGAGCTTACAATTTACTTCATCCGTCACTACCAGCTGGTGCAGGAATATTAACCTGCTTCCCATCGACTACGGCTTTCGCCCTCGCCTTAGGGGCCGACTAACCCTGCGCAGATTAGCTTTACGCAGGAAACCTTAGGATTTCGGCGGAAATGTCTTTCACATTTCTTATCGTTACTCATGTCAGCATTCGCACTTCTGATACCTCCAGCAATGCTTACGCATCACCTTTACAGGCTTACAGAACGCTCCGCTACCCAATTACAAAGTAATTGTCAAAGCTTCGGTAAATGATTTGAGCCCCGTTACATTTTCGGTGCAGGATCTCTTAATTAGACCAGTGAGCTGTTACGCTTTCTTTAAAGGATGGCTGCTTCTAAGCCAACCTCCTGGCTGTCTTGGAGTTCCCACTCCCTTTCACACTTAATCATTATTTGGGGACCTTAGCTGTTGATCTGGGCTGTTTCCCTCTCGTCCAAGGACCTTAGCACCCATGGACTGTCTGCCGTGCAGACTTATCGGTATTCGGAGTTTGATTAGGTTTGGTAGGAATTGCTTCCCCCTAGCCCATTCAGTGCTCTACCCCCGACAAGATTCACACGACGCACTACCTAAATAGTTTTCGCGGAGAACTAGCTATTTCCGAGTTTGGTTGGCCTTTCACCCCTAATCACAAGTCATCCCGTAGCTTTTCAACGCTAGTGGGTTCGGTCCTCCGGTGAATTTTACTTCACTTTCAACCTGCTCATGACTAGATCACTCGGTTTCGAGTCTAATCCCATTAACTAAATCGCCCTATTCAGACTCGCTTTCGCTTCGCCTACACCTATGTGGCTTAAGCTTGCTAATGAGATTAAGTCGCTGACCCATTATACAAAAGGTACGCTGTCACCTCATAAAGAGGCTCCAACTGCTTGTAAGCATCCGGTTTCAGGGTCTATTTCACTCCCCTGCTAGGGGTTCTTTTCGCCTTTCCCTCACGGTACTGGTTCACTATCGGTCATAAAGTAGTATTTAGGCTTAGGAAGTGGTCTTCCTATATTCAGACAGGATTTCACGTGTCCCGCCCTACTCATGTCTATTTTTTACTATCTACCCATACGAGGCTATCACTCACTATGGCCTGCCTTTCCATACAGTTCTGGTTTAGTAAAAAGTAGCACTGGCCTGATCCGCTTTCGCTCGCCACTACTAACGGAATATCTTTTCCTCTAGGTACTTAGATGTTTCAGTTCCCTAGGTTCGCCCTTATAAGCTATGAATTCACTTATAAGTTATTGGGTTTCCCCATTCGGAGATCTCGGATTAAGCTTATTGACAGCAAGTCCGAGCTTATCGCAGTCTGTCACGTCCTTCATCGCCTCTTTATGCCAAGGCATCCACCAAATGCTCTTACGCGCTTGAATTATTAACACACAGTGAAAAGTTTGTTGTTAATAACTTTTTGTAGTTATTTGTTGTTATATTAGTTGTTTAATTGACGAATAACTCGTGCAAGTCATTCGTCTGTGTTATCAGCTTACATATTTACGATTTTAAAAAGTTGGTGGAGGATAGCGGGATCGAACCGCTGACCTCCTGAATGCAAATCAGGCGCTCTCCCAGCTGAGCTAATCCCCCAACATTGTTGGTGGGCGAGGGAGGACTTGAACCTCCGACCTCACGCTTATCAAGCGCGCGCTCTAACCAACTGAGCTACACGCCCAATCAATGCTCTTTATCAACACATGTTGAAAAAAGCAAAACAAATAGACGGTGGTTACTTTGAACGTACACTTAGTTCAAAGTTTTTTTTCCTTTAGAAAGGAGGTGATCCAGCCGCAGGTTCCCCTACGGCTACCTTGTTACGACTTCACCCCAATCGCTGGCCGTACCGTGGGCAGCTGCCTCCCGAAGGTTAGCGCACTGACTTAAGATAAAACCAACTCTCATGGTGTGACGGGCGGTGTGTACAAGACCCGGGAACGTATTCACCGCGGCATGCTGATCCGCGATTACTAGCAATTCCAACTTCATGCACTCGAGTTGCAGAGTGCAATCCGAACTGAGATAACTTTTGGGGATTAGCTCCACCTCGCGGTATTGCGTCCCGTTGTAGTTACCATTGTAGCACGTGTGTAGCCCAGCGTGTAAGGGCCATGAGGACTTGACGTCATCCCCACCTTCCTCCGGCTTATCACCGGCAGTTTCGCTAGAGTCCTCAGCCGAACTGTTAGTAACTAACGATAAGGGTTGCGCTCGTTGCGGGACTTAACCCAACATCTCACGACACGAGCTGACGACAGCCATGCAGCACCTGTGCGAAAGCCAGCCGAACTGAAGGTTACCATTCTGTAACCGGCACTTTCCATGTCAAACGCTGGTAAGGTTCTTCGCGTTGCGTCGAATTAAACCACATGCTCCACTGCTTGTGCGGGTCCCCGTCAATTTATTTGAGTTTTAATCTTGCGACCGTACTCCCCAGGCGGGGTGCTTAACGCGTTAGCTACGACACCGAACAAAAGTCCGACGACTAGCACCCATCGTTTACTGCATGGACTACCGGGGTATCTAATCCCGTTTGCTACCCATGCCTTCGCATCTCAGCGTCAATATCAGTCCAGAAAATCGCCTTCGCCACTGGTGTTCCTTCCAATATCTACGAATTTCACCTCTACACTGGAAATTCCATTTTCCTCTCCTGAATTCCAGAACAGAAGTTTTAAAAGCAATTCCTAGGTTGAGCCCAGGGATTTCACTTCTAACTTTCTGTTCCGCCTACATGCGCTTTACGCCCAGTAATTCCGAACAACGCTAGGACCTTCCGTATTACCGCGGCTGCTGGCACGGAATTAGCCGGTCCTTCTTCTTCGGCTACTGTCATTATCCTCACCGATGAAAGAGTTTTACAACCCTAAGGCCTTCGTCACTCACGCTGCATTGCTGGATCAGGGTTGCCCCCATTGTCCAATATTCCCTACTGCTGCCTCCCGTAGGAGTCTGGGCCGTGTCTCAGTCCCAGTGTGGCTGATCGTCCTCTCAAACCAGCTAAAGATCGAAGCCTTGGTGAGCTTTTACCTCACCAACAAGCTAATCTTGCGCGGGCCAATCTTATAGCGATAAATCTTTCCCATTACTGGAGTATACGGTATTAGCTACAGTTTCCCGCAGTTATTCCGTACTATAAGGTATGTTCCCACGTGTTACTCACCCGTGCGCCACTAAGGACACCTAGCAAGCTAGGGCCTCCGTTCGACTTGCATGTATAAAGCATGCAGCAAGCGTTCGTTCTGAGCCATAATCAAACTCTTAAGTTGAATTACCTACTCATAAAAAACAAAGTTTTAAATTGACGTAGGTTAGACGCCAAAATAACGAGCTGTCATTTTTCTCAAATGAAAGCTTGATCGAAATTTGACGTTATAAACCCACCGTCTATTCATTTCATATTTACAAAAAATAAAGAGCAAGAATCACTAATGCACAATAAATGGCCTAGTGAATCGAATAAAAAGTAGAATATATCTACACTTTATGGGGACATTGTCAAATGCATTTCATTAAAAAAAATAAAAAAAAACTATTGAAAAGAAAGCTTTTTTTAGGAAGTTGGTTGCGGGGGTAGGATTTGAACCTACGACCTTCAGGTTATGAGCCTGACGAGCTACCAAGCTGCTCTACCCCGCGATCAGAAAACGAAAGATATGTCAAAATATCAACAATTACAATGATTATTCTTGGTAGCGGAGGAGGGATTTGAACCCCCGACACATGGATTATGATTCCACCGCTCTAACCAACTGAGCTACTCCGCCATAAAGAAATATTGTTTTATATTATATTAGCCTAATCTTAAATGATTTTGTTTATTTCTCTTAATATGAATTTTTTTGCATTACTAACACCAAGTTTATTCACTTGAGAGTTTATAACAATCTCTACACCCTTCGGTTTTCCATCAAAAATTGGATAGCTACCTATAGAAATATTTTTATATTTTCTCTCAGCTTGAACAAGTATATGGGCTATTTTACTCTCAAAAAGTTTTGTAGATATTGTGGTTGAATAAAATTTATTTTTAATTTTTATCATTTTTTTAAATTCTTTCATCATCGCTTGTACTATTAAGGGTATGCCAGCAAAAACATAAATATTTTCAATTTTAAAACCTGGTGCTCCGCTAACTTTATTTAAAATTAACTTAGAGCCTTCCGGCATATACGCCATTTTCATTCTAGCATCAGTTAATGCAGATTTAATTTTCCTGTAATATTTTTTTAATTCTTTATATGCGCCATTATGTAATTTGTATTTTTTTCTAACTGCCAAACTAATTGACTCAGATGTAATGTCATCGTGAGTTGGACCTATACCACCAGTAGTGATAATAAAATCATATTGATTTTTTAATTTCCTTATTTGAGAAATAATTATTTTTTTTTGGTCAGGAATTACAACCACTAACTGCAGAGATATACCACAAATGAACAACTCTTTAGCTATATGATTTATATTTTTATCTTGTGTCCTACCTGATAATATCTCATTGCCAATGATCACAAGACAAGCTGAATTAATTTTTTTAGTAGTTACCATAAATGAAGTATAAAGAGGAAATCTTAGAGGGTTTTTTTATAAAACGCTATAAGCGATTTTTTGTCGATTTAAAGATTGATAATGTAGTTGTCACAGCTTACTGCCCAAATACAGGGTCACTTTTAGGTTTATTGAAAGAGGGTTCTAAAGTATTAGTTGCAAAAGTTGAAAACCCAAATGCAAAATTAAAATATAGATTGGAGGCAATTAAAGACCTCAAAACTTTTGTAGGTGTAAACACATCTCTACCAAATGACATAATTTTCAATGCTATGAGGGGAAGAAAAATCTTGCAGGAAATTAAAGGTGATTTAAAAAAAGAGGTAAAATATGGAAAAAATTCTAGAATTGATATCTTTGCTAGCCACCCTAATGGAGATACTTACATTGAAGTCAAATCAGTTACTTTATCAAGGAAAAAGAATTTAGCAGAGTTTCCAGATGCAGTTACTTCAAGGGGATCTAAACACCTAATTGAGTTAAGTAATATGTCCAAAAAAGGAAGTAAATGTTTTTTAATATATCTAATTCAACGAAATGATGTAGATAGATTTTCTATAGCTAAAGATTTGGATAATGAGTATTATGAAAACTCTCTAATAGCAAAAAAAAGTGGCGTACAATTTAGAGCTTTTAAATGTAACGTATCATATAAAGGTATAAATATTACTGGTGAGATAAATATTGATGAAAATTAAATCATACAAAAGTTATGAAGTAGAACCTTGTAGAGAGGCAAGTAAAATTACTGCAACTATTTTAGACGAACTAAATAATATTATAAAAGAAGATGTCTCAACATCTGAGATTGATGATTATTGTTTAACAAGAATTCAAGAGCTAGGAGGCACACCTGCACCGTTGTTTTACAGAGGTTTTCCAAAGTCTACATGTACCTCATTAAATCATGTTATTTGTCATGGGATTCCAAACCATAATCGAAACCTTCAAAATGGGGATATTTTAAATGTAGATGTAACAACAATAATTGATGGTTGGCATGGGGACTCATCAAGGATGTTTAAAGTAGGAGACATTTCAATTAAAGCAAGTAATCTATGCAAGGTTACCCACGATTGTTTGATAGAGAGTATTGGCGAGATAAAAGTTGGTGAGCCTATCAGTAGAATAGGAAAAAAAATTGAGAATATAGCAACTTCAAACAACTTTAGTGTTGTTAGAGATTTTTGTGGACATGGAGTTGGATTAAAGTTTCACGAGAATCCTAGTATTTTACACTATTACGATAGTGAGTATGATAAGGTAAAATTTGTAGACGGAATGATTTTTACAATTGAACCCATGATCAATGTTGGTAAATATCAATCTAAAATACTTAACGATGGTTGGACTGCAGTGACTAAAGATAAAACACTTAGCGCTCAGTACGAACATACGATATACATTAATGGTGATATTATTGAGATTCTAACAGAGTCCCCAAGTAAGGCTTTTTATAATTGATACCAAGATACTCTAGAAAAATTCTTAAAGAAATCTGGGAAGATAGTAATAAATTTCAAATATGGCTTGACCTTGAAATTCTCGCTTGTGAGGCAATGGAAAAATTGGGTCAGATACCTAAAGGGACCACAAATAAAATCAAAAAAAAAGCAAAGTTTAAGGTAAAAGAAATAGAAAAAATTGAAGAAAAAACAAAGCACGATGTAATTGCTTTTTTAACTAATGTAGCAAAGTATGTAGGACCCGAGTCTAGGTATATTCATAAGGGACTAACTTCTAGTGATATTTTAGATACTTCTTTCTCCATACAACTTAACCAATCAAGCAATATAATTCTTGAAGGTTTAAAAACTTTGAGTAAATCTCTTTTAAATATTGCAAAAAAACATAAGTACACATTATGTATCGGTAGAAGTCATGGTATTCACGCCGAAACGACTACTTTTGGATTAAAAATATTAGGATATCTAGCCGAAAACAAAAGAAACGTAGATCGTCTTAAAAATTCGATAAAACAAATACAAACAATTCAAATGTCTGGTCCTGTAGGGACATATTCAAATATTGACACAAGGGTAGAGCAAATGATTGCTAAAAAATTAAAATTTTCAATCGAACCTGTCTCCACGCAGATAATTCCAAGAGACAGGCATGCGGACCTTTTCTGCTCTTTTGCTATTATTGCAAGCTCCATAGAACGTCTATCAACTGAAATTAGACACTTACAAAGAACAGAAGTCTTAGAAGTTGAAGAAGGTTTTGGAAAAGGCCAAAAGGGTAGTTCAGCAATGCCTCATAAAAAAAATCCAATTTTATCAGAAAATTTAACAGGACTAGCAAGAGTGATTAGATCATTAACCATTCCTGCTTTGGAGAATATAACTTCATGGCATGAAAGAGATATAAGTCACTCCAGTGTTGAGAGAATAAACGCTCCCAATGCCACCATAACGCTCGACTTTGCAGTTCAAAGAATGATCAACGTTTTAAATAATTTAAATATAAATAAAAAAAATATGATGAAAAATTTAAATCTTTTAAAAGGTCTACCCTATTCACAAAATGTCTTGATTTTTCTTATTGAAAATAAAGTTTTAAGAGAAGATGCCTATAAGATTGTTCAAGATTGTGCTTTGAAAACTTGGGAAGGTAATATGTCTTTTAAAGATAATCTTTTAAGTCATCCTCGTTTAGCCAAATTAAAAATATCAAGTAAAGTTAATAATATCTTCAATAATAAAAATCTTTTTAAAAATGTTGATAAAATATTTAAAAGGATTAATTAATGGCAGTAAAATTGAAAAAATTATATGAGGGAAAAGCAAAAATTATTTATGCCAAAACTAGTAAGGAAGTCATAGCTACCTATAAAAATGATGCTACAGCTTTTAATAATTTAAAAAAGGGCTCTATAAAGAATAAGGGTGCAATTAATAATGCTATATCGAGTTATTTATTTCAAATATTGAATCATTGTGATATTCCAACACACTTTATAAAGAAAATTGATAAAAAATCTCAGCTTTTAAAAAAAGTAGATATTATTCCAATTGAAGTTTTAGTTAGAAATTTCTTTGCTGGCTCTTTATCTAAAAAGTTTGGTGTAAAAGAAGGAACACAATTATCTGATACGCTAATTGAGTATTGTTTAAAATCGGATGAACTTGGCGATCCTCATATAAGTTCTGAACATATTCTTAATTTAGGTTTATGTGATTTTGATGAATTAGAGTTAATAGATGAATATTCTTTGAGAATAAATGACATATTAAGATCTACGTTTTATTCTATAGGAATAAATCTAGTTGACTTTAAATTAGAATTTGGAATTTGTAAAAAAACTGATGAGCTTGTTTTAGCAGATGAAATATCACCAGACACATGTCGTTTGTGGGATTTAAAAACAAATAAAAAACTTGATAAAGATCGATTTCGTAGAGATTTAGGAAATATCGAAGAAGCATATGAAGAGGTGCTTAATAGGTTAAACTTGACAATTTAATGCGAATAAAAATTTTAGTAAGACTTAAAGGCCAAATTTTAGAACCACAGGGAAAAGTAATTGAACAGTCACTTAATAGTTTAGGATTTACAGAATTTTCAAATATCCGACAGGGAAAACTCATTGAATTAGATTTACCCGATAATGTAAGTGAAGAGGAAAAAGCACAAAAAATCGACTCTGCTTGCAAAAAACTTTTAGTCAACGATATTATTGAAGAGTACGAAGTGCTTGGATGAGTTTCAAATCTGCTGTTATAACATTCCCTGGATCTAATTGTGACAGAGACGCATTATGCTACTTAAAAGATTTAACTAAAGGTGAAGTTCATAATATTTGGCATGAAGAGACATCATTGCCAAAAGTTGATTTAGTAATTTTACCTGGGGGTTTTAGCTTTGGTGATTATTTAAGATCAGGAGCAATGGCATCAAAAAGTAAAATTATTGATGAGGTTGTAAAACATGCAAATGATAATAGATATTTATTAGGTATTTGTAATGGATTTCAAATTTTGACTGAAATTGGACTTCTTGAAGGAGCATTAATTAGAAATAAAAAACTTAAATTTTTAGGAAAAAATTGTTTTATTAAAAAAAAATTTAAAAATAATTTTAATTTATCAATCAAAGATAACCAAATTCTTCAAATACCTATAGCTCATAACGAGGGAAATTTTTATTGTGATATTGAAACTTTAAATTTATTAAAAAATAATGAACAAATTGCTTTTGAATATTGCAAAGATGAGTTCTCAAACACTGAAGAAAATATAAATGGTTCAATAGAGGCTATTGCAGGCATTACAAACAAAAAAAAGAATGTTCTTGGAATGATGCCTCATCCCGAGAGAGCATATTCTGATTTTCATCAATCACAAGATGGAAGACTTATTATAGAGTCTTTAATTTCATGAATGAAGAGTTAATACTTCAACACGGTTTAACTTTAGATGAATTTCAGGTCATTAGGAAATATCTAAACAGAGACTTAAGTATTGAGGAATTGGGTATTTTTTCTGCTATGTGGAATGAACACTGTTGTTATAAAACTTCAAAAAAATGGCTTAAGAAACTCCCTACAGATAATGAAATTGTAATTCAGGGACCAGGAGAAAACGCTGGTGTAATTGATTTGAAAGATAACGATGGTATTGCGTTTAAAATAGAAAGTCACAATCATCCAAGTTACATAGAACCTTTCAACGGTTCAGCAACTGGTGTTGGAGGTATACTAAGAGATATATTTACAATGGGAGCAAGACCAATTGCTACTCTTGACTCAATTAGATTTGGTTTAATAGAAACTGAAAAGACAAAATACTTGTTAAATGGTGTGGTTCATGGAATTGGACACTATGGTAACTGTATTGGAATTCCTAATATTGGTGGTGAGTGTGAGTTTGAGTCAACATATGATTTTAATAATTTGGTTAATGCTATGGCTGTGGGACATGTTCAAAAAGATAAAATTTTTTACTCTAAACCAAAATCTATTGGTGGCCTTATTGTTTACATTGGATCTAAAACTGGAAAAGATGGAATTCATGGAGCAAGTATGGCCTCTGATGTTTTTTCAGAGGAAGATGAGGATGAAAAAAGACCCTCTGTACAAGTTGGTGATCCCTTCATGGAAAAACTTTTAATGGAAGGTTGCCTAGAATTAATGTCTTCAGGATTAATAGAGTCTATGCAAGATATGGGAGCTGCGGGTATTACCTCCTCCAGTGTAGAAATGGCTTCAAAAGGAAATGTAGGTGTTCATATCAATCTTGATAAAGTTCCATTGAGGCAACCACTGAGCGCCTATGAGATACTTTTATCTGAAAGCCAAGAAAGAATGCTAGCTGTGATCGATAAAAAAAATAATCATAAAGTTAGAGAAATTCTTCAAAAATGGCAAATTGATTATGAAGTCATTGGAGAAATTACAGATACAAAAAGAGTTGTGTTTGAGTCAAATAATAAAAAAGTTGTCGATCTTCCTGTAGAAATAATTGTTGATGATGCTCCTGAATACGATAGAGAGTTTTACATCCCAAGAAAAAGAAAAAATAAAGATTTTGATTTTTCAAAAATTAAATTGGAAGATATGATAATTAACCTTCTTACAAATCTTAATTATTTAGATAAAAGTTGGGTTTTCGATCAATATGACTCTACTGTGATGGGAGATACTATCAGAGAACCAGGTCAATCATCAGGTATAGTAAAGATTCACGGAACACAAAAAGTTATTGGTGCATCTACCGATTGCAATCCATTATACATAAGAATCAATCCTTATGAAGGAATGAAATATACGGTTGCTGAGTCATATAGAAATCTAATTGCATGCAATATTAATCCTTTAGCGATAACAAATAACCTTAACTTTGCAAGTCCTTTAGATCCAAACATTATGGGAGAGTTGGTTTTATCTATTCATGGATTAAAAACTGCAGCTGTTAAATTCAATACACCTATTGTTTCAGGTAATGTATCTTTATATAACCAGACAAATGAAATACCAATTAAGCCTACACCTGTGATAGGAATGGTAGGTTCCAATATGGATTTAAATAAAATAAACACAAATAAGTTTTGTGAAATTGGTAATAAGATCCTTATTTTAGGAAAACAATTAACAAAAAATTGTAGTCCTTACTTATTACAAGATCAAAAAATTGCTTTTAAAATATGTGAATTTAATGACTTAGAGGTATTAGATCTAGATTTTGAGAAAAAAATTGCAAATTGTGTTTTGGAATTATCAGATTTGAAATGCATTATGTCTTGCAATGATATTTCCAGAGGGGGTATCTTTTCGGCATTATTAAAAATGCAATATAAGGATATGGGTTTTAGGGTCAAGGTCCCTGATCCTATTGATTTATTCTGCGAATATAGTGCTGGATATGTGATTGAAATCAGAAGTAAAGATTTTGAAGAAGTAACTTCATTTCTGACAAAAAAAGGTGCTGAATACCTCGAAATTGGGGAGATAATTAAAGAAGGTATTGAGATAAACTCTAAAAAATTTGACTATTTTGATATTATGAATAAATATCGTAATGATTTTGAGAAGATAATTAGTTAGATGCCTATTGAACAAAAAAAATTAGAAGGACTTCTTGAGAACAAATTTCCAAATTCTAAAATTGTAATTGAGGATCTTGCCGGTGATAACGATCATTATTCAGTTGAAATTGAAAGTGATATGTTTAACGGATTGTCACGTATACAACAACACCAGTTAGTTTACAAATTACTAGATGGATTAATGGATAAAGAGCTTCATGCTATGCAATTAAAAACGAAAGGAACAAAATAATGGAATTAGAGAGTAGTACAAAAGAACAAATTGAAAAAATGATTGGAGATAATGAAGTTTTCCTATTTATGAAAGGTAACCCTGACTTTCCTATGTGTGGTTTCTCGTCAGTCGCAAGCGCAATTTTAAAAAAAACTGGGGTTGAGTTTGGCCATTGTAATGTACTTGAAGATAACAACATTAGAGAAGGTATAAAAACTTATTCAAATTGGCCTACAATACCTCAACTTTACATAAAAAAAGAATTTGTAGGTGGTTGTGATATTATGAAAGAAATGGCTGAGTCTGGTGAACTTCTAGAATTACTAAACACAAAAGGAATCAAAACTGAAGTAAATTAAAAAAGGGGCATTTATTTTGCCCCTCTCATTAGTTATTTGAAATATAATTATTTAATTCTTTATAATAAGAATTATTTTCTCCAACTAGTTTTTTAAGTAGAGCTAAATTATTTAGGGCATTCTCTTTTTGACCAAGATCTACATACATCTCACCTTGGTATTCGATAGCACCTAAATGTTCTGGGTCTAATTCAAGAGCTTTTTTGTAATATTTTGCTGCATTATCAAAGTCTTCACTTTTTCTGTAAGCAAAACCTAACTCATTGTAAACATCAGCTTTAGTAAAATCTTTTGAACTAGCAGTTGTAAGAGTCTTTAGCTTTCTTATTGCCTTATCATAATCTTTGCTTCTTATAAGCTTAATTGCTGACTTATAATCTTTTCCATAATTAGTTTTAGCACTATCATCAGAACTAGATCCAGCAGCGAAAAGGCTTGTAATAAAAAGAGAAAATATGACTGTTAGTATTTTTATTTTCATAGATATCTTTTCGAAATTTATGCGCTGTTAGATTAATTGAATAGATTATTAACTATTGATTATCTAGAGTAGAATTCAACGACTAAATTAGGTTCCATTTGGACAGGGTAAGGAACATCTGTCAATTGAGGTCCTCTAACAAATTTACCAAGACATTTTGATATTTCTAGTTGTAAATACTCAGGAACATCTCTTTCATTAGAGCTTAATGTTTGAATTATCATTGGAATATTCTGGCTAGTTTGTTGAAGGGATATTTCATCACCATCACTAACCTGATAAGATTTTTTATTTACTACTTTACCGTTTACCAAAACATGCCCGTGATTTACTAGTTGTCTTGCAGAAAATACAGTTGGAGCAAACTTTAGTCTAAACACAACAGCATCTAATCTTCGTTCTAAAAGTTCAATTAAAATTTGACTAGTATCGCCTTTTTTTCTAGAAGCTGCTTGATAAATTTTTAAAAATTGTTTCTCAGTAATATCGCCATAATATTTTTTGAGCTTTTGTTTAGCTGCCAATTGAACTCCAAAATCAGAAGGTTTTCTTCTTCTTGCTTGACCATGTTGGCCAGGACCATAGGGTCTTCTATTAAAAGGACTTTTAGGTCTACCCCATAAATTTAGGCCTAGTCTTCTATCAATTTTATGTTTTGACGATAGTCTTTTTGTCATGAATTGGTGATTTATATAGATTTAGCCTTTTAAGTCAATTTATTTTGTAATAAATTTTAAAATTCCATAGGCTGTTTTTATTTGTTTTTGGTCTATTTTTGATGTTTTTAAAAAATTTCTTAAAGATATTTCTAAATTATCTCTTTTGGATGAGATTGATGTAAATTTTCTTTTTTCTAGTATTTTCATCAGAAATGATAAAAATTTTTCAATATCTTTTGAGCTTGCTTGAGAATTTTCAAAAGTTGGATTAATATTAGATAGAGATATTTGACTCAATTCATAAGCAATTAAAGCTACAGTATGAGATAAATTGAGCGAACTGTTGTTGTATGTAGGGAGAGACAATAGAAAATTAGCATGCGATATCTCCTTATTGGACAATCCATTATTTTCTTGACCAAACAAAATTGATATTTTTTTCGATTTTAGTTTAGATATTTCATTTACTTTTATTGGAGGTATGTGAAAATCTCTTTTCCTAACTGTCGTTGCTATTAAGATATCACTACCTTTCATAGCTTCTGGTATTGATTGATATACTTTAACTTTTTTAACTAAGGATGAAAAATGCTTTGCAGATTTTATTCCCTTATCATTAGGCCAAATTTTTCTTGGACTTACTAAGGATAAGTTCTCAAAACCAAAACATCCTATTGATCTTAGAGACATACCAACATTTTCAGATAACTGGGGTTTGTTTAATATAAATTGAATTGTTTTTTTCAAGAGGACTTAATTAATTTATAAATTAAGCTCTCTCTAAGGGCGTTATAAGACGCATCAATTATATTAGTAGAGACACCTACTGTTGTCCAAATGGATCCTTTTTGATCCTTCGTCTCGATAAGAACACGAACTATTGCGTCTGTTCCTTTTTCTGAGGATAAAATTCTTACCTTAAAATCAGTTAATTCTAAATCCTCTAAAGCAGGGTAAAAGCCCATTAATGATTTTCTTAAAGCTTTGTCCAAAGCATTTACTGGACCATTTCCTACTTCTACATTCATGTATTCTTTTTTTTCAACTTCTATCCTTACAGTTGCTTCAGACTCAGTTACTAATTCTCCTTTAGCATTCCATCTTCTATCATCAATAACTTTAAATCTTTTTAATTCAAAGTACTCTGGGATACCGAAAAGAGTTTGTCTAGCTAGTATCTCAAAACTCGCAATTGCCTGATCGTAAGCGTAACCCTTGAATTCTCTCTCTTTTACTTTTTGGAGTAAAAAATCTAATTTATCTGAATGATCATCTGGGTTAATACCAACAGTATTTAAAAGAGATATGATATTAGATCGGCCAGATTGATCAGAAATTACAACTTTTCTAGTATTACCTACTATTTCTGGGTCTATATGCTCATATGTTTTAGGGTCTTTGTTAATTGCTGAAACATGCAAACCTCCTTTATGTGAAAAGGCATTTTCACCAACATAGGCTTGTTGAGTATTTGGCATACGATTTAAAATTTCATCTAGAAGCAATGAGGTTTTCTTTAAGGCTGATAATTTTTCTTTAGGAATACTAGTTTCAAATTTTGTTTTCAAAATTATTGAGGGAATAAGAGATACTAAATTTGCATTTCCACACCTTTCTCCTAATCCATTAATTGTGCCTTGAATTTGTCTCACTCCTGCTCGCACAGCAGCCAGTGAGTTGGCAACTGCATTTTCTGTATCATTATGCGCATGGATGCCCAGTTTTTCACCTGGTATATACTTTGTTACTTCTTGAACAATTGTCTCTACTTCATTTGGCAGAGTTCCACCATTAGTATCACACAATACTATCCACCTAGCTCCATTATTTAAAGCCTCAGTTAAACAATCTAATGCAAATTTAGGATCTGATTTATATCCATCAAAAAAATGCTCAGCATCATACATTGCCTCTAAACCTTTTTCATTGATATGAGCGATACTTTCACCAATCATTTTTAGGTTATCAGATTTTGAAATGCCTAAAGCCTTTTCGACCTGATATGAAGATGATTTCCCAACAATGCAAATATGTTTTACATTTGTATTAATTAAAGTATTTAGACCTGGATCGTTTGAAACACTCGTATTAGGTCTTCTGGTCATTCCAAAAGCAACCAAACTAGAATTATTAAAATTTGTTGAAGAATTAAAAAAACTATCATCAGTTGGATTTGACCCTGGCCAACCACCCTCAATATAATCTAAACCTAATTCATCGAGAGCATTAGAGAATTTGATTTTATCATCTACAGTAAAATCAACACCGGTAGTTTGTTGACCATCTCTTAATGTAGTGTCAAAAAAATAAATTTTATTTTCTAGTTTTTCTTCCATGTTGTGCCATTTATGGTGTCTTCTAAAACAATCCCTTGTTTAAATAACTCACCTCTAATTTTATCTGCTAGCTCAAAGTCTTTATTTTTTTTAGCCTCTTGTCGGCGAGATATCATATTTTCAATAAATTCTTTATCAAGGTTTAAATCTGTTTTATTAAAACTAGGATTTAATCCTAGTAAGCTTAAACCATTATTAAAATGAGCTAATAAATCATCATTATTCTTGTCTTTTTTAATGTTAGCTATTATTTGCTGTAATCTCATCAGTGCTTTTGGGGTATTTAGGTCATCTAAAAGTGCATTAACAAATTCTGAGTCTAATTCTTTGCTATTAACCTCTTTAATATGCTCTCTCCACTTGTTAATGATGTTTTCACTATAACTTATAAGATCGTTTGAAAAATCAAGTGGTTGACGATAATGAGTAGTCAGTAGTGAATATTTGAGAACAGCAGGATCGTGTTTAGATAATAAATCATTAACAATTGAGGTATTTCCTAAAGATTTTGACATTTTTTCACCCTTAAAATTTATAAATCCATTATGGAGCCAAAAGTTCGACATTTTTTTATCATGACAACATGTTGACTGAGCAATTTCATTCTCGTGATGTGGAAAAATAAGATCAATACCGCCCGCATGGATATCAATGGTTTCTCCAAGTAATTCTGAAATCATAGCTGAACACTCTATGTGCCATCCAGGTCTACCATTACCCCATGGGCTATCCCAATGAGGTTCATTTGTTTTTGATGGTTTCCAAAGGACAAAATCTTCAGGATTTTTTTTGTAATCGGCAACTTCTACTCTTGCACCAGATATTATGTCTTTTAATGAGAACTTTGAGAGAGAACCATAACCCTTAAATTTCTTTGCTTCAAATAAAACATGTCCTTCAGATACATAGGCATATTTTTTTTCAATAAGAGATGTAATCATCTCAATCATTTTTGAAATATATTCTGTGGCTTTTGGTTCATGTGTTGGAGATAATATTGATAAAGAACTTAGATTTTGTTGATATATTTTTTGAGTAGAATGAACCAACTCATCTGTTGATATTTTAAGTTCATTAGCTTTATCTATAATTTTATCATCAATGTCTGTTATATTTCTTACGTAACGTACACTATCCTCTCCAAAAATTAGTCTTAGGACTCTAAATAAGATATCAAAAACTATAATTGGTCTGAAGTTTCCTATATGTGGATTACTGTAAAGGGTGGGTCCACAAGCATACATCTTAACTGCAGATGAGTTAATAGGTATAAGTTTTTCTTTTTTTTTGGTTAAAGTATTAAAAAGATTAATATTCATTTAAAATTTTTTTTAAACCTTCGTGGCCAAAATAATTATATAGGTCTTTAACAGATGGGCCATTTTGATTACCTGTAAGTATATAACGTGTATTAGTAAATATTTCTTTTTTTGATAGTGATTTATCAATGCTCATTAAGTAATTGACATATTCATCAAAACTAAAATTTGAAATACCATTCAAATTTTTAATCAAAAGTTTGATAAAGTCACCTGAGGGTTGAATTTTAATTTCTCTTCTATTAATAATATTCCATAAATTTCTTATATCTTCATATTTTTCAACATTTTCTTTAATAAGTTCCCACTCAGTTTCAGTTAAAGCTAACTCTTTTAGCTCAGGGAATTCATTATTTAAATCTTTTAAATTCATTGACCTTAATGAATTTTTTTGAAAAAAGTCAATTTTATGAATATCAATTTTTGGTAAGTTTTTAGAAATATCCTCTAAATTAAAATCTCTAAAATTATTCTCTAAAATGGTTTCAAAATCATAATCTGAGTTTAAACCAAGTGAATACAAATAAGATAGAATACTGTTAACTGTATATCCACTGTTTCTGAATTGCTTAAGTGAAATTGAGTCCAAATTTCTCTTACTTAGTTTTGTTCCATCCTCATTAAGCATTAATGGATTGTGACCTAATGAAGGTAAATCAGAATTTAAACATTTAAATAATTCTAAATGAATTGCTGAATTAGTTAAGTGGTCTTCGCCTCTAATAATGTGAGAAATTTTCATATCTATATCATCGACGACACTTGGAAAATGGTAGAGGTAGCTACCATCAGCCCTTCTTAAAACAGGATCTGATTGAGAAGCTAGATCTACTTCGGTCTCTCCTTTTACTAAATCATTCCATTTAATTTTAGTCTGTGAAAGCTTAAATCTCCAATAAGGCTGATTACCATTAATTATTTTTTTTTCAATTTCTTCTTTAGATAAATTTAATGAGGATCTATCGTAGATTGGAGGTTTTCCTGCTTTTAACTGCAACTTTTTTTTTATATCTAAATCCTCACTTGACTCAAAACATGGGTAAACAAATTTTAAAGAAATTAATTGATCGAAAAGTTCATTATATCTCTCAATTCTTTTACTTTGATAAAAAGTTTCATCATATTTTATTTTTAACCAATCAAGATCAGATGCTATGGACTTTACATATTCATCTTTGCTTCTCTCTTGGTCAGTGTCGTCATATCTAAGAATAAATTTACCATTATTTTTTTTCGAATATGCCCAATTTAAAAAGCAAGATCTCATATTTCCTAAGTGCAGGTGACCAGTTGGGCTCGGGGCAAAACGTGTAATTATCATTTAACTTTTTTTAAGAGGTACTCTCTTGAAACTTTTACTCTAGAGGAATTACCATATTTTATAATATCAGCAGTTGCATATGTTTCTGACCACTTTTCTGGAAGATAACTTCCAGTTCCTATGACATCTATTGGAGCTTTGGCTAAAGACATTGCCTTGCATTTCTCATTTGTAAATCCGCTAGATGCAATAATTTTTACTTTTTTAAAACCAAAATTATCAAGTTGTGCTCTCAAATACCACAAAGATGCAGCAGAGACTCCAGGCCCAACTAAGTGTTTTAACTCTTTGTCAGATCTGTATTCTTTGATTGAACCGGGTGCATGTTTTTCTAAGACCTCATATGATTTTGAGGTATCAAGATTCTCAATAAATCTTCCATTTGGGGTATCAAGTCTTATCATTACTTTTCCAGCTTTAGACAACTTATCGAAGTGGCTACAAACTTGAATAGAGTCAGTAATTTCCTTACCGAAATAATCAGGCAATACAACTAAATCATCTTTTGGAAATGTTTCATGAAACATTTTTACTGCCTCAAGAGTAGATCCTGCATATCCTATTAATGCATGTGGCATCGTTCCTAATGCTTTATTAGATTGAAAATAATGTGATGTTGCATCTATCGATGTTCCAATAAAGCCTTTAGCTTTTTTTCTTTTTGCTGATTTTGATCCTACTGATGCCGCATATGACATTAATTCAGACATCTCTGTGCCTGCACAATGTCTTGCATCCATAGCTATAAAGGACGTTTTAGGCAAGTCTAAACACATTTGATATGCATTAGCTGCTGCTATACAAGCTGGACCAATTTTTTGTAAGAGTAAAGTTTCCAAATCGACTATATGTTTAAAAGATCCCCTAATATAAAGAATTGGTTCTCCAGCACCAAAATGGTCACCCTCTTTGAATGGGCTAGAAGTTGATACTTTAATACCTCTGTCTTTTGAAATTTGATTTATCCAATTTATTGCTAGTTTTAATGCTATAACACCTGGTCTACGAATAAAAACAGCATAAGTAACTTTTATGTCTCCATACTTTTGGATAATTTTTTTTGTTTTTAAAAAATAATTATCAGTAAAATTATTAATTAAATTTGAATTTGTTTTTTTATTCATTATGAATAAGAAAACTAATTCATTTCGCCATTAGATAATAAATCAGCCAGAAGAAAAGATAGCTCTAATGATTGATTAACATTTAGTCTTGGGTCACAAAACGTATGATACCTATCACCTAAATTTTCATCTTTAATATCATCAGGTCCACCGACACATTCAGTTACATCTAAACCTGTTAATTCAAGGTGAACGCCTCCTGCGACTGAACCCTCTGATTTATGAATTTCAAAAAAAGACTGAATTTCTTTAAAAATATTCTCAGTAGCTCTTGTTTTATAGCCAGATTTACTTGTAGATGTATTTCCATGCATAGGATCACATATCCATGTAAGATTAAGACCGAGTTTATTAATTTCTTTCAATAAATCAGGGTATTTTGAATTAATTTTATCTGCTCCCATTCTAACAATAAGTGTAAGTCTTCCACCTTCATTCTCAGGATTAAGTATCTCAATATTTTTTTTTAAATCATCAATGGTTGTAGATGGTCCTACTTTAAGACCTAAAGGGTTTTTTATACCACTTAAATAGTGTATGTGAGCACCATTAGGATCTCTAGTTCTATCACCAACCCACAAAAAATGAGAATTTACATTGTACCACTCACCTGTAGTGCTATCTATTCTTGTAAAAGCTTGTTCATAAGGTAAAAGAAGTGCTTCATGGCTTGTGTAAAAATCTGTCTCTCTTAGTTCTCTTGTATTTTTTTCATTTACACCACAAGCATTCATAAATTTTATACTTTCTGCAATTTTTTCAGATAATTCTTTAAATTTTTTTGTTGTATCAAAGTTATCTGCAAAATCTAAATTCCATTTATTTAATTGTGTTAAACTAGCAAAACCTCCTTGAGCAAAAGCTCTTAATAAATTTAAAGTTGAAGCTGAATGGTTATAAGCTCTGATCATTCTTTTAGGGTCTGGTTCTCTAGAGGACTCGTTAAACTCAAATGAATTAATAATATCTCCTCTATAACTAGGTAGCTTTTGACCGTTTTTTTCTTCAAAGTCTGAGCTTCTTGGTTTAGCAAATTGTCCACCCATTCTCCCTAGTTTAACGACAGGTTTATTAGTGGCAAAAGTCAAAACAACAGACATTTGTAATAGTAATTTAAAATTATCTCTAATTGTATTGGGGTTTAATTCCTGAAAGCTCTCAGCACAGTCACCGCCTTGTAAATAAAAGGACTCTCCTTTTTGAACTTGATAAATTTGTGATTTTAGAGACCTAGTCTCACCAGCAAAAATTAAAGGAGGCATAGAAGATAATTCCTCTATTACAGAGTCTAAATTACCTTGATCAGCATAAGCAGGCATTTGCTTTGCTTCAAAGTTTTTCCAACTATCTTTAGTCCATTTCATGAGGCAAGGATTATATTGTTAAATGTATTAAATAAAAGAAATTATTGGGTTTTAGATTTAAAAGGCCAAATTTTGGGTAGCTTTAATTTAGGTAATGATGGCTCATAACCTGTAGCATAAAAATTATCTATGCTGGATTGTTTATTATCTGAATACTTTGAATCAATATCTTCATGATTGATAATTCCGATATTATCAACGATATCTACAGTAGTGATTAGGCCATGATTGTCTGTAATGTAATAGCATTTATCTAAATTTAAATAATCATATGAGCTTTTACCGATTTGATAAGAATTTTTATCAGAACCATCAGATAGAAAAATAAAATTTTTTATGTTTTTTATTTTATATTTGTTTGAAAGTATGTATGTATCGTCATCCTTGAGTATCTCATGAATATACTTTTTGTTACTTAATTTTAAATTAGGGAAAAAAGTTCCTTTTGATAAGTAACTAGGATATTGATTATCATCAATAATATTAGAGAAGAAATTATT
>CACGPU010000009.1 GCA_902575065.1 uncultured Alphaproteobacteria bacterium
AGAAAAGGAAAGCTGCAAAAAAGAAAGCTGCTCCTAAAAAGAGAAAAGCTTCTAGAAAAAGAAGATAATTTTCTAAGTTTTAAATATTTAAAATATCAAAAGCGGGTTATAATCACCCGCTTTTTTTATGATAGAAGTTAACAATTTATCTTTTGCTAGAGGGAATACTCTTATCTACAAAAATATTAATTTTAAAATACGTCCTGGTGAATTATTACTCATTCAGGGTGCAAATGGTGTAGGGAAAACAACCCTATTATATAATATCGTGAATTTTATAGATCCACTAGAAGGCAGTATAACTTACAATAATTTAGTTATTGATAATCATATTGCCTCTCGATCTTTTTTATATATCGGCGAGACTAACTTTGCCCATGACACTCTGACTTTAAATCAAAATATTGAATATTGGCTTTCAATACACAATGTGAAATTTAATAACTCTATAAAAAATAAAAGTGTGAATTATTTTTTTCAAGAATTAAATCTTAATAAAAAATTTTATCAGCTTTCATTTGGTCAAAAGAAAAAACTTCAATTGCTACTACTTATGTTAGTTAATAAACCCGTTTGGATACTTGATGATCCACTTAGTGGGCTTGATGATAGAACAATAATAAATTTAAATACATTGTTTGAAAAAAAGTTGGAAAATAAGGGAATAATTATATTAGCGAGTCATCAAAATATTAATTTAAATAATTATAAAACGCTTCAATTAACATGATAAAAAATTTTTTTAAATTAATTTCAAGTGAATTTCAACTAATGCTTAAAGGAAGTATCTTCAGTTTTGTTCTTTATTGTCTATTAATTATTTCATGTGCTATTTTTGCATTATCATTAAAACACCAGTCAATGGGAATTAATGCACCGTTATCTTTCTTATACATAATGATTTTTTTTATTTCATTATTTAAAGTTGAAAAAATTTATGATCAAGATTTTGATGAAGCAAAACTTCATCAGTATCTACTTTCACCTTTCTCTTTAGAAATAATTGTTTTTGTTAAAAATATGATGATCTATTTAAATTTAATTATTTTTTTCTTTATATTCTCACCACTAATTTTGATTATTTTAAATATCGATCTAACTTATTTGTTAAAGATAAATATTCTTCTGTCGCTCTCTCTTTTAAGTATTATTTTTATAGCTTCAATAACGGCATCTATAACAATCTCTAAGAATAATAGACTCTCACTGACAAGTATTTTAACATTGCCTCTTTTTGTCCCTATTCTTATATTTTCTATGGCAATAACTGATTTAATTGGTTTAAATACAGGTAGAATGTATTTATTTTTTGTAGCTTATTTTTTATTAAATTTGGCCTTTTCACCTTTGCTAACTAGTTTTGCTCTAAAAAAATTATCAGTCTGATGTTTGCTATAACTCCAAATATACTTTCTAGTTTTATGAACTCTCTATCTAGATATGTTATTTTATTATCACTTATATTAATTAGTGTTTCTATTTTTCTAATTATTTTTTTAGAAAATGATTATTATCAAGGTATCTCATTCAAAATAATGTTTATCCATGTACCCACTGCTTGGTTATCATTGGCAATTTTTCTAGTCATGGGAATTAGTAGTATAGTTGCCTTAATATTTAAATCCCCAACAGCATTCACAGTAGCAAGATCTTTATCTCCAATAGGGTTGATAATGAGTATTATTGTTTTAGTTACTGGGTCTGTATGGGGAAATTTGACTTGGGGGGCGTATTGGGTATGGGATGCGAGGTTAACTTCAATGTTAATTTTAGCTTTTATTTACTTAGGTCACATACTTCTTTTGTATTCATTTGAGCACTTCCAAAAAGCAGATTTTGCAGCGTCAGTTCTGGCTATAATAGGACTGGTGAATCTTCCTATTGTTAAATTTTCTGTTGATTGGTGGACAACTCTTCATCAGGAAAGTAGTGTTTTTAGAATAGGTGGGCCTAGTATGACTAATGATTATCTTATTACATTATTAGTTAGTTTTTTTGGTATTTTTATGCTCACAATATTTTGGTTTTCAAACATTTTTTATATAATTGTTGAAAAAAGGAAGATAGAGAGGTCTAAACTTTTAAATGACTAGTTTAGAATTTGTTTTAATTTGCTATGGATTTTTTGGAGTCGTTTGTGCTGTGACAACGATTATAATTATGCTACTGAAGAAAAAAGTCTTTAATATGGTTAGTGCGCATAATCAAATTAAATAATCGAATAAAAAAGCGATTTATTTTTTTACTAATTATATTCGCCTGCTTTTCTGCTTCTATATTTTTAATAAGTTATTCTCTAAAAGATCAAATTGCATATTTTGTTGAACCAACTGATCTAAAAAGTATGGATGGGATAGAAAATAAGTATTTAAGGGTTGGGGGGCTTGTTAAAACAAATAGTTTAAAATTTTTAGATGGAAATTGGGTTTTTGAAGTAGTTGATCAAAATCAAAATTCTGTAAATGTTGTATTTTCTAAAACACTTCCAAATCTAGTAGAAGAAAATAAGGGTATTATCGTTGAAGGAAAATTTATTGATAACATTTTTGTTGCAGAGATAGTTTTAGCCAAACACGATGAAAACTATATGCCCCAAAGCGCTATAGACAAACTTAAAGAAGAAGGAAAATGGAGAGGGAATTAATTGATATCTTATTTAGGTAATAGCTTTATTTATATTTCTTTAATACTTACTATCTTTTTTTATATAAATTTATTAAAGAGGATAATTCCATCAACTACTTTTTCTTTAAAATTAATTTATTTTATAAATCTCATTCCCTTTAGTCTTTTAGTATATGCATTTTCAATTTCAGATTTCACTTTATTGAACGTTGTCGAAAATTCTTATATTGATGATCCTATGTTTTATAAAGTGACATCTGCCTGGGGTAGTCATGAGGGATCAATTTTATTATGGGTTTTTTTAATTAACTTATTTGGGGGTTTTTTCCTCTATAAAAACCAAACTGTTGAAATTCATAAAAACATATTATTTATATCAACTTTATTTATTCTTTATGTAGTAATTAGTTCAAATCCATTTACTTATGTAGAAGCAAATGAAAATGTTTTAGGTTTGGGCCTGAATCCAATCTTGCAACATTATTTATTTGTAATTCATCCACCAACATTGTTTTTGGGGTATATTGGTTTAATTATACCTTTTGTGATATCTGCACATATGCTAATTAATAAAAATTTTTCAGAAAAATTATTTAATGAAATGTTGATTTGGTCAAAGATTTCATGGTTTTTTTTAACTGGAGGAATAGTTTTAGGTTCTTATTGGGCTTATTCAGAGCTAGGATGGGGAGGCTGGTGGTTTTGGGATCCGGTAGAAAACATCTCGTTAATCCCATGGTTATTAAATACCGCCTTGATTCATTCTCTTCAAGTTTCAATCAAAAGTAACCAACTAAAATTATGGAGCCTAAATTTAGGGCTTTACTGTTTCATTGCATCAGTGTTTGGGACTTTTTTAGTTCGTTCAAATTTAATTGTATCCGTTCATAGTTTTGCTACAGATCCACTTAGAGGATTATTTTTGATTATTATAATCACATATTTACTAGCTATGACAGTAAGGCTAAATATAAAAAGTATTTCTAATTTCAATGAGGACTCTTTTAATTTAATTAGCAGAGAGAGTTTTCTTTTATTAAATAATATATTTTTTATTTGTTCTGCGCTCGTTGTCTTCATTGGAACAGTTTATCCATTGTTTAGCGAAATGATTCTTAAAACATCAGTGTCAGTAGGCGCACCGTATTATAATTTCGCATTTAATTTGTTACTAGCACCATTAATTTTATTCATGGCGTTTGCGCCACAGATAAATTGGGGAAAACATGAAAAAAAAGATAAACAAATACCTTATATAATAATTTTTTCATTATTGATTTGCTTGGTATCCTATTATTTTTCAAATAATTTTTATTTTACCCTTAGTATATTTATTACAGTTCCATTATTTTTAAAAAGTATTTTAGTTTTAAAAAATAATTTTAAAAAAAATATAAGTTTTTATTCTCAATGGCTGGCTCATTTAAGTATTGGTTTTTTTATTATCGCAGCAGTATATACAGAACAATTTGACTACGAAGAAAATCTACTATTTGAAAAAGGTTCCACTAATGAAATAAAATTACAAAATAATAAAACTGCAATAATTAAAAATATTAAAAACGAAAAATTCCAAAATTATCAAAGAATATCAGTGGACTTATTAATTTCTGATGGACAAAAAGTAAAAGAGCTCTCGCCTTCAAAAAATATCTACCAACCCTCAGGGCAAGTCACAAGTGAGGTAAGTACTACTAATAAACTCTTTAGTCAATATTATGCAACAATATCAACAATTGAAAGCAATAAGGTTGGGATCAATTTAGTATATAAACCATTTATAAATTTATTATGGTTAAGTGCAATTATGCTTGTTTTTTCGATATTTTTATCTGTTGTTAAAAAACGATGAAGAGGCATCTATTATTACCTGTCGTTGGATTAATAGTATTAGTTGTAAGTGTTATATTTTACTTTAATCAATCAACTAATAAAAATAATTCATTAGATGAGGTATCGAATTTAATATTTGAAACTAAAGACTTTTACAGCAATAAATTAATAGATGAAGATACATTAGGTGAATTTTACATTGTTAATTTTTTTGCTTCTTGGTGTAAGCCATGCTTATTAGAGCACCCTTTGTTAATGGAAATGAAAAAAAAAGGTATAAAAATTATTGGTATTAATTTTCGAGACGATGAAGAGAATTTTAAGGAGTGGATCAATGAACATGGAAATCCTTTTGAATACATTTTAAGAGATGATGGCACCATCGCTTATGAGATGGGTTTAATTGGTGTTCCAGAAACATTTTTTATTGTTAATAAAATGACTCAAAAAAAGATACAAGGGCCTTTATTTTATGAAGATGTCGAAAAGTATTTATAAACTAATTATACCATTTTTAATAATTCATATATCTGTAATTAGCTTTGCAGGTGTAAATGAACTTAGTGATTATTACAAAACAATCAGATGTCTGGTTTGTGAGGGTCAGAGCATTCAAGAGTCTGATACAGAGTTTGCAATAAATATAAAAGAACAAATCCAAAAAAAATATAGCTCTGGAATATCCATTGAGGAAATTAATCAAGAACTAATCAAAATTTATGGTCAAGAAATATCATTTAATCCACCTAAAAATCACATACTACTTTGGGGAACACCTTTAATTGTGCTAATAATTACTTTTATATTTATTAGAAATAAAATTAAAATTTTTAAAAGAGAATAAAATAAGTTATTTGAACAACTTATCTAATCAAATTGTACTTATTAAACCTCAATCTTTTTCTCTCGTTAGTTGGTAAATGTATATTCAATCTTCTATTTATTAAGCTAAATAAACCAATTATCAATAATGTTAACAAAATAAAGTAAAAGCCAACAATTGGATAGGGAACAAAAGGATTAAAGGTTTTATCAGCGAAATAACTGGCATAATAAATCGCATCTCCTTTTTGTTGCCATGCTGGAAAACCAGTAAAAAACACCAAGGTTGTTGCATGGAACATAAAAATTGCTTCATTTGTGTAAGAGGGCCATGCCAAGCGGAGCATTGTTGGCCATATAATGCGTCTGAATTTTTTAATCCCTGTAAAACCAAACGCATCTGCTGACTCTAAATCTTGACTAGGGACAGCGCGCAACGCTCCGTAAAAAATCTCTCCTGCATAAGCAGATGTATTAAAAAATAAAACAATTAAAGCTCCTAACCAAGCTTTGGTAAGCCAACGCGTTTCAACTGTAATTACAAGAAATCCTAGATCAATATCAAATCCTAATCTTGGTAAAAGAACAAATAAATCATAAGCAAAGAAAAATTGAATGAATAAAGGGGAACCTCTAAAAATAAAAATAAATAATCTACAAGGGGCACTAAATAGAGGTAGATTTGAATTTTTACCTAAAGCCAGAAAGGTTGCAAAGAAAAATCCAAGAAGTAATGCAAAAACGGCAAAGTATATGTTCCAAATCATTCCAGAACCAATTAATACAAATTGTTCGCAAAGTGTTATGTCAGATTTTGGTAAAAGTCGCTCTCCATAACCTATAGATCTAAGGCCATAATCAGATAGTGTTTGAAAACAACTCGACATCAGCCAGCCTTACCTGCCATAGTGGCTTGTCCTTTATTAAGTCGAGCTGATATTTTATCTAATACAGATTGGGATAAGTAAGTTAATGATAAATAAAAAATCATTAGTACTCCAAAATACCAAGCTCGCCAATCAGGATGAGGATACTCATACACACCCGTTTTGATTCCACCTAATTCTTTAGCCCAGTAGACTATATCTTCAATGCCAAGGAGAAATAGAAGTGGGGTTGCTTTAATTAAAATCATCCACAAATTAGATAGACCTGGTAATGCATAAATCCACATTTGTGGTATGAGAATTCTTCTAAAAACTTGCCTCTGAGAAAACCCGTAAGCCTCTCCTGTTTCTATTTGAGATTTTGGAACTGCAGCCATAGCTCCAGACAAAACGTTGCCAGCAAAAGCTCCGAAAACAAAGCCAAAAGCAAGTAAAGCCAAAGAAAATCCATAAATATCGTGCACCCACTCGCTAGCTGTGTTCAAGGGAAGTTTCGCAGCTGCACAAACGACAAAATCATTACCTTGCCTAATAGGCTCAGTAACATCAGAACATAAAGCTTTATGACGCAAATATTCAAATGCTTGATCAAGTGCTATTGGAATAAATAAAAAGAAAACAATATCTGGAATACCTCTTATCATAGCAAGATAAGCTTTTCCTAAAGAACGGATAATGCTTAAAGAAGATCTTGTAGCAGTTGCGCCTGCAAAACCAAATGCCATTGCTAATGGAGCAGCTAAAGAGAGCAAGCACATAACAACTAAAAAAGAAAGGTAAAATGACATATGTTTTGCTGTGGTGACATAACATGATAGCCATATTAGTCCCTCTAAGGTTTTAGGATCTACACAATAACTAAACATTTTGAAATTCTTCGTGTGTAACTATTTTTTGAGGGGAAAAATCTCGAATTAAATTATTTCTTTTTCCAGTTAAAACTTCTTCTATTCCATACTTACCAGCCAAAGGTGCATTAGTTATACCTGAATGCATAACTGCTAGATAAATACCATTTAATTTTTCACCTTTTTGATTTACAAGACGTCCGATTTTCGGTCTTCCATCAACAGGTAATGGACGTTTGCCAAGTGTAAAGTGATCTAAAATCATATCACCATTATAGTTAAGCCTGGTTGACATGTCTTGGATAAGTTTTTCAGCAGTATCGTTAATATTTTCTTCTTTGCTCGAGTCATCGTCAAATTTTCCACCTATTATTAATCTCCCTTTGTCATCTTGTCTTGCATGAAAATCGATACCTGTAATTGGGTATTTTAATAATGGGGGTAATGGTTTTGTATAAACTAGTAAACCTAAACTTGAATTCATTTCATAAGGAATATTAATTGTTGATAATAATTTAGGAGCACCAAGTCCGGCAGTTATGATTACCTCATCATCATTAATAATTTCATCATCGGTTTTTATACCAATAATATTGTTACTCTCGCACACTATATCTTTTACGTTAGTTTTTACTATTTTTGATCCACTAGCTTTGAAAAGTTCTCTTGTTGCTTTAACACCATCGATGGCCAAATCATCGGCACCAAAGCAGGCCATGGGCGGTATATTTATTAAGTAAGGTAAATGTTTTTTTAGTTCAGATTTAGTTGATATTTTCACCGATTGCCGCCAACTTTGATGTTGCTTGATAGTTTGCTGAAGCTCTTTCTCTCCTTGGTCCCAAATAAATGCGCCTTTTGATGTATAATTTAAGTTTGAGATATAATTTATTAATTTTGGCCAGTAATTTAAATTAGCTAAACGAAAAGTAGCATAACTTTTATCATTACTTGCATATCCATTCACCCAACCCCAGGTATTTGAAGTGGCTTGGTTTCTATCACCTGGTAAATGTGATGATAAAACAGTTATCTTATCTACACCATTTTGATAGGCATGATAAGCGAAGGATGCGCCTACAATTCCTGCCCCAACTATAATCATTGTAGGTTGGACTTTATATTATGTTTCAATGTTTATTGAATGAATATTATAAAGAAAAAAAGAGGACGGATATTCCGTCCTCTTATATTAAAATTTAAATTAAATAATCTTAAAAAGTTGCAGCTTCAAAACCAAACCACTTTTTAATGAGAGCATTTAGTGATCCATCGTCTTTCATGGAGCTAATAGCTGCATTCATTTTGGCTTTTAACTCTGTATCAGATTCACGGATACCCATTCCAACACCTCCGCCGATTGAAACTTCTCCAATGTTTGCAAATTCACCGTTTGACTCTGCAATAATCGATGCGAGGTAATCACCATCTGCTAAGACAGCATCAGCTTCACCATTTTGCACTGCAGATATTGTTTCTTCTGCTGTTGCAAATTCTACTAAAGTTGCTCCACTTTCAGCAACATAACCTGCCTGAATAGTAGCAGTTTGAGCAGCAATAACAGCACTGTCTACATCAATGTCTGCTCCGCTCATTCCCATGTATACTGATGGAGATGGTGGAAAATAATCTTGTGTAAAGTCAATCACCTCATCACGTTCTGCAGTAATTGACATACCAGCAATAATTGTATCGTAGTTACCAGACACTAAATTAGGAATGATAGAGTCCCACTCGTTTATAACCCAAACGCAATCTAGATTTGCTCGAATACAAAGCATATCGCCAACATCTTTTTCAAATCCGTCAACTTCGCCATTATCGTTAATAAAATTATATGGAGGATAAGCACCCTCTGTGCCCATTCTTACTGTTTCTGCGAAAGCAGAACCAAATAAAAAAAGCGCAGCAAATGCTGATAGTATTATTTTTTTCATAATTTTCTCCTTGTTCTTCCTCTATTACTTCGAATAAATACTTAATAAAATATAAACTAAAATAGAATAAATAGATAAACTTTTTATAGAAACGCTCTAAATATTTGATTAATTATGATGAATAGAACAAATCTGCGTTGATTATACTGCCATTTTGAATATCAATATTTTGATAGCGGATATTTCCCTTAATTTTTGCTGTTGACTTAATATAGATATCTTTAGCTTGAATATCTCCATCAACTTCTCCTTCAACTGTTATGGTATCAGCAGTAACAGTTCCCTTAACATAGGATCCTGGTTTTAAATTAATGGTTGATGACTTTATAGTACCAGTTAATTGTCCAGAAAAATCTATATAGTCTGTGGACTCAAGAGAGCCATTAATTTTTATATCTTTCGCTAGAGTTGATTGGTTGATAGTACTATCGGTGTCAAACATAAATTCAGTTTTTACTTCAGGTTTTTTTTCACTAGATCCAAACAAAGCCATTATTGATCAACCTCTTGATTTTCATTAACATCATCTTCTTTAACTTCATCAGTGGAAACTGGTGAATATGATTGGACAGTGCCCCTATGTCTTAGTGTGCCTTGGATTCTTGCACCATAACTTACTTGTAATGAAGCGTATTCAATTACTCCTTTAATGTTTGCAGAGTTATTAACGATCAAATAATCCTCTGAATTAATCTCACCATCAACACTTCCAGAAATGGTTATTTCTTGACCTGACATGTCTCCACTAAAAGCACCTTTGCTGTTTATATTTATATTTGAAGATTTTAGAGTTCCTGTAAGAGTTCCAGAAATATCTGAAGTTTCTGCTCCTTCAATTCGTCCGTCAACTCTAACACCGGAACCTATGTTTACAGCTTTAGCATCATTATCTATTGGATTAGATTGTATTTCATCACCTGATAACTCAGTGTTATTTTCATCCATTTGTTTATCCTAACACAATCTAAATATTCATAAAATCTAAATTATTTTCTAAAAACATTGAAATGATTAGGTTTTTAGAACTAATAACTTAGATTATTATAAATTTAATTATATTTAACATATTAACTTGAAGATTTGCTTTTTTTAGCAATATCTTTGAAATCGAAAAAATGAAATATTACTCAATAATGAAAATACTTGAGTTAAATCAGTTAGAAAAAAAATTTGGTGAAAATAAAGTTTTAAAAGGCATTAATCTTGTAGCTAATAAAGGAGATGTTGTAAGTATTATTGGAAGTTCTGGTTCAGGAAAAAGTACTATGCTTCGCTGTGTAAATTTCCTTGAAACACCTGATAGCGGAACCGTAAATGTTTGTGGTGAAATTATCGACTGTAGCGATGAAAATTTTAAAAAACCTAATAAGAATTTACAGTTGAAAATCACTTCAATTAGAAAAAAATTGGGTATGGTTTTTCAAAGTTTCAATCTTTGGTCTCATATGAATATCTTAGATAACGTTACGGAAGCCCCGGTTAATGTTTTAGGAATAGATAAAGGTCTTGCAGAAGAAGAGGCAATGATCCTATTAAAAAAAGTTGGGATCGCTGACAAAGCTAAAGAGTATCCTTCTCTTCTATCAGGAGGACAGCAACAAAGGGCAGCAATAGCTCGAGCGCTCGCCATTTCTCCAGAAATATTATTATTTGATGAACCGACATCATCTCTTGATCCAGAATTGGTAGATGAGGTCTTGTCTGTTATACGCAATTTAGCCGAACAGGGTAAAACAATGTTAGTTGTAACTCATGAGATGGAGTTTGCTCGAAAAGTTTCAAATAATGTAATTTTTCTTCATGATGGTCTGGTAGAAGAGGAAGGACATCCTGACACAGTTTTCACAAATCCCCAATCAGAGCGTTGCAGAAATTTCTTATTTAATAGACGCGAATAATAATTTTTTATAATTTATCACAGTGAATTCATTATTACTGTTCCTGGTAAGACTTCTAGACTTTTACACACTTATAGTATTTTTTTACGTAGTCGTATCTTGGTTGTTTCACTTTAACATATTAAATAGTCAAAATATTTTTTTGTGGCGAGTTTTTGAAAGTTTTAAAAAACTAACTGACCCTCCCTTAAACTATATAAGAAGATATTTACCAAATTTAGGCGGCTTAGATATTTCACCAGTGCTTTTAATACTAATAATTTACTTATTTAAAGATTTACTGATTGAGTATTGGCCAAGAGGATAATGATAAGGAGAATAAAAAAATGGCAGATATAATTGATGGAAAAGCTTTTGCAGCAAAAATTAGAGCTGAGGTAAAAGAAGACTCAGACAAATTAATCTCTCAAAAACAAGTAGATCCATGTCTAGCAGTGGTGCTAGTAGGAGAAAATCCAGCAAGTAAGGTTTATGTGGGGCAAAAAACAAAAATGGCTGCAGAATGTAATATAAAAACTAAAGATTACAAATTAGATGCAAATACAGATCAAGAAACATTATTAAAATTGATAGATGAACTTAACAATGATGACTTCGTTCATGGTATTTTAGTACAATTACCTTTGCCTAAGCAGATTGATGAGAGAAAAGTGATTGATGCTATTGTTGTAGAAAAGGATGTTGATGGTTTTCATGCTATAAATGCAGGAAGACTTTCCATCGGGGGTGAAATGTTGAAAAAAGCTTTTATTCCATGCACACCTCTGGGTTCCCTTTTACTTTTGAAAGACCATGTAGAGGATTTAAAAGGTAAGAGTGCTGTTGTAATTGGTAGGTCAAATATAGTGGGCAAACCTATGTCACAACTTTTAATCGAAGAGTCATGTACTGTTACGGTAGTGCATTCCAAAACCAAAGAAATTGAAAAAGTTTGTTCACAAGCAGATATTATCGTAGCAGCCATTGGAAGGGCTGAAATGATTGACTCAGAATGGTTAAAGGATGGTGCGGTTGTTATTGATGTTGGCATAAACAGAATAGCTATTACAAAAGAGGACGGAAGTGAAGGAAGTAAGATAGTGGGTGACGTAGACTTTGAAAGTGCCTCCACAAAAGCCTCAAAGATTACTCCTGTACCAGGTGGTGTTGGGCCGATGACTATTGCATGTCTATTAAGAAATACTGTAACATCAGCTTATCGTCATGCTGGTCTTGAGGACCCAAGATCAAATTAAAAATTAAGTTTTTATTTTTCCTGAAATACTTGAACCAGGTGTTACGACATTTCCTTGCTCATCAACTATTACTGGACCGGAGACTGGATCAGTTACTCCCAATTCTGAACTGAGCTCCTCTAAAATATGTCTTATAGTGTCAAGATATGCGATCATTTGTTGGCGAGCATTGGCAAGACTATTTTCATCAACCCACTCAACAACGCTACAATAGGATCTCTCACCTGTCTTTATAACTTTACGGGTAATAACTCCATCAGGATTTGAAAACTTCTTCATTGAGTCAATAAAGGATTGTTCATTACCAGGTTTAACTTTGAAACGCACGACACTCAAAAATTTAGCCATAGCTCATCCTATTAAAATTATTAAATGAAAACATCATAATTCTTAGACTTAAAAACTTATTTCTCTTATAAGGGTCGCAGATATTAGATTTAATATTTTATCAAAATAGGACTGTGGCTGAATACCTACATTTGCAAGACCTAAAACTTTCTTATCGGAAAAGATTATATTTTCCGACAATTTAAGGGTTACTTTATAATAGGACTTCTCAGATTGTATTCCTCCACCAGGTTTTTCTCTTGCAGCTATAGGGCCGTTAAAAATAGAGGTAACCGAGGGATAGAGGCTAAAATCGTCTACTGGTGATTTGCTTATGGACACTACTTCTAAGTCAACCTTTGGCATTTCAATTGAATTAGGAACAAAAAAACTATTTTTAAACTCTTTAACCTTTGAAATATCATTTTCAGATAAAAAAGCTATGACTTGAAATGACTCTTTATTTACAATTGACATAATTGGATCATCTTTATTTAGCCATTGATTTTTTTTTAATTCAATTAAACTTACAATCTCTCCTTTAAATGGTGCGATGATATTTAACGATGATTTAATTTTTTCTAAATTATTAATATTGGTTATAATTTTTTTTTCTTCACTTTTCATTATCATTAAATCTGATTTATTTTGATCACCCTCTAAAGCATTGTTTATTTGAATTGAAATTAATTTTTTTTCTTCAATAAGTTTTTGTATATCTGAATTAAGCGATGGAGAATTTAGTTTTATTAAGTCTGCTCCTAATTGTACAGATTGATTTTCTTTAACGTATATTTCTGAAACTTGTGAATTTATTGTTGGGTAAATTGTAATGTATTCTTCTGATTGATAAATTGCTGGTATGGACTGTGTATTTTTCCAAGGGTAAAATAAAATAAATAATAGGGCTCCTAAAATTAAAATTGTTCTAATTATACGAATATTTAAAAAGAAACTAGAGCGTAGTTTCCACCATTGTCTTAACTCTTTTAAAATAGGCAGTGCTACAAACCAAATAATTTCTACTACAAAAAGAAATATTCCTAAAATTTTAAATGCAAAAAAATAAACCAGTAAAGCTATTCCTATAAATAGGAAGAACCTGTATATCCAAGTCGACCAGGCATAAATAGTAATTAAATTTTGGCGTTGTTGGCTCATATGCTCAGGAGGGCTAAGGCTCAATCCAAACAACCAATTTCGCAATTTCCATTTTGCTATAGCAAATGCTCTAGGCTGAAGGTTGTCTATTTTTATAAAATCAGCAAATACGTAATATCCATCAAACCTCATAAATGGGCTAATATTAATAAGAAGTGATGAAATCCATCCTGTCGTAGCAATGAAAAAAGCGGCACTTTTCAGAATTCCTGGATCAGATACTCCCCATACAAAAGTAGCCAGCAATGCTAAATGTAGCTCTGTTGAAATTCCAGCAAAATTTATTGTCAGTCTTTTCTTATGATCTCTAAGTCTCCAAGCATTAGTATTGTCCGTGTATAAAAAAGGAAAAAAAACTAAAAACGCAATTCCCATTGAATTGACATTACATCCAAAATTCTTAGCTGTGTAAGCATGGCCTAATTCGTGAATTGCTTTTACACCTACTAAAGCAATTGCATAAAAAATTAATCCATTAAAATTGAAGAAATACAAAAAAGTAGATAAAAATTCATCCCAGCTTTGAATAACAAAATATATTCCAATAATACCAAAAAAGTAAATTATTGATCTAAAAATTTTTTTTCCAAAAAGCTTAGCTATATTTATTGTTCTGTCTAAAAAAGGATCTGGCTTAATCAAAGGTATTTTAAAAAAAAGATAATTATGAATTAAACTTAAAAACCAATGTTTTTTTTTAGCCTGATGTTGAGCTAGTAATAGTTTAACATCTTCTGAACTTGAGTGAGTTATTAAACTATTAACTTTTAAAAAATTTATAAAATCATCTAACTCCTCTTCCTTGATAGTAACTCCCTTGGCTTCTACCTTTTCAATAAACTGTTTTGAGTCTACACCTGCAATCCAATGTCTCAGTATTCGAAAAGCATTTAAACCTAATGTAAAATATTTGTTTCTTAAATTATCATAAATCAGCCATGATGGAGAACCGTCTTCCATAGGGGTTCCAGGTAAAAGTTGAAGATCTTGTCTTATTGATGGTGTAATCATTTAGATACCAAGTGTTTGTCGAACAAAAATAATTGGTTTTCTAAATAAGTAAAAAAATAGTTTCACCTCTTCACCGAAAATTTTTGCAGTTCCTCTGAGTCCAATTCTTGGAGAGTTTTTAGCCATAAGAATTTCCGCTGTTACTCGGTAAGCTAGAGTGTTCTCACTGGTAAGTTCAGGCTCATAAGAAAATTTAGAAACCTTTGCAGGAATAACATTTAGTGGATCAGAGTCTAAAAAAACACTTATTTCTGCGTCTTTTTTGACTGTTATGGCATCTTTTACTGGCATCATTATCTCAATAACAACATTCGCTGGGTCAGCGATAACCATTATCGTCTCTCCGACCTTAAAAGGTTTGCCTATAAGTAGTGATTTATCCTTAATAACTGCAATTCCATCAGCAGGAGAATTGATCGTAGATTCATCTAATAAATATTTCTGATAACTTAAGGTTTGTTCTACAAGTTTAATTTTACTCTGAAGTTGACTGACCATCGCTTTGTCCTCTTTACTTTGAAAAGAAGACTGTTTTGCCTGAAGTAACTCCGTTTCAATTACTTTTAATTCTTGGAAAGCCAAATCGTAATCATTTTGTAAATCTGTCTTTTCAAAAGAAATTAAAGTTGTTCCAATATTAACTTCATCATTATTTTGAATAAGAACATCTTGTATGACACCTTCGATAGGAGCATTTATAACGTATGGATCTTTTGGGACAATTTCTGATTTACCAACCGTTGAAAGAGAAATTGGAATGAACATACTAGCAATAATTCCAGCTATAATTAAAAATTGAAACCATGTATTTTTAAAAACTTTAATGGAACTTTCAAAAAAATTATTTTCTTTGAGCGATCCCATCGCGTGTCCAATAGATGAACTCAAGTGTCTAATGTACTCAATATCTTGCTCTTCCCAATTTTCATCTCTTGCAAGTATCAATGCTGCTTGAGGGCCTTTTTGATTTGAAAAACAAGGAACCCATAAAAGTTTATCTGGAATTGGATTTTCACCTTTAGCAGGAATTAATGAGTCTTTTTCGATTGTAAATGGATGCGTATCAGGAGATCCTTCTTTTAATTTTTCTCTAATTATTTTCTGAGCTAATATAGTTGTCGAGGAAGTTTGTTCTACAACTGCTATGTCAGAAATAGCATCAATCTTAAATTTATTTGGGTTTGCCCATTCTCCAAAAAAAGCAAACACAAAAGGAGTTATATTTCTTAATTCATTTGTAACTGTATATCTGATTTCTACTAAAGATTTTGCTTCACGTAATTTTTTTTCAAACGTGAAAATCCTTGCTAAACGATTTAATTGGTCTTGGCTCAAAATACAACTCGCCCACTCATTCCAGGCAGAAGGGCAGAGCTAGCGTTTGTAATAGTACCTTTTAGTTGAATTGTTTGGCTTACAGCGTCAACATTTGCACCAATTCCACTTATAGAAGCATTGAATTCTTCTTGTATTTCATCAATATAAACAGTGATTGGATGGCCTATTGTTAACCAAGAAACCCATTCACTAGACACTACCATTTCTAATTCAAGAACATCAGTTTTTATAATCTTCATTAATTCAACTTGAGGCTGTATCGACTCAAATGCGTTTACTACAACTTCCTCAACCGCGCCATCAAAAGGCGCTCTAATTTCACATCTATCTACATTTAATTCAGCAATACGTAATTCCGATTTTGCCTTCTCATACTCTGATATAGAAAGTTCAAGTTCATATTTTCCAATTGATCTCATCTGTAACATCTGTTCATCACTTTTTAATTTAATCAGTGCGCTATTTTCATTGGCTCTGACTACATCTTTTTGTGCTTCATACAAACTACAATCGAATTGAATGAGTAAATCTCCTTTTTTAAATCTTTCCATTTCTTTTACAGAAATACTATTAATACGAGCGGCCAATTCACTGGAAAGAACAGCTTCTTGAGATGCAACCACTAAAGCTCTTGATTCCCTAACTTCGGCTTTAGAGGAAACAGTAAATAAGAGAGATAAAATTATTATTTTAACCAGAAACTTTAACAAGTTTATCTCCATAATTTTCATGACCTTCATACTGTGAGTCTAATTGCTCTTGAAGAGTTGCAAATTTAATAAGTTCTTCATCTGTATCAAAATTTTGTGTATTTAAAACATTAGCTTCTTGAGAAGTAACACCATCAATTTCTCCTGGAATAGTTGGTATATCAATAAGATTTGACTGATCGTCTGTGTTAGGTGTTTGATTGTCATTATTGTTTGAGTCATTTGGGTTGAGAGTGTCATTTAAAATTGATCCATCTTCTAAATCATTTTGTGTATCAAGTAAAATTTGTCCTTTTTCATCAACAGTAACTTCGGTTTTTAAAGCTGCACTTCGGTCTATGAAAGGCTCGAGGTCGCGTTTCAAGGCTTTGTCCTGGCTAACAGAGTTTCTATCCAGAGTAACATTAATTTCTCTTGTGCTATTATCATTATCGATTGCAATCACCTTGACATCGATTGAGTAAATATTTTGAGGAAATTGAACGATCGTCTGACCTGTTGATGGATCAACACGTATCCAGCTTGGAAGAGAAGAACCGTCCTCCAAAGTCCCTGTATATTGTTTTACATTAACTCTATAATCATCTCCAATCGCAAATCCTAATAAAGTATTTTCATTTATTCCAGGTCTTCCACTTTGATCAATATTTAAATCTTCAACAGCAACATCGATTACCTTCATACCGCCATTGAATGTGTATTCCTTGACTAGAGAGCCTAAATTCCCTCTCACCGCAAGGTCAGCTATTTGGTCATTAACTTTAGGTGTTTCAAATGTCACTGTTTTATCAGCAATAGCTGCTTCTAAAGTTTTTTGCTTAACAATCAGTGGTGGAGTTGGTGCTTCACCAGGCTTTCCAGGCTTTCCGATGATTATTGTAAATGTTTGTTGTGTAGATAGGTTACCTCCGTCTGTAGCCGTTACTGTAAAAGTATAAGTGCCTTCAGGTAGGCGGCCTCTGATTCTTCCTGCATCGTTAACTGTCAGACCTGATGGTAAACCACCGTAACTATAAGTTAGTTGCCCGTAGGTACTGGTGCTTGGATCTGGATCGTCGAAGAAAAGTTTTGACTGTATGACAATCCTATTATTTTCAGCACCTCTAAATGTAGGGGCTGTAGAAGAAGTAGGGGCATCATTGATACCAGTAACTGTGACAGCTAATTGTGCTGTATCAGTACTTGTTCCATTTGAGATTGTATAAGTAAAATAATCTATCGCTGTTGTATCAGGAGTCAGAATGTCTGCTCCATCCTGGTCGGCAACATATGTATAGGTACCGTCTGAGTTGAGTGTTAATGTTCCGTAAGTTCCTTTTAAAGAGGATCCCACAGTACCGCTTGTACCAGTGCCCGCCTCCGTTCCAGTTCTTACAGCAGAAACTGTTGCATTTGCGCTCTCATCAGCATCACTTCCACTATCAGTATCGTTTGATAACAGACCTGAGCCTTTATTTCCTATACTCAGAGTATTTCCATCGGTAACACTTCCAGTATCGTTTGTGCCAGAGACTTCATTATTGACACCATTGACTGTAATAGTGATTGTTGCTGTATCTGTGGCTGTACCATCGGACACCGTGTAAGTGAAAACATCAATCTCACTTGAGCCATCAGCAATATTATCGGAAGCATCTTGGTCAGCTGTGTAAGTATACGATCCATCCGCACCAATCGTTAAAGTTCCGTAGGTACCGATAATTGTTGTACCTGCCTGGCTTCCTGTTCCATCGTAAGTAGTACCAGAATTAACTGATCCTGAATTACCATTTGAATGAGAAATATTTGTTACTGTAAGACTAGAACTAGTGTCCAAATCAGTATCATCGTCTAAAACATCATCCTCTGATGGCTTTTTAAAAACAGTGGCATCTTCGTTAACACTATCAGTATCATCTACTCCAACAGGGTCATCATTAACACCAGTTACAGTTATTACCAGATTAGCTGTCGCAGTCGCATTGTTACCATCTGTAATAGTATAAACAAATGTGTCTGTTGCTGTTTGGTCCTTATCAAGATTGTCTGCTTTCGTTTGGTCAGCGGTGTAAGTATAAGATCCATCAGCGCCTAAAACTAGGGTACCGTATTCTCCAGTAACTGATGTTCCATTACTACTGTAAGTACTCCCAGAGGCTACATTGGAATTTGAACCATTATTTTTTTTAATTTGAGTAACAGTGAATGTATCATCATCATCAGGATCACTATCATCATTCATGACGTCATCTTGAGAGCTTGTTTTAGTAACAGTTGCGTCTTCATTCACGCTATCTGTATCGTTCACTGCAACGGGGTCATCGTTAACACCAGTCACTGTTATCACTAGATCTGCAGTGGCAGTGCCCCCTTGGCTATCAGTAATTGTATAGACAAATGTATCTGTTGCATTATCATTTAAATCTAAATCATCTGCTTTCGTTTGGTCTGCAGTGTAAGTATAAGATCCGTCAGCACCGATTACTAGAGTGCCGTATTCTCCCGTAACTGATGTTCCATTACTACTAGTAGTTCCTGAACTCACATCAGAATTTGTACCATTGTTATGTTTAATTTGAGTAACAGTAAATGAGTCATCATCATCAGGATCACTATCATCATTCATCACATCATCTCCTGTGCCGGATTTTGATACACTGGCATCTTCATTAACACTATCGGTGTCATTTACTGCATTGGGGTCATCATTTACACCAGTTACTGTTATTGTGATGTTTGCTTCTGCTGTTCCCCCATTGCCATCTGATACTTCATAAACAAAAATATCCGTGACCTGATCGCTCGCATCCAAGTCGTCTGCTAAAGATTGATCTGCCGTGTAAGTATAAGATCCGTCAGCACCGATGACTAATGTTCCATAAGTTCCAGTGACGCTAGTTCCATTACTATTGGTAGTTCCTGAGGATACGTTTGAGAAATTTCCACCATTCTTTTTTATTTTTGAAACTGATATTGTATCTCCATCAGGATCACTATCATTTGTTAATACATCTCCTGTCGTACCTGTCGATCCGTCTGATGCAGAAACAGATGCATCTTCATTAACAGAATTTGTGTTATTCGTTGCAGATGGATCTCTATTTCCCGAACTTCCACCAGTAATAGTAATTTCAAGTTCTGCTGTAGTAGTAGCGTCGCCATCAGAAATTGTATAGACGAATGTGTCAGTAGTTGTAGCTCCATCATCAAGTCCAGAAATATCAGAATTTGCAGTGTAGGTATAAGAACCGTCTGCACCAATAACTAATGTTCCTTTGTCTCCAGCTACACTAGTTCCATTACTGTTATATGTACTGCTCGAACTTACAGCGGAGTTTGAACCGCCAGTCTTCTTTTTAATTTGTGTAACAGTAATAGTATCCCCATCAGGGTCACTGTCATCGTTCAACACATCGTTTTGAGATCCTGTTTTCGTGACGCTTTGTCCCTCATTTGTACTATCAGTGTCATCTACTGCAACAGGGGTATCATTAGCACCGTTTACTGTAATTGTTAGCGTGGCAGTGTCCTCAGCATTGTTGCTATCTTTGATTGTATAGGTAAATTCATCTACTCCTGTCTCAGTAGAGTCTAAGGCATTTGCTGCAGTTTGATCTGCAGTGTAAGTATAAGATCCATCAGCACCGATTTTAAGAGTTCCAAAAGTTCCTGTTACAGTTGTAAAATTACTATTGTAAGTACTGCTTGCGTTCACATCAGAATTTGTACTAGTGCTGTGTTTGATTTTTGTGACTGTAATTGTGTCGTCATCATCAGGATCACTATCATCGTTTAGTACATCGTTCTGAGAGCCTGTTTTAGTTACTGTTTCATTTTCATTCACAGTGTCTGTATCGTCTACTGCATCAGGAGTGTCATTAATACCAGTAACTGTAATAGTAATATTTGCTTCTGCTGTTCCCCCATTGCCATCTGATACTTCATAAACAAAAATATCCGTGACCTGATCGCTCGCATCCAAGTCGTCTGCTAAAGATTGATCTGCCGTGTAAGTATAAGATCCGTCAGCACCGATGACTAATGTTCCATAAGTTCCAGTGACGCTAGTTCCATTACTATTGGTAGTTCCTGAGGATACGTTTGAGAAATTTCCACCATTCTTTTTTATTTTTGAAACTGAAAGAGTGTCTCCTTCCGGATCAGTATCATTTGTTAATACATCTCCTGTCGTACCTGTCGATCCGTCTGATGCAGAAACAGATGCATCTTCATTAACAGAATTTGTGTTATTCGTTGCGGAAGGACTCTCATTATCTTGACCTAAGAGAGTAATTGATAAAGTGCCCGTAGTTGTTGCAGTTCCATCACTTAAAGTATAGGTAAAACTATCAGTTAGTGTTTCACCATCATCAAAACCGGAAATGCTGTCGTTAGCAACATATTTATAAGAGCCATCTGATCCAATTGTAAGTGTGCCATACAAACCAGAAACTGATGTGCCAGCACTACTGCCAGTACCATTATATGTGCTGTTTGAACTGATGCTACTGTTAGTACCCGCGGTTGTCTCTTTAATGAGTGTTATCGAAAGAGTGTCGCTATCAGGGTCACTGTCTTTATGTGAACTTGAACTTGTGTCCATAAGATCTCCAGAATGTTCCTCATCTGCATCAAAACTTCCAGAAACATTAGCATTAGTGCCATTTGCAACTGTTAAAGTCTCACCCTCATCAATCACACCCACATCATTTTGTGCGGTTGGAGCGTTATTTATACCTGTAACAGTAATTACTAAATTTGCAGTGGCAGTGCCCCCTTGGGTATCAGTAATTGTATAGACAAATGTATCTGTGCCTTCAATTCCATCAGCCAATGAGTCTGCATTATTTGCGTTATAAGTATAAGAACCGTCTGCTCCAATTGTAAGAACACCATATGTACCTGTAACAGATGTTCCGTTAGCATTAGTGGTACTTGAACTAACAGTGGAGTTTGAGGCAGCACCATATTTCTTAATATGGGTAACAGTAAATGTGTCGTCATCATCGGGATCACTATCATCATTCATGACATCGTCTTGAGATTCAGATTTTGATACACTCTGATCTGCAGTAACACTATCGGTGTCATTCACTGCAACAGGGTCGTCATTAACACCAGTTACTGTGATAACTAAATCTGCAGTGTCAGTTGCACCATGATCATCTGTAATGGTGTAAACAAAAGTATCTGGTGCTGTGTCATTAGCATCTAAATCATCTGCAGCGTCTTGATCAGCGGTATAAGTGTAGGAACCATCTGCACCGATGACTAATGTTCCATATGTTCCGGTTACTGAAGTGCCATTGCTATTATTAGTCCCTGAACTAACAGCCGAGTCTGTTCCACCATATTTTTTAATGTGTGTTACGCTGAATGAATCGCTTTCGGAATCGCTATCGTCATTTAAGACGTCATCTTGAGAAGCTGTTTTAGTTACAGCAGCGTCTTCATTTACAGAATCAGTGTCATTAACTGCAGTTACAGAATTACTGTTAGCAGTAAAAACCCTGATAGTATCACCGTGTTTTCCAGAGTTATTAAAGCCAACGTATAATGTGTTGGAGTCTGTGTCGACTCCAAACCAGTCATTTTTATATTTTTGGCCACTACTTAGAACGGGTTTTGAATTTATTGTAATATCAGTTCCCCAATTTGTTTTCAGTCTTTCAGTACTAAAAGCATTTCTGTTGCTGTTACCATGTTGGCTAATTGTATGGTACGTGGCGTTATCTTTATCTACTGCTGCATACTCGATAATATTCTCCATGTTGAACCAAATACCTTTAATTTCACCGTCAAATGTAATTGATCTCACAGCATTTCTTCCAGAATTTTCAGTAGCCATAACTAAATAAACATTTAATGGGGCAGCTTGAGTTGCAGTTACAGAGGTTGTGTTTGATGAGATATCAGGTCCATTAGTGTCTACACCGCTATTACTTTCCTCAAAATAACCTGTAATATTTTGTTTATAAAATGCGAAAGTACCAGTTGTTAGATTTTCTCTCTCCAAAGCGATGACATATGGTTTATGTCCATCTGTGTGATCGTTTGCGTTAGAAGCTGTGTTCTCAGCATTTTGACCTGCTCTTAAATTAGTTCCAGTCTCAACAACGAAACCACTACTTGACGAGACACCTGCTAAAGATACAAGATTAGAGTCATAATGGTTTACTTCTAAACTTTTGGCCTCAATAATTCCTTTTTCTATTTCTAATAACCAATCACCGTCTTTACCAGTGATATCATCAGAAGCTGCGATATCTGCTTGAGTGATATTTCCAATTTGTTGTATAAGCAGCTTTCCTTGATCGCCTTGTGCCAGGTTACAACCATAGAACAACAAGTCACCGTCTTGAGTTAAGGAAGAGCCAATAGACTGAAGTGTTGTGCTAAAAGAATTAATCGTTTCGGAATTTAATATTGAATTTCCGAGTAATACCTGACCAGTGCTTGCGTGTCCTATTATATGTACTGCATCGATGTCACTTTGATCTTGCAAAATACTCTGCATTTTTGCAAAGCCGTTTTCATTGGACTCAATTAAATAGATAGATTTTGTTTCATCGATGGAGTTAATAATAGTTTGATATTCATCGACACCCTTATCTATAAAAACAATTTCTTTTCTTGAGTCATTATTGTGAGAAATCGCTTTTAAATTTGTTGAAAGGTCAATTTCGTTAAGAGAGTTGTTTTGAATTTGGTCTTCGACAGCTTCAATAGCTTCACTGGCAGCATAAATAGCAGCACCATCAAACATAATCCTCGGTTCCAGCATTTGAATGCTAAAATGTGGATAAGTTTTCTGTCTATCGGCCACTTATTTACTCTCCTCTTATCTCTCCAGCACAGAAATATACAATAAATTCAATGGATTTTCATTTAATTTGTAAAAATATATAAGAATTTCTTGGTTGTTTTTTATCCACAATTATGAGATTTTATGCTGTTATTTTTGACGGGGAAAGAATGGCTAATTATAAGGTTTTTGTTGTATTTATTGCTACAATTTTCATTTGGGGGTGTTCAAAGACACCTATGCCAATTGTTAAAGAAGAAGTCCAGCTTTCATCACAAGAGGATTTAGAGTACCTCAAACAAACATCTGAAGGTGCTCCTTTAGAGATTGATCTTTACCAGGCTATTGCTATCGCAATCAAAAATAACCGTGATTTACGACTGAATCTAATGGACTCCGCATTAAGTCAGGGTCAAATAGATGTGGTCAAGTTTGATATGTTGCCGAAACTATCAGTCAACGCAGGTTATAAAGTTTTAGAAAAACATCCCGCTTCAACGAGTGTTAATATGTCTGCTGAAAAAGACAGCGATGGAAATGATATTACTGGAACAGATAATACAGCTGCAGAAGCTATTGCAGATAGCCCTACATACACTCTCTCTCAACAAACACCCTCAAATTCATATGACATAGGTTTCACCTGGAATGCATTAGACTTTGGTTTGTCTTATGTCAGAGCAGGTCAGCAAGCTAACAAATATTTAATTTCAAAAGAGTTAGAACGAAAGGCTATTCATAATTTAACAAAGGAAGTTATTTATGCCTATTGGAAGACACTTTCTGCTGACGAGCTATTAAGTCAAATAAATCCTTTAATGGATAGGGTTAATGCAGCTTTAGATGATTATGAATACATTGAAGAGCTTTTAATTAGTTCGCCTATGGATGCTTTATTGTACCAAAAAGAATTACTGGATGTTTTACAAATTTTAAATACACAGCGTCGAGCTTTAATGGACTCACGCGCACAGTTATCTAAATTAATGGGACTATTACCAAATCAAGAATATACTTTAATCAAAACAGAACAGCCTCTAACGGAATTAAATATGTCTCTAGAAGAACAAGAAGAGGCAGCATTATTTTCAAGACCAGAACTTTTAGAGGTTAGATACCAAGAAAAAGTTACAGCTCAAGAGGCAAAAGCTTCCATGCTCTCATTGTTTCCATCACTTCAATTTAATGCCACATGGACTTATGACTCTAATAAGTATTTGTTAAACAAAGATAATGTGGAGTACGGTGCTGTTTTTGGCGCCAATTTATTGAATATTTTTCAAGCAAGTAACATCAATGACATTAATCAAATTAATGAAAAACTCATCGAAGAGCAAAGATTAGCTGTTTCAATGGCTGTTTTATCTCAAGTCCATATTGCTAATATCAACTATGCACAAAGTTTAAGAGAGTATAGTAACGCTAAACACTACCTTAGTGTTGCTAAGAGAATTAATGATTTAATTTCAAATGCTCAAAAAATATCTCGTTTTGGAGAATTAGAAATGATCAGAGAAGAAGCAAGCCTACTTGTTTCGCAATTGAGAAATGACATTGCATATGCTGAATTACAATATAGCCTGGGAACGCTGTATTCATCTGTGGGAATGAACTTTACTCCAGAAAATTTATCTCAAATCAGCGATAATGAATTAGCATTGGCTCTTAAAGAAAATTTAAATCGTTGGACAAAAAAATATAATTCGTTTGTAACTATACCATTGAATGAGCAAAACCCTGTCCTTGTTCAATCAGCAAAAATAGTCGAAGAGAATGTGAATTTATCAAATTATGATTTCGTGGATTTTATATTTCAATTTGATGAGAAAACATTTTACTTAGAGGGTAGTGGCAAAACTAGATACAGTGTAAAGATGGCTAATGGGGATGCCTTACCATCATGGCTCGTATTCCTTCCTTCACAATATACTTTTGTTGCTAGTCCGCCATTTGCTATGGGATCATTAGATTTAATAGTTGAAGCGAGTAACGATATCACAAATATTTCTGATACATTTACACTTAGTTGGAATACGAATAATTTACGCCCTAAAAACACTCCTGAGGAAAAAATTAATGAAGACCTATTAGATGAACTAAACGAGATACTTGAAGCAAAACTTAAAAGTATCATTATCTTTGATGAGGAAGTAAATGAGGAACAGCTTGACTCTTTAATAGCAGCACTCAATTTTAAAGAGCAACAAAATGTAGAGGAAACATCTGACATAATCTTTGACTCAAGTTTCAAAATAAAATCTAAGCCCAAGCCCAGTAAAAATGTTTTAATTGCTGCTCTCAATGATAGTCTCGGGAGTCAAATAGAGTCAATGACTTCTTATGATCCCAATCAATCAGCGTTTATTCAAATTGGTGCTTTTAAGAAAGAAAAAGTCTCAAAAATTGTTGCTGATGATGTAGCAAAAAAAATAGGTACACGTGTGGAGGTTAGGCCAACATTAGTTTCAGATCCAGTAATGTACAGGATTTTAGTAGGACCAGAACATAAAGATCAAATTGTAAATGTAATTGCCGATATAATGGAACTAGGAATATCAGATTATTTTTTGACCCAGGGATAAACTGGCAAAATGAATGAGTCTAAAGCTAAGGAAATTTTTTGACCTAGAATTTAAGTTTATTTTTTTTTAACCTTAATGCATTGAGTTTTATAAAACCCTCTGCGTCACGTTGATCATAATTAGAAGTCTCAAAAGTTGCTAGATCTTCGTCATATAAGCTATTAGGCGACTGTCTTCCAATGACAATCACATTGCCTTTATAAAGAACAAGCTTTACTTGTCCGTTTACTCTTTTTTGCGTGGCGTCAATTGCTTTTTGCATCATCACTCTTTCTGGAGCAAACCAATATCCATTATAAATTAATCTTGCATATTTAGGCATAAGTTCATCTTTTGTAAAAACCTCTTCTCTATCAAGAGTAATACTTTCAATAGCACGGTGTGCTTTTAGAAGAATTGTACCGCCTGGTGTTTCATAGACACCACGTGATTTAATTCCTACATATCTGTTTTCAACGATATCAACTCTTCCAATTCCATTAAGAGAGCCTAATTTATTAAGTTTTTCTAATAGGTTAAAAGGTGAGAGTGCTTTTCCGTTTATAGCAATTGGGTCACCATTTTTAAATTGAATAGTTATCACTGTCTCTTTGTTTGGCGCTGACTGAGGGCTTTTTGAAATACCAAAAACATTTTCAGGCGGTCTTTTCCACGGATCTTCAAGTATCTTTCCTTCAGCAGATCGATGAAGAATATTTGCATCAACGCTATAAGGGGACTCCTTTTTATTGTGTTTCATGATAGGGATTTTATTTTTAGTAGCAAATTCTAACAGTTTAGTTCTTGATGATAAATCCCACTCTCTCCAAGGGGCAATCACTTTTATTTTAGGTTCTAAAGCATAGTATGAAAATTCAAATCGTACTTGGTCATTTCCTTTACCTGTTGCTCCATGAGACACAGCATTAGCTTTTTCTTTTTTTGCAATTTCAATTTGTCTCTTAGCAATTAATGGTCGAGCTATTGATGTACCTAGAAGATACTCACCCTCATAAATTGTATTACAACGGAACATAGGAAAAACATAATCTCGAACAAATTCTTCTTTTAAATTTTCAATATATATTGTCTTTGCACCAAGTTTTTTTGCTTTGATTTTCGCTTCAGTTAACTCTGCTCCTTGGCCAAGATCCGCTGCATAAGCGATGACATCTGCATTATATTCAGTTTGCAGCCATTTCAGTATTACGCTTGTGTCCAATCCGCCTGAGTAGGCTAAAACAATTTTATTTTTCATTTTCTTAGCAGTCTTGTTGAAGAGAATTATACGCGTTAGTAAAACCAATTAACGTGTATGTATCTGTTGTCTCTGTACCTCTTTTAGAATACCCGACAACTGTCATTTTTTTACCAGCTTTTAAAGCTTTAATGATAACAGTATCGTCTGCCATCGACCAAGCAGAGTCATCCTCTCCAAAAAATTGATAATTTTTCGAGTCAATCGTAACTTTAACATATTTTTGCGAGTCATATGGATAACCAGCGTCTATTCTTACATATTCAGCTTCGCCTTCTTTGAATACATAAAAAATTACTGCTCCTCTATTTGTGTAGTCTCCTTTTTCTGAAGTCGGTACCTGAAAAATTGAACATGTTTTGTTGTTTATTTTTTTAAAGGACCACTTGCCGTGCTCAAAGTCAACGGAATGACTGGCAAACAAATTAGTTATTAAAAAACATAAGCATAAAGTCAAATATGATAATTTTTGTTTAAACATGCTGATTTAATGTCAGAGAATATACCAATTAAGATTGATTTTTAAAATAATAAATGGAAATATATAGATGGATAGATTAATGGTTAAAGTTAAAAATCCCTTTGTGGAGGCGCTTCAAAATATTGCTGAAAGACAAGATATTGGAAGTTTTAAGAAAATTTTCGATTATTTTGGTCCCAGGCTAAAATCTTTTTTGATGAAGTCAGGTGCGGATGATGCCATTGCAGAGGAAATCATTCAAGAAACCATGACTATTATCTGGACCAAAGCTGATTATTATGATCCGTCTGTGGCCTCTCCAAGCACCTGGATTTATACTATCGCTCGAAACAAAAAAATTGATATTTTAAGAAAAACAAGAAAAGCGGTCTTGGAGGACATTGAAACTGCCATTTTGCCTCCCGTCGAATCTAAAGCAGATGAGAATATTGAACATGATCAAAAGTTTGAAATGGTTGCACAATATTTAGATGATTTACCAAAAGATCAACTAGATCTGCTAAAAATGAATTTCTTTGAGGAAAAATCACATGGTGAAATCGCTGAGATCACTAAAATCCCGTTAGGCACTGTAAAATCAAGAATTCGTCTAGCATTAGAGAAGATCCGCGGCAAATTGGAACAAGACGGCAGAATGGTTAATCTAAATAATGACGGTGGAAGTATGGTTAACTAAATGACATTTGAAATTCTTAGCACACCCGTAAACTCACCAGCAAGTTTAATTTTTCAACAGTGTTTAGCTGAAGTTGACCCTGAGAATAAGTCTCTTAACTCTGCAATGAATGAGGTGGGTGGATATTTTTTAGATAAGGCTGAGACCTCACCACTGTCCAATGGATTATGGGATAAAGTTTTAGATCAAACAAAAAATGAAATATCATTACCTCAAATTGATGAGGAGCATGATCCTTTGTTAAGTCAGTTACCAGTTACTCTAAGATCCCATTTAAGAAATAAAAATATTAAGTGGAAATCTTTTAAAGATGTTAAGGTTGCTTCTATACTGCCCAAGGACAATAACGAAAAGTTAGAACTCATTCATGTAATGCCTGGTGCAAAAATTCCACAACACACACATGAAGGCAATGAGAGTTTTTTAGTTTTACACGGTTCTTATAGTGATGAGTATGGCAATTATAAACAAGGATCTGTTCAAGTAAGAAGTGATGATCATAATCATACACCTGTTGGTGATGCAAAAACTGGTTGTATTGGACTAGCTTATACTCACGGTAAAATTAAATTCTCCGGTAAATTTGGTAAGCTACTAAATTTAATTGCTAACTAATTTTAATTATAAAATATATAGAATATGTGCTGGAGCAATACCAGCTGTTAGTATTAACCTTAAAATAAAATAATCAGTTTTAATTATTTTTTCTTTGAAATAAAAAAAGAAATCAAAGCATAAAACTATGAAATAACCTGCTATAAAAAGCCCAATAGTTTCAACAAATTTTAAGTCAAATGCTAAAACTAAAAATGCATAAACAGCTGGGCAAACACTAAACAAAATAGCTATATTATTTTTTGATTGAAGATAAACACCCCAATACACTGCACCTAAAAATGACATTATGACTGCAGAGTAATAAACGAACATGTCTTTATCAAAATCAAGAAATATTAAATCGATGTTGTAAAAACAAAGATAAAAAGGAATTAGACCAGGAACACCTATAAGGTAAATCATTCTTGATAAAGTTTATCGATTTGCTCTGCTAAATCTAGGTCTCTTTGGGTAACTTTTTGAACATCATGAGAAAAAAGAGAAATGGTAACAGTTCCATAATCTAAAATTATTTGCGGATGATGATTTTTTTTCTCAGACAACATCGCAACTTGACTAGTAAAAGCAAAGCTTTTTCTGTAATTTTTAAATTCAAAGGTTTTTGTTAATCTACCCTTATTGTCTTTTGGCCAATCGGTCATATCTTAAGGTGCTGGTGATGGATTGTTTTCATGTACATCATTAATTTCATCAATTATTTCTTTTGATAATTGTATATCTACTGAGTTTATATTTTCTTTCAGCTGATCCATTTTTGTTGCACCAATAATATTACTGGTAACAAAGTCTTGTTGGTTAACGAATGCAAGTGACAATTCAGTAGGAGTAAGTCCGTTATCCTCGGCAATTTTACAGTATTGCTCTGTTGCAACAATTGATCTCTCATTGGTGTACCTAGTCCAATCCTCCCAAATTGTTAAACGAGCACCATCTGGTTTTTTGGAGTTTCTGTATTTGCCAGTTAATACACCGCAAGCTAAAGGGGAGTAAGCTAACAAACCTACCTTATCTCTGATGGATATTTCAGACATACCAACTTCATAAGTTCTGTTTAATAAACTATATGGGTTTTGGATAGACATAACTCTTGGTAGGTTTTTATATTTGGACAAGTTGATGTAATTAGATAAGCCATAAGGTGTTTCATTAGATAAGCCTAGATATCTGATTTTGCCTTGATCGATAAATTTTTTTGCTGTCTCTAAAATTTCTTCAAAGGGAGTCCATTCTTTTTCTTCTTTATAATTTTTATATCCCAGCCTTCCAAAAAAATTTGTTTTTCTCTCTGGCCAATGTAATTGATAAAGATCAATATAATCTGTTTGTAATCTTTGCAGACTTCCCTCCAATGCTTCGGTGAAATTTTTCTCATTGAATTGAAGACCTCCTCCCCTAATCCATCTAACATCAGGGCCAGCGACTTTTGATGCTAATATTATTTTCTCTCTGTTATTTTTCTGTTTAAACCAATTACCAATTATTTTTTCAGTGGCACCATATGTTTTTTCTTTTCCCTTAACTGAATAATATTCCGCGGTATCAAAGAAATTTACCCCTTTTTCCATAGAATAATCCATTTGCTCAAACGCCTCATTTTCAGTATTTTGTTCTCCCCAGGTCATAGTACCAAGGCATATAAGGCTAACTTGTAATTCAGTATTTCCTAAGGGTTTAAATTTCATAAAAGATTCATACGGTTTTACTTGAAAAATATCAAGATAATAGCCATATTAAAAATAATTAAGGAGAAATAATGGTCGAATTAAAACAAAATACATATTCGCAGTCACAATCTACTGTTATAGACCAGGGCCTAAGAGACTATATGATGAAAGTCTATAATTACATGACCTCTGGTTTAGCGATAAGTGGTTTAGTGGCATGGGGATTTTCTCAGTCTCCTACTTTAATGGGGGCTATTTATGGCACAGCACTACAATGGGTTGTAATGCTCGCTCCACTTGGATTTATTTTCTTTTTAGGTGCAAGATTACAAAAAATGTCCACCTCTGCAGCTCAAATGACATTTTGGGCATTCGCTGCTGTGATGGGAATTTCACTGTCTTATATATTCATAGTTTTCACTGGCGTAAGCATTGTTAGAGTATTTTTAATTACAAGCTGTACATTCGCTGCGATGAGCATCTATGGATATGCAACTAAAAGAGATTTAACCAAGTTTGGTTCATTTCTTATGATGGGGCTCATTGGAATTATTATTGCTAGTATTGTAAATATATTTTTACAAAGTTCAGCGATGCAATTTGTAATTTCTTGTGTAGGTGTTTTAGTGTTTGTGGGTTTAACTGCTTACGATACTCAAAGAATTAAATCAACTTATTATCAAGTTGCTGGAACTGCCTTTGCAGGAAAAGCTGCAATAATGGGTGCACTAACATTATACTTAGACTTTATAAACCTATTCATAATGTTGATGCAGTTATTTGGTCAAAGAAGATAAATAAATTTATAAATTAGAAAATAAGGGGTCATTTTTGGCCCCTTTTTTTTTACTAATTTAACGTATCAATTTTTCAATTAGTCATTAATATCCTCGCGTGATTGGATATATCTTAGCAGTTGGTGCTGCGGCTACGTGGTCTATGGTTGCTTTATCTGCTACTAGAATTGTCAGATATTTTGGAAGTTATAATTATAATCTTTTAAGGCTAGTAGGAATAATTATCCTTTTTTTACCCTACATTGTAATTAATTGGAGTCCAATTTATTTTAATAAATCAGTATTTATAGCAATATTTTTATCTTCGATAATTGGCATTATAATAGGAGATACATTTTTATTTGTTTGCCTCAAAAGACTTGGGCCAAGAAGGCAAGCTTTGTTATTCTCTTTGCAAATCCCATTTACAATCATTTTGGCAGAAATATTTTTACAAACACTACCATCTATGGTCGAGCTATATGGATGCTTTTTGATTTTTTTTGGTATCATAGTTGCAATACAATTTAATAGAACAATTCCTGATGATGACTTGGAAAACATTCAAGGAAACAAATATATTGGACTGATTGCTGGTGTTGGGTTAGCTCTTTGCCAGGCTATCGGGATCATTCTAATGAAGCCTGTGCTTGAGGTAACAGACCCTATCATTGTTTCCTACCTAAGAGTTATGATTGCAGCGATATTGATGTTTTTTAGCTTAGGGTTTATGAAAAATAATAATCTTTTAGAAAAAATGAAAGACGTTAAAAAGACTTTATACAGTATTTTTTTAGGTTTTATGGGAATGGGTGTTGGAATGACCATGTTAATAATTGCTCTTAAAAATGGGGATCCTGGAATTATTTCAACTTTATCAAGTACAATGCCAATTATGATAATACCGATATTATGGATTGTTACTAAAAATTATGCAGGGCATCTAGCAGTAACAGGCGCTACTCTAACTTGTTTTGGGGCAGGGGTAATTTTTCTAAACTAATCCGAGCCTTTTTCAACATTAACTATTTTTAAATCTTTTGTTTTTTTAATTTGCGTTTGTAATATTTTGTTTAAAGGATCTTTACCTAAGTATTTTTTAAATTTTTTCTGACTTTGTGTAGCTTTATCTGTATTGCCTTCAGTTATTGCAACTAATGTCTCTCTTAAATGTTCAAGGCCTTTTTGCTCATTTGAAGATTTGTAGCGCATATATGCAGCCCTTGGATAAATAAAAAGCTTTGTAAAAGCATAAGAAAATAAAATTAAAAGAATAAGAAATGTAATTAAGACAAAAAGGAATTGAACAATGGGGATACTCAATTGCCAAATGCCTAAAATGAGTGAAAGATTGCCAGCATTGTTAAATAGATAAAAAAGAGCACCGTAACCACTTATAAAAATTATTAAAATTATTAGTAGCCTTATCATTAAATCATATTCTCTAGAAAAATTTGGTTATCGTTATAAATTTGAGCTAGTTCATAAGAAGATTTAAAAAATATTTTTTGATTAGGGTTTAATTTCTCGTATTCAATTATTGCCTTTGTATATTGTCGATTGTACATCGCATCAATAAATGATGGTAAGGGTTCTAATGAATTTTTTGTTATTTGAATTTCAAATATATTTTCAATAATTCTTTTAAGCCATTGAAAATTATTTTGTTTCATAAACTCATTTTGTACATATGTATTTTCATTAATCTGTAATTGTTGAACTGAATATGTATAATCTGGAATAGTGAGTAGCTCTTTAAATTTTTCTTCATTAAAAAATAAATATTGATTTTGGAGTTTTTGAATATTTTTATTTCGAATTTGTTGCTGATCAATATTAACTATAATCTGATTTATGGACAAAATTAATTCATATGCCTCATCATTAGATAAAGTAATTTGTTGTGGCTCTGGCTCTGGCTGAACAATGGTAGTTTGAGGTATTTCTTGAACATTTTTTGCTAACTCTAGTATAAGAGACTCAAGACGATCTACTTTATCTTCAAGCTCTTTGTTATTATAATCATTAACAGGTGTTATCTCTTTTTGAATATTTGGTGATTGAGTTTCTTGGCTTAATTTGCTGAATTGAGCCTCATCAAATATTAAAAGGTTATTTCGATACAAGTAGCCCCCTGCAACAGTCATAACGATTAAAAATATTACTATTAGGAAAAGGTTTCGTTGAAGAAAGCTTTTTTTACTGTCATTTTTTTGATTTTCAGACATTCAATAAGAATCTATATTTTTTTATAATAATGAAAGTTTTAGCAATAGAAAGTTCTTGTGATGATACGTCTATCGCCATTGTAAAAGATGATAAAAGTGTTGAGTTTCTTGAAACAATTAATCACAGGAAATTTCATAAAGATCACGGGGGCGTTATACCAGAAATGGCAGCAAGACAACATTTGGAAATTTTAGATACATTGGTCAAATCAATTAAAAAAATTAATTTTTCAAAAATTTCAGCAATTGCCGCAACTTTTGGGCCTGGGCTCATTGGTGGATTAATTGTAGGGTCATCTTTTGCAAAAGGTCTATCAATGTCTAAAAATATTAAACTTATTCCAATTAATCATTTACAAGCACATTTGTTATCACCTCGACTTGTATCTAAAATTAAATTTCCATATTTATGTCTACTCGTCTCTGGAGGAAATACGGCCTTAGTATTGGTTAAAAATCCCAAAAATTTTATCACTCTTGGAACAACAATTGATGACTCTGCAGGTGAGTGTTTTGATAAAGTAGCTAAAGGGTTAGGTTTAGGTTATCCTGGTGGGCCAGAAATTGAACGTTTAGCAATAGGTGGAAGTATTGAGAGGTTTGAACTCCCAATGCCTTTGACAAAAAAAAATAACTGTGAATTTTCTTTTTCAGGATTAAAAACAGCAGCGCTAAATACCATAGCAAAAAATAAAAATACGAAAAAATTTCTAAGAGACTTTTCGGCTTCATTTCAACATACTGTATTTAAAGTGTTAGAAATTAAAATATTAAATAGCATTAAACTCTTACAAAAAGAAAATATTAAAATTAATGATTTTTCTATTTGTGGTGGAGTAGCAGCAAATAAATATTTAAATACTGAGCTCCAAAAACTTATTTCAACAAAGAAACTTGATTATCATCAGGTACCCTTATCTTTATGTACCGACAACGCTGCAATGATTGGTTGGAACGCTATAGAATATATGAAAACTAGAAAAATCAAGTTTAATAATTACAATGTAAGACCATCACCCAATATATTAATTCATGAACATTTCTAAAAATTATTGGCTCCTGAAATCAGAGCCTAGCTCTTGGTCATGGGATCAACAAAAAAAGAAAAAAACTGAACATTGGGATGGTGTTAGAAACTATCAAGCAGCAAATAATATGAAAAAAATGAGAAAAGGAGATGAGTGTCTGTTTTATCACTCAGTAACAGAAAAAGCTATAAAGGGAATTGTAAGGGTTACTAAGGAATACTATCCAGATCACACAGATAAAAAAGGAATATTTGGAATGGTTGACGTAACCTATGTCAAAGATCTAAATGAAGTTTACTTATCAGAAATAAAAGCAAACCCATTTTTCCATGATTTTCCGCTTGTAAAACAAGCTAGATTAAGTGTCATGCCTGTAACATTGAAGCAATGGAAGAAATTAATTAAGATGAGTGAAAAAAATGAGAGAATTTAAATTATCTAATCCACTTTTATCAAAAGAACAATATGAAGAGATGTATGCAGAGTCTTTTAGTAATAAAGAGCAATTCTGGTCTAAAGTAGCAAAATCTCAAGTAACGTGGTCTAAAAATTTCACTAAAGTTAAAAACACCAACTACGATGGTGACGTATCTATCAAATGGTTTGAGGATGGTGAATTAAACGTTTGTTATAACTGTGTTGATAGACATGCAGAAAAACAACCAGATGAATTAGCAATTATTTGGGAAGGAGATGATACTGGTAAAAATAAAACCTACACTTATAAAGAACTAAAGTCAGAAGTAAGTAAATTTGCAAATGTTTTAAAAAAACTTGGTGTACAAAAAGGTGATGTAGTAACAATATATTTAACTATGATTCCTGAAGTTGCATTTGCAATGTTGGCTTGTGCAAGAATAGGTGCAATACATTCAGTAATATTTGGAGGCTTCGCCCCAGAGTCAATTGCAGGACGAATTAAAGATTGCAAATCTCAGTTTGTAATTACTGCTGATGAAGGTGTTAGAGGTGGAAAAATAATTCCACTAAAAAAATATATTAATACAGCTTTAGAGACTTGTGACAGTTCAATAAAAACTCTAGTTATCCGATATACAAATACTCAAGATGAACTACATAAAAATAATAATTTTTATTATGATGAATTAGTTGAAGAGGTAGATGATCAATGTGAATGTGTATCAATGAACGCAGAAGATCCTCTTTTCATTTTATATACTTCTGGCTCTACCGGTAAGCCAAAAGGGGTTCTTCATACTACAGGGGGATATTTGGTTTACGCATCGTTTACACACAAGTACTCTTTTGACTATCACCCCGGGGATATCTACTGGTGTACAGCAGATGCAGGCTGGATCACAGGACATTCTTATTCAGTCTATGGACCATTAGCAAACGGAGGTAAAACTTTATTATTTGAAGGCGTGCCTAACTATCCTGATTTTTCTCGTTTTTGGGAAGTTTGTGAAAAATACAAAGTTAATATTTTCTACACTGCGCCAACTGTATTAAGATCATTAATGAAAGAGGGAAATTCTTTTATTGAAAGGTGCGATTTAAGTTCTTTGAGAATTTTAGGCACAGTTGGTGAACCAATTAATCCAGAAGCTTGGAATTGGTATTCTTCGATAGTTGGTAAGGAAAAATGTCCTGTTATTGATACTTGGTGGCAAACGGAAACAGGTGGACATTTAATTTCACCAATACCAGGTATTTCAAAACTTAAGCCTGGAAGCGCAACCCAACCTTATTTTGGAATTGAAGCAGCAATAGTTGATGATAGTGGACATATATTAGAGGGAGTATGTGAAGGTAAGCTATGCATCTTAGATAGTTGGCCCGGTCAAATGAGAACAGTTTATGGCGATCACCAACGTTTTATTGATACTTATTTTAGTCAATTCAAAGGGAAATATTTTACCGGAGACGGCTGTCGTAGAGATAAGGATGGTTTTTATTGGATCACAGGCAGAGTAGATGATTGTATTAATGTATCGGGTCATTTACTAGGCACTGCTGAAATAGAAAGCGCATTCGTTGAACATGAACAAGTTTCTGAGGCTGCAGTAGTTGGTTACCCTCATGAAATTAAAGGTCAGGGCATTTATGCCTATGTTACAACAAATACTGGAGTTGAGATTAGCGAGGATTTAAAAAAGGAACTTGTGCAATGGATTAGGACAAAAATAGGTCCAATAGCAACACCTGATAAGTTGCAATTCTCACCAGGACTTCCAAAAACAAGATCAGGCAAAATAATGAGAAGGATCTTAAGAAAGATAGCATCAAAAGAAGAAGAAGAACTCGGCGATACATCAACATTGGCAGACCCTAATGTTGTCCGATCATTAATAGACGGGTCTAAAAATATCTAAGCCAACTGATATCACAAACTTGTTTGTCTCAATTAAAAAAATTGGGCAGGGAAGTAGTATCGATTATGTCGTAAGTCATTTTCCGACCGTAAAAAGAAAACTTTTGTTTTTAATTATACAAGAGTATTACAGAAATTATGAAAATAATAACAAAATTCTTTTAAATTATGTCCATGACAAAACACCAAAAAATATTTTGATACTACTAAAAATATGTTTAACATTATTATATTTCTCAAATAAACCACAATATGCAATTGTTAATGATGCTGTGGAAGAGGGAAAAGTCTTAAAAAAAGAAAAGCTAGTAAATGCTGTTTTAAGAAATATTATTCGAAATAAAAATAAAATTAAATATGGAAAATTTATTTATCCCAATTTTAAAAGAGTACTTGATAAGATATTTTCAAGTGACTCAATCAGGAATTATATCTATTCCACTATATTTACAAAGCCTAAGAATTATCAAATTAGTTTAATTGATAATCAAAAAGCTATTTATAAGAAAAGGGTATTTGTCTTGGAAAAAAAAATTATGAAGGAGTACTTTGTTCAAGATATTGGTAATTTTGAAGTGATTTACTCTGTGCGTAAATTTTTTAAAGATAAAACTTTAATTGATCTATGTGCCGCACCAGGTGGCAAAAGTATATTGTTAGATTCATTTGGCTTTAATGTTATTGCTATTGATAATTCTCAAAGTCAGATAAATAAATTTAAAGAAAATCTTAATCGATTAAATATTAAAATAAATATTCAAAAAATAGATTTTTTAAAAGCAAAATTTACTCAGAAATATAATTCAATTTTGTTAGATGCTCCTTGCAGTGCGCTAGGTACATTTAGAAGGAATCCGGATGTAACTCTTAAAATTGACCAATTTAAAATTAAAAAGCACCAAAAAATCCAGATCCAGATGATAGAAAAAGGATTAAAAATACTGAATAAAAATGGTTTTTTAGTTTATATTGTGTGCTCATTTCATCCTTTTGAGACAATCGAAGTTATTGATAAAATCATGCAGAAACATAAAGATGTTAAATTACATAAGATTAATTCAGATAAAATGATAAGGAGACAAAATGGATATTTTATTAACCCGTTAAGCTTTAAAGAGCTTGGAGGTTCAGATATCTTTTTTGCTTCTGTCTTGGAAAAAATATAATGAAAACTACAATATCACCATCAATTTTAGGTGGATCATTTTCAAATATGGAAAAAACAATTTCTGAACTTGATGTATCAAAGGCAGAGTATATTCATTTTGATGTTATGGATGGTGATTTTGTTCCTAATTTAACTTTTGGTCCTCAGTTCATTTCAGATTTACGCTTGAAAACGAATAAAATATTCGATGTACATTTAATGATTCATAGAGTTAGTAAATATTTAGATGATTATATTAAGGCAGGCTCAGATATAATAACTTTCCATTATGAAATTGATGAAAACATAAATGAAATTATTGAAAGAATTAAACAAGAAAAAATTAAAGCAGGGATTGCTATAAAACCAAAAACTTCATGGGAAAAGATTAAGGAATATTTACATTCTGTTGATCAGGTTATAATTATGACAGTAGAGCCTGGTTTTGGGGGGCAGTCATTTTTAACTGACCAAGTTGAAAAAATTAAAAATATATCTAATTACATTAAGAAAAATAATTTAAACGTTGATATCGAAATTGACGGTGGTGTCAATTATGAGACCGGAAAGATTTGTATAAATGCAGGAGCAAATATACTTGTTGCAGGATCTTTTTTGTTTAAGCAAAGCAGCTTGACTATAGCGACAAATAAACTTAATGATTTTTTTAACTGATGGGAAAAAATAAAAATGCTCTTATATCTGTTTATGATAAAACTGATTTAGATAAAATTGCAGAATTTCTAATAAAAAAAAATTATAAAATTTATTCAACTGGTGGTTCATCTGAATATTTAAAAAAAATCAGAGTCAAACATATTCAAATATCAAAATACACTAAACAAAAAGAGATATTAGAAGGAAGAGTAAAGACTCTTCATCCTAAAGTTTTTGGAGGAATCCTCGCCTCTAACACTCAAGATCATCAAAACGAAATTAAAAGAGAGAAAATAATAAATTTTGATTTGATAATTGTTAATCTTTATCCTTTTGAAGAAACCATCAAAAATACGAATAAAAAAGATGAGATAATTGAGATGATTGATATTGGTGGTCATAGTCTTATTAGGGCAGCTGTAAAAAACTATCAAAAGAGCATTATAATCGTTGACCCTTCAGATTATAAAAATTTTATATGCAATTACCCAAAGACTAATGAAGATAAGAAAAAATATGCAATTAAGGCTATAAAAAATGTTACTAGCTACGACATAGCGATATTAAATTGGTTTCAAGACTCTTCTTATGAAAAATATCCTCTAAGATATGGTGAAAACCCTCAACAAAAAGCTACTGCTTTTATTAATAATAATTTTAAACAATTAAGTGGAGAGAAAAAATTAAGTTACAACAATTTATTAGATCTTGATGCAGCAGTTACGATAGCTAACGAGACAAATTCAAATAAACATATTTGTATAATAGTCAAACACAATATTCCATGTGGCGCATCGATTGAAAACACCCAAATCAAAAGTTATATCAAAGCGCTTGCAGGTGATCATGTCAGTGCTTTTGGTGGCATAGTTGCTTTTAATAAAAAGATTAAAACTAGCACAGCGAATTATTTAATTGAAAATTTTTATGAAGTAATTGCAGCTCCAGACTTTGATAAGGGGGCCTTAGAAATTCTAAAAAGAAAAAAAAATTTAAGAATATTAAAAGTAAGAAAATTTAAAAAGAAAATAGAAAAAAGATCTATTTTTGCAGGAACTCTTGTACAAGATTTTAATAATAAAAAATCAAATATAAAAAAGGTATTTGGTAACAATAAGTTGAAAAAGGAAAATATCAATTTTTTTATAAGTGTTTTAAAATATATCAAATCAAATGCTATTGCATTATTTGACAAAAACTCTTTAATATCTCAATCTGGTGGACAAACCTCAAGAGTAGACTCACTTGAAAATTGTTTATATAAATTTAATTTGAAACAAAATAAAAAAAATACGGAACAATTATTTTTATTTTCAGATGCATTCTTTCCCTTTACAGACTCTTTAGAATTCATAAAAAATAAAAAATTAAAAATTGATGTTTATGCTCCAATGGGCTCAAAAAATGACAAATTAATAGAACAATTTGTCAAAAAGAATAAACTGAACTTCTTTAAATTGACTGATCGACACTTTAAACATTGATCGAAATTTTCAAAAATAAACCACCTACAAATAACTATATTTTAATGAATAAATACAAAAATGTAGTTTTTAAACAAAAATATTCTATAGATCTTTTAGAGAGTTTTTTAAAAGAATTTCCTGAAGAAAGAAGAGGAAGAAAAAAATTCAGAGAAAAAGAAATTCAGAATGTTAAGCATCTTCTATATGAAAAAATATTTCAAAAAGGTATTAAAATTAATGCAGACTGTGTAGGTTTAATTAAAGAAAAAGTGGAAAAAAAAAATATTATTATAAGCGTTTCTTTTTTTAAAAAAAATGGATGAAAATAAAATTTTATTTGTAGATTTAGATGGAACATTAATTAAAGAAGATTTATCAAATCTTGCTTTAATTGATTGTTTAAAGAAGTATCCTTTTAAATTAGTCTTATATTTATTTATTTTTTTAATCAAAGGTAGACCTTATTTGAAGGAGAAGATTTCACATAATTTTGTTGTTCCTTTAGACAAACTAACATTCAATAAGAGCGCTATCGAATATGTAAGGGAAGTAAAAAATAGACACAGAGTGGTATACCTTATATCTGGAAGCCACCAAGTTTTAGTTGACCAAATAGACAATCATTTAAAAATATTTTTTGAGTCATTTGGATCTATGAATAATTTTAATTTGGTAGGTGATAACAAAGTAAAATTTATTAGAGAGAAATTAAAAATTGATACTTTTGAATATTTTGGTAACAGTAAAAAAGACTTACCTATTTGGAATTATTGCAAAAAAATTATATATACAAATGCTTCCGTCAGTCTAAAGAGAATTATAGAAAATTCTAAATTAGATAAATATCAGGTCAAAGCAAATTTTACGAAATAAATGACAGTAATATTATTTACACAAATAGTATTTGTGTGCCTTTTGGGTGCAATGTCTCCTGGACCAAGTATGGTAGTAGTAATCAACAATGCCATTTTCAAAAATAAATTTAATGGAATTTTAACAGCATTTGGTCATGGTTTTGGAATAGGAATTTACGCGCTATTTGCAGTACTTGGTATTAGCTTAATTATTGAGACAAATTTGATGGTGTTTAATACTATAAAAATTTTATCAATAATTTTTTTACTCTATCTTGGTATTCAATCTTTTTTTAATAAAACTGCATTGAATTTTGATCAAAATAAAATGGAGGGAGGGGGTATCTCTTTTTTAGAAGGACTAAGCATAGCAATGCTTAACCCGAAGATTTTTATTTGGTTTATTGCGATATACTCTCAATTTATATCAATAAAAAATGATATTTTTTTAAATATATCACTTATATTAATAGCTAGTTTAGTAGATGCATTATGGTATGTGTTTTTAGTTAATTTAGTAACTTATAAAAGTGTTCTTAATTTGATTAAAAATAAAATTAAACAAATACAGAGATCGATTGGTGTATTGTTCATAACAATATCAATAATTCTTTTTATAAGTATATTTTTATGAAGTTTTTTAATTTTCTTAAGAAAAATTCTGATTATTTTTCTCAATCAGGCCAAGATCAGTTTGCTTATAATATCTCTGGTTTGAACGGTATTTACCTTGAAATTGGTGCACATCATCCCATTATTAATAGCAATACATATAATTTAGAAATTGAGTGCAACTGGAAAGGCGTATCAATTGAAAATGATCTAAGTTTCAAATCTTTATGGGATAAAAATACTAAGAGGAAAAATGAAGTTATTTGGGACGATGCTTTTAATATCAACTATGAATTATTAATTAAAAAGAAAAAATTTCCTAATCGACTGAGTTATCTTTCATGTGATATAGAACCTGCTGAAAATACTTTTAAAATTTTAAAACAAATAGTTAATTCTAATTTAAGTTTTGATTATATTAGTTTTGAGCACGATAAATATGATATTGGTGATAAGTATGAAAAATTATCTTTTGATTTTTTAAATGAACATAATTACAAGATTGCTATAAAAGACGTTTATTCAAGAAATAAAAAAAATAAAGTTTTCGAAACATGGTTTGTGAACAAAAATATGAATTTTAAAGAAATGGAATATGATGTTTGGAAGAAAAAATTTTATATTAATAACAAGTTTAAGTATTAAATAGACGTAAAAAATTTTAAACGTTCGCGTTTTGGAGCGGGCGAAGGGATTCGAACCCTCGACTTCAACCTTGGCAAGGTTGCGCTCTACCCCTGAGCTACGCCCGCAAGCCTAGAATAATAACGTAGTATTTTATAAACTTCCTTTTTAATGCTATCAAGGTAAAAGACATAATATTAAGTGTATTGCAAATAACCCAATTAATATTATCTATAATATATGAGTTTCATACTTGACATAAAAGAGGATCAGTTCATTGAAGAGGTTATTGAAAAATCAAAAACCACACCTGTAATAGTTGATTTCTGGGCACCATGGTGTGGTCCCTGCAAACAGCTAACTCCAACATTAGAAAAAGTAGTAAATAGTAAAAATGGTAAAATTATTCTTGCTAAAATCAATGTTGATGAAAACCAAGGAATATCATCACAGTTGAATATTCAATCAATACCTACTGTATATGGATTTGTAGACGGTAAACCAATAGATGCTTTTCAAGGAGCTCAACCAGAAAGTAAAATCGAGGAAATGATTAATAAAATGATAGACGCAACACCTGGTAATGAAGTTCCATTATTGCTAAACGAGGCAGATAAATTATTTAAAGATCAAAAATTTGAGGAGTCATTAAGTCTTTTTGAAAAACTCGTAAGTATGGATCCTGGGAATATTAAAATTATTTTAGGTTTATTGAGATGTTTAATACAGCTTAAACGATTTGATTATGCAAGAGAGATGGTTGAGTCTTTTGATGAAAGTATTACAGAAAATGAAGATATATTGAAGATTAAAAAACTTATCAGTAATACTAAAGTTGAAAATACTGAAATCCATTGTGAGAAATTAGCAAAAGAATTGAAAGTTAATCCAAAGGACAAAAATTTAAGATTTAAATTAGCTGAGTGTTATTTATCATCCTCAGAAAATAATAAGGGCTTTAATGAACTTCTAATATTATTTGAACAAGATCCTAGTTGGAATAACAGTGCTGCTAAGAAAAAACTTTTAGAATATTTTGATTTATTAGGATTTAATGATCCAAATGTGATAGAAGCTCGAAAGAAATTATCAAGTATTATGTTTAGTTAATGGATGAAAATATAAAAAAACTCTTTGAGGTAAAAGCTGAGTCTTTACCAAGTTCAATACCCATTTTTCCACTTGATAATGTTTTGTTATTACCATTTGGAAAACTTCCATTAAATATATTTGAAGAAAGATATATCAATATGACTTTGGATAGCCTTAAAAGTCACCGAATGATTGGAATTATACAACCCAAAAATAACAATAATGAATTGTTCCAAATGGGCTGTATCGGGAAAATTACATCCTACATTGAAACACCAGACTATAGGCTCGTTCTTAATCTAGAGGGGGTTTGCCGTTTTGTTTTGCAAGAAAGAAACCTTAATTCTAAAGGATATTACCAAGCATCTATTGACTGCAATGACTTTATTGAAGATCTGAATAATATGGAGCCGAGAATAGACCGAGAAAATTTAATACAAAAGTACACAAATTTTTTTAAAATGAAAAAATTAGATATAGATAAAGATGTTCTTTCAGAAACTTCAAATCTTCAACTTTTATCTACATTAGCAATGTTGGCCCCCTTTAATAAAATTGATAAACAAGCGATCTTAGAGTCTCCAGATATTTCCTCTAGAATTAATACAATAAACTCTATTCTTGATTTAAATACATTTCAGGTTGTAAGTAACAATAGCACTAATCAATTAAACTAACTCTTCCCATAGCCTGTTTAATAAATAGCTCCCTAATAAATTTAAAATTTTTAAGACTTTCATAACCAACTTTCACGATTCTTTTGTTAATAAAGCTCTGATTTTCATACAAAAAATTTATAAAAGATGTAAAACCAAAATATATATTGCTCTCTATTATTCTCCTCGAATAATATATTGAATTAAAATAATCACTTTCTATAGAATACTGTTCCGCCAATTTACAAAGGGTTTGAATATCTTTTACTCCTAAGTTCCAACCCTGGCCTGCAACTGGGTGGATAGATCTAAGAGTATCACCAACATAAATAAAATTTTTATTATATTTTTTTATATGTGGAACTATAGGGAATTTATAAATTGATTTTTCAAACTCTAAATGACCATGTGAGAATTTAAAATTTTTTCTAACAATAGAATTTATTTCTAAATTAGATATTTTTTTATTAGTTGAATAGATGAATGTTGATTTTTTCTTGCTTATGGATGGAGAAGGCAAAACTGCTAATGGTCCATCTTTTTGAAAAATTTCATAAGCAATATTTTTATGGTTATATTTATGTTTAAAAAATCCAACATAAGAAGAGTGGTCATTATCAAAAATTAGTCTTTTTTGAGTTGAAGATAAGTTTATGTTTTTTCCTACACTAATTATTATTTTTTTAAATAAATAATTATTTTTCTCAATTCGTAATGGTTTATTAGGTAAGAGGTCATCTAAATTAATTTCAATATTTGTCTTTATAATTTTTAGATTTTTTAACTTTTTAATAACTATTTCATGCATTTCATGATTGAAGATTATATTGCCCATTGGTTCATCTTTGTTGCTAAAGAAAAGAGGAGAACTATTAATATAGTCTTTAATAATAATTTTATTTATTGGTTGGGGTTTTGTTTTAAGATGCTCCCAGACTCCTAAATTATTTAGAAAATCCTTAGAGTTTGCGTTTACAGCTAGAGTTCTTTTATCGTTGAAAATATTATTTTTCTTATCAATAACTAAAACTTTATATTTCTTTTTATACAAGGCATATGCTGTAAGAGCACCAATCAATCCTCCACCAACAACCAAAAAATCATATTTAGATATTTTATTTTTCATTAAGACGCTTATATTTAATTTTAAATAATGAAAAGTAAATATATTCCTGAAATATTTAAAGAAAAGTTCTTGTTATTTTTCAAATATTTATACGGTCTATTACTCTTATTGGTCTCTGTAATGTCATTTATAGCTTTATTTTCATTTGATATAAATGATAATTCTTTTTTAACGAGCACTAATAATATAAATGGAAATTTATTAGGAAGTTTTGGATCTTATTATGCAAGTTTTATCTTTTATACATTTGGGGCTCTGGGTTATCTTGTAGTAATATTTTTTTTGATCTTTTCAATCTTAGTATTTTTCAATAAAAACCCTAAATATATTTTTATAAGGTTACTAATATTTTTTTTAAGTTTAATCTTATTGCCTCAAACACTCATATATTTTGATTTAGAAATATCATTTATTAGTTCACTAGAGCCATGGGGGGTGTTTGCCAAGGAAATTTATACTTTGCATAAAATGGATTACTCTAGCTACTTTTTATCAATTATTGGATTAGTAATATATTTGATTTCACAAAATATTTTTCAGTTTTTAAAATTGCCAAAAGTTAGTTTCTATAATTTATTTAAAGGTAATAGAATTAGAGAACCACTACAAAATAAAGTCAAAAAAGAACCCATTATTAATAATACGGTAAAGCTCTACGATGTTTCAAATTTAAATAATACTAACAGTCCAGAAGAAATAGAAGATAGGTCTGAGACTAGTTACTTTTCTCCATCTTTGGAAATATTAGATGCTAGTAATATTTCTCAAAACAAAAAAATAGATGAAGAAAAAATCAAATCTAACTCTGAATTGTTAGAGAAAGTATTTGAAGATTTTAATATTCAAATACAAGTAATCGATGTAAAGCTTGGACCAGTAATTACATTATTCGAAATATTACCTGCAGCAGGGATTAAAATAAATACAATAATAAATCTTGCAGATGATATATCGCGTAGTATGGGCGTAGGGGCTGTTAGAATATCTCAAATTTTCGGCACACAATATTTAGGCGTAGAAGTGCCAAATGAACAGCGCGAGACAGTGTCAATAAAAGAGCTTTTAAGTAACGATAACTTTAAAAATACTTCTCTTAAAATACCTTTGTGCATAGGCAAAGATATATCTGGTAAAATAGAAGTCATTGATTTGAGTAAAACACCTCACCTTTTGGTAGCAGGAACAACTGGATCAGGAAAGTCTGTTTTTATAAATACCTTGCTTGCTAGCATCCTTTATAAATTTTCTCCAAATGAATTAAGATTAATTCTTATTGATCCTAAGATGCTCGAATTGAGTGTTTATAATGATATTGCTCATTTATTAACACCTGTGGTAACAGAGCCTAAAAAAGCAATCCTTGCTTTAAAGTGGGTATGTAAAGAGATGGAGAGAAGGTACTCACTTATGAATGAGGAAAATACGAGAAGTCTTGAGGGTTACAACCAAAAATCAATTGAGAAATTACCATATATAGTTGTATTCATTGACGAAATGGCAGATTTAATGATGACTGCAGGAAAAGAAGTTGAACACTATGTTCAAAGATTAGCTCAAATGGCAAGAGCGTGTGGTATACATTTGGTAATGGCAACGCAACGCCCCAGTGTTGACATCATAACTGGAAGTATTAAAGCGAATTTTCCATCAAGGATTAGTTTTCAAGTTGCAAGCAAATATGATAGCAGAACAGTTCTTGGAGAAATTGGTGCTGAACAATTACTAGGCAATGGTGATATGTTAATGTCTAAAAATGGAGGAAATATTATAAGATATCAATCTGCTTTTATTTCTGACAACGAAGTTAATAAACTTATTTATGAAATTAAGAAAACCCAAAATGTTAAATATTTAGATGAATTAGATGAAATTATTAAAAATAACGATGAAAATTTTGACACTTTAAGTGAGCAAGATGAGGCTTTAATTTCGAAAGCTATTGATTTAATTAAATCAACAAATAAAGCATCTACAAGTTTCCTACAAAGAAATTTCCAAATTGGCTATAACAAAGCAGCACGTATTATGGAAGCTTTAGAGCAAAGAGGGGTGGTATCTGAGCCAAACCACACTGGTAAGAGAGAAATTCTAATTGATACCTAGTTTTAATATGCCCGATTTTGAAGAGAACTTTAAATTAAAATTTAAATCATTTTGTAATTGATTTTTTAAATTAGTAAGGTGCGTATCGAGCTTATTAAAAAAAATATCCTTATCTTTTGGCCAGATATTTTTTATTAATTTATTTTTTTCTATACCTTCTTCGATATTAAGTAACAAACTTATCATAATTTGGTTTTGAATCTCACTTAGGAAACTTATTTTATCCTCATTTTGTATTAATTGCTTAAAAGGATAATATTTAAATTTACTTATATTTATATTTTTGTTGGATAAGAATTCATAAATTTTCTCAAATATTTCATCAAAGTTCTTTGGTAAATTGAACTTAATTTGATCATTTTCAATAGAACAATATAAAAAATCATCTTGCTGATAAAAATTTAGATTAAAAAAAAATTTGTTTGAATAATAATTTTTTAAAAAAAATTTTTTCTGTTCAAATAAAACGGTAATTGATTTCCTTAAGAAATCGTCGTCACATTCGATATTTATCATTCTAAAAATTATATTCCCAAAAGGGACTCCAAGAAAAATATAGATTTTTTATTGGATCATATTTGCAATCTTTAAGATAAACACTCATATTTATTTGATTTGATAAAATAATAATTCTTTTAATTATTTTTTCTGATTTGCTGTATTCAACTTTAATATGAGTATCTTTTAAAAAATATTCATTTTTAACGTCTGGAAAATCATTGATTATTTCAATTACGGACTCCAACACTTCTGTGTTTTCATTTAATTTGAAGTATTTTGATTTATCTCTATTCTCTATGTAAAAGAATAAATCTTCTTTATGTATTATAGTATATAAGTTGTTAGATAAATATTGGTACCTAAATTTTTTATCTTTAACAATTAAATAACCTTGGTGAGAATCTCCGTTCTGATGAACCTCCTCAAATATACATGAAATTTCCATCGCAAATAAATTTTTACTTAATAGAAAGATTACTAAAAGTAAGTATTTCATGAAAAGATCAATGAGCCAACGCGTATGATGTTACTTTTCAGATTTAATGCATATTCATAATCATTACTCATACCCATGCTTAACTTTAAGTTTTTATTTATTTTGTCCCTAATGATAAGCATTTGCTCAAAGTATTCAGACGGATCCTCTAAATTTGGTGGGATGCACATTAAACCAACAATATTTAAACCTTTGTTTAACGAATAACTATATAGATCTTTGAGCTCCTTGCTCTTTACACCTGATTTTTGGACCTCATTTCCTATATTTACTTGAATGTAAAATTCTTTAGTTCTAAAAATATCTCTTGTTAAGATTTTTCCAACCTCGTCAACTAGAGTAAATCTATCGATAGTTTGTATTGTATCAAAGACTCTTAATGCAACTTTGACTTTATTTTTTTGTAAAGGACCAATCATATGAAGTTTTAACTTATCTCTGTTTACTAAATCTTCATATTTTATTTTAGCTTCTTGAACTCTATTCTCTCCAAATAATTTAAAATTACTTGATATAAGTTTTTTTATATCATCAACAGATTGATTTTTTGTAACAATCATTAATTCAGAATTATTGAATTTTTCAATATTAGCAATTATTGAATTAAGATTTTTAAAATTTATTGCCAAGTTAAAGATATTTGTAATTAGAATTTTGTATATTCAAATTTCTAGATAAAAATTTTTCCTCACTTTTTGATATTTCTATCTTTGCCATTTTTGTAAATTTATTCTTATCAACATAGTCCTTTATTGTTTGGTAATTTACTTTGATATCTGGATAATATTGTATCAAATGTTGGACGGTATCAACTAAAACTTCTTCTGTATTATTAGCCAACTGATCATATGGAATTATTTTTCCCTTATATGAGCTAATAACATTTAAATCAGTCCATGAGTTAATATTAGTATTATAATTAGTTTTATTTTCATAAATTTTAAAAGGTTGATCTTTTAAAGTATCAGATAAATATAATTTTTCTGTATAATTAAACAATTCATTGTAAGATTCCTCTGTTGTTTGAAGTTTTTTTTTGTATCTTGAGAATAAGTCTTTGATATCTCTTACAATATAAAAATAGCAGAGTGTTGTGTTCGGATAAATATAATAATGTTTTGATTTTGATTCGAAAAAAGCTGCACAAGTGTCAAAAATAAATAAATCTTCACTTCGATTAAAGAGAAGTAAGTTTTGAAAAAAACCTGCATTCTGAACAATTTCATTAAACTTGATTTCTGTTGGGGCGCCATGACCATTAAATGAGGATAAGTATTGTGAGAGAGACTCCACAAAATTATCTGCATGAAATAATTTTTTATAATTTTCAGTTAAATAAAACTTTAAAAAATTATTGATATATTTTTGGTCATCCAGATCAAAACTTATAGTCCAGATAATCTTTTTTTTATGTAAATTAATGTTTGACATATCATTTAAGTAATCATCAATTGATTTTATGACAAAGTAATAAACTACTGGATCACTATTTTTTAGGTTATAAATTTCTTCAGATGCTTTTTCAAAATTTTTATTCTCTATGTATTCTGTAATTAGTTTTTTGAGATAATTAAATTTTATTTTTTTAATTAAATTCATAGTATTATATGCATAAATGAAGACTGTGAATTTGTCAAAAATTATCCAATTAGTTGAGTCAGGAAATTATTCAAAAGCTGAAATTGAGGTGAAAGACTTAATAAAAATACAGCCAAATAATTTCATGCTAAATAAAATATATGGCGTAACACTCCTTGCTCAACAAAAATATCTTTTATCAATTTTAGCTTTTGAGAAATGTTATAATTTTAAAAATGACGATTATGACGTAAACGTAAATTTATCTCATTTATTTTCTAAAACTCAAGACTACCGTAAATCTCTGTTATTTTCAAAACGCTCAATCAGTGTTGATGAAGATAGACCAGAGGCATACCAGAATATGGCAGAGTGTTACTTAAATCTTAGGAAGTTTAATGAAGCTGAAAAATACATTTTGATTTCAATACAAAAACGAGGTGGGTTAGAGTCTGAAATATTATTAAATTTTCATGATACTATTATTCTCTATGGCAATATAATTTTAGCAAAGAAAGAAAATAAGAAATTTTGTGAATTTGCTTTTAAGATTTTAGATAAGGGGATTTTGATAGAGCAATTACTTATATCACTCCTGAGAATAGATATCAAAAATATTAAAAAGGAATACCTTAGTAAAATGTATAATATTTTAGAAAACATAAACTCTATTACACCCCCTAAGTCTAGATTCTTAAAAGAGTCTAATATGAATTTTATATTAGCTGAGTATTTCCAGAATAGTGACAATGATAAATCAGAAAAATACTATATTAAGGCTAACAAAATCATAGCTTCTCTTCAAAGGGGGTCATTATTCGAAAGACAAAAAAGAATAATAAAAATTATTAATAATTTTAAAAATTATAAAATATCAGAGAGGTCTCCGAAAATATCTAATGATAAGGGTAATGGTTTAATTTTTATTATTGGAATGCCAAGATCTGGGACGACATTGGTAGAATCAATTGTTTCTACTGCTGATAATTGTGTTGCTGGAGGAGAAAAGTTATTTTTTTCACTAGCGTGCAATGAATTATTGAGAGAAGAGAACTCTCAGGAATTTAATACCTCATTATTTCAAAAACTAGGAGATCAGTATTTAGATACAATTGAGATACAAAGAAATGGAAATAAGTTTTTTATAGATAAGCTTCC
>CACGPU010000010.1 GCA_902575065.1 uncultured Alphaproteobacteria bacterium
GCCTTTGGGAATTTGTGCTGGTATTACACCATTTAATTTCCCAGCTATGGTTCCAATGTGGATGTTTCCATTATCTATAGCATGTGGAAATGCCTTTATGCTAAAACCTTCTGAGAAAGTTCCTCAATGCTCCTTAAAACTTGCAGAATTAATGAGTGAAGCTGGTCTACCTGATAACGTCCTCACGGTCGTAAATGGCGATAAAAATATTGTAGATCTAATACTTCAGTGTGAAGATATATCTTCAGTAAGTTTTGTTGGCTCAACACCTGTTGCTAAGTACATTTACACTGAGTGCTCAAAAACAAATAAAAGAGTTCAAGCTCTTGGTGGTGCTAAAAACCATATGCTTATAATGGAAGACGCGAATTTAGAGGATGCAGTAAATGGACTAATTGGAGCAGCTTTTGGATCTGCTGGTGAACGTTGTATGGCAACATCAGTTGCTATGCCTGTTGGAAATATTCAAAAACCATTTATGGATTTGCTAAAGGAGAAGGCAAGTAAAATCAAAGTTGGGGAGTCTTTAGACCCACAAAGTGAAATGGGACCTCTCATCACAAAGGAACACAAACAAAAAGTTCTATCATATATTGAAAAAGGTGTTCAAGAGGGTGCAAAATTAGAGTTAGATGGAAGAGGAATTAGTCTTCAAGGTTATGAAAATGGTAATTTTGTTGGTCCTACAATATTTAATAATGTTACTGATGGTATGACTATATACAAAGAAGAGATTTTTGGCCCTGTTTTATCTGTCCTTAATATGAATAATTTTGAAGAGGCTATAAAACTGATTAATAAACATCAGTTTGGCAATGGCACTTCTATTTATACATCAAGTGGATCATTAGCAAGAAATTTTATGAAAAATGTCCAAATAGGAATGGTTGGGATAAATATTCCTATTCCAGTTCCAATGTCTTTTTATACTTTTGGTGGCTGGAAAGGTTCAATATTTGGTGGTCATGGAATGCATGGAGAAGAAGGGATTAATTTTTATACAAAACGTAAGACAATAACATCGAGATGGCCAGATGATGTCGCAGGGGCTTCACTCAACATGCCAACTATGAAATAATGAACTATGGACAAATTTAAAGACAGACAAAAAGCCTTTGAAGCAGAGCAAAGCCAAAAAGAGCAAACAGAATTTGAAAAAAGAAATTCAAGAAACAAAATCTTTGCTCAATACATTTTAGATGATATTGGACAATCCGATAATTCAGAATTACTGAGAGAAATAATATTATCTGATCTTGAGGAACCGGGAGATGAAGACATAATACGTAAAGCCTTAGATGTATTAGCTCAAAATAATGGTAGTCTGACTAGAGAAGACCTAGTAAAAAAACTCTCAGAAATATAATCTACCAAGACCCATTATTTTGCATACTGGCCCAAGGCTCTTTTATTTCAAGGCTCTCACCTTTTTGAAGTAACTCTATTGATATGCCGTCTGGTGATTTTATGAATGCCATATATCCATCTCTAGGAGGCCTGTTTATAACAACATCCTTTTTAATCAGATTTTCACAAACTTGATAAATATTATCTACTCTAAAAGCTAGATGACCAAAATTTCTGCCACCTTTGTATTCTTCTTTGTCCCAATTGTAAGTTAATTCTAAAAGAGGTTTCTTTTTACTATCAGCAGTGTCTTTATCATCAGGAGCACAAAGAAAAATTAGAGTAAATCGGCCCTTTTCATTCTCTTTTCTCGAGTATTCAATTAGTCCTAATTTATTACAATAAAAGTCAAGTGATTGCTCAATATCACTTACTCGAACCATTGTGTGCAAATATTCCATTAAGATTAAATATCAAAAAATTTTAAATCTGTCTAAAAATTTCTAAAATTGCTTATTGCTTCCAAGGACTATTTTTTTTCGAAGGACAGTTTCACGATAAAAAATATATCCGACTGAAAGTAAAATTAATGGACCTCCTAGTAGCACCTCTTTCGAGAGAAACTCACCAAAAAAAATATAACCGATGACAAATGCCCAAACAACAGAAGTGAAGTCTAAAGGAGCAAGAACAGAGGCTTCTGCTAATTGAAAAGATTTTGTAAGACAAAATTGAGCAGTAAACCCTAAAAAACCCGAAGCAATTAGAAAAACTAAGTCTAAATTATTTGGCCATATCCAATCATCACTATAGAAAAATAAACTTGAAACTGTTCCAAATAAAGTAAAGGCCCATACCGTTAAAATATTATTATTAGTTATTAATATTTTTTTTAGAATTATCACTGCCATTGACAAAAATATACTAGCTAAAAGTGGTAAAACAGAATAGTTGTTTAATAAATTCACGTCCGGTTTCAAAATAATTACTACTCCTATAAAACCAATAATAATTGCAATTACCCTCCTATATCCAATTTTTTCACCCAGAAAAAAAATTGATAATATAGATATAAAAAAAACAGATGAAAAACTGATTGTTTGCATTTCGATCAGCGGAACATATCTAAGAGATATGAAGAAAAGACTCATTGCTGAAATTCCTACTAAACCTCTAAAAAAATGAAGTTTATAATTGTTAATAGAGGATATTTTTAGATTAAAATAATAAATGACAACTATCAATGGAATAAGAGCAAATAGATTTCTGAAAAAAACTACCTCAAATAATGGTAAGTTGTCGCCTGTTGCTTTTATACATACACTCATTAAAACAAAAAAAAGGACGGACAAAGACTTGTAGATAAATGCTGACATGTGGTTAATCTAAATATATTAAATATGAATGAATTTACTAATAGTTAATGGATATGACAAAAACGGATGGGGTAAACTAGCTAGATATGGATTACAACCAATATGTGAGTTTTATAGAGACCAATTAAAAATAATTAATTCAAAAATAAAAACTACATTCATTTATCCTTCTATGAACTTAGATGAAAATTATGATGAAAGTTTCATCAAATCATTTACTGGCATTGTATGGACAGGTTCAAGTCTTAATATTTATGATAATACAAGAGAAATTAAAAACCAAATTTCTCTCATGAAAAAGTTATCAAAGTTAAAGATAAATATGTTTGGTAGTTGTTGGGGTATGCAACTTTTTACTGTTGCAAATGGTGGCACAGTTAAAAAAAATCCTAAAGGTAGAGAAATTGGTATAGCCTATAATATAAGTATTAATAAATATGGTGCGCATCATCCAATGTATAAAGATAAGCCCTTGATATTTGATGCTTTTGCCTCTCATATTGACCATATATCCCAAAAGCCAAATAGCTCTCATGTTCTTTCAGACAATCATTACTCAATTCAGTCTCTTGTAAGCAATAAATTTTGGGGTACCCAATATCATCCTGAATTTAATTTTAAATACACAGGACAAATTTTAAATGCAAGAAAAAATATTTTACTCAAAGAAAAACTATTTAGTAAAAATCAAATACAAAGCTTAATTAAAGACTTTAAAAGACCTAATATTAAGAGCTATAGTCAATCTTTGTTAAAAGATACGTTAAGACACAAAGAATTAAAAAATTGGCTAAGTTATTTAAGAAAAAATTAATATAATTCTTTAAATTCTTTTAGATTATTACAAACTGAAAATAAATCTTTAAAGTTCTTATAAGCAAATTTGGAGTTCATTACTTTCTTATATTGATTAATTATATCAGACCAATAATTATTATAATTAAACAAAATACATTTTTTACCTTTTATAACACCCAATTGAAGAGCGCTGATTACTAAACTAATTTCTTCTATTGTGCCCCCGCCTCCGGGTAAAGCGATAAAACTATCTGACAGTTGTAGAAACTTTTTTTTTCTTTGCTCCATTGTTTTTGTAACATGAATTTTGTTAATTTTTGTGTGAATTTTCTCACGCTTATCTAGAAAAGATGGGATTATACCAGTTACATGGGCGTTATATTTTAATGCAGTCTTAGCTACAACACCCATTAATCCATTTTCTCCCCCTCCATAAACAATGTCATAATCATTTTGTGCTAGATATTTTGTAACTGTTATAGCTAAATCTTTAAAATTTTTGTTTGATCCAAACATAGATCCACAAAATACAGCAACTTTATGTTTAGAATTTTTTAATTTCATATAAATTTACTGTACAGCAATATTGAAAAAAATGACTAAAAAAAATAACATTGAAGAGCTTAAAAAAGTAAGAAAGAAAATAGATAATATTGATAACAAGATTATTGAGCTGATTGGTGATAGATTTAAAGAAATACACAAAGTCACTAAATTAAAGGAAAATAGAGAAGAAATAATTGATCACGAAAGAATTACTCATATTTTAAAGTCTGTTCAATCAAAAGCAAAAAAAAATAAAATTGACGCTGAAATAATTGTTAGAATTTGGCAAATTTTTATCCAAGAAGCTATTAAACTAGAGTCTGCAAAAATAAAAAAATAATCATACCAAAACGATAACTAGCATTATAAATAAAATTGATATTAGAATTGTGCCTGCAAAACTAGGTGTTGTAACTTTTATGTAGGATAAATTACTAAATTTATAAGATTTACTTAATACTTGTTTAAAAGATAAACCTAAATTTTTATATAAACTTTCTGTTAATATACCTATTTTTTTAAATAAGGGTTTACCAATACCAGGTAACATTTTTCTGTAAAACCAATCAGAATTTAAAACAGTTGATCTAATCTCGGAGGGATAAAGTTTAAATTTTACTAAAAATAAAAATGCAATAATTGCAAAAACTAAAAGTTGTAGCTGACTTATTACATGGTCTAAAGTATAAGGCTGATAGTCTACTGTGTATGGAAGTATTTGATACAAATATTTTGGGAATACACCTATAGCAATGCATAAAAAAGCAGCGATACCCATTGCAATGAGCATATTAATTGGAGCCTCTTTAACTTTATTTTTCCTCTCGTGTGCAAAAAAAGCAAAGTAAGGAATCTTTATCCCTGAGTGCTCCAAAACACCTGCGGAAGCAAAGAATAAAATAAAGTAAATTAAAACCATTCCCATACCTCCAAGCGAGGACATTATCAAAGATTTAGCGACAAATCCGCTGAACAACGGAAATGCAGAAATAGACATGGCCCCTATTATGCAAAATATTGTTGTGAATGGCATGTATTTGTAAAGGCCACCTAATTCAGAAGCTTTTGTTGTTCCAGCTCTGTGTAAAACAGCACCCATACTCATAAACAAAAGAGCTTTATAAATTATATGAACGAACGCATGCGCTACCGTTCCATTAAGAGAAAGTTCTGTCCCAATACCAATACCAACAACCATAAAGCCTAATTGGTTATTAAGACTAAATGACAAAACTCTTCTTAAATCATTTTCTATGACTGCAAAAAATACAGGAAAAGCTGTCATTATTGCACCTATCCAAATCAGTGAGTCAGTGCCTGGAAAAGTTCTAGCTAAAGCATAAATTGCCAATTTTGTTGTAAAAGCAGAAAGTGCCACTGTGCCAGTAACCGAAGACTCAGGGTAAGAGTCTTGTAGCCAACCATTTAAAAGAGGAAATGCAGCCTTAATTCCAAAAGCAATAAATATAAAAATTCCGAAATTTGTTTTTAAATCTAGAACAGCTAAATTATGGTTTCCTGTTTGATATAGCATTAAACATGCGCCAATTAAAAGTAATACACCTGAAGAAACTTGAATGATCAAATATCTCATAGCTGCATCTTTTGCTGCATTTGTATTTCCAGCAAAAACTATAAAGACTGAAGTAAGAGCTGTTGCTTCCCACCAAATAAATAAACTAAAAAAATCTCCTGCGTGGAGAGCACCAATAGCAGAGCCTGCATACGCTAGTGTCGCCATGTGCTCCATTAAATTTTTACTGTGCCAGCTAAAAATTATTACAAGTATAGCTGCAATATGAAAAATAATAGCAAATGGAAGAGTTAAACTATCTGATTGATATAATATTAAATTTAAACCAAGTATGTCCCACTCTAAAAAAGTTCCATAACCATTAAATAAAGATAAAGCTGATAAACCCACCGATAATAATATCGCAGGATGTCTAAAGTATTGAGGAATGGTTGGCAATAAGAATGAAGTAATTATCATTATTAAACCAGGAATAAAATTACTGATCATAATAATCCTCCTTCCTCATTAAGAATTTCCTCAGCCACTTTCCTAACATGACTATAAAAACAAAACTTACAAAACCGAAAAATGCTGGGAAGCCATATATCTCGGCAAAGGAAAAGTATTCATGTCTGTGAAAAGTAAAGTCTAAAAGAATTAAAAGTGCTCCAATTATAAGTATGTACTTTGTAAAGCTTTTACCCATACTCTTTAAATCATTTTTTTTCATTTAATTCATTATTACTCCACTAATATTATTCAAAAAATAGTTTGCATAAAAAAAGAAAACTAAACAGCCTAAACCTGTAATTAATGGTGGCCAAACAGTTAAAGGGGCTTTAATTAATTTTATCTCTTTCTTAGAGTTTTGGGTGAAGCCTATTACTACAGGCTGTAATAGATAATAAATATTTAGCAATGATGAAATACCTAAGATTATTGCAACGATTATAAATTCTCTCTCAATAGAGCCCATGATTAAATAAAATTTACTCCAAGAACCAATAAAGGGGGGAACCCCAATGATAGATAGAGACCCTAAAGTGTAAGCAAAAAATATTAACGGTAATTTGTAACCCATACCTTTTAGGTCACTTACCTTTTTAATATGGGCAGTTACATAAATAGCACCTGCACAGAAAAATAGAGTTATCTTACCTAAAGCATGAGTTATAATATGAAAAGATGCCCCTTTTAGAGCTAAAGATGAAGCCAAAGCTGCTCCCAAAATAATATAGGAAAGTTGACTTATAGTAGAATAAGCTAATCTCGCTTTTAAGTCATCTTTTGTTATCGCTATGATACTAGAAGCCATTATAGTGAAACATGCTAACCAGACTAACCAGTCAGAGCTTTTTGTTTGAAGTAAAAAGTCTGGACCAACAATATAAACAACGACCACGAGAAAGCTAAATACACCAGCTTTTACTACAGCAACGGCGTGGAGTAATGCAGAAACTGGAGTTGGCGCCACCATTGCAGCAGGCAACCAACGATGAATAGGCATAATTGCTGCTTTACCAATACCAAACACAAGCATAGCTATTAGAAAAGATAGGTACTCTGCTGGGAATTTATTCATAAGTATTCCCCCATCTTGAAAATCTAAAGTCCCTGTTTTAAGCCAAATCCAAAATATAGCTGGTAAGAAAAATATTAAAGAGGTACCCACTAAAATCGACAAATAGAGCCTTCCTGCAGATTGCGATTCAGCGTTTTGCTTATGTCCAACTAAAGGGAAAGTTGAAAAAGTTAATATTTCATAAAAAATAAATAAGACTAGAAGATTTCCAGACCAAGCTATTGCCAATGCAGCATGGATTGCGATTGAATAAAAAATTACAAATCTTGTTTGATTTTTTTCACCAGCACCCCTCATATAACCAATAGTGTAGATAGATGCCAGTATCCATAATGAAGATGCCACTAAACTAAAAATAGATCCAAGAGCTGATACTTTAAAAGCAAAATCTACCCCATCAAAAAGTGTAAAAAAAGTTATTTGATATACCTCATTATTTTGAATTCCATGAAAAATTTTTAAACTGATTACAAAGGTTATGAGACCTCCAATTATACCAAAAGAGTCTCTTAAGTTATTATTATATCTACAAACATAAGAAAATAATGCTGCAAAAAGTGGGGTGATAATACCCAGTATAATTAAAAACGAATTACTCAATTTTGATAACCTGATATCAAATAGTCTGCGGACAAGTTAGAAAATTCAATTATTGGTGTTGAATATATCCCAAAAACAATGATTGAAATTGTAACTATCCATATTGGTAAATAAATATAAGCATCTTCTTTTTCAGATTTAAATTTAATTTCTGAAAACCACATCTGTTCCACTATTTTCCAGAAATATACAACAGCTAATGCGGAGCTTACAGCAACTAAAGCGATTGAAAAATACATCTGGTTTGTATAAAGAGCTTGAAATAAATATAATTTTGAAATGAAGCCATTTGTTAGAGGTAATCCAATTAAAGATAATCCACAAATTAATAAAGCAAATGAAGTTATGGGATATTTATAGCCAAAACCTTTTAAACTGTTTAGGGTTACTCGATCCTTATAAAGAATAGCGAAGTAACCAACAGCCATAAATAATCCTCCTTTGATCAAAGCATGATTAAATATATGCACAAAGCCCGAAGCTACTCCACTGTGGTCTTTAAGGCTAAAAGCCAGTGTGATGTAACCAATTTGCGCAATTGAGGAAAATGCCAAAAGTTTTTTGATATCATCTTGATAGATGGCTATTACAGTCCCAATGAATATAGCGAGTAAAGATAGAGGATATAAAACAAAATCTAAAAACAAACTTAAATAGCTTGGATAAATTATGAATACTTCGTACAAAAGTCTCACAAAAAAATAAAGAATTGTTTTTGTCGCTAAAGCAGCCAAAAGTGTTGAGACAGCTGATGGAGCATAACTATATGCAGGTGGTAACCAAATATGGACAGGAAAAATTGCAGCCTTTACCATAAGACCTATAAGCATGAATGACATACCTGCGAAGATAGCTAACTGACCATCGGAATATTGGCCCAGTTGAATTACAAGATCATTCATGTTCAACGTACCTGTCATAGCGTAGGCAAAGCCAACCCCAATTACATAAAATGTAGCCCCGATCGCCCCGATAATTAGATAATTAAAAGCTGCGAGTAATGCTTTTCTATTTTGTCCTGCACCTAAGGCAATTAAAGAAATAGAAGCTAATGCAGATATTTCTAAAAAGACAAATAAATTGAAAATATCATTAGTTAAAATAATCCCGTTCAGGCTTCCAACTGCCAGTAACCACAAAGAATAGGCCTTTCCAGAGTCCCTATAGTCAATTTCATTCAAGAAAATTTTTCTTGAGTAAAATGTTGATACCAAAACAAAAATTGAAAATAACAATTGAAGTCCAATATTCACCCCATCTATTTTAAAAGAAATACCCCATGGTGGTTCCCAATTTCCAAACTCATATATAATTAAACCAGAAACAGAAATTTCTTTAAGAAGATGTAAAGATAAAAATAAATGAAACAACATAGTGATGATTGAAATTATCCAAGGCCATATTTTTGACGGCATAAATGCAATAATTGCAGAAATAAGTAGAGGTAAAACTACTACCAATGCAGGAGCATCGTCTAAAAATATATCAAACATTTATTTATCTGACTTTAGCTCCAAAGACTCTATTTCTTTTTCTTCAATTGTTTCGTAGTTCTTGTAAATTTGTAATACTAAAGCTAATCCAAGCGCTGAAGTAGCCACTCCAACGACGATAGCGGTCAGTATTAAGACGTGCGGCAATGGATTTGAATAGGCATTTGCCATTTTTGTTAATATAGGGGCGGTTCCATCTAAAACTTTTGCGAGTGATACAAAAAATACAAAAACTGCAGTTTGAAAAATTGCTAAGCCAACTACTTTTTTTAAATAGTTTTGACTTGTGATGATTATAAATAATCCTCCAACCATAAGTAAAATAAAGGCAAAATGGTTCCAAAAATAAATAAAATTACTCATTAATTTCCCCAAAGGAAGCAAAAGAGTGATACAAAGCAATCATTACAGTTGCAACTGTAATGCCTACTCCTAGCTCAACTAATATAATACCAATATGTTGACCAGTTGATGGATCTGATGACAAAACATTGTAATCTAAATACATCCCATCAAGAAATATTGAAACTATTCCGACACCTGCATATAACAAAACACCTATGCACATTAAATATCGATTGATCATTATTGGAACTAAAGTTTCTCCTTTTGAAAGCCCAAATATCATTGAATACAAAATAAATGCTGCCGCTACTATTACCCCAGCCTGAAATCCACCGCCTGGTCCATAGTCACCATGAAATTGAACGTAAAGCCCAAATATAATAATCGGTGCAAAAAGAATTTTGCTAACAACGCTTAAAACTGGACTAGATGAAATTTTATCTCTCATTTTTTTTATTTTTTTTAAAATTAGTTTTACGATTAAGAGTGTTGCTAGTTAATAAAGCAATGACACCTAAGCCTGCGGTAAATATTACTATTGTTTCTCCCAAGGTATCAAAACCTCTATAACTTGCTAAAATATTAGTAACAACGTTAGGTATATGAAAAAAATCTTTACTTTCTTTTAAGTACTCTGGAACTACATGAAGATGTATTGGTGCATTAGGATCTCCTAATAAAGGGAGATTGGCAATTATGATAATCAATATAAGTGATATCGCTACTGCTAGGATAATACTTGGAAATAAATTTATTAATTTGTTTTTTTTTCCTTCTGGTAATTTCGCAGCAGCCATAACCATTAAAATTGTTGATATACCAGAACCAACGGCTGCTTCAGTAAATGCTACATCAACCGCATCTAGATTTACATAAATAGCTGAGCATAGCAAAGTGAAAGCTCCTGTAAGAGCAACCACACTTATTAATGACGTGGTTTTAAAAATAAAAAAGGTTGTTACCAATAGAAGGGAAATTAAGAAAAAATTAATTAATAAAAAGTTCATTTTTTATTTTTTCCCTTTGGCTTATACCCAGACTCATGTGCAAATAGAGCTATTGCATGGCCTGTTACAGGGCTAGTAAATATTAAAAATAACGGTATTAATAAAAGTTTAAGACTTAATAAACTAAAACCTGAATAAACTATTAAAGCCAAGACTATAAAACCTGATCCAAGAGTATCAATTAAACCAGCAGCATGAATTCGACTAAATACATCGGGTAACTTTATTAGGCCTAGACTTCCTGATAAAATGAAGAAGCAGCCAATAGCTAATAAGATTAAAGAAATCAACTCAATATAATTATACGACATTACTTTTCTTTCTTTTTATTTTGTAATACCTCAGTATTGCAATGGTGCCTAAAAAATTCAAAAGTATATACATCAAAGAAATATCGACAAAATCAGGTCTATCGAATGCAAAACCATGAACGCTGATACCAATTGCTATAATAGTTCCAATGCTTGATATAGATAATATTCTATCAAAAGGAGTTGGTCCTTTGATTGCTCGAACTAAACATAATGCTACAGAGGCGCCCAGAACAATTAACGTTGCAAAAAAAATCATTTATCTAAATCCGTAATTACTTTGTTCATATCATCTGTTTGCAAGTCTTCGGAGAGCTTCTTACTTAATGCGTGAACTAGAAATGTTTTTTTATCTACTTCTATTGTTACTGTACCCGGAGTAAGAGTTATAGCGTTTGCATAGTTTGCAATACCTGTTCTATTCTTCTGAGAAGCTTTAACACTTATTAGTTGAGGAGAGTATTTACCATTCCATATTAAAGCTGTTGTCGTAATTCCAGATTTAAAAATTTCTTTAAATAACCAAATCCAATAAAATGGTAATCTAAGAATAATTTTTAAAGGAAGAGAGTCTTCCTCAAGAGCTTTAGCCCTATATGACATCCAAAAAACAAAAAGAACACTGACTAGTCCAAAAAAAAGTAAAAGCGATTTAAGGTAACCAGATAAAATAAACCAGAATACAAAAAGTATTATGAAATAAGTTATAAATGATAAGGTCTTAAGTGAATCTTTATTAAGTTTAGCCACTAAAAGCTATTATGAGAATAAATCACCCTCTGTAAATACTGCAGTATTCATGTCTTTAACAAATAATTTACCTTGGTCTGATTTAAATCTTGATACCTCAATAAATCCACCTTTAACTGCGATTCTGACGTTTTCAGCATTAATTGATATGATTTGACCTGGAAAATGCTCAGCACTTTGCTCATCAATAAACTTAGTGTCATAAAAGACATACTCATCACCCATGAATTCAGCCCAAGCACCAGGCTGAGGGTTACAACCTCTAATTAAATTATAAATTTCGTTTCCAGGTTTTTTCCAATCAATTCTTGCATCACTTTTTTTACACCAAGACTCATATGTTGCTTTAGAGTCATCTTGGGGTGTCTTTGGTGCATTGCCAGACTCAATTAAATTTGCAGCTTCAACACAAGCTTCAAGACCTAATGGAAAAATCTTTTTAAAATAAACATCTCCTAGAGTATCATCAGGACCAATATCAACTTCTTTTTGAAGTAATATTTCGCCCTCATCTAGCCCATCATTTGGATAAAAAATTGAAAGACCTGTTTTTGTGGAGCCACCAATTATAGGCCAATTTATTGAACTTGGTCCTCTATGGAGTGGAAGCAGTGAGGGGTGAAAACAAATAGATCCATAAGTGGGAATATCTCTTGCTCCTTCAGGTACAAAAATTATTACATAAGCCATGACACATAAATCTGCACCATGAGACTTAATTTGGTCTAGTACCTCTTGGTCTTTAAAATTTGAGGGTTGGTAAACAGGCAAACTTACACTTTGAGCGTATTCTTTAACAGGATCGACTGGTTTACCCTCTTTGTCAGGCGCGCAATATACCGCTACTACTTCATGGTCTGTTTCTGTATGAAATTTTTCTAAAGCACTTTTGCCAAATGCCTGTTGCCCCATTAAAATTATTTTCATTATTGCTCCTTAAATTAAAATATATCTTATACTGCTCCGGCCTCTCTTACAGCTTTAATTTCATCGTCACTCATCTGACAAAATTCTTTTAATATCTCATCAGTATGCTCTCCGAGAAGCGGAGATCTTTCAACTTTTGCTGGGGAGTCAGATAACTTAATTGGATTACCAACAGTCAAATATTTCCCTCTTTCAGGGTGATCGACTTCAACTATAGTATTAGTATCTCTCAGCCCTTGATCTTCAGCTAACTCTTTTAGAGATAATATTGGACCAACTGGTATATCTAGAGGGTTACATATATCCATAACCTCAAATTTAGTCTTGGTCATTGTCCATGACTCAATAGTATCAAATATTTCATTTAACCTTGGTAGTCTTTTAGCAGGAGTTGAGTAATTTTCATCCTCTTTCCACTCAGGTTTACCAATAACATCACATACTTTTTCCCAAACAGCTGCCTGTGTAATAAAATATGTGTATGCATTTGGATCCTTTTCCCAACCTTTGCATTTGAGAATTCTTCCTGGCTGACCACCACCTGAGTCATTACCTGCGCGAGGAGTAGAGTCACCAAAAGGAATGTCTTCTCCAAATTGAGAGTATTCTTTTAAAGGCCCTCTTGAAAGTCTTTGTTGGTCACGAAGTTTTACTCTGCAAAGATTTAAAACTCCATCTTGCATTGCAGCAGATACTCTTTGTCCCTTTCCTGACTTTTCTCTGTGGAATAAAGCAGTAACTATACCCAATGCTAAATGCAATCCTGTTCCACTATCTCCTATTTGTGCACCAGTGACTAAAGGAACTTCTCCAAGCATACCTGTTGTTGAAGCAGATCCACCTGCGCACTGAGCAACATTCTCATAAACTTTACAATCTTCATATTTTCCTGGACCAAAGCCTTTAACAGAAGCATAAATCATTCTTGGATTTATTTCTTGAATTTTTTCCCATGAAAAGCCCATTCTATCTAAAGCACCAGGAGCAAAATTTTCTACCATCACATCACACTCTTGAATTAACTTAGTAAATATTTTTGAACCCTCTGGTTTCTTTGGATTTAATGTTATACTTCTCTTATTTGAGTTTAGCATGGTAAAGTACAAACTATCTGCATCAGGAACGTCTCTTAGCTGACCTCTTGTGGCATCACCAACTCCTGGTCTTTCAACTTTTACGACATCTGCACCAAACCAAGCTAGTAATTGTGTGCAAGTTGGTCCGGACTGGACGTGTGTCATGTCTAATATTTTGACACCTTTTAAAGCTTCCATGTTTCCTCCTAAGGTTTATTTGTACATAGTCTGGTTTTTTGTACCAGGAGCAAATTCTTCTTTATCCACCCAAATATTTACGATTGCGGGTATACCTGACTTAACAGCGTCTCTGGCTCTTTGAAGTGCAGGTTGGATTTCTTTTGCTTCTCTAACAGCTTCGCCATGACCACCAAAGATTTTTGCAAACTCATCAAAGTTAACATCACCCAAGATGTTTCCAACATTTCCTTTATCTTCACCGTATTTCATAATTTGACCAAATCTGATCTGGTTTTGTGCAGAGTTATTTCCAATAACTGTTAAAACAGGGGCTTTGTGTCTGACAAAAGCCTCGAAGTCCATTCCAGTCATTGAAAAAGCGCCATCACCACAATATAAAAGAATTTCTTTTTCAGGAGCAGCTAATTTGGCTGCAAGCGCGTATGGCACCCCAACACCTAAAGTTCCAAGAGGCCCTGGGTCCATCCAAGCACCAGGCATTCTAGGTTGAACTGCTTGAGCACTTATGGTTACAACATCTCCTCCATCACCTATGTATATAGTATCATCATTTAAAAACTGGTTGAGTTCCCAAGCTACTCTATAAGGGCTAATAGGAGATTTATCTGTTGTAAATGTAGGCATCAATTTTTCTAAAGCTGCCTCTTCCCCAGATCGAAGTTCATTAAACCAATCTGAACGATCTTTTTTTGTTCCTGCTTCAGAGATAGCCTTTAGAGTTGTTCCTATGTGTCCAACTAAACCAAGAGATATATCTCTATTTTTTCCAACAGTTCTATAGTCCATATCAATTTGAATAACAGTTGCGTTAGGATTTAATCTTTTACCGTAACCCATTCTAAAATCAAAAGGTGTTCCAACAATTATAATACAATCTGACTTGGTAAATGCGTTTCTTCTAGTTCTGTGAAAGTGATGTGGATCTCCAGGTGGCATTGAACCTCTAGCAGCACCATTTAAATAAGCAGGTATATTCATATTTTTAACAAATCCGATTGCATCCTTTGTAGATTGGCAAGTCCAAACCTGTTGACCTAAAAGTATGCACGGTCTCTCAGAGTTAGAAATAATATCAGCAGCTTTTTGTACATCTACAGGGTCTGCTAATGTTTTTGATGAGGCACTATATTTTCCTGCTTCTGGTAAAACTGCTTTGCTCATTGGAATTGAAGAGTCAAGTATGTCTCTTGGAATTTCTAAAAATGATGGGCCAAAAGATCCATTTCTGGTTTCCCTAAAAGCCATTGATACCATGTCTGCACATCTCTCGGTTGACATTACAGTTGCTGCAAATTTTGTAATTGGTTGCATCATGTCTACGTGAGGTAAATCTTGTAAAGATCCCATTTTATGTTGTGTGAGTGAACTTTGTCCTCCTATTAAAAGCATTGGGATTTCAGCTCTAAAAGCATTTGCTACTCCTGTTAATGCATGTGTAGTGCCTGGTCCAGCGGTTACAACTGCACACCCAGGTTTACCTGTCATTCTTGCATAACCATCAGCTGCATGAGAGGCAACTTCTTCATGACGTACGTCAATAATTTTAATTCCTTCGTTTAGACATCCATTGTAAATATCAATAATGTGTCCCCCACATAAAGTGTAAATAACCTCAACTCCCTCTGCTTTAAGGGCTTTAGCAACCAGCTCCCCGCCAGTTATCATTTGTTCGTTAGATCCTGTAGACATTTTTAACCTCTCTCTGGTGGTATAATGTATACCAGATTGAGAGGTCTTGCAAAGAAATTTGCCTTATGAATTAATGCTTTCTTGTATCTTATCAACTAAAGTAAGTGCGTGATTTTTAAGAAGTTTTTCTGCTTTTGATCCCTGGCCTGCGACAAGAGATCTAACAATGTCATTGTGTTCATCAATAGATTTTACAGCTCTATGTGACTCTATTACAAATTTTTTCCTCAAGTATTGTAAATGAATTAACTGTGACTCTAAAATCTCTCCCATTAATTTTACTTTAGTTAATTTCATAATTTGATTATGAAATTTAATATTATCATTTGAGTAGTTATCAAGTTCAGACAAGACGTTCTCTTTTGAGTAATGACAATACTTATTTAAACTTTCAATCTCATCTTTAGTAGAATTAGCAATAATTAAATGAGCTGCATAACCCTCTAGACCTGCCCACACAGTTACAATATCAATCAATTCTTTTTTTGATTTTCTGTGCACAAATACGCCTCTTCTTGGAACTGTTTTAACAATTCCCTCTTGCTCTAATTTAGCAACAGCTTCTCGAATAGGTGTCCGACTAACTCCTAGCTTTTCGGACAATTGTCTTTCATCTAGATGAAAATCACTTTGTTTTAAATATATATTAAGTGACAAAATATATTTTTTTAGTGAATCGTATACCTTACCTTTTAGGTTTACCGGTCCTATTTTTTGGATCATTTATGTAGTCTGTGCTTTTTTAAAATATTTTCTGTAAAGAGGGCCAAATGCTGGCATAATTAAAAGTACAATTGCAATATACATTATGATTGCAGCAATAGGTTTTTCTGCCATATCAAAAAATATTCCCATACTACCATCAGATAAAATTAGAGACTGTCTTAAAGCTTTTTCAGCCAATGGGCCAAGAACAATAGATAAAACAGCTGGTGCCACAGGGTAATCTAATTTTCTCAAAATGTATCCAGCAAAACCGAATAGCAACATTAACCATACGTCGTGAAGGCTTTGTGTAGGTGCATAACCGCCTGTTACACAAAGAACGAAAATTACAGGGGCCAAGATGGCAAATGGTATCCTTAATACCATTAAAAAAGCTGGAATTAACGCAATATTTAAAACTAGTGTAAAGAAGTTAGCAATGTAAAGACTACCAATTAAGCCCCAAACAAACTCTGGTTCTTGAGTAAATAAAAGAGGACCTGGTGTAAGTCCCCATAGAATCATGCCACCAAGTAAAATAGCAGTTGTAGGTGATCCTGGAATACCTAATGTTAACATTGGGAGCATACTTCCAGTGCTAGCAGAATTATTTGCACATTCCGGAGCAACAACTCCAGCAGGAACACCTGAACCAAATTCTTTTGAATTTTTTGATAATTGTTTTGTAATTCCATATGACATAAGTGATGCCGGTGTGGCACCTGCCGCAGGGAGAATTCCCACAAAGAAACCTAGAAAAGAACCAATGTTCATTGCCATTATAGTTTTTTTAAGAGCGCCAAATGCTCTTCCAACTTCCTTCATGTTGACTGATAATTTTGACATTTGAACTTTACCTTTTGTTTCTTCAAGGGTCCAAAGCATCTCTCCAATTCCATAAATTCCGATAGCAAGTACAAGGAAATTAATTCCATGAAGAAATCCAGGGATATTAAAGAAAATTAATCTTGGTTTTCCTGTAATTAGATCTAAGCCTATAGTTGATAAAGCTAATCCAATTAATATAGAAAAAATAGTTTTTGGAACGTCATCTCCTCCTAAGCCTACAAATGTTGCAAAGGCCATTACCATTAATGCAAAGGTTTCAGGAGCATTAAATCTTAGTGCTACCTCAGCCAAGGGTGGTGCAAATAAAGTAAATAAAATAACAGATACAGTTCCACCAACGAAGGAACCTACTGCTGCTGCAGTTAAAGCTGTCATAGCTTCTCCCTTAACAGCTAAGGGTCTTCCATCAAAAACTGTAGCTACTGCAGTAGAAGCTCCAGGTATACCTAGCATGACGGAACTTATGGCACCTCCATACATAGCGCCGTAATAGACAGCTGCTAAAAATATTATTGCTGCAGTGGGTGGTATAATAAATGTAATTGGAATAAGTATTGCAACACCATTAACTGAACCAAGACCAGGCATTGCACCCACAAATAACCCAATTAGACAGCCAAATATTAAAAGACCAAGGTTTAAGGGTTCAAAGGATACAAAAATTCCCTCTAGAAGAAGTATAAATACATCCATCTTTTATGTCTTTACTTAACCAATCTCATTATGAATACATAAAATCGTATACTGGATAAAATAAGGGCTCTGAAATACCTTGAGGTAAAGGTATTTTTAAAAGCCATTCAAAAAATAAAAAGGTTAAAACTGGTGTGATTAAAGAGAATACAGATATAAATAGGATACTTTTAGAACTAAAATATCTAAGATAAAAAGCTAAAAAAAAGATGAGTGAAAAGTAAATTCCCAAATAGCCTATTGCTAAAACTAAAATAACTAATGAAATAATTGTTACTGCAATATATTTGAATGCTTCAGCCTCAATAAAAGGTGAGTCATCTTTAGATTGTGGTGACCTTTTTAGAACGAATTTAATTATGGTAAGGACAGTACAAATAAGCATGCCAAGAGAAAGGTAAAAAGGAAGAAATCCCGCACCCATGTTTTCTTCTGCGTTCCATGTAATTCTATTCTCAGCACTTTTAATCATCAGAGCGATTGAGCATAACGCTAAAATAACGGCCACTGCAATTTCTGCTCTTTTGACAGTTATTTTGTTTGTTATGCTCATATCACTCTTAATTTAAATATTAGTTAAAGTTTTTAATGATCTCACCGTGCTTAGCATATTCGATTGCTAAGAAATCTTTAAGACCAAAACCCTCTAACCAGCTCATTAACTTTCCATCGTCGATGTTGAAAGTTTGGAACTCGTTATCATGATAAACAGTGTGAAGAAGTCCTGTGTAGTACTTCTCTACCTCTGCATCAATACCAGCTGGAGCCATAAATGCTCTCATCATATAGTATTCAAGATCAGGATAACCTAATTCATATGAAGATGGTACATCTGGGAATGCAGGATTTCTCTCAGGAGTCATCATAACTAATGCTTTTGAGTCACCTGATTGATAGAATCCCATCTGCTCAGAAGGGTTGTTTAATGTGAAATCTGACTCGCCGCCAACTAGACCTTTTGCAACAGCACCACCGCCGTCATATGGTACGTACTTTGCATCAAATCCAAACTGACCTCTCATCATACCAAGAAGTAATTCGTCTTCTGACATACTTCCTGTACCACCCATTACTAGACCATTGCCTTTAGCAAGTGCGATGAAGTCATCAAATGTTTCTACACCTTGAGTATTTTTACCTTCAGTTGCAATCCACACTAAGAATGTATCTGTAATAAGTCTTGCTAATGGTGTGAAGTCATTAAAGAAGTCAATTCCTAACTCAGGCTGGTTAACAGGTGTAGTTAGAACATTGTTAAGAGTAATGATAAGTGTGTGCTCATCACCAGCTTTTTTCTTAACATAAGTCATAGCTTCACCACCAGAACCACCTTTTTTATTAATTGGAATCACTGGCTTAGATGCGTAATCGTTTTTCTCGATAACACCTTGAACTAATCTAGCAATTTCGTCAGCTCCACCACCTTGACCAGCTGGGATAATAAGCTCAATAGGCTTCTTCGGACTAAAAGGCTTCGCAGAAGACACTGAACTAACAGCGACAAGTGAAAGTGAAACAATAACTAATGCTAATTTTTTGATTATTGACATATTGTTTCCTCCTATAGGTTAAGCAGTACAATAAACTATTTAAGAGAATATTAAAAATATATTCTTAATTTAGGATTTAGTTTAAAATTAGAAAAAAACCTTGTTTTAGCATTGATTTTCCTAACTTTTACAACAGTGATTGTGTTATTTAATTGTATAATGTATACAAAATACCACAGGCAGTTAAATTGAAGTTTATAAATTATAAAGATGGAAGTTTGTTTCTAGATGAAAAAGAGATCGCTGACCCTCTTGATGAACAAATCCAAATTGAAATTCATTTCGCTGGAATAAATAGAGCAGATATTCTCCAAAAAAACGGACATTATCCACCACCCTCAGGTGAGAGTGAAATTATTGGATTAGAGTGTTCCGGAATAGTTACCAAATTAGGAAAGTCAGCAAAAAACTTTAGTTTAGGAGACCAAGTTTGTGCAATTCTTGGAGGTGGTGGATATGCGGAGTACGTAAATGTTAATGAAAAACAAGTAATGCCATTACCAAAAAATTTAAATTTACATGAAGCTGGCTGCTTACCAGAAACTACACTCACTGTTTTTGAGAATATTTTCAATGTATCTAAATTTCAAAGAGATGAGGCGATTTTGATACATGGTGGAAGTAGTGGTATCGGCACAACTGCTATTTCAATTCTTAAAAATTATACAAAAAATATTTTTGTAACAGCTGGTACGAGTGGAAAATGTAAGAGTTGTATCGAATTAGGAGCCACTGATGCTATTAACTACAAAGATAGAGATTTTGAAGAATATTTTAATCAGAAAAAATTAAAGGTTGATGTAATATTAGATATGGTTGGAGGAGATTACTTAAAAAAAAATTTGAAAATATTAAACTTTAAAGGAAGACTTACTTATATTGCTGCTCTCGGTGGGATTAAAGCAGAAACTAATCTTTTACATATAATGAATAAACAATTAAAAATATCTGGATCAACATTAAGATCAAGATCTCCATATGAAAAGGGAAATATTGTTGATCAGGTTGTCAAAGAAATATGGCCTTTGATAGAGAATGATAAATATAAACCAACAATTTTTGAAACTTTTAATATGAGTGAAGTAAATAAAGCACATGAGGTTATGGAAAAATCTGACCATATAGGAAAAATAGTTTTAAGTATAAAAGGAGAAAAAAAATGAATCTACACGAATACCAAGCGAAAATATTATTAAAAAATAATAACGTTAGAGTTTTAAATGGCTACCCAGTATTAGATGATAGCGATATAGAAACTGCTGTAGACTCTATCCAGACACCAGTTATGGTTGTGAAGTCTCAAATTCATGCAGGTGGAAGAGGCGCGGGAAAATTTACAGATAGTGGTGATGACAAAGGCGGTGTGAGAGTTTGCTTCTCAAAAGATGAAGCCAAAGACAATGCAAAAAAAATGTTTGGAAAAACTTTAGTTACAAAACAAACTGGTCCAAGTGGAAAACAGGTAAATAGACTTTATATTGAGGAAGGGTGCGATATCAAAAAAGAATACTATCTAAGTATGCTCGTGGATAGAGCGACATCTTCAATTTCAATTATAGCATCTACTGAGGGTGGCATGGAAATTGAGGAAGTAGCAGAAAAGCAACCTGAAAAAATTATTACTGTTAATGTCCCTGGGGACAGTGCTATTGACCAAAATAGTTTAAATAAATTAACTGAGGGTTTAAAGATAGATCAAAACCTATCAAATGATTTTTGTGATCAAATTCAAAAAATTTACAATAGCTTTTTATCCTCAGATGCCTCTTTAGTAGAAGTTAATCCTTTTGTATTGACTGGTGAGGGTAATTTTTTGGCTTTAGATGCAAAGGTATCGATAGATGATAATGCGCTTTATAAACATAAAGATGTAGCTTCAATGAGAGATGAAACTGAAGAGGATCCTGCAGAGATTGAGGCTTCAAAACATGAGCTTAACTACGTCAAATTAGATGGTCAAATTGGATGCATGGTAAATGGAGCTGGTCTCGCAATGGGGACAATGGATATAATTAAATTACATGGTGGTAGTCCTGCAAATTTTTTAGATGTAGGAGGAGGAGCTACAAAAGAGAGAGTAGCAAAAGCCTTTTCTATAATTCTGCAAGATCCAAATGTAAAAGCTATTTTGGTAAATATTTTTGGAGGTATTATGAAATGTGACATTATCGCTGAGGGTGTGGTAGCTGCAGCTAAAGAGCTGTCTATTCAAGTTCCATTGGTAGTTAGACTAGAAGGAACCAATGTTGACTTAGGCAAAGAAATTTTAAATAAATCTGGGCTCTCAATTATTTCGGCAGATAATTTAGAGGATGCAGCTCAAAAGGCAGTTAAGGCTTTAAACTAAAGGAGAAATTATGTCAGTATTAATTAATAAAAACACAAAAGTTATTTGCCAGGGTTTTACTGGTTCTCAAGGTACATTTCACTCAGAACAAGCTATAAAATATGGAACTCAAATGGTTGGTGGAGTGACACCAAAGAAAGGTGGTCAAGAGCATTTAGGACTTCCTGTGTTTAATAGTGTTAAAGAGGCAAAAGACAATACAGATGCAAATGCAACTGTAATATACGTTCCACCTCCTTTTGCAGCTGGTGCTATAATTGAAGCGATTGATGCAGATATGGAACTTATTGTTTGTATAACTGAAGGAGTTCCGGTTCTTGATATGATGCAAGTAAAAAGAAAATTGGAAAAATCAAAATCGCGTTTAATTGGACCCAACTGCCCCGGAATAATTACACCTGACGAATGTAAAATAGGCATAATGCCAGGTCATATTCACCAAAAAGGAAAAATAGGAGTTGTTAGTAGATCTGGGACACTGACATATGAAGCAGTAGCACAAACTTCTGCTGTAGGTCTGGGTCAATCGACTTGTATTGGTATTGGGGGGGATCCTATTAACGGAACAAACTTTATAGATTGCCTTGATCTTTTTTTAAAAGATCCCGAAACTGAAGGTATCATAATGATCGGAGAGATTGGAGGAACTGCTGAAGAAGAAGCTGCGGAATTTATTAAAAAATCTGAAATTAAAAAACCAGTTGCCTCTTTTATAGCTGGTGCTAGTGCTCCTGCTGGAAAAAGAATGGGTCATGCAGGTGCTATTATTTCTGGTGGAAAAGGCACTGCAGAGTCAAAGTTTAGTGCTTTAGAAGAAGCAGGAGTTCATATATCCAAATCACCAGCTAAGCTAGGTGAGACAATCAAAGAAGCTTTAAACTAATATAATTTAGCTTCTTTAGCTCTAAGTTTGGTTAAAGCAAGAACTGTATCAATTGTAGGTGTTGGAACATTTGTAATTTTTCCAAGCTCTTGAACAGAGGTGATTAAAGCATCAATCTCCATGGGTCTATCGCGTTCTAAATCTTGGAGCATAGATGTTTTATGTTCGCCAACTGCTTTAGCTGCATCAATTCTTCTCTCAACATCGAAAGGTTTGTCTATTCCTAAATTTTGAGAAATTGCATGAGCTTCATTCATCATATTTTTTATGACGGCTCTGACTTCATCGTTGCTACAAATTTTGACAAGTGTAGATGTTGTAAGTGCGCTAATAGGATTAAGAGAAAGATTACCAAAAAGTTTTAACCAGATATCACCTTTTATATTAGGTCTAACGGGTGCTTGAAAACCAGCTTTCTCTAAAGTCTCTGAAAGATTTTTAATTCTATCTGTTTCCTCTCCATTTATTTCTCCTAGTTGAAACTTATCTCCCTCTAAGTGCTGAATAACGCCTGGTTTGATAACTTCTGATGCGGGATTAACTATACAGCCGATGATTTTTTCAGGGCCAATTCGATCCCATTGACTTCCATCTGGATCAACTGAAGTAACTTTTTTATCTTTGAAATCAGGATTAGTGTGATTGTAGAAATACCACCATGGGATACCATTCACACCCCAAACAAATGAAGTATCATCTTTCATAAGAACTTCAAATGCATCAAGACAACCAGGAACTGAATGAGCTTTTAGAGTAACAAAAATATAGTCTTGCTTTCCAGCTTTTTCCGCTGTGTCTACACACTTTGGATATACAACTAGTTCTTTGCCATCTTTTCTTAATCTCAGTCCATCTTGCTTAATAGCCTGATAATGAGGCCCTCTAGCAATTAAAGTTACATCTGCACCTATCTCAGTGAGTTTTGCTCCCAGATAACCACCAATAGCTCCTGCACCGTAAATACAAATTTTCATTTAAGCCTTTAAATGTTTGATGGCAGCAGCAACACCACTTCCAAGTTCAAATTTTATTCCCACATCATACATGGCTAATTCTGCAGTAGAGATTGCACCTAAAATCATGGTGCTATTTAAATCTCCAAGGTGGCCTATTCTAAACAACTTTCCAGCTACTTTATTAAGCCCTCCTCCAAACGAGGTGTTATACTTGTTGTATGCTGTTTTAACAACATCAGTAGAGTCAATTCCCTCAGGTACCATTATTGCTGTAACAGTATTTGAATAAAGTGAGGGATCATTTGCACAAAGTTTAAGACCCCATGCACTAGATGCTTTTTGAACAGCTTGTGCTAAAAATTTATGACGTGCATAAATATTATCAATTCCCTCTTCCATCATCATATTAAGCGCCTCTCTAAGTCCTCTTAATAGTGGCATTGGATTAGTATAAGGCCAATAGCCTGTTTCATTTATTTTAAGCATATCATGATAATCATAGTAAGCTCTGGGTAAGTTAGATGTTTTTGCAATTTCTAAAGCCTTTTGGCTTACACAAGATATAGCTAAACCAGCAGGTAACATAAATCCTTTTTGAGAGCCTGAAACTGCAACATCAACCCCCCATGCATCCATTTCAAATTTGATTGAACCTATTGAGCTTACGCCATCAACAAATAGTAGGGCAGGATGATTAAGATTATTTAAAAGGTCTCTTGTTGCTTTAACATCATTTGTAACCCCTGTGGAGGTTTCATTATGAGTTACAAGAACTGCTTTAATTTTATGATCTTTGTCTTCTGATAATATTTTTTCAAATTCGTCATGAGGCGTCCCCGAACCCCACTCTAAATCAACTTCCTCAACATCAATATGTAGTTTCTTACACATTTCTATCCAAAGGTGTGAAAAATGTCCAAATCTAGCTGATAAAACTTTATCTCCCTTACTTAATAAATTTGTAAGTGCTGCTTCCCATCCACTTGAACCTGTGCCAGGGAATATAATTGGTTGTGCAGATGTTGTCTCAAAAACTTTTTTTAAATCGTTTATTAGTGGGTGCCAAAATTTATCCATACCGGGTGCACGATGGTCCTCATTTGAAATATCCATCGCCTGTCTTACCCTATCTGGCATGTTTGTAGGTCCTGGTACGAAAAGTGAAATTTTACCTGGCATAATTTATTCTATATCCTTTCTATACAAATAATGACCTTATGGATTGCTTTAATAAAATATTTATTAAAATTTCACAAAGTGAAATAAAAAAGTCAATATTTTGGCATCTCCTACGGGAATCGAACCCGTGTCTTCACCGTGAAAGGGTGATGTCCTAACCGCTAGACGAAGGAGACATCGGTGTTTAAAACAAACAAAATAGCTAGATTTACTAAAAAATCAATCAATGAATATCTTCAAGATGAATTATAGTTTTTTCACTATAAGTATCTTTTTTTACCTTAAAATAGCAATTAAACTCAGGTTTGTTTGATAAATAATTTTTTAATTCTTTCGATGATATATCGAAGAACATGCCTTCACATGAAAAGCCAAGATTATCAGATACTTTTAATTTTGCATGCTTATCTTTAAAAATTTGTAATATTTCAATTTTAGCATTTTCAATTTTAAATATTGGCTCAGCATTTTGTTGGCCAAAGGGACTTAAAGACTCAAGGTCGCTTAAAAGATTATTATTGATCACATTAACATCAATTAAAGAGTCATATGACTTTTCATTTAAAATTTCCAAGTTATTTGTCTCTTCAATTAAAAAGTTTTTAAAGTCATCAACATTTTCTTTTTTTAAAGTAAAACCACAAGCTTTATGGTGACCACCACCTTTTATCAAAATACCTTTTTCCGTAGCTTGCATCATCAATAATCCAATATTTTTTTCACCCTGCGATCTACCTGATCCAACAACCAAATCGTTTGATTGAGTCATTACAAATGATGGACGATTATTAATACGCATTAATCTTCCAGCTATAATTCCTACAACGCCAATATGCCATTTTTCATCATAGAAAAAATTTATATTTAAATTGTTATTGATGTTAATATCTATTTCTTTAACTATTTTCGATTGAATTTTTTGTCTGTTTTGATTGTGTAGCTCAATAATTTGTGCAAACTGAACAGCTTGGTGTATATTTTCTGAAGATAAAAGATTATAAGCGAGTAAAGACTCTCCCATTCTTCCTCCAGCATTAATTCTAGGGCCTATAATATATCCGAGATGGTACTCTGATATTTTTTGTTTTATCTTCAAAAGATTAATAAGAGTTTGTAAGCCTTTATTACTGTTATCAGAATTAATTATTCTCAGTCCTTGTTTTACAAGTGTTCGATTTATATTGTTTAAAGGAACTAAATCACAAATAGTAGCAAGAGAAACAAGATCTAAATATTGTAATACGTCTTTTTTTTCAAATATTTCCTCATTGTTTAAAAAAACGATAACTAAAAATGATAGAGCTGTTGCACATAAATCATCAAGATTAGATTTATCCTCCGGTGTTTTAGGATTTATAACAATCGATTCATTAAAATAATGATCACATTCATGATGATCAATTACAAGAAGTTCTGCACCTTGGCTGTTAATATACTTCTGTTCATCAAAATTATTGCTACCACAATCTAAAACCAAAATGTTCGAGCTAAATTCTAGTAATTTATTACAGGCGGGTGTGCTTAATCCATACCCTTCATTTAATCTATTTGGAATATAAACAAAAACCTCAATTTCAAATTGAGTTAGATATTTTTTGAAAATTGATGCAGCACAGGCTCCATCTACATCATAATCTGAGAATATAGAAATTTTTTTATCATTTTTTATTTTTTTAAAAAATGAAGTTATTTTTTTTAAATTATTTAATTTTAAAATTTCATTAAAAGATATGTTATCTTTTAATTTTGAAATTAAAAAATTTGGTATTTTACTAATTTTACGATTTATTAATAATTTTGAAAGATTAATAGATATATTATTCTTTTGAGCTACTTCAAAAACTAATTCATCATTTAAATCTGAATTTAATGGTCTCCAAATAGTACCGTTAAAACTCTTATCAGTAGTCAAGTTGTTTGATGTCAAAGTTGTGTTTTCCATCAATCTCTCTAATAGTTCCTGTTTTTGAACGCATCACAATAGAGTGTGTCGTAGCAAAATTCTTGTTTATGTTAATTCCACGAAGCATTGTACCATCAGTTACACCTGTAGCTGAAAACATAACATCTCCTTTAGCTAAATCGTTGAGCTTATAAATCTTATCTAAATTTGTTATGCCTGTTTTTTTCGCTCTATCAGTCTCTTGGTCATTATAAAAAATAAGCTGCCCCTCTAAATATCCTCCAACACATTGTAAAGCGGCAGCGGCTAGCACACCCTCTGGAGCGCCACCTATACCGTAATACATATCAATGTTACTACTATCTATGACAGAGGAAATGACAGCACTGACATCTCCATCACCAATAATTTTTATTCTAGCACCTGCAGATCTTATTATTTCAATATCTTCTTGGTGTCTTTCTCGATCTAAAACACATATTACTAAATCCTCAGTATTAATTTTTTTATATTCTGCAAGTGCTTTTATATTTGATCTAAGATCTTGGCTGAGAGATACAACATTTTCATTTTCAACCTTTGCTGAAATTTTTCTCATATAAACATCTGGTGCATTTAAAAAACCACCCTCTTGAGCCAACGCAATAACAGCCATAGCGTTCTCTCCGCCTTTTGCAGTTATTGTAGTGCCCTCTAAAGGATCAAGGGCTATATCCACATTAGGGCCACCCTGACCAACTTTCTCACCTATATAGAGCATGGGTGCTTCATCTCTCTCACCCTCACCTATAACTACTGTCCCAGATATTGTAAGAGAATTTAGGCATTTTCTCATTGCGTCAACTGCAGCCTGATCAGCTGCCTTTTCATTTCCTCTTCCAATATGTTTAGAAGCAGCTAATGCTGCGAATTCAGAAACTCGAACTAACTCAATAGCAAGATTTCTATCCAATATTTTCCTCTATCCTGATAACTGATATCTCGTTTTTAATAAAACTTGTCTTCTTTAAATTATTTACAACTTGAGTGATATTTTTTATACCAACAGGATCAGATATAATAATTATAGGAACAACTTTTTCATTATTAGTATTCAATTGAATTATAGATTTTATAGAAATTGATTTTTGAGAAAATAATTGGGCAATCGATTTAAGAACACCAACTTTATTGAGCACAGACATTCTTAAGTAATATGGTCTAATTCTTTGAGATTGATTGACAAACTTTGCATTCAACATTTGTGAGTATTTTTTTATAAAAATACCTTTAATAGAAGAATAATTAATAAATCTCTTTATATCTGAGATAATAGAAGTAGCTGTCGGGTAACCTCCAGCTCCTTTGCCAACTAAGCTAGTTTTTAAAAAATTCTCACCTTCTAAAGTAATAACGTTTTCTTCAAAATTAGTTTTTGCAATCAAACTTGAATCTGGCACAAAACATGGTGCTACAGATGAAAAAAACTTATCTTTATATCTCTCTGTTAAAGAGACAAGTTTTAATTTATAACCAAGGTTAAGACCTTGTTCTAAATCTATTAGCTTAATATTTTCAATTCCATCATAGTGCATATCAGAAAATTTAAACTTTTTTCCAAAAGAAATATTTGAGAGTAAAACAAGTTTGTGCATAGCATCTTTTCCAGATAAATCAGCACTAGAGTCTTGTTCAGCAAATCCATTTTTAATAGCTTGTTCTAATGTTTCTTTGAAACTGATCTTATTTTCATACATTTTTGAAATAATATAGTTAGTTGTGCCATTAAAAATTCCATAAATTGAATTAACCTTTGAGGGGTGAATACTATTCTCTATTGTTCTTATTACTGGCACAGCACCCAATACAGCAGCCTCAAAACCTAAAAATAAATTCGACTTATCAAAGCCCTCAAAAAACAAACTAGACTTTTCTGCTAATTGAGCCTTATTAGCAGTAATAAGAGATATTTTATTTTTTAAACAAAATTTATATAGATCATTTATGTACTTTCCTGTACCTCCAATAGTTTCAATGATTAAATCAGGTTTAAATTGGATTAAGCTCTTATAATCGCCAACCCATTTGTATTTACTAATATTGATTATTCTTTTCTTTTTCTTATTTTTTGCACCAATAGCAACTATTTCAAATTTAGTATCATCTAAAATATATGAATTTTTTTCTAATAGCTTTACAACATGAGAGCCTACGACTCCTAAACCTAAAACTGCTATTTTAATCTTGTTCATTTTGAGATTTTAAAATTTGTTCTTTTCTAATATTACTCTTTTCGTTAAATTCCTCTAATTCTTTTTTCTTTTCCATCAAATTTTTATCAAAATTTTGGAATGATCTTTCGCAAGAAATAGTAATTATTAATAGTGAAATGACAGAAAAAATAAATAAAAAATTATCTTTTAGAGAACTGAAAACTTCGTCTAGCTTTTTGCCTACCATACTTTTTTCGTTCTACTGTTCTAGAGTCTCTTGTTAAAAACCCATTTTTCTTTAAAACATCTTTGGTGTTTGGATCTATTTTTGTTAAAGCTCTGCTAAGTCCATGTTTAATAGCTCCAGCTTGACCAGATAAACCTCCGCCTAATACTGTAATTCTAAGATCCACAGAATCTGATTTTTTTGCAACCTCTAATGGTTGGTTAATTATCATTCTTAATGCTTTATCAGGAAAATAATCATCAATATTTTTTTTATTAATTGTTATATTTCCTGTTCCATTAGAAACCCAAACTCTTGCAATAGACTCTTTACGTCTTCCAGTACTATAGACTTGATCAGACATTTACTTCGTTCTTCCTATTAATAGACTTAAAATCTAAGTTTTTTGGATTTTGAGACTCATGTGGATGATTGGCATCTCTATAAAGTTTTATATTATTTTTCATAAGGTCTCTAAATAAAGGAGAGTTTGGAAGCATTCCTTTTATTGCTTTTTTAATAATATCATCAGATTTATTATTTTCTTTTAGTTTGTCAGGTGTAGTTTCTTTAATTCCACCAGGGTGACCAGTGTGTTTGTAATATTTTTTGTCAGTGTTTTTATTACCTGAAAATTTTACTTTATCTGTGTTGATAATAATTACACCATCCCCGACTGGTAAATTAGGGGAATATTGTGGTTTGTTTTTACCTTTAAGAATTAAACTTACCCTTGAAGCAAGCCTGCCTACAGAGATATCTGTGGCATCTAGTAAATGCCATGCTTTTTGAAATTCAGATTTTTTTAAAGTAGTAGTTTTCACGATAGAGGGAATATAAGTAAAATCATTAAAAAAGCAAGGATTATAGATAAAATTTTCCTCATTAATTGATAATAAACTTAATTTTTAAACATTATTCTCATTTTTTTGGTCGGGGGTACTGGACTTGAACCAGCGACCTCACGCCCCCCAGACGCGCACTCTACCAGACTGAGCTAACCCCCGATTATCTTGACTTTTTTAATAGTCCCAATAAATCCTTTAAGTCTGAGAGGATATTATCATCTAGCGATTTCATTTTAAGCTTTGATTTTGATAAATAATCGTTGACACCATCAAGTGTCAATTTTTGAACATCAAGTAAGTATTTTATTTTTTTTAGAAGAAGCAAATTTTCATAATCATATAATCTATGTCCAGATTGAGTTCTGATAACTTTAAGTTTTTTAATTCTACTCTCCCAAAATCTAATTGTATGTTTCTGCTCTCCCACTAAATGAGATACGTCATCAATATTATAAAAATTTTTGTTCATAAGACTAATTTATTTGATTTTTTAAAACTTATAACTTTTCTAGATTTTATTAAATACTCCTCTTTAGTTTTTGGATTTCTACCTATTCTCTCATTTTTTTTTTTTATTTTAAATGAACCAATATTACTTATTGATAAATCAGAAATAATCATTTCATTGCTCCAAATTTCAAGAATTTTATCAATTTTTTTGTAAACAGTGGAGTATGCTATACCAAATTCAATAGATATTTGTTTAGCAATACTCTCTCTGGTTGCTTTATCTTGAGACATTTTTCTTAATCTCATTTAATAAATCATTGTCAATACATTTTATACCAAACTCTATAGCATTCGCGAATGCATGTGAGTCAGCATTACCGTGACTTTTAATTACAATACCATTTACACCTATAAATATACCACCATTGTAATTTCTAGGATCAATTAAATTTTTAAAGTCTTTGAAATTTTTTTTTAAAAGAAAAGATAGTATTTTTGAGAAAGAGGTGGAGGTTAGACTTTTTTTTAGAGAGTCGGTTATGAATTTAGATACACCCTCAGCCGTTTTCAACGCAATATTTCCAGAAAATCCATCTGTGACAATAACATGATTATGTGTTGAGGTAATTTCATCAGCTTCTACAAATCCTTGATAATTTATTCTTTCATCACTCTTCATTAATTCATGTGTCTCTTGAATCAAATTATTGCCTTTGAGCTCTTCTGATCCAATATTTAAAAGTGCCACTTTGGTATCAATTTGTGGATAGAGAACTTTGTAATAGGTACTACCCATAACAGCAAAATCTAAAAGATTTTCTGAGTTGCACTCAGCATTTGCTCCCAAATCTAAAAAACATACAGGATGTTTATCTGACGGAAAAAGTGAGGCAATTGCAGGTCTAGTAATATTTTCAATGGTTCTAAGATAGACAGTTGAGTAAGCCATCATTGCACCAGTGTTTCCTGCTGAAATAGTTATTTGATTTTTGTTTTCTTTTAAATTTAAAATAGCATTTGACATAGAACTATTTCGATTGTCCTTTTTTAAAGCGTCACTTGGTTTCATTTCTGGAGTAATAAAATTTTTAGATTGTATCCATTCAGAGTCAGCAAATAAATTTGAAAATGATGCTTTAAATTTCTCGTAAATATGTCTATCGGAATGTAAATTGAATTTAATAGAAGGTTCTTTTGTTCGGGCTATTAATGCACCCTCTAAAACTGATTGTGGAGCAAAGTCTCCACCATGTAGGTCAAGGTTTATTATATATTTTCTCATAAATGTTTATTATTGCTTTAAGGAAACTTATACCTTATTTGTTTTTATTGTGAATATTTTAAAAATACCTTTAATTTTCGTGGCCTTATTTAGCTCAATAATTTTATCTTCTTGCTCTAAAGAGGTATATTTTTCTGGTATTTCAGAAAACAGTCTGAATGAAATTAAAGAAAATTATCAAAATATTAATTACTCAAAAGAAGATGTGGTAGCAATTATTGGACCTCCATTAATAAAAGAAAACTCAGATAATTTGTGGATTTATAGAACGGATAAAAAAACAGGAATTGCTGCTTTTAAACAAACTGTCTACAACAAGACCTTAAAATTTAAATTTGAAAATAATATTTTAAGGTCCGTTGAAGAAATCAACTTAAATTAAATAATATTTAAGTGCACAACTATTGATAGTAAGAGGATAGATACTATATTTGTGATTTTAATCATTGGGTTAACAGCTGGTCCAGCTGTATCCTTATAAGGATCGCCAACAGTATCTCCAGTAACTGATGCTTTATGAGTTTCACTGCCTTTTCCTCCTAAGTTACCATCTTCTATATATTTTTTTGCATTATCCCATGCACCGCCACCTGCTGTCATCGAGATAGCTACAAAGAAACCAGTGATTATAACTCCTATTAAAAGAGCTCCAAGAGCTTGAAAGGCAGTATTGACACTACCTGTAAGAGAATAAACGCCAAAGAAAATAATAACTGGTGAAAGTACAGGCAATAAAGATGGAATGATCATCTCTTTTATGGCTGCTTTTGTAAGTATATCAACACACTTTCCGTAGTCAGGCTTTTCTTTTCCAGACATTATGCCTTTTTTTTCTTTAAACTGTTGTCTCACCTCTAAAACAACTGAACCAGCTGCTCTTCCTACTGCGGTCATGCTTAAAGCACTAAATAAGAAAGGTAGTAATCCACCTAGTAATAATCCAATTATGACGTAAGGTTCTGATAAATCAAAAGATACATTGAAAGCATTGTTGCCAGTTTCTTGACTAAAGAATTTTAGGTCTTCAGTGTAAGCAGCAAATAAAACTAATGCACCCAATCCAGCCGATCCAATAGCGTAGCCTTTAGTAACAGCTTTAGTAGTATTTCCAACAGCATCTAAGGCATCTGTTCTCTCTCTAACTCTCTTATTCAAACCTGACATTTCAGCAATACCGCCTGCATTATCTGTAACTGGTCCATATGCATCTAAAGCGACCACCATTCCAGCAAGAGCTAACATTGATGTGACTGCGATAGCTATACCAAATAGTCCTGCAGTTGAAAAAGTGAGGCCTATTCCTGCACATATAATCAAGACAGGTATAGCTGTTGACTCCATGCCCATAGCTAGGCCCTGAATAATATTAGTCGCATGACCAGTTTGAGAGGCTTCTGCAACACTTTTTACAGGTCTATATTCAGTGCTAGTATAATATTCAGTGATAAAAACAAGTGCCAAAGTAATCACTAATCCGTAAACCGCGCAAAGAAATAAATCCATTCCGTTGTACCATTTATTTCCCAATTGGAAAAATTGGTCAAAGCCAATTGAATATTGAGTTATAAGTGCGAATAAAATTACAGAAATAAATAATGTCATGAAAAATCCTTTGTACAATGCTCCCATAATTGAAGATTTAGGAGTGGAGATTGATACAAACTTTGAACCAATAATTGATGCTAATATACTAGACCCTGCGATTAATAACGGATAAATGGTTAGTTCGCTTACAGCTCCTTGAAAGATAATAGCTAGAACCATTGTTGCAACAATTGAAACAACATAAGTTTCGAATAAGTCTGCTGCCATACCTGCACAGTCTCCAACGTTATCTCCAACATTATCTGCTATCACAGCTGGGTTTCTTGGGTCATCCTCAGGAATATTTTTTTCTACTTTTCCTACCAGATCAGCTCCAACGTCTGCACCTTTTGTAAAAATTCCCCCGCCCAGTCTTGCAAATATGGAAATTAATGAAGATCCAAAACCAAGAGCTACTAGCGGTTCTATAAGCTCTCTTCCTGTTCTTTCAAATCCAAAATATAGTATCATAAAATACCCTGCTATACCTGCTAAAGCCAAACCAACGACCAACAATCCTGTGACTGCTCCGGCGTTGAAAGCAACATAAAGACCTTTTTTTAAAGAGGAACTTGCAGCTTGAGCTGTTATAACATTTGCTCTTACTGAGACGTTCATACCGATATAACCAGCAAGGCCTGATAAAACTGCACCAATCAGAAAACCTACGGGAACATCATAGATGTGTTTAAATGGTATTAAAAAGAATGCAAAGAATATTACAATACCAACAATTGCTATGGTTGTGTACTGACGGTTAAGGTAAGCTTTGGCTCCTTCTTGAATAGCACTAGAAATTGTTACCATTCTTTTAGTGCCTTTAGGTAAACTTAATATTTTATTAGTTGTGAATATTCCGAAAGCAATAGCCGCTATTGCAGCAAATATTACTATTTGCAAGAACTGTATTTGAGACATGGTAAGTTGTTAATCTATTTTAATTTTATTTTCAAGGTGCTTTTTTAGAGGCATCATCTAACAAATAATTGAAGTATTTTACCTCTTCTTGGGTAAGAAATTCCTTGGAAAGCTTGATATATTCGCTCATTAATATCTTTTTTTTCTTTTTATTTAAGAGATACTCAGAGCAAAAGGCGTAAAGAAGGAAAACAGTTATTTTATTAGTTTTTTCAATAATTTTAGAATCTATTAATCCTTTGATTTTTTCTAAATTAGAATTAAAACTTTCATTTAAAGAAAATAGTTTTTTTTTGTTGAAAGGTCTTTTCTTAATGTTTTGTTTTATAAATTCATCTAACTCAAAGTCAGTTGAATAGTTTCTTTGAAATATAAACTGAAAGAAAAATAATCTCGTATTTTTATTTAAATTAAGCATTTAATCATTTTGACCATAGCATTAGCAGCTTCAATTCCTTTATTTTTTGATTTAGATCTTTTTATTGCTTGAGACTTGCTATAGGCATTTATTATGCCATTTGATATAAGGGTATTTTTATTTTGATTTACGATATCTAAAAGTGCTTTTCCAACAGAGTCAGATATAACTTCAAAATGGTATGTTTCACCCTTTATTACACAACCTAGGGCGATAAATAAATTGTAATTATTTGGTTTAATTTTCCATTTTATCATTTGAGGAATCTCATAAACACCAGGAACAGTTAAAATTTCAAATTTAAGTTTACTCTGTTCTAAAATCTCAGTACAGGATTGTGTTAAAGGATCAGTTATTTCATTGTAATAATTAGCAACTACTATTTTTATTTTTAATTTATTCATAGACTCTCTATTTTATTTACTCTTAATCCATAAATACCAAGGTCTAAATCCTCACCCAGAGAATTAGACAATACAGAAATATTATTTATAGAGAAATTTTTAAGAATTTGGGCTCCAAGACCATAATATTTTACCTTTTCATCATTTGATAACTTTCCTAGATCGCCTAATATAGGATTATTAATTAAAACTATAATTCCAGATCCATGAGATTTTATTTTTTCAATTGAAGCATGTAAGTCTTTTGTTTTAGGATTATTAAAATTCATAATTATGTCATCGAAACCTTGAACAGGGTGAACTCTTGTCATTACGCTATCTTGTTTGGATAAATCTCCTAAGTGTAATGTTGCATGATGTAATCCATCAATAGTGTTCTCAAAAACATTAAATTCAAAAATATCTGAATAAATATTTTTAATCCGGTGTTGCTTTTCAGGAATTTTTTTTATGAGTAAATCGTTTTTAATTCTATATGCGATAAGATCTTGAATTGTCCCTATATTAATAGAGTGTTTTTTTGCGTAGGGTATCAAGTCTGGAACCCTAGCCATGGTACCGTCATCATTCATAATTTCACAAATTACTGCAGAGTCATTTAATCCTGCTAATCTTGAAATATCCACTGCCGCCTCCGTATGCCCTGCTCTGGTTAAAACTCCACCATCCCAGGCAATTAATGGAAATACATGACCGGGGCTAACAATATCACCCGATTTAAAATTTGGATTTATAGCAGCTTTTACTGTTTCTGCTCTATCAAATGCAGAAATACCTGTGGTTATATTGGTGCTTGACTCTATTGATACAGTAAATGCAGTGGTCTTTTTTTTCCAATTATCAGGATTCATTAATGGAAGCTTTAACTCTTTTGCTCTCGTCTCAGAGATAGATAAACAAATTAAACCTCTTCCATAAGTCGCCATAAAATTTATGTGTTCCGGCTTACAAAGAGATGCAGGTATAATTAAATCACCCTCATTCTCTCTATCCTCGCTATCAACTAGAATATACATTTTACCATTACGAGCATCACTAATTATATTTTCAATATTTGTAAAATCTGACATTAATTTAATAACCTATGATTTTGAGGAGTGAGCGTATCTTGCTAGCATATCGACTTCAAGATTTAAAATTTCATTTTTCTTATATGTATGAATATCGGTATATTTGTACGTATGAGGTACAATCATACAATGACATTTATTTGACTTAACTTCATTTATAGTAAGTGAAATACCATTTAGAGAAATAGAACCTTTTTTTACAATAAATTTTTTAAGATTTTTTGGGAACTTAAAAGATAAAAACCAACTACTTCCAACTTTATATAATTCTTCAACAGAACAAGTGGTATCTATGTGACCAAAAACAAAATGACCAGAGATCTCATCACCAACTTTTAGAGATTTTTCTAAGTTTATTTTTTTTCCAACTTTCCAATATTTAGCATTTGTTTTATTCATAGTTTCATATGAAATATCAGCTTTAAAGGTATTTTTATTTTTTGATGTGACTGTTAAACAAATACCAGAGCAACATATTGAAGAACCTAACTTATATCCATTTAAAGAGGAATGAATTTCAACTACTAAAGATTTCTCTTCTCTGGATAGTTTTTTAATTTTACCTTGAGATTGAATTATTCCACTAAACATTAATTTACGAATTTATAAATTGTATCTTGTCCATATTGATAAGAGGATTTTAATTTAAAATTATTTTTTAATGATTTCATTGATAAAAAGTATTTTTTACTAGAATTTTTTATAATCATATTTGATTGGCAGACTATAATCTCATCAAACAAATTACAATTAAGAAAATATTTAAAAGTGCTAATTCCGCCTTCGATTAGAATAGATTGAACTTGTAAATTTCTAAATAAAGAAAAATCCTCATTTAATAATTTTTTGTAATCAACATTAAGTGACAAGTAATTTTTAATTGTATTTTTTTTATTTGAGAAAATGATTTTTTGTATGTTTTTTTCAACCCCCTGTAATCTACAAGTTAATTTTGGTTTATCATCCAACAATGTGTTCATGCCGACAGCTATAGCATCGTGTGATAATCTCATTCGATGCATAAAATATTGAGTTGGTTCAGAGGTAATATTCTTAATTGTTGGGCTGTTACTAAAACCGTTTTTGGAGATAGCGATTTTGAGAGTAATAAAAGGCCTATTTAATGTTTGGTGAGTATAAAAATATTTATTAATTTTTTGAAATTTATCTAAAGATTTTGATGAATGAATTACTTTGATATTTTGCTGCTTTAAAAATTTGATCCCCTTTCCTTTAATATTTGGGTTTGGATCTAATGAACTTATAAAAACTTTTTTTATTCCAGCATTGGCTATTGCTTTTGCGCAACAGCTATTATTTTTAAAACAAGGTTCTAAACTGATATACATAACGGTTTTATTATTTATTTTATTTTGAGGTAATTTATTTAAGGCGTTAATTTCTGCATGAGGTCTGCCATTTTTTGATGTTAAACCATAACTTAGAACAATTCCTTTTTGAGACTTAGAGTAGTCAACAATCAGACATGCTACTGAAGGGTTTTTCCCAGTTAATCCAATATTTTTTATTGATAAATTATTTACACTTTGTAAATAATTTTGATGAATTGCACTTAACAAATCTTATTTTTTATCTATTTTTTCTAAGAATTGCTCAAAATCTTTAGTTTCTCTAAAATCTCTATAAACAGAAGCAAATCTCACATAGCCAACTTTATCTAATGAATATAAACCTTGCATAACCATTTCGCCAATTGTGTTAGTGCTGACTTCATTTTCACCCATACCTTCAAGGTCTCTGACTATCTTTGAAATTAATTTTTCTTTTGTATCAATATCTACAGGTCTTTTTCTTAATGCCAATTCAACAGATTTGGCAATTTTATCTCTATCAAATATGGATTTTTCACCATTTTTTTTTACTACTAAAAATTCTCTAAATTGTACTCTTTCAAATGTAGTGAACCTCTCTTTTCTCTCACATCCACAAAGACGTCTTCTTCTAATAACACCACCGTCTTCTGTAGGTCTAGAGTCTAAGACAGATGTTTCCTTCTCCTTACAAAAGGGACACTTCATCTTTATTTATAGATTGGAAAATTAGAGCAGAGCTCAGTAACATCTTTGAAAATAGAGCTTTCGGTCATCGAGATATCTGCGTTAGATGAAGATAGAGCATTTATGATTGTTGAGATTTTTTCACCAATAAATTTAAACTCTTCCTCTTTGAAACCCCTTGTAGTAGCGGCTGGTGATCCTAATCTTATACCTGAGGTAATTGTTGGAGGGTTTGGATCATTTGCAACACCATTTTTATTACAAGTCATTCCAGCTCTCTCTAAGCTCTCTTCTGCGTCTTTGCCCGTTACATTCTTTGATCTTAAATCTACTAAAACCATATGAGAGTCTGTTCCACCGGTGACAATATCTATTCCGTTTGACATGAGTACTTCTCCAAGAATTGATGCATTCTTTTTTACTTGTTGAATATATGTTTTAAACTCTGGTTGAAGGGCTTCACCAAAAGCAACAGCTTTAGCAGCGATCACATGCATAAGTGGTCCACCTTGCAAACCAGGAAAAACAGAACTATTAAATTTCTTTCCAAGGTCTAAATCATTTGAAAGTATCATACCCCCTCTTGGACCTCTAATAGTCTTATGAGTTGTAGATGTAACCACATGTGCGTGAGGCAATGGATCCGGGTATTCTTTGGCAGCAACTAAACCTGAATAGTGTGCCATATCGACTAGTAAATAAGCCTCGATCTTATCTGCTATCTCTCTAAATTTTTTAAAATCGATATTTCTTGGATAAGCTGAACCACCAGCAATAATCAAGGTCGGTTTATGTTCAATAGCTAATCTTTCAACTTCGTCATAATCTATTAAAGAAGTTTCTGGGTTTATGCCATACTGAACAGCGTTAAAATATTTTCCAGATTGATTTGGTCTCGAACCATGTGTTAAGTGGCCACCAGCATCTAAAGACATTCCTAAAATAGTGTCACCTGGTTTAATGAGTGCTAAAAATACAGCTTGATTAGCTTGTGCGCCTGAGTGAGGTTGAACATTAGCATAACTGCATCCATACAATTGTTTCAAACGGTCAATTGCTAAATTTTCAGCTATATCTACGAATTCACAACCACCATAGTATCTTTTAGCACTATAACCCTCAGCATATTTATTAGTCATAATGGAGCCTTGTGCTTCAAGCACAGCTTTTGAGACGATATTTTCAGAAGCAATTAATTCGATTTGGTTCTGTTGCCTTGAAAGTTCTTTTGAAATACTTTGATATAAATCTTTATCTGCATGTTCTAGATTACTAGAAAAAAAATTCTCACTAAGTGTCATAGTTGCGATATTCTCCTTAAATGTCTCCCTTTGTCAAATTCTGTTTTAAAATAGGCGTTGAGCATAGCAAAAATATTTTTTTTTACAAAAGGTCTTCCTTTTAAACATATAACATTGCTATTGTTGTGTTTTCTGGTCATTTTTGCTGTTTGTGCGTTATGACAAAGCGATGCCCTTATGTGCTTATGTCTATTAGCACTAATACTTACTCCTATTCCCGATCCACAGATCAAGATACCCATGCTGTATTTATTGATATTTTTACATAATTTTTTTGCAAATTTTGGATAATCTACAGATTTATCTGTATTAGTGCCTAAATCGAAGAAATTAAATTTTTTTTTGGCCAAATATTCCTCAATAATAAAGGATTTTAATCTAAAACCTGCATGATCAGAGGCTATATAAATAGTTTTATATTTTCCTGGTAATTTCATCTCTAGAAAAAGGTAAATTAATATTCAAATTAATCAATACTCTGTTAACTATTCTGCTCATAAAATCAAAAAAAACCAACTGATGATCTTTATTATCTTTCAAATGTTCATAAATAAGCTCATAAGTTTTCAAATTACTTTTTTCATGGAAATTGAAAATTTTTTTTAAAACACTCTCATTTAAATCAGGTTGATAACCTGAGGCTTTTAAAATTTCAAGCTCTAGTAATAATAGCTCTGGTAGGTAATTAGATCTTTCATTCAATTTAGAAATCAATAACAAATAATAACTTACAACGTTAGAATTTTGGTCGGTTAAAAATAATAATTTATTTATTAAAAAACAAAAATAATCAATTGTCTTCAACTCATATTTTGAAAACAAAAACCATTTAAATTTATTTATAGATGTTGAGGAAAGGCAAACATTATTATTGTCAAATTCAATATTATTAAGTGACCCTTTAACATATGTAGAATTTTTTTTTTTTGATTTTCCTCCAAAAACTACTAGAGATTTTTGTCCATACTCAGAAGAGTAAATTGAAATACTTAAATGATTTTCTTTAAAATTTTCTACTTTCGTTATTATGGCCTCAGTTTTGTACAATAGATTATTTACTAAATTTATTGATGATCTTAATCATTTTTTTTGCTGCTAAAATTTCGGCTTTTTGTTTTGAAACTCCCTCTGCTTCTACTTCATTATCCTTAATTTTCAATGATACTAAAAATTTAGGTTTATGTTTCGTACCAGCTTCCTCAATTAATTTGTAAAGAGGAATTGTCTTATATTTTTTTTGACAATATTCTTGTATAAATGTTTTAGGATCTTTTTGTGGAAGTATGTCTAATTCATTTTGCCATAATTCCATTATTAATTTTTTTGAAAAAATTAAGCCTTTTCTTGTATAAACAAATCCGATGAGAGACTCTAATGCATCAGCGTATATAGAATTTTTACTTGAGTTGGGATCAAGTTGATGTTTAAAAATATCACCTAAATTATTTTTTCTGAATATTTTGGCTAAGGTGTTTGTATTAACAAGATGAATAAACCTTCTTGAGATCTCATCTAAAGTATTGTGTGAAAAGGTGGTTATCAAATATTCTGAAATTACTAAACCCAAAACTCTATCTCCTAGAAATTCATATTTTTGAAAGGGTTTATCGGTATTTTTTTTTGATTTTTCAAAACTATCGTGTTCTATGCTTTTATTAAAACCCTCAAGGCTTTTTATTGTTTTGAAAATTTGTGTCTTATTCAAAATATTTATTTGATAATGCTAAAGAGCCTATCATATCTAATATGAAGGGGTAAATTCCAAAATTTTGATAGAGAGAAATCTGTATCAACTGAGAACCAAATAAACCAAACTTTGCCAACTATATTAACTTTTGGCACAAATCCAACTCCACTTAAAATCCTACTATCCGATGAGTTATCTCTGTTATCACCCATGAAAAAGAATTTATCTTTTGGTATTTCGTACTCAGGAGTGTAATCAAGTGGTCCATCATTCGTGATATTTAATATCCTATATTCATTTTCAATTAACTGCTGAATTTCCTTACCGTATTGATCATCATAAAAAAATCCATCTTCTATCTGATTTAGCACTTCAAAATCAGTTGAATTTTCGGTCTTTAGATAGATTTTGCCATTTACAACTTTTATTGTTTCTCCTGGTAGCCCAACCAATCTTTTCACATAATTGATATTTTCTTGTCCTGGGAGTTTAAAAACAATTATATCGCCTCTCTCAGGGTTACTTTCAAAGATTTTTCCTTTGAACGGAGGAAGTCCAAAAGGAAATGAGTATCTTGAGTATCCATAATCCCACTTAGAAACAAATAGAAAGTCCCCAACCAATAAGTTGGGCTTCATTGATCCAGAAGGAATTTTAAATGGCTCGATAGCAAAAGTTCTAATTACCCCTGCAATGATTAAAGCCCAAAAAAGCGCTTTAAAATTATTAACTAAAGATGATTTAACTTTGCTCAATAATTACCGACGCAATCGAATATAATTTTGTGTCTGTTAGGCTAACATGAATAACATATTTCCCAAAAGTATCATTTAAATAACTTTCAAGTTTATTTATAAGAGAAATGACTGGTTTTCCTAATTCATTACGACTAACCACAATATTATTTGGGTAACAAGGAGATCTAAAACCCATACCTATACTTTTGGAAAAAGCCTCTTTTATTGCAAAATTATTTGCTAATAAGTTTTTATTAATTGATTTGAATTGATCATTCAAAAAGTATTTGGATATAAAATTTTTCTTATATTTAGCATAGATATTATTTACTCTATCTATCTCAACTAAATCTATACCATGACCAATTATCATTTTTTTATTAAATTTCTAAAAATATTTATAGTCTTGGTTAGTGAAATAAATATTGCTTCAGATATTATAAAATGACCAATGTGAACAGTATCAACATATTTTCTTTTTTTTATAAACTTAATATTTTTAAAATTTAAACCATGCCCTACATTTACAATTAATTTTTTTGAGTAAGCATACTCAATCATTTCATTTATTTGATTTATTGTGGATTTTCTAATAATTTTTTTATCTAAATTACCTGTGTGTAGTTCTACTGTATCAAAACCTAAATTTTTAGCTAAATTAATCATTTTTTTTGTTGGGTTTATAAAGGCACTTAATTGTATATTTTTTTTTCCAGATATTTTTAATAATTTTTTTAATTTTGCTTGTGATATTTTGTTTAAATTAAGACCACCCTCTGTTGTAATTTCATTTCTTTTTTCGGGAACAATACAAATAAATTCTGGATTTATCTTGCTTGCTATTTTTATCATCTCTTCCGTAAGCGCCATTTCAAGATTAATAGGAATTTTAGAATATTTTTTTAATTCAAAGAGATCTTTATCTTTTATGTGCCTCCTATCCTCTCTTAAATGAACAGTTAGTGTATCAATTTTTGCTTCTTGACAAACTTTCAATGCTCTAATTAAATTTGGATTATCCTGACCCCTAGCATTACGAAGAGTCGCTATATGATCTATATTAACGCCTAGTTTCATTAATAATTAATTGATTGTCTTTTAACTTTATCAACTTGGCTTAAAGTTTTCATTTCGGCAAGAACAAATTTTAGTTTATCTGAACTTTCAATACTTATATCTATAATAAATGTGTAAACTTTTTTAGTTCTATTAGCGATACGAATATTTTCGATATTAATTTCATGCTTATCAAAGATTGATGTAATACTAAATAGAGCTCCAGGTTGGTTTTTAATAACTATCTCTATCCTTGAGTTAAATTCAGATTGGCTTTCTCCTTCCCCCCATTCAGATTTATAAAAATTATCTTTATGATAATAACCTAAACTGTCACAAATTGTATTGTGTACTACTAGACCTCGACCATATGACATTATTGAGATAATGCTATCGCCCTTAATAGGAGAACAACAAGTTGCATAATTAATAGCAATACCATTTTCATATTTTAATACATCTACTCTTTCTTCATCATCATTAGATTGAAAAATTTTTTTTACAATATTATCTTCCATTTCCTTAAATAATTTATCTAGTTCAGCTCTAGATAAAAAACCTCTTCCAACATTTTCAAAAAGTTTATTTTTAAATTTAAAATCAGTTTTAGTTAAAATTTTGTTAAAAGTATTTTCATCGGCAGCAATGTTTTTAGACTTTGCGATATAGTTTAAAATATCTTTACCTAGTATTTCAAACTCTCTTCTTCTTTTTGACCTAAAAAAATACCTTATTTTTTCTTTTACTTTTTCTTTTTTTACAAATCTAATCCATAAAGGTGAAATTGTTGTGCTTTCATCAAGAATGATTTCAACTTGATCTCCATTATTTAGTTTTGTACTTAAAGGTGACTCTTGTCCATTAACTATTGCTCCAGCGCACCTATCACCAATATCTGTATGAATAGTATACGCATAGTCAACTGGAGTGGAGTCAAGTGGAAGTGTAAATAATTCTCCTTTAGGTGAAAAAACATAAATTTGTTCATCAAAAAATTGTTGTGAGGTTTTGTTAAGGATGAGATGTTGTTCATCTTTTTCCTCAACATAATTTACTGCATCTCTTAACCAAGCATAGACACCCTCGCTTTGACTATCTTTATTTAAATATTTATATCTCCAATGTGCAGCAATACCATTTTCCGCTATCATATGCATAGCTCTTGATCTTATTTGTACTTCAAATATTTTTTTTTGAAAAATAAGATCAGAATGTATCGATCTATATCCATTGGGTTTCGGACTAGATATATAATCTTTTGTTCTTCCAACTTTAGCGGAAAAATTTCGGTGAATAATACCCAGAACCCTATAACAATCTCTTGTTGATTTAGTAATAATCCTGACAGCAGCTATATCAGATATAGAATTTAAATCTGTATTTTTCTTATTTATTTTTTTCCAAATAGAGTAAGGATTTTTTTTTCGGTAATGAATTTCAGCATCAATATCAGATTTGGAAAGTTGCTCCCTCATTAAATTTTCAAGATCAATAAATGAACTTTCCAAGTTTTTGAAGGTATTATCTATTTTGTCATTGATTCTGTTAAATATATCTGGGTGTAAATTTTTAAAAGATATATTTTCTAAAATTGATTTCCAATTCTCAAATCCTAATCTTTGAGCAAGTGGGGCATAAATTAATAAAGTTTCATTGCTCACTCTTTTTCTTTTTTCAACATCTTTAAAATAATGAATAGTTTTAATATTATGAAGCCTGTCGGCTAATTTTATAATTAACACTCTTATATCTTTAGCAGTAGAAATTAATAATTTTCTGAAATTTTCAGCCTCTTTTTCTGATCTTGTTGTTTTTTTTTCTTCCAAAAAATCTATTTTAGTCAAACCATCAACGAGGCCAAAAATTGCATCACCAAAATTTTTTTTTAATTCATCTTTTGAAAATTCAGTATCTTCAATGACATCGTGTAGTAAACCAGTAATTACAGTTTCAGTGTCTAATTTTAATTCAATTAGTGATTTACATACTTCATATGGATGAATTATGTATGGATCTCCAGATGCACGAAATTGATCTTTATGAGAATTTTCTGCAACCTCAATAGCTTTTACAAATAGATCCTCTCTAAAATTTTTGTCATATGATTCTAATGCGGATTTAAACTCGCTGTAACTCTTGTTGAAGTAGCTGGTTTGAAACATCAGCTAAAATAATAAACTAAATATAACTTTTAATCTTCAAGAAGATGATCTTCGTTTTCTTCTTCTTTCTCTTGAACTAATTGATAACTCTTAATAATGTCTTCTTTGACATCTCCGACACTAATTTTTTCATCAGCAATTTCTCTAAGAGCTATGACCGTGCTTTTATCATTATCTAGCGGAACCTGGGCTTCATTACCTGCGTTAAGAACCTTTGCTCTGTGAGATGCCAGTAAAACTAAATCAAAAAGGCTATCAACGTTTTTAGTACAATCTTCTACCGTAACTCTTGCCATGTGAGGTTTATATGAAAAAGTAAGTAAAATTACAAGAAAATTATTATTTTTTTAAAATTCTTTGTCTTTTACGATCCCACTCTCTTTGCTTAATTGTCTCCCTTTTATCAAATTTCTTTTTACCGATGCCAACTCCAAATTTTACTTTTGCTAAACCTTTTTCATTAAAGAAAATCTCCATAGGAACTGCTGTAAAACCTTTTGTGGTCAACATTCCTAAAATCTTCTTTATCTCTCTTTTATTAAGTAAAAGTTTTTTAACAGATCTCGTCTTCTTTTTGAGGTCAAAATTCTTAACTCTTGAAATAATTTCAAAATTATTGATGTAAATTTCACCTTTTTGTTCATTAATAAAACTTGACTGAATAGAGGCTTTTCCACTTCGAAGTGGTTTAACTTCATTACTTTCAAGCACTATTCCAGCAACATAAGTTTCTTTGATTTCATAATCAAATTTTGCTCTACGATTTTGAATAGACAATTAAATAAAATTTAAAACTTTTATTATTTTTCTTACTTGTTTTTTTGTATCAGAGCTTAATTCATACAAAGGTTCTCTTACATCAGCTTTACATTTACCCATTAAAGAGAGGGCATACTTAGCTGGTGTAGGATTAGGTTCAGCAAACAATATTTTTGACAATGGAGCTAATTTTAAATTTACTTTATCAAATTCCTTATAATTCTTTTTTTTCCAATGATAGTGGAGCATTGATGTGAGTTTAGGAGCAACATTAGCTGTAACTGATATACAGCCATGCCCACCTTGAGCTAAAAAACCAGCAATAGTTCCATCTTCACCAGACAAATAATTAAAATCTTTTTTCATAAAAGTTCTCATAATCAAAGGTCTTGACATATCATTGGAAGCGTCTTTAATACCGACAATGTTTGATACTTTATTTAGTTCCTTAAAGCTATCAAAAGACAAGTCTACAATTGATCTTCCTGGTATATTGTAAATTAGTTGTTTTAGAGGTGAAACTTTTGCAATTTTTTTAAAATGGTTAATCAAACCTAATTGATTAGGTTTATTATAATATGGTGTAACAACTAATCCGTACTTTGCTCCTGCTTTATAGGCGTGTTTGGTAAATTCAATTGCCTCTTTAGTGGAATTAGATCCTGTGCCGGCAATAACAGGTATTTTTTTTGAAGCAACTTTTATTGCGAACTCAACTAACTTCATATGCTCATCATGTGATAAAGTTGGGGACTCCCCTGTGGTTCCGCAAACTGTTACCCCAGATATTCCATTTTTGATTTGCCAATTTAATAGTTTTTCAAAACTATCATAATCAACATCACCGTTTGAAAAGGGAGTTATTATTGCTGGTATAGATCCTGTGAGCATTATTATTTTTTACTATTTTTATAACAAATATATATGTTTTTTTTATGGCGGAGAGAGAGGGATTCGAACCCTCGGTACAACTTGCGTCGTACGGCGGTTTAGCAAACCGCTGGTTTCAGCCACTCACCCACCTCTCCATAGGCTTATTTATAGCCGAAATATAGTCGAATAAAAAGAATTGTCATTCTTATTATTGATAAAAAAGTATATGCGGTTACTTTTTAAGTCTTTCGAGAAGGATTTTATTTATTAATTTAGGATTACCTTTACCTTTTGTAGCTTTTAGACATTTACCGACAAAATATCCTAAAACTCTATCAGAGCCACCTTGAAATTTTAAAATGTTCTGCTCTTCTCCAACTAAAGCCTCATCAATTATTTTTTCCAATTCTCCAGAGTCAGACACTTGTTCAAGTCCTAATTCCTTAACAAGCTCAGATGGCTTACCTTCACCATTTAAAACTCTCGGTAAAATTTCTTTACCAGCTTTATTTGAAATTACATCATCAGAAATTAATCTTAAAAGATCAGTAATATCTTTTGTTTTATCATTTAGACTATTTACTTCTAAATTATTTTCTTTGATAAATGCAAATATATCTCCAACTAGCCAAGCTGCTATAAATTTTGGTTTTACAGTTGACTCAGAAATCATTTTTTCAAATAAATTTGCGTTTTGTTTTTCAGCAATTATGATTTTAGCTATGTCTTTATCTAAATTATAATTATCTATATATTTATTTAACTTATCTTGAGGAAGCTCTCCTACTAGGGGTTTTATTTTATCTATTTGCTCTTGGCTTAAATTTACAGGTAATAAATCGGGATCAGGAAAATAACGATAATCATGTGAGAATTCCTTACTTCTCATTGCTCTTGTTTCCCCGGTGCTAGTATCAAACAGCATGGTATTCTGTTCAATTTCTCCACCACCATCAATTATATTAATTTGTCTTTGAAATTCATACTCAATAGCTTGTTTTATGAATTTAAATGAATTTAAATTTTTTATTTCACATCTAGTGCCAAGTTCTTGGCCCTTTTTGCGAACAGATAAATTTACATCAGCTCTTAAAGAACCTTCCTGCATATTTCCATCACACACATCTATGTACATAAGTAATTGTCTTAAAGAAGATATGTAGTTTATTACCTCATCTGCAGATGATAAATCAGGATACGAAACTATTTCTAATAACGGTGTGCCTACTCTATTAAGGTCAATAAAGCTATATTTTGGATCAATATCATGAATACTCTTGCCAGCATCTTGTTCTAAATGGGCTCTCTCAATTCTAATTTTTTTTTGATCATCACCACTTTCAATATTGATATAACCCTCGCTAAGAATGGGGAATTCAAATTGACTAATTTGGTAACCTTGAGGTAAATCAGGATAGAAGTAATTTTTTCTTTCGAACACAGAATGCTTGTTAATCTTAAAATTTAATGCGTATCCTGTTTTTATTGCCATTTCAATACAACCAAAGTTCATAACTGGAAGCATTCCAGGCATTCCTGAGTCAATAAAATTTACATTCTCATTTGGCTCAGATCCAAATTGATTTGGTGAGGAAGAAAATAATTTAGATGAAGTTTTAAGTTGGGCGTGTACTTCAAGACCTATGACCATTTCCCAATTATTACTCATTGAAACTTAGTTCCTTTTCTGCAAGCGCTGCTAATTGTAAAAGTGATTTTTCTTCAAAATAATTTCCAATAAATTGAACTCCCAAAGGTAGACCATTTTTACTTAAACCAGATGGAATAGATATGCCAGGAAGGCCAGCAAGACTTGTGGGAACAGTATAAATATCATTTTTATACATAGATATAGGATCAAGTTTATCACCAATTTTAAAAGCCTCATTTGGTGTTGTGGGTGTTAGTATAAAGTCAACTTCGTTTAAAATTCTTTGAAAATCATTTTTAATCAATCTTCTAACTTTTTGAGCTTGTCTGTAGTAAGCATCGTAATAACCAGCTGACAATACATAAGCACCTATAAGGATTCTTCTGGTAACTTCATCACCAAATCCCTTTGTTCTGGAATTTAGATAAATATCATCAAGACTTTCGCCGTCTTCTCTAACTCCGTAGCGTATTCCATCATATCTTGCTAAATTTGACGAAGCTTCAGCTGGTGCTAAAATATAATAAGTTGAAAGTGCGTGTTCAGTAGTCTTAAATTTTACATCAACAAATTCTATACCATGTTTAGAGAGTGCTTTTTTTGTATTATCAATTTGATTTAAAATGTCGTCACTGACATCTTCAAGATAGTCAGAGGGAATTCCAATTTTAATTTTTTTTTCAAAGCTGTTGTTGATATCAACTAAATAGTCTTCTCTTTGATGATTTGAGCTGGTAGAATCATTAAAATCATGTTTGTTTATTGAATTTAAAACATAAGCTGCATCCTCTACACAGTTTGTCAAAGGTCCTGCTTGATCTAAACTTGAGGCAAAAGCTACAATTCCCCATCTTGAACATGAGCCAAACGTGGGCTTTAAACCAACTATTCCGCATAAGCTAGCTGGCTGTCTGATTGAGCCACCAGTATCTGTACCCATTGACGCTACACATGAGCCCTCTGCCACAGCTGCTGCTGACCCCCCTGAGGAGCCGCCTGGAACTAGATTATCTTTTTGAGAATTTTTATTCTTCCAAGGATTAATTACAGGACCAAAATAACTAGTTTCATTTGAGGAGCCCATCGCAAATTCATCACAATTATTTTTGCCAATGAAAATTGAACCATCATTTAAAAGTTGCTGAGTCACAAAAGACTCATAATTAGGGATGAAATTACTCAGAATTTTAGATGATGCTGTTGTTCTTATTCCTTTAGTACAGAATAAATCTTTTATACCTAAAGGAATACCATCTAAAGGTAAAGGATTGCCATTGTCATATCTGTTTTGAGAGTCGTTAATTGATGAAATATTATTTTCCCTGTCAATCACTAAGTTAAAGCTGTTGTTATTACAAGATTTAGCTTTTGCTAAATATTCATCATAAAGTTCACATACACTTATTTTTTTTTCAATAAGAGCTTTTTTAATTTGGCTAATTGAATTCTTCACTTACTCAACTACTTTAGGCACTTTGAAAAAATTTTGTGCTCTCTCTGGAGCATTACTTAATACATCATCGACAGAATTACTTTTACTTACCTCATCATTTCTAATTGATACGGTATTTTCAGTTACATTATGCAAAGGTTCTGTTCTACTTGTGTCAACCTTTTTAAGATTATCTACCCATTTAATTATATCTTTTAAGGAATTAGAGTAAAATTCCTCTTTTTCTGAGGGTAAT
>CACGPU010000011.1 GCA_902575065.1 uncultured Alphaproteobacteria bacterium
ACAGATAGGAAAATAATAAAATCAGAATTAAAAAAAAAATAATTATTACTATTTTTAGATTTTTCACATTTGTAATTTAGGCTTAATGCCTAAAATTTTTAACCCTTCGTCTAAGACACTTTGATAATTATGTAATAACTTAATTAGATTAGAGGAAATATTATTCTCATTATCTAAAAATTTTACTGATGGTTTATTTTTTGAAGAGGACCATAATGTATGGAAATATGAAGACAAACTCTCTAAGTAGTGTGCTATTAAGTGAACTTCTTTTTTTAAATATGCAGATTTTACCACATTATCCCACTCCAATAATTTTTTATATAAGTTTTTTAATTCTGAAGTAATTATAACGGGTGTATCAACAACTTTATTTACTTTATTTAAAATGGATTGTGTTCTAGCATAAGAATACTGAATATAATAAATAGGATTTTCCTTATTCTCTCTCTTAATTAAATCTATGTCTAAATCCATGTGAGTATCATTTTTTCTGTAAGACATAAAATATCTAAAATTATCAATTCCTATTTCATCTATTAAATTTTTTAGTTCAAAAATGTTACCCTCTCTTTTTGAGAGTTTTTGTATTTTATTATCGCGTTTTAAATTGACAATTTGACAAAAAACAACTGAAAAATCAATTTTTGGATGTAAAGAAGTTATCGCTGATGACAATCTTTTGAGATATCCTAAATGATCTGCGCCCCATATATTTATTAATTTATTAAATCCTCTTTGAAATTTATCTTCATGATAAGCAATATCATTTGCAAAATAAGTGGGAGTGCCATCATTTTTAGTTAACGCTCTATCTTCATCATCATCAAAAAGAGTTGATTTAAATATTGTTAGCTGATTATCTTTTAAAGTGCCCGTAAAATCTTTAGGGGCATTTAATTGACCTTCATATATTAGATCTTTTTGCTTAAATTTTTCAAGAATTAACGGGAGATAACCCTTATCCATAATAGTTGTTTCATATGAAATTTGATCGAATTTAATCCCTGCTGTGCCAAGTGTTTGAAGCGTCTGATTGACAAGATTTTCTATAGCATAATTTACTATATTGTTTTTCTCATCAGAACTTAGCTTATTATCAAATATTGGTTTAAATTTTTCGTAACAGTTCTTTGCTATATCATTAATGTAATCACCTTTGTAAAATTGTTTTTCATTAAGGTTTAGATTATATGTATGTGAAATCGAATAAAGTATTGAAGATAGAAATTCATTAATTTGATTACCTGTGTTATTTACATAATATTCACGAGTTACAGGATGTCCAAAATACTCAAATAAATTAGATAAAATATCCCCAACAACTGCACCTCTTCCATGTGCTAAGTGTAATGGGCCTGTTGGATTTGCAGATACAAATTCGATATTTACCTTTTCATTTTCTGTAAATTCTTTTTCATAATTGAATAATTGAGGATTAAAACTTTCATCCTTAAGAAAAAAATTTATAAAACCAGGTCCAGCAATTTCTACTTTTTCAAAATTATTTAAATTTATACCCTTTAAAATAATGTCTGCTAATTGATTTGGATTTTTTCCAAATATTTTTGAAAATTTTAGAGCAGCATTAGTTGTAAAATCGCCTTTTTGGTCAAAAAGTGTTTCAACTTCAACATCTTCAAAATAAATACTAACGTTCTTATCAATTTTAATTAATATTTCAAAAAGAGATTTTTTTAAATTATGTAACATATTTTTTATAGAAATTTATAGCATACTGATCTGTCATACCACATACATAATCGACAATAATTTGTTGCTTATCTGTATCATATTGTAATTTTTCTTTCCATTTAGATGGAAGCATAGAGGTATCATTATTTAATAATTTTATTATAGATACTAAAATTTTTTCAGCTTGTGTTCTATTTTTATATACAAAATCAGATGTGTAAAAAAATTCGAATAGAAAATTTTTAAGAAATTTTACTTTATCTAATACTGGAGGACTAAACTTAACCAAAAAATTTGTGTTTATTATAACATCTTCAATTGATCGTATTTGTGAGTTATTAGAAAGAGTATTTTCAGTTTCGTTTAGAAGATCTAAAATTAAGTAGTTCATAATGGACCTTGAAAAGTAATTTCTTGCAATACTTTTATCTAAGTTTGCAATGTATGAAAAATCTATAAAATTAAATTGCTCTTTATTTTCAGCTAAACTTGATATTGTCAGAATACCTGATCTTAAAGCATCATCGAAATCATGAGCTATGTAAGCTATGTCATCAGACAAGGATGCGATTTGAGCCTCTAATGAGGGATTTTTATTTAAATCAAATTTAAAATTTTTTGATAAGTCGTAGTTTCTATTTGTTTCTTGTATTTTTCCATTATGCTTTATTAAGCCATCTATTGTTTCCCAAGTTAAATTTAAACCATCAAAATTTATATATCTCTTTTCTAATAATGTAATTTGTCTAAAAGATTGAAAATTATGGTTAAAATTTGCATCTAATTCTTGAGTAATTATTTCTTCGCCTACATGACCAAAAGGACTATGACCTAAATCATGAGATAGCGCTATACATTCTGTGAGATCTTCATTTAAAGACAATTTTCTACTTATAGATCTTGCTATTTGAGATACCTCAAGAGTATGTGTTAGTCTATTTCTATAATAGTCACCTTTTTCAAACATAAATACTTGTGTTTTATCTTTTAGTTTTCTAAAGGCTGTTGAATGATAAATTCTGTCTCTATCTCTCTCGTAAAGCGATCGATGATCATTTATTTCATCGTAAAGTCTTCCTTTTGAATTTTCTGGTAAAGCTGATAAATTACTGAACATATGGGAAGTATTAATATAACAGATAAAGCTATAAATAAAATTCAAGAAGTTCTGAAAGATCAAAATATGAAATATTTTAGAATCAGAGTCAAAGGTGGTGGATGTTCTGGATTCCAGTACGTATTTAAAAGTGAAAATGTAATTAATGAAACCAAAGATCATGTATTTAACTTTAAAGATTTACAAATTCTGATCGATAAAAATTCTATGACTTTCATAAATGAGTCTGAATTAGATTATAAAGATGAATTGATTGGCTCTAGCTTCTCTATTTCAAATCCTAATGCTAAAAATTCTTGTGGCTGTGGCACATCATTTAGCGTTTAATTGTGAAAATAATTAGTTGGAATGTAAATTCTTTAAGAGCTCGAGAACCACTTATAGAAAAAATAATAAAAACAGAAACTCCAGATATAATTTGCTTACAAGAACTGAAGATATTAGATAAAGAATACGTAGAAAATTTTTTTAATCAATTTTCATTGAATACAGTGGCTGAAACTCAAAAAAGCTATAATGGGGTAAGCGTTTCTTGTAAAAGAGAGATTGTATTAAATGAAAATCCTATAAAGAAGTTAAATATGACACAAGCAAGAAACAATACAGTTATTATAAAAGATAAAAATTTAGCAATCCTCAATTGTTATTTCCCTAATGGAAATCCTATAGATACAGACAAATTTACAAATAAGCTTGAATGGATGAAATTACTTTATAAAGAAATAGAAATACTTAAAAAAGAATATGAAGTTTTATTAATGGGAGATTTTAATGTTATTCCAGATGATGAAGATGCTCATGATATTAAAAAATATAAAAATGATGCTCTAGCACAACCTCAATCCAGAAAAGAATTCTATAAGTTAATAAATTTAGATCTAATTGATGTTTTTAAGTCTACTCCAAAAAAACAAAGTTATACTTTTTTTGATTATAAAACTTACAAATTTGGAAAAGAGGAGGGAATAAGAATAGACTTCTTTCTTTTATCTCCATTTTTGAAAAGTAAAATAATGAAACTAAAAGTATTAAAAGAATACCGTGATATGGATAGACCCTCTGATCATTGCCCTATTCTTATAGATTTAAATATCTGAATAAGTCTTTTTTTCTAATTTACCACCAGGGTGTGTAACTGCCCCTAGGTTTGCAGGTCCAACAGTTTTCATGTATTTCCATAGAGTACCTGACATAAACTCTGGTTCTTTATTAACCCATTTAGTTTTTCTATCGGATAACGTTTTTTCGTCTACATTCAAATTTAGTAAATTTTTCTCTGCATCAATTTCTATTTCATCACCATCTTCAACTAACGCTATAGGTCCACAATCATAAGCCTCTGGACCTACATGGCCGATACAAAAACCTCGTGTGCCTCCAGAGAACCTTCCGTCAGTAATTAAAGCTACCTCTTCGCCAAGATCTTGTCCATAAAGGGCACTAGTGGTAGATAGCATTTCTCTCATACCTGGCCCTCCTTTTGGACCCTCATATCTGATAATCACAACATGACCAGGTTTAATTTTACCATTTAAGACAGCGTCTAGAGCATGTTCTTCTCTATCAAAGCAAATTGCCTTTCCTTTGAACTGTAATTTTTTAAGTCCAGCTATTTTTACGATCGCACCATCTGGAGCAAGTGAACCATTCAAACCTACCACGCCACCTGTTTTGGTAATTGGGCTACTAACAGGATAAACAACATCTTGATTTTTTGGTAACTCCACATCTTTTACATTTTCAGCTAACGTTTTTCCAGTAACTGTCATGCATGATCCATCAATCAACCCGCCATCAATGAGTGCTTTAATTAGAACAGGAACGCCACCAACTTCATATAAATCTTTAGCTACATATTTTCCCCCCGGAGCTAAATTACCTATATAAGGTGTTGATTGGAAAATATTACAGACATCTTCCAAAGTAAATTCAATACCAGCTTCATGAGCCATAGCAGGTAGATGCAAACCTGCGTTGGTTGATCCACCTGATGCTGAAACAACCACAGCCGCATTTATTAGTGATTGTTTTGTAACAATATCCCTAGGTCTCAAGTTTTTTTCAATTAATTCCATAACTACTTTTCCACTTTCATAAGCGTATTTATCTCTACTTTCATAAGGAGCTGGTGTCATAGCAGAACCTGGAAGAGCTAAACCAATAGTCTCTGAAACGCATGCCATAGTATTTGCGGTAAACTGTCCGCCACAGGATCCAGCAGATGGACAGGCAACACACTCAATTTCATGGAGTTCTTTGTCTGAAATCTTTCCTGTTGAATGTTTTCCAACAGCCTCAAAAACATCTACTATAGTTACGTCCTTATCCTTATAAACACCTGGTAATATAGATCCACCGTACATAAATACAGATGGCACATTAAGTCTTAGCATTGCCATCATTAAACCTGGCAGAGATTTATCACACCCAGCCAATCCGACTAAGGCATCATAACAGTGCCCTCTTACAGAAAGTTCAGTTGAGTCAGCTATAATCTCCCTACTAGTTAAAGAAGATTTCATTCCCTCATGACCCATAGCAATACCATCAGTAACAGTAATGGTGGTAAATTCTCTTGGTGTACCTTTTGCATCCCACACACCTTTTTTGGCTGATTGAGCTTGGCGAGAAAGTGAAATATTGCAAGGGGCAGACTCATTCCATGTGGTTACTACACCAACAAAAGGTTGTTTAATCTGTTCTTCGGTAATGCCCATAGCATAATAAAAAGCTCTATGTGGTGCACTTTTAGGACCTACAGAAACATGTCTACTTGGTAATTTGCTTTTATCAACCATTATTGAATATTAATTAATATACTATCAATTTTAGACAATTCCATATTAATTGAACCTTGTCTCTCTTTATTTTGATCAATGAGATCTTTTGGAGCTTTTGATACAAAATTTTCATTTGATAAATTTTTATCAATCGTATTTTTTTCTTTTTCCAAAGAGCTTTTATTTTCTTGAAGTTTTTGTTTGATTTTAGATTTATCAATTTGGCTAGTGGAAATTTCAAAATCAAACTCTTTAAAAGGTAAAGTAACACTATTGTCTTTATGAGATGATGAAAGTTTTTTTCTTGTTAAAAATTCAAATGTTTTTTTATTATCTTCTAAAATTGTTTGAATTAATTGGTTTTTAGAAAAAATTTCTACAGTATCTTCTTTTTTGATTTCAAAAAGTTTTTCTATTGACCTGTATTCCTCTATAAAATCAATAAATAATTTTGTTTTAGATACATGATCACTCTCTGTTTTTAGATCAACATAGTCCCACTGATGACTCATCAAGATATCTTTATTATTTTTACCCCACAATTTTTCAGTGATAAAAGGAATCACTGGATGTAAAAGTTGCAATAAAGAATTAAATACTAAATGAAAAGTTTGTTTGGTTTCATCTCTAAATTGATTGTCGTCTAAAAGATTTTTAGAAAGTTCAATATACCAGTCACAAAAAGTATGCCATGTAAAATGATATAATTGATTAGCTACTTCATGAAAATAGTATTTCTCATAATTTTCTTGAACTTTTTTATATAACTCTTGAAACTCATTTATAATCCAAATATTAAAAATATGGTTAGGGTTAACTTTGCCATTATCTGTAAATGGATAAATTCCTTTAAATTCAGCAAACTTATAGGCATTGGTGATTTTAGTAACGAAGTTTCTATAACCAGCTATGCGTTGCTCACTTAACCTTACATCCCTTCCAGGTGTATTTAATGATGTTAGAGTAAAGCGAAGTGTATCTGCACCATACTTGTCAATTATTTCTAAAGGATCTATGACATTACCTTTTGATTTTGACATTTTTTGACCTTTTTCATCACGAACGAGAGCGTGAACATAAACAGTTTTAAAAGGTGTTTCTGACATAAATTTATTACCCATCATCATCATGCGGGCAACCCAGAAAAAGATGATATCAAAACCCGTAACTAGTACAGAATTAGGATAAAATGTATCTAATGTTTGTTCTTTGTTGGGCCACCCCAATGTAGAGAAAGGCCAAAGAGCTGAGGAGAACCAGGTGTCTAAGACGTCTTGATCTCTTTTTAAAATTATTTTGTCCGCTTTATAAAAGTCTACAGCTAAATTTTTAGCTTCTTCTTCAGTTTCTGCACAAAATTCTTTTCCATCAGGACCATACCAAACTGGAATTTGATGTCCCCACCATATTTGTCGAGAAATACACCATGGTCTTATATTTTCCATCCATTGAAAGTATGTTTTCTCCCAATTTGAGGGAAAAAATTTTGTATCACCGTCTTTTACAACTTTCATTGCCTGTTTTGCTAATTCTTCAGCATTACAAAACCACTGATGAGTTAAAAAAGGTTCGACAACAGTGTTCGAGCGATCACCATATGGTATTGTAGTTTTATAATCTTCAATTTTTTCTAAAAAACCTTTTGCTTTTAGCAATTGAACAACTTTTTTTCTTGCCTCAAATCGATCTAAACCCTGAAATTCTTTTGGACAATTTTTGTTCAATGATCCGTCCTCGTTTAGAATATTTAATAGCTCTAAGTTGTGTCTTTTACCGATTTCAAAATCGTTAAAATCGTGTGCTGGGGTAATTTTAACTGCACCACTTCCCATTTCCGGATCAGAATATTCATCAAATATAAGTGGAATAGATCTTGATGTTAAAGGAATAGTAAAAGTTTCTTTTTTTAATGAAGTATATCTACTGTCATTGGGGTTAACTGCTATAGCAACATCACCAAAAATTGTTTCTGGCCTAACTGTTGCAACAGTTATATTCTCAGAATTAGAGCTTGGATATTTTATATAGTAAATTTGGGTGCTTACATCCGTAGGAACAACTTCTAAATCAGAAATAGCTGTTTTAAATTTGGTATCCCAATTAACAAGAGCTTGATCTTTATATATCAACCCCTCTGTATATAATTTAACAAAAACCTTTCTAACTGCAGATGACAATCCTTCATCCATGGTAAATCTTTCCCTTGACCAATCACATGAACTACCAAGCCTTTTTAATTGATTTATGATTGTGGAACCTGAATATTCTTTCCACTCCCATATTTTTTCAATGAACTCTTCTCTTGTGAGATCTTTACGATAAATATTTGTCTCAGCTAAGTTTCTTTCCACAACCATTTGTGTCGCTATGCCTGCATGGTCTGTTCCAGGTTGCCAAAGAGTATTAAATCCATTCATTCGGTGATATCTTGTTAAAATATCCTGAATAGTGTTATTAAGTGCATGTCCCATATGCAACGACCCTGTTACATTTGGGGGAGGTATACAAATAGAAAAGTTTTTATCAAAATTGTATTTAGGTTTAAAACATTCTTTGTCTAACCAAAGCTGATAAATTTCATTTTCATATTCTTTTTTATTTTGAAATTCATCCATTTGCTAAAAAACAAATGGTTCGGATTGAACATATTTATAAATATAAGAAGAAGAAGCTTCATCTATAACAAACTTATTCGATTTGCCTCCTACTTTTATATATTTAACAATCTTATGTTTAAAATCTTGGTTATCAATTATACAAACTATCTCTGCATTATCAGATGCGTTTTTAATTATATTTATGGGCTCTTCATCAAGTGAACCATTAATTATAATCTTTTGGTATTTTTTAATATTTGGCTTTTTGTCATTGAAAAATTCCTCTATCGTTAAATTTAATAAAGAGGCATTGAACAAGCCGTCTTTCATACTATTTTTGAAAACTTCAGTCATTTGCATAGAAGACTCTATACAGTCAATATTAGAGGAAAATTTATTTATAATAGATGTTGATGTACCAAATCCAGAACCAATTTCTAAAATACTCTCATCATCAATCTCTCCCAAGGCTTGTAATAAATGAAATGATGTTAAAGGAGGTAGAATAAAGCGACCATCATCTAAAAATATAATTTTATCAGAGTAAGCCAAATGTTTATAAGATTTTGGATACAAGTTTTCTCTTGGAAATAATTCAATTTTTTCAATTAAAGATGAGTTTTTTATACGATTAGCTCTTAGTTGATTAAGAACCATATTTGTTCTTGCTTGTTCAAAATTCATGATAAAGTTTGATTTATAACAAAATTAATTGTTTTTCATAGATCATATTCGCCTCATATAAAATAATAGTGTAAATTAAATTATGAAATTTTTTAGTGTTTTTATTTTAATTACCTTTTGTTCATTATCCTATGCTCATCAACCTGTAATAAATGACTCAAACCCAAATAAACCTAATGAGGCATATCTAATAGAAAAACCAGAAATATCAAAAGCAATATACTCTAAATTAAATGGTGATCCACATTATTACTTAATAAATTCTGATCAGAAATTTAATTTTTATGTTGGTATTACTGTTCCAAAAATTGATGATTGTAATACATTTAGAAAGTTCTCATTTAGTATTTTAGAAGTTAAAGACCTTGAGTTAAGTGTCATCGAGGAAGTTAATGGTCAAAATTTTGAGTGGTGGGAATGGTATGAGCCCTATGGTAAAAAATGGTATTGGATAGGACCACAAATAGGTGAAGATTTTAAAAGTACAGTAACTTACAAACCAGGTTCATACTACATTAAAGTTTTCAATGAAATTAATATGGGTAATTACGTTCTTGCAACTGGGGATATAGAAAAATTTGGACCTACTGTTATTGCTAAACTGCCATTAATAATGCCAAAGGTTAATAAATTTTGGGACATTGAACATTGTGTAAAATAAAGTTTTCATAATATTCACAAATTAAAAAATACAAAATCCAATTTATTTGATAAGATAGAATCACCTAGAGGATAGGTTTAAGGATGGAGGTTAAAAAGATGAAGCCACCAAAGTAAGTAATTTAAGACATTACTTAACAAAATTTTCTCATTATCTATTGCTTCTTTTAGCTTTTAACATAACTAATCCTAATAAATTTTATTATTTATATTGCTGTAATCTTTGAACAACTTTTGAATTTTTTATTTTAATTTTTATTAAATTTAAGGATTTAAATTTTCAATATAATTTAAACGACCCAAAATTTCATCTCTGTCCATATAATAACCTTGAAGGTGCCTTTCTCCAGAATTGGCATCATATTCTTTTCTACCATGTAACACTCTTCGATTATTAAAACTAAAAATATCTCCGGCTTGCATACGAAAGTTAATTTCAAACCTCTGGTCATGAAGTAAGCTTAAAAGCTTTCTGTATGCTGAGTAAAAATGATCCATTTTATCAGGATGGCAGTCCATAACTCCCATGTAAGCAACGCTGAACCTAATATCATTATAATCATTATTGTGATCGAGAGTTATTATAGGTTTATGCATTACTCTAATTGTATTAGTTGTGTAGTCTCTATTTACAAATTTTACAGACGTATTAAGCAGTACTTCATAATCATTTGGGTGATTATTTTTTAAATAATCAATTACCTTAAAACCATCTACAGCAACTGACTCACCACCAGTAGCATTATTTATTAAGCAGTGAAGAAATTGATATCCTGGAGCTATCTCATAATATGGTAAATCAATATGATTTCTTAGACCTGCAGCAGTATAAGCTGAATTATTAGGGTTAGGTATATCAATGACCTCGAATGGTGTTTTAAAAAAAGTTTCTCGAGTGTGACTTATATTTTTCAGAATATCAAAACCAGAATTTACATCTGTTGGAGCATTTTTAACAATTGAAATACCAAAAAAATGTAGTTGCTGTAACCACTTTTTTAAACCATCATCACTTCTAATTATTTCGCTGTAATCTATTTGAATATCAGTAAATGTATCTTGCATGGATTTATCCCAAATCCTATATGGTGAAACGTACTCTCGACTGTGTTTTAAAGAATAACAATTATGTCTCAACCAATCTCTCTCATAAACACTTTTATGCCCTCCCTCACTCCATTCAATCTCAAGATTACCTTCACTATTTAGAGAGTAATTTTTAGGGTGAATATCTTCAGATACATCAAGCAAATTAAAAGTTCGTTCACGAGCTGTTGGATGCACTTCAGAGGGACAATTATCTCTCAACCATAAGAAATTATATTTACTTTTAAAACCATCGCTCCAATCGACCAAAATAGACTTGTTATTTTTATCGATTGTTTTAATTGAAAGATTTTCGCTCATATTAAAATTTATTAAATGTTTTATTCCAATTAGGAAAATTATTTCTTTGATATTTATTCAAAGTTTTCATGATTTCAATCAAAAAAATATCTCTTTGCACTTCTAGATCTTTAATAGTGTATTTTCCTGCCTGTTTTTTTGTGCCTGAAATCATTAATTTTTTTAGTTTTGCATCAAGTTTTGGCGCCTTTAATTTAGTCCAAGGTAATTTAAGAGCAGGTCCAAACTGCTCTAACATGTGTTTCATACCAGTTTGCCCTCCTGCAAGATGAAAAGTTAGACAAACACCCATAAAAGACCATCGTAATCCAGGTCCATAAACAATCGCATCGTCAACATCTTGAGTCGAAGCAATTCCATCTTTAATTATGTGAAGTGCCTCTCTCCAAAGAGCCTCCTGTAAGCGATCAGATATATAACCCTCAATTTCTTTTTTTACAATCAAAGGCTTCATTCCTATTCCCTCGTAAAACTTCTTAGCTCCGGTAATTGTGTTTTTCTTTGTTTGCTTACCTGATACCAACTCGACAAGAGGAAGTAAATATACAGGGTTAAATGGATGTCCTATACAAACTCTTTCTGGATAATTACATAAAGATTGAATTCTTGTAGGCAAAAGTCCTGATGAACTAGACGCAATGATTATATTTTTTGGCAATAATTTATCTATATCTTTAAGAAGTTTCTTCTTTAATTTTTCATTCTCTGGAGCATTTTCTTGGACAAAGGTGGTTGAATGAAGAGACTCTCTGAGATCAGAATAAATTTTCAAATTACTAAGTTTTGCATTTTTATTTAAACCTAATCTTTGAAGGCTCTTTAAAGCTGTTTTGGTATTTGATAATAGTTGCTTTCTTGCCTTAACACTTGGGTCATAAGCATTAACTATTAGACCACATGCTAGCATTCTAGCAGCCCATCCAGCGCCAATGACGCCAGCACCGACTATCGTGACAATCTTTTTTTTAATCAACTTTTAAAAATATATTAACTCATAAATATTAAATTATGATATTTTTTTTGTATGATTATATACATATGTAAGTTTCTTCATCTTATATCTCTGTTTATTGCTGGAGGAGGAGGTATTGGTAGTGCTGTTATACAATCTATATATAAAAAAGAAGGTAAAGTCCCTGAGCCTCATTTGGCTAAAGGTTTTAAGGTTTTAGCATTTTTATCTTTATTAGCTATCATCACAATGTGGGTTACTGGAATTATTTTGCTATTGGCAATATACGGCTCATTTTATTTAGGTTGGGCTTTTCATATGAAATTATTTGGAGCTAGCTTAATTTTAATAACAGCTATATTCATAAATATGCATTTATATGTATCAGCTAGAAAAAGCCTATCCCCCAATCAAAAATATATTAAAAATTCTGGATCTTTGTCTAGATTAGGCTTGATTCTTGCCATAGCTGGTGCAATAGGATCATTTGTCTGACCTTATTTATTTTTTTTTAATTTATGGTATTTTTTTTGTAAATGAAAGTTGACTTAGACAAATGGCATCATTGTGACGTTGATAAAGAAGAATTTGTAAAGCTTCTTAAGAAGTCGGATTATCAAGGTTTTAAACACATGTTTATTTTCTTTGGATCTTTAATTGTATTCGGTGTTTTAGCTTATATGACATGGGGGACTTGGTGGTCTTTATTATTTTTTTTAATTTATGGAAATATATGGAATTGTGCAGATCCTATTTGGCACGAAACAGGACATAAAACAGCTTTTAAAACGAACTATTGGAATAACTTTTTTTATCAAATTGGAAGTTATATGAATGGATTTGAACCAGTAAGATGGAGATGGTCACATTTTCGTCATCATGGTTATACTTACTTTGATGATCCACTTGATTTTGAAATAGCAATTAGAAGACCAACTGATGTTTTTTACTTTTTCAGTTTATTCGTACCTTTCTTTGACATATTTAATTTTAAAAAAACAACTCAATACGAGACTATTCTTCATGCTCTAGGCAAAAAAACAGAAGTAATGAAACAAGTAATCCCTGAAAGAGAACATCAAAAATGCATAAACTCCTCAAGATTACATGTTGGTATTTGGATCTTATTAATTTTAATGTCAATTGCTTTTCAGTCTTGGTTGCCGGTTTTATATTTTTTACTTCCAAACTTTTATGGGATAACACTCAAAAGACTTTTTGGATTAACTCAACATACTGGGCTTAAAGATAATATCAAAGATCATAGATATAGTACTAGGACAATGCATTTAAACCCGATCTTCAGTTTTTTATATTGGCAGATGGAATATCATATTGAACATCATATGTTCCCTACTGTACCATCGCATAATTTGCCTAAACTGCACCAATTAGTTAAAGATCAGATGCCTCCTGCAAAAAAAGGTTTATGGGGAGCATACTCTGAAATCATCCCTACTATTTTAAAACAAGCAAAAAACCCTTCATATGAATTACAAGTAGCCGTTCCATCTAATAACAATGGCTAAAAGAACTACCGTTTTTGATTTATGGAGTCAAAAAGGGAAAAAGAAGTGGCCTCAAACTCATATAGATACAGCAAAAGAGGCAGAAGCTGCCTATAAAGCAGGAATTGAAATAATTTCCTGTGAACCCGATCATCATTTCAAGGATGTAAGAAATGTTGCTCCAACAGCATTTTTATCTGTTGGTCTTAAACATGGGTTGGTGAGTTCTCCTCAAGAGGCAATAAAAAAAGGTTTTGAAATAATGGAAATGGGAGCAGATGCTATTTATTGTTCACACTCAATTAACTTTATTGAAGCTATGGCAAAAGAGGGAATACCTGTAACTGCACACGTTGGATTAGTCCCAAATATTGCAACATGGACTAATTACAGAGCTGTAGGAAAAACATCAAACGAAGCTTTTAAAGTATATCAAAAAGTAAAAGATCTCGAAAATGCTGGAGCGGCTTGCGTAGAAGTCGAGGTGGTACCAGTTGAGCTTGCAGAATTTATAACAAAGAATACTAAAATGATAACTATGGGTATGGGTTGTGGTGATGTGTGTGATACACAATATTTATTTTGTAATGATATACTTGGTACAAACGTTGGTCATTATCCTCGACATGCAAAAAAATATGTAGATTTAGAAATTAAAGAAAGAGAGTTACAAGAATTAAGAATAAAAGGTTTTAAGATGTTTGTTGATGAATTTAATAGTGGTGTATACCCTGAAGATAAACATCTTATTAAAATGGAAGAAAAAGAGCTTAATGATTTTCTAGATAAAGTTAAATAGCATCTAAATATAAATCAATATCTAATTCTGATATAGTACTAGCAAATTTATGATATTCCATTTCCTTAATGGCTATAAAAGCCTTATGTAATTCTGGGCCTAAAGTTTGTTTTAAAAAAGAGGATTTCTTAGATAGCATAATTGATGAATTCCAGTCAGAAGGAATTTTGTATTTTTGATTATTTTTCTTTAAATAAGCATTTCCGGTTGTTTGTTTATCTGGAGAAATTTTATTTTGAATTCCTAATTCAATTGCTGAAATTATAGTTAAGGCTACTAAATATGGGTTTGCATCAACTCCTGAGACTCTATGTTCTATCCTTCTATTATTTTTATTACTACTTGGTATTCGAAAAGCAACTGATCTGTTATCTATTCCCCAATTAGGCTTTGTTGGTGCATAAGACCCTGAAACAAATCTCCTCCAACTATTAGCATTTGGTGCGAATATCAACATACTTTCACCCATGGTCTTTGAAAGACCCCCAAGTGCATAATTAAGATTTTTATTTATTTTTTCATTATTTCTTTCGGCAAAAATATTTTTTTCTTTTTGATCATAAAGTGAAATATGAAAATGCATTCCAGAACCAGAGATGTTTTCCATAGGTTTTGCCATAAAGCATGCAGTGACTCCATGTTTTCTTGCTTGTGCTCTTATAATTCTTTTTAACCTTAAAATATCATCAGCAGCTTTTAGTAACGATTTTTGATGTTTTAATGTTAATTCGTATTGACCGGGTGCGTACTCTGAAATAATAGTTTCAGCATCTATTCTTGCAAGTTTTGTAGCTTCATAAATATCATCAATTAAAGGTAACATACCATGGAGATGATCTACTGAATATACATCTGTCTTTTTAATTGATGCTCTTTTTCCAAGTATAGATTTTGCTGGTTTGAGTTTTCCATACTCATCCAATTCATTTGAAACAAGAAAAAATTCTAGCTCAAATGCTGCATAAAAATTAATTCCTTTTTTTTTAAAATCTTGAATTTTATTTTCCAAAATATTTCTTGGATCTGTTAACAATTTTTTTCCATCAATATCATACATGTTCATGAATAACTCACCTCTTGGTGGTTTGCTTTTATGCAATAACTTTAGTGATGATGGTATAGGCCAAGCTTTTATGTCACCATCACCTTGCTCTAAAATTAATCCTGTTTCAGGTGTATCCTCACCAGTAATATCCATTCCAAGTAATGAAAGAGGAAATTGCCTACCTGACTTATACAAATTTAATAACTCATTTCTTCTAATTATTTTTCCACGACCTACACCATTACAGTCATGCATTACAATATCGAATGATTTTACTTGTGTATTTCTTTTCAGAAAATTTTGTGCTTCAGATAAATAATTTTTAGTTTTCATGACAAATATTTATAATATAAAAATATTAATATAAACTTTATGTCTAAACTACAGTTAATCTATTTCAATCTTAGAGCTTTGTGTGAGGCTCCAAGGATGATGCTACATACTGCGGGTATCGAATATTCATATGAAATGGCATGGGATTATTTTAAAAAACCATGGGGTGATGTCAAAAAAGAGGTGATTTTTCATAAATTACCTTTACTTGTTATAGATGAGAAAATTAAAATATGGCAAAGCAATACTATCTCAAGATATATAGCTAAACTTACAAACAATATCCCCAATAATGAGGAAATGGTAGCATATGCTGACTCTATATTTGAGTCTGCCCATGATTTATTTTTTCCTTTAAATCCAACAATAAATGTTTGGGTTGGTGAAATGCACTTAAAGAATAAAAAAAATCTTCTAGATGAAATTTTACCCAAAGCTTTTACAAATTTTGAAAAGTTATTAAGTAAATATGAAGGTAATTTTTTTTTAGGAGAAAGAGCATTTTATTGTGACTTTAATGTTTATCATCATGTTTCACTAGCATTGCTATTAGATGATAAAATTTTAGATAACTTTCCAAAGTTAAAAAAATTTATGAGCGATTTTGAAAAGATTCAAGGTATTTTAGATTATCTGGAGTCAAGACCCAAACTTATTGGAATTGGTACTTGGCCAAAAGTAGTAATTGATGGTATAGAATACACATCTGGCACTAATCCCGATTACAAATATCAATAAAAGTGTTATGCTAAGTTTTATGGCCCGCTGGCAGATTGGTTATGCAGAGGACTGCAAATCCTTGTAGCTCGGTTCGATTCCGGGGTGGGCCTCCACTACTTCATTTCATCAATTATTTTTTTTAAAGTTCTTGATGTGAGATCTAGAATTCTTTTTCCTTTATCTGCAGAGGATTTTGTAGGATTGCCAATTATACCTGTCTTGGACAAATCTTTTGTATTCCAAGCTCTTTTAATTGTTCTTTCATAAGAAATTATTTTTTTAGATTTAAAGTCAGATGAGAGTTTGTTTCTTTTAATTTTATTTAATTTTATCAATTCTGGATAAAGGTGAAGCATTATTGATGTTTCAAATTCACCTCCATGATATCCATATAGTAATTCCTTTTTTGGAATAATTTTTTCAAAACCTTTAAATAAAAAATAATGTGCCTTAACAATATCGACAGCTTTATATCTACTTTTAATTTCTTTAGCAGCTATATCTAAGTGACTAATTTGTCCGCCATGACTATTTAAAAAGATAAATTTTTTATATCTACGAATACATAACTCACCAACTATGCTGATAATATAATCAATATAATTTGTAGAGTTCGAAGATAGAGTGCCCTCAAAGCTATTATGCTCACTCGCTGAACCTATTGAGATATTTGGTAGAATTAAATATTTATTAAGTTTGGGATATTTCATAATAAAAGTATTTAAAATTCCATCTAATATCAATTTATCAGTACCTGATGGAAGGTGTTCTCCATGTTGTTCTACAGATGAAAATGGGAGAATAAGTATTTTATTTTTACCTAATTTATTAATATCTGCTGATGTTAAATCGGACCAAAACTTTGATAGCATAAGTGATATTTAACATTTATATAATTATTATGGAAACTTATTCTCTATGGCTTAAGAATGAAAATAAAGCAATTATTAAGAAAAAAATACTAAGCTATAAAAAAAATTCTAAAACTGTCCTTGTAAAAACTCTTTATTCAGGAATTAGTAAAGGTACTGAGAGATTAGTAGCATCTGGTAGTATTAGCAAAGATCAATTCGATATAATGAAATCTCCTTTTCAAGAAGGATCTTTTTCTTTTCCAATTAAATACGGTTACATTAATGTTGGTAAAATAGTTGAAGGACCAAAAAAATATTTAAATAAAAATACATTCTGCCTTTACCCTCATCAGTCACTATTTAAGATTGATATAAATAATGTAAATATTTTGAAAGGTAATGGTGATATTCGAAAATATTTACTAACAGCAAATATGGAAACAGCTATTAATATCTTTTGGGATACTCAAGCAAAATTAAATAACAAAATATTGATAGTAGGGATGGGCTCTGTTGGTATTTTAACTGCCTACTATTATAAATTACTAAAATTTAAAAATGTCTTTATTACTGACATAAATATTAAAAAGAAGAAATTTGCTAATATTTTAGGACTAAAATTTATTAATTTTAAAAAAATTAAAGACTTAGATGTTATAATTAATACAACTTCTAATTACGATGTACTAAACCTATCACTAAAAAAGTTAAATTTAGAGGGAAAATTTATTGAGGCTAGTTGGTATGGAAATAGAAAAGGTCATGTAAATTTAGGAGGTAATTTTCACTCAAAGAGATTAAAAATTATTGGTTCTCAAGTTTCAAATATTCCAAAGTATTTATCAAAAAAATATGATTATAAAAAGAGACTGAATTTAGCAATTAATGCTTTATCTAATAACCAACTTCTTAAATTAATAAACACTGAAAGTAACTTTAAGGATCTAGAGAAAGATTATATTTCAATATTAAATAATCCAGAAAGCATAATGCATGCTATAAAGTATTAAAATGTATTCAATTACTGTTCGAAATAATATTTTAATTGCACATTCTCTCCCGGGTGAGGTTTTTGGACCAGCACAGAATATGCATGGAGCGACCTACATAGTTGATGCTGAGTTTTATGCAAAAGAGATTAACAAATATAACATTATTATGGATCTCGGGGTTGTAACAGAAATTCTCTCTGACGTATTAAAATTTTATAGTTATAAAAATTTAGACGAAGTTGAAGAATTTAAAAATATAATTACCTCTACGGAATTTCTTGCAAAAGATATTTTTGATAGAATATGCGCTAAATTACAAAAAGATTACATAGAAGATTTTAACAAGTTGCATAAAATTAAAATTATTTTAACTGAGTCAAATGTAGCTTGGGCTTCTTATGAACAAGAGATCAATAATACACAATAAATCTTATTATTTTATTTATCCGGGTGATATTAATACAAAAACAGGCGGTTACATTTATGAAAAAAATATATTAAGAAGAGCAAAAAAAATTAAATTTAATTTAAATGCTATCAAACTAGCTAACAGCTTTCCCTTTCCTAAAGAAAATGACTTAAAAAAACTAAAAAAAACTTTAGAAAAATTACCTGATAATGCAGTACTAATTATTGATGGGTTAGTTTTTGAGTGTATTGATAGTATAATAAACTGTTTAGATAGATTTGTAGTAATAGCTCTTATACACCACCCTCTTTATCTAGAATTTAATGGCAATCAAAGTCAATTTTTTCTTAAGAACGCTAAAAAGTTATATAAGAAAACGAAAAAAATAATTGTCACTTCAAATGATACAAAACAACTAATTTTTGAAAAATTTAAAATTAATAAGCATAAAATTCAAGTTGTAGAGCCTGGAATAAAAAAATTAAGAAAATATAAATATAAAAGAGATAAAAATATAAATTTACTATCTGTAGGAAGTATTATTGAGAGAAAAAATTATCATTATCTGTTAAACGAATTAAGATACATGGATAAAATAAAATTAAATATTGTAGGAGATATAACTAGAGAGAATAAGTACTATAATAGATTACTAAAAATTATAAGTGATTATAGATTAAGTAAAAAAGTTAAGTTTCATAGTAATGTATCGACTAATTTATTATCAAAACTATATTCTAAGTGTGACTTCTATGTCTCAGTAAGTAAATATGAAGGTTTTGGTATGTCACTTGCTAATGCGCTTCAGCTCAAAAAAATGATTATTACATATAAAACTAAAACAATTATGAGTACTCTAAAAAAGGATGGAATTATCTACTTAAATAATTTCAAAGAAAAAAGTTTATCAAAATTAATTACTAAAAATGCATTTAATTCAGATTTATCAAAAAAATTATCACAAAATAAGAGAAAATTTTTAACACCAATACAATCTGGGGATCTTTTTATCAAGGTAATAAAAAATGCATAAATTTAATAATGATTGGCTATTTCTACGAGAGAAAATTGATAAAGTTTCAAGAAATAGAAAAATTATAGAAAAAATAAATAAATATTTTCAAGACTACAAAATATTGTCTATCGCTGATTTAGGTTGTGGAACAGGTTCCAACTATAGATATATGTACCCTAAACTTAAAAAAAGGCAATCATGGGATATGATAGACATATCATTTGAGTCAATTAAAGAATTTAAGAAAATAACAAATAATAAGAATAAAATTATAAATATAAATTATAAAAAATTTGATTTAATCAAGAATATTAAAAATTTTGAGTTCAAAAAATACGATATTATTACAGGATCTGCGTATTTAGATATAATGCCAAAAAATTGGTATTTAGAATTTAAAAAACAAAATTTAAATACAAAAGTTATATATTTTTCAATTAATTATGATGGATTTTTTAAATTTTTCCCAAAACATAAAAATGACCAATACGTTTTAAGTTTATTTAATAAAGACCAGGAGTCAGATAAAGGTATTGGACAAAAAGCAGTTGGTAGAAACTGTAGTCAAATAATTAATAAAATGTTTACTAAGTCACACAAAACATTTGTTTTTGACTCGAGTTGGGATGTATCAAAGAATAAAAAATTTCAAAATATATTTTTAGATTTTTGTGAAAATATACTTGAAAAAAATAAGATATCATTAGATAGATGGTTAGATTTTAGAAGGGAGAATATTAAAAAAAATAAATCAAAATTATTTTTAAGAAATAAAGATTTTTTAGCTTTAAAACTCTAAACTTACTATCATTTCATCGCCAAATTTATAAATTTTATTTTTTGTTCTAATAACTTTTTTTAAATTTGTTATAGGTTTTATATTTATAGAATTAATACCAGAACCAATAATTGTAGGTGCTATCATAAATTGCATAATATCTAATAATTTATTCTCAAGAAATTTAGATATAGTTTTAGAACCACCTTCTACTAATACGAACTTAAAACCTAAATTATTTATATGTTTGTATATAAGATTTGTGAAATTTCTTTCAGGTAATTTATAAATTTGTGTATTATCTAAATTCTTTTTAATATTAGAGTGTGTAAATATGATATTTGAAAAACCATCTTTAAATATTTGATAGTTATTTGTTAATTTTAGAGATGGATCTATAATTATCCTCTGAGGATTTGAGCCCTTAATTGCTCTTGTAGTGAGCAAGGGATTATCTTTTTTTATTGTATTTACACCAACTATGACTGCATCACACACTGAACGAAGACTATGAAGGTATGAAATACTATTTTTATCATTAATGTAATGAGAATTGCCGTTTAAAAGTGCAATTTTACCGTCTAAACTTTGCCCAATTTGACCGATATAGAATTTTTTTTTTATCATCAATATTGGTAACAAAATTTGTGCTATTTCATTTATTTTTTTTTCAATCTTACAATTAAAATTAACGCCATTTTTATCAATTAAAATATGATTGGTTTTAGAATGTTGACTAAGTACAAACGATTTGTTAATTAAATCAATTCTTAAGATATTTGATTTTTTTTGTTTTTTTACAAATTCAAATAGTGAAGAAATATTATGCTTTGTTATCATTTTTCATCTGTATCAAGTACTATTGAGTATATATATAGTCTATGAGTTTAAAATCAAATTTTGGCACATTTATTGACAGAGCTATCAATGAGCTTAGAACCGGAAGACCAATAGTTATCAAAGAAAATAAAAATTATTGGATGTTCTTTAATATTGAACATTCGGACAATAAAATTTTAAATCAATTCAATCAATACCTACAAAAAGACAAATATCTTTTAATTACAAAACAAAAAGCAAAATCAATATTTGAAAATAAAGTATCAACAAATATTTATTTAAAAATAAATGAAAAAATATCAAACAAATCTTTATTAAGTTTATTCATTAACCCTTTATCTGATCAAAATAAAATATTATTTAAAGATGAGCCTTATATCAAAAGTAAAGACTTCCATAATGTCTGTTTAGATATAGCCAAAAATGCGAAGGTAATACCATCGCTTGTATTTAAAAAAATTAATCCTAAATATTATAAAAATATTGATAATTTAATATTACAACTTGGTCTATTAAGATTTAACCATAAAGAGTTAAAAAATCAGAATAAATTTATAACTAATAGTATCAGATTAGTTTCAAGTGCAAATGTGCCCTTACCAAATGTTGCGTCTACTACTTTTAATATTTTTAAGTCATATATTGGTGCTAGAAGACATATCGCGATCATAATTAAACCAAAAAATTTAAAACAACCAACAAACCTTAGAATTCACTCTGCTTGTTTTACTGGGGATATATTTCACTCTAGAAAATGCGATTGCGGAGAACAATTAAATAACTCTTTAAACTATATGGTTAAAAATAAAGGAGGTATTATCCTTTATTTAGATCAAGAAGGGAGAGGTATAGGACTAGCCAATAAAATGAGGGCATATTCTCTTCAGTCAAAAGGCTTGGATACTATTGATGCTGATCACAACATAGGTTTTTTAGATGATGAAAGAGATTTTAATATTGCCGCTAAGATACTTAAGTTATTAAAAGTAAATAAAGTCAATATTATCACAAATAATTTTACAAAAGTTTCTTCTCTTAAAAAAGCTGGTATTAAAATTGCCAAGCAAATAAATACAAAACCTACAATTAATAAATTTAATAAGAATTATTTTAAAACAAGAGTAAAAAAAACAGGTTACGGTTTTAAAAATTTAGACTAAAAATTTAGTCAAAGTCTCCTCGTTCTAATCTATCTTCGTATTCATTGGAGGACTCAGAAATAGTATTAAGCTGTTTTTTAGTCATAATTTTTAGAGTTTTTTTTATAGCAAGTTGGTAAGTATGTAACTTTTCAACAATATTTCTTTCGCTTGTGTTTCTCATCATTTGACTTAGGGCTCTATTTAGCTCAGTAAGTCTGCCTAACAACGTATTATCGTCATTATTATCATCATCGTAATACATTATTTAATATTATAATAATTTTGGAGATCATAAATAAAATAATTAAATAAAACTTAATGATTTATTTTTTTTTTCTATAAAATAATAATCCAATTATAATTATCCCAATACCTATAATCATCAGAAGTTCACCTGCATTCCAAAACCATATTAAGAATTCCATTGGATTATTTTTCTATGTCTTCATCAAATATTTCATCTACTGGCACTTGGATACTATTGACCAGTTGATTTGTTTTTGCTGCAAGAGCTACAATATTTAAAAATTCTGAATGTTCGTCATCAGTCATCCCAAGTTTTTTTGCTGCAGCTGTATGTGAGTGTGTGCAATACGAGCAATTATTTGTTATAGAGACTGCCATATAAATCATTTCTTTAGTTTTATTTGGAATTATGGTTTGTTTAACCATTAGATCTTTAACATCACTCCAAACATTTTTTAGTAATTGAGGATCAAATGCTAAATATTTCCAAAAATTACCTATATGAGTTGTGTTTCTTGATTGTTTAATATCTTCATAGACTTCCTTTATAATTAGATGATTATCATCTTCAGTTCTTTTAATTGTGCTCACCAGTGGTCCCTTTCTTTATTATAATTGATATATAGTCATTAAATCATAATATCCCTCTTGTTTTGATTAATTTTATAAATAAAAATTCAAATTTATTAATATTTGGCTTTCTAATAGCATTCGCATCAGGATTTGGACAAACATTTTTTATTTCTCTTTTTAGTGAAGATTTTAGAGAAACATTTAACTTAAGTAATACACAATTTGGCAGTCTGTATTCAATAGCTACAATTTTAAGTGCGATAACTATTATATGGGCTGGCAAACTTATAGATACGGTCTCTCTTAAAAAATATACTTTAGCAATTGTATTAGGTCTTTCGATAACATGTTTTTTTGCAAGTATTGTGTTTAATGTAATTCTTCTTTTTTTTGTAATTTATTTTTTAAGACTTTTTGGACAAGGGCTTATGGGACACACTTCAAGAACAACCATGGCAAGATACTTTAAAGCTAATAGAGGAAAAGCATTAGCTATATCTGGATTTGGTTTTTCTTTTGGTGAGATGATCTATCCATTTGTAGTAGTAATTTTAATATTAACTTTTGGCTGGAGAATTACCTGGTTTAGTTCATCTGTATTTATAATAATATTTTTCGGAGTATTTTTATACTACCTATTAAATAAAAATAATTTTAAAAGTGAAACTGGGTTTGAGAAAGAAGATATACAAAATTCATTTTCATGGAGAAGAAGAGATGTCTTAACAGATCTTAAATTTTATCTTTATTTACCTCTTACATTATTTATGTCATTTACAGTAACTGGTTTTTTATTTCATCAAGTTTTTATTGGGCAATTAAATAATTGGACAATGTTAGATATTGCACAAAGTTTTATTTTTTATGCAATCTGTGGAATTGGTGGTTCATTAGTTTCTGGTTTGTTAGTTGATAAATTTTCTGGTAGGAGTGTAATCACATTTCACTTAATTCCGATGGCTTTAATATTTATTGTGATGTTATTTTCAAATCATATATTTGTATTATATCTTTACATGGCAGGTCTTGGATTATCAAATGGCTTAACTGAAAATATGTCTAATTCTTTGTGGGCAGAAATGTATGGAGTCAAAAACCTAGGTGCAATAAGGGCCCTTTTAACATTTTTTGGTGTTTTGGCCTCAGCAGCCTCTCCTTTCTTATATGGATTGATATTGGATGAGACAAATTCGATAAACACCTTGATCTATATGAGCCTTACCTTAATAATTATTTTTTCTTCTATGAGCTTTATAGGTAATAAAATTAAATAAAATAACCCTTTTTAAAAGCCTCAATAGCTATCAAAGCACATCCTTTAGCATCTGATAATGCATCATGATGATTTAATGGAATTCTTAAATTTTTACATACTGTATTTAGTTTATTGTTTTCAAATTCCCAATATTTTCTTGCGATTACAACAGTATCTTTAAATTCTTGTTTAGGTAAGTCGATATTATAAAAATAACAACATGAGTGCAGGACAGATCGATCAAAAGGAGCATTATGTGCAAAAAAGTAATCAACAGCTGATAATTCACTCTTAATTTGGCGCCACACTTTATCAAATGTTTTAGCTTTCTTTAACATATCCCATGTTAAACCATGAATATCTGTAAAATGAACTTCAGGTTTAGGTGGTCTTATTAAATGGGAGATTTTTTTTATAATTTTAGTTTTATTAAATATTACATATCCAATAGCACATGCTGATGTTCTCTCACTTGTGGCTGTTTCAAAATCTATGGCTGCAAATAATTGCATTAAAATAATTGATCAATTTGATTTTGATATTTTTTTTGTACTTCATGTCTCCTAACTTTCATTGTGGGAGTCATTAGGTTATTTTCAATACTAAAAGGCTCATCAATAAAGATAAACTTTTTTATTTTTTCTGGTTGAGTTAAGTCTCTATTTACTTCATCAATATATCTTTGAATATCTTCATCACTAGATTTACTCTCTGAGTTTAATACTAATAATGCTGCAATGTAATTCTTTTGTTCACCAAAGACACAGGCTTGTTCTATATCAGGAGATAAAGTTAATAGATTTTCAATCTTAGATGGTGCAATATTATCACCTCCTAGAGAAACTATTATATCCTTTTTACGATCTGTAATTTTAAGATAATTGTCCTCATCAAATTCACCAATATCCCCCGTATGGAGCCAACCATCTTTTATTGTTTGCTCAGTAGCTTCTTTATTATTCCAATAGCCCAGCATAAGGTTCTCCCCTTTAACTAATATTTCACCATCTTCTGCTAATTTAACTTCAACTCCAGGAAATATAGGACCAACTGTATCAACTTTTACTTTATTTAATAAATTGCAGCTTACAACTGGTGAGGTTTCTGTTAAGCCATAACCTTGTAAAGTCTTTAAACCAAGCGCATTAAGCGCCTCCCCTACTTGACTATCAAGAGGTCCTCCACCTGATATAAAAGCCTCTAATCTGCCACCAAAATTATTTTTTACTTTTTTTCTGACTAATTTATCTAATATTAGGTTAATTATGTTTTCACTAGAACTTAATTTAATATTTTTAAATTTTTTTGTTCCTAGCTGGATAGTCTTATTAAATAAATTTTGTTTAAAATTAGACTGATTTTTCAGATTAATCTTCATTTTTGCATGGAGATTATTATAAAATCTTGGAACAGCAGTCATTATATGAGGTTGTGCAATTTTTACTGTAGGCAGAAGTGTTTCAATACTTTTATTATAAAATACTTTTGCTTCTAAAATAATCTGAACAAATTGAACTGCATGTTCATATGAATGAGATAAAGGTAACCAAGTAAGAAAGGTTAAATCTGGACTCTTTATAGTTTTAAGAAGCTCATACGCTCCTTCACAATTACTTAATATGCCTCCATGACTTAAAATAACACCTTTTGGTAATCCTTGTGTACCTGACGTGTAAATAATGCAAGCTGGATCTGTGCGCTTAATTTCTTTAATTTTTTCTCTGTTATTATCATTATTGTCATCTGTTAAGTCATTTAAAAATACTAAATTTGAAATTGAATTATTTTCAAAATAATCAAAACATAAGATAAATTTGAAATTATATTTAACTTTTTCGCTGGCAGTTAAAATTGTCTGAAGTAAATTTTGGTTTGAAACTATTAACCCTACAGGCTGAGAGTCATTTAAAATATGCTCGAAATCTCTTGATGTATAAGTTGTATAATTGGGGACACAGATAAGTTTATTAGACATTATAGCGATATCAGAGGCCATCCACTCAGGTCTATTTTCTGAAACCAATAAAACTCTCTCTAATTCACCTAAATATTTATTTGCTAAAAAATTGTGTATTTTCTTTGTTAGATTTTTTGTCTCTAACCAACTCATTGAGACAACTTGATTGTTTGAGTCGAGTTTTAGTAAGTGTTGATTATTTTCGTTCTTATCTGCTTGAAAATAAAATAGTTCTGGAAGATTATTAAATTTATTCATCATTAATTATAGTTTCATAAAACTCATCCATTTTATTCATTAAATTTTCATCATAAGTTACTAAATGTTCATTCTCATCAACGAAATAACTACTTTTAGGTGAATTTGCTAATTTGTACATTTTTTCACCCATTCTAAATGGAACAATATCATCCCCTGTGGCGTGCATAATAAATATAGGGGAAATAACATTTTTAATCTTTTTGTCACTTAAATACTTATCTTTAAGCATGATTGAAACAGGAAGGTATGGATAATGAAATTTAGCAGCATCAATCATTGAAGTAAATGGCGCCTCCAGAATTAGACCCTTAAAATTATTATTCTGGGCTATTTCTATACTAACAGCAGTTCCTAAAGATTCTCCATAAATAATGATGTCCTTTTTAGAAATATTTTTTTCTTCAAGCCATTTTATAGCACTGCTAGCGTCATCATATAAACCATCCTCAGTAGGTTCACCATCATTACCGCTATATGATCTCCAAGAAATAAGTAAAATATTTTGGTCATATTTTGATAACTTGTTAATTTTATAAAATCTATTTTCAATAGGACCAGCATTACCGTGAAACATTAGTAATGTAGTTTTAGTATTAGATGGATGTTTATAAAAAATTGACCTTAATTTTATATTTGAGCTATTTTTAATAAATACTTGTTCCGCAGGAATGATTAGTGATTCATCATCATAATTATCAATTTGAGGTACATAAAGAAGAGATCTTTGTTTTGTATAAACATAAAAGATAATCAAAAGGTATATAAATAGTAATATTAAGATAATCTTGATTGTTAATGAGTAATTCATTTAATTCTATAAATAAACTTATCAAAATATCCTTGGGCAGATTGAGGAAATTTTTTTAATTTAGAAAAATTAATTTTTGATTTTTTATATTTGTAAAAAATATGGCCGATTGAAGGTATATTTTTATTTAAGGTACCTGTTGATATTGAGATATAATTATCTGAAGATTTTTTTTGAAAAAATAATGAACTTCCACAAATTGAACAAAAACCTCTTTTATAATGTTTACTAGAAACAAACCATTTTAAAGTTTTTTTACTTTTAAAATTTAGATTTTCTTTTTTTACTTTTGTATAAGAACTAAATTCAGCATTTGAAGCTTGGCACATCTGGCAATGGCAAAAAACTGAGTATCTACATTCATTTTTAATTTCAAAGGTAATTTTCTTGCAAAGACACGAGCCTTTAATTTTTTTCATTTATTCATCATTTTGTGCTTTGCTAAAGATATTCCGTTTTTTATTTTAAAATCATATGACTCCTCAAATGATGATAATTGCCAACCAGAAAGTCTATTTTTTAACTCGGAAATATTATTTATTTTCCATTCATTTGTCGTATTTTCGTCTTTCCATATAGCTTTTTCTTCAGAAGTTCTAGCACAGCCATAACAATATCCGGTAGATGGATCTGTTTTGCATATTGATATACAAGGTGAAATAATTTTTTCCATCTACGTATTATATCCAAATAAACCCTAATATCATTGAAAATTATTTTTTAAATTGAATAAAAAAATGCTAATTGAAAAATTAAAAAATTATTGTAGTTTGATGCAACGTTCCGCAGTAGCTCAGCGGTAGAGCATTCGGCTGTTAACCGACAGGTCGTAGGTTCGAATCCTACCTGCGGAGCCAGTTTCTTATGAACTCCAAACATTTCTTATCTACTTTATGTCTCATAGTAGCATCAATAATTTGGGGTACTGCATTTGTGGCTCAAACTACAGGAATGGAATTTATTGGTCCACTAACTTTTACAAATATGCGTTTTTTAATTGGAGGAATAATAGTTTTACCTTTTGCTTTTTATGAAATAAATAAAATTAAAAATCTTAAAAATAAAAAAAAATTTATATTCGTAGTTCTTTTAACTGGTTTAAGTTTATTATTAGGAACTTACCTTCAACAATACGCTTTACAGTATACTAAAGTAGGAAATGCAGCTTTCTTAACTATATTATATGTTCCTTTTGTTCCTATAATATCGAGATTATTTTTAAAAAAGAAAATACACTGGAGCATTTGGTTATCTGTATCAATATGTCTTGTAGGCTCTTATTACTTAACTCTAGAAAATAGTTTTGAAGCACAATTTGCTGATATACTTGTAGTTGTATGTGCTTTATTTTTTGCAATACATTGCATTTTAATTGATGAATACTTTGAAATTATAAACGCACCATTTACTTTGGCTTCATCTCAATTTCTATTATGTTTTTTTTATAGTTTGCCTTTTATATTCATTTTTGAAAATCCTACTATTGATGGGATATCAAAAGAAATCTTTGAGCTTTTATATGTAGGTGTAATGTCAAGTGGGATTGCATATACCCTTCAAGTTTTTGGGCAAAGGTATGTAAAACCCACTACAGCAGCAATTACATTTTCTCTTGAAGGAGTATTTGGATCGTTAGCAGCTTGGGTTATTCTTTCTCAATTTTTGACAAATGTTCAGATTTTTGGATGTTTTTTAATACTTATAGGGGTGCTAATTGCACAACTTTTACCCTTAATTAACAAAGAGGCAGCCTTAAATAGGTTTTATAGTGAATAAATAATCCTACTTTTTATCTAACAAATACAATAAAATTCTACATTATGAGTGAGGATAGTAAATTTTTTCTAAAAGACAGTGATGTGCCAAAACAGTGGTACAACCTGGGAGCGGATTTAAAAGAGCCTATGAGCCCACCCTTAAATCCAGGTACAAAACAACCAATAGGTCCAGATGACTTAGCACCTTTATTTCCCATGGAATTAATAATGCAAGAAGTTACCCAAGAGAGATATATTGATATTCCAGGGCCAGTTTTAGAGGCTTACAGTCGTTGGAGATCTACGCCACTGGTAAGGGCTAGAGCTTTAGAGAAAGCATTAGATACACCAGCCAGAATTTATTACAAATACGAAGGAGCAAGTCCATCAGGTAGCCATAAACCTAATACTGCATTAGCTCAGGCTTTTTATAATAAAGAGGCAGGCGTAAAAAAGATAGCAACTGAGACTGGTGCTGGTCAATGGGGAACAGCATTAAGTTATGCCGGAGCCGTGTTTGGAATAGAAATAAAAGTATTCATGGTAAGAGTAAGCTATGATCAAAAACCATATAGAAGAGCAATCATTGAGAGTTACGGTGGTAGTGTTGTAGCCAGTCCGTCAAATGAAACAAATTCAGGAAGAGCTATACTTGAAAAGGATCCAAATAGTTCAGGTTCACTCGGTATTGCTATTTCAGAGGCTGCAGAAGTTGCTGCCACAAATGATGACACAAAATATGCATTAGGTAGTGTTCTTAATCATGTTTTAATGCATCAGTCTATAATTGGGCAAGAGGCACTTTTACAAATGGAAATGGCAAATGACTATCCTGATATTGTTATAGGATGCACTGGTGGAGGAAGTAATTTCTCAGGTTTATGTAATCCTTTTTTAGGAAAAAAATTTAGAGGAGAACAAGATGTTCATGCTATTGCAGTTGAGCCATCTTCTTGTCCTTCTTTAACTAAAGGTAAATATTCCTATGACTTTGGTGATACTCTAAAATCCGCACCATTGTTGAAGATGCATACATTAGGCTCTGATTTTATGCCATCGCCCACGCATGTAGGTGGACTAAGGTATCATGGAATGTCTCCAATGCTATCGCATTTAGTTCATAATGGTCATATGGAACCTCGAGCTTATGGTCAAAAGGAGTGCTTAGAAGCCGGTATACAATTTGCCAGAACTGAGGGCATTATGCCTGCACCTGAAGCTACTCACGCGATTAAAGGTGCTGTTGATGAGGCTCTTAAGTGTAAAGCCGAGGGTAAATCAAAAGCTATTTTGTTCAATCTTTGTGGGCATGGTCATTTTGATATGCAAGCATATATGGATTATTTTTCAGGCAATCTTGCTGAAGATAAATTCGATACTGAAGCTTTTGAAGAGTCTATGGCATCAATACCTGCTGTAAATTAATTTACATTAGGTAGATCATCAAAATTTGATGTATATGCGGGACTTAAGTTTTGTCGTCTAGTTATGTAAAACTTTTCGTAGTTTTCTTTGGCAACACAAATGGTCCCGCTTCCGTATCTGTTATTTAGATTATCAAATACCTTATTTACCCTAATCTTTTTTAAAATACTCTCTTCTGATTGGTGAAAAAATAAATCTCTATTGTATTCTCCCTCTGGAGTTAAGTCTGAGAGTATAACACCTGCTTTTTTATATTTAATTTCTGGTCGATAAATAGATTTTAGCGCCTTTGTAGCAAATTTAATCGTCTCAAATAAGTCATTTGATGGAGATATAAAATCAAAAGTCTTAGCTGCATGGTATTGTTTATTATTATTGTTAAATTTATTTGAACGAATAAATGTAGTAATTTTTTTTGCCTGCAAACCATCAGATCTAATCTTTTCTGATGCTCTGGTAGTATAAGATATTATTCTTTTCTCTAAATCATGAAAGCTTGTTACATAATTTTCAAAAGATCTTGATACTCGACATTGTTTTTTTGGTTCAGATCTCTCTACTATGGGTATACATATTTCACCATGTAGTTCTCTATAGGTTCTCTCTCCCACTACTCCTAGGTGTTGCCTAACCCACCTTGGGTCTGTTTTGTATAGATCGTATGCGGTGTGGATACTATTTTTTTGAAGAAATTTCTCTATCCTAGCTCCTATTCCCCAAATATCACCCACCCCTAATACCTTTAGGGATATTTCTATTTGTTTTTGATTTATAATTTCTACTACTTGGGATCCTAGTTCATCTTTTTTAGCTAGATGGTTTGCTACTTTTGATAAGGTTTTATTGTTAGCTATTCCTATACTTACAGGTATACCTATCCACTTCCTTATTATTTTTTTTATTCCTTCTGCTCTTGAAACAAAACTTCTCTCTGAATATTTATTTAATATTAAAAAAGCTTCATCTATAGAATAAACTTCCAATCTGTCACAATGCTCTTTTAATACTCCCATTACCCTAGATGAGATATTTCCATATAAACTGTAATTTGATGAAAACACATGCACTGGATATTTTTTTATTATTTGCTTTATCTCAAAGAAAGGTACACCCATTTTAATTCCTAATTTCTTAGCTTCAGAACTTCTAGCTATGACACATCCATCGTTGTTTGATAGAACCACAATAGGTTTTTTACTTAAATCGGGTTTAAAAATAGTCTCACACGAGGCATAAAATGAATTACAATCTACTAGGGCCACTATATTCATGGGTTATTTAATAAATTGACGAATAGCGCTGGTAACAACTCCCCATATCTCTAATTCTGCATACTCTGATATTAATATGTTTTTATACAATGGGTTCTCAGCTTTTAAGATGGCAGAACCATCTGTCTTAATAACTAGTCGTTTGACAGTTAAGTTTCCCTCGAATATAGCTATTACTACATCTCTGCTTTTAGCATCTAAACTCCTATCCACAACTAATATGTCACCATCATTAATTCCAGCATCTACCATGGAGTCACCACTAGATCTCATTAGGAAAGTAGATAAGTGATTTTTGATCAATAGTTCTGATAAGCTTAGGTTATTTTCTATATAATCATCAGCTGGGGATGGAAATCCAGCTGAAATCTTAGACAAAATATAAGGCACAGACTCAAGATTGTTATCTTTATCGGTCTTTACTGGGATATTTTTGTTCATATTTTGTTCTTTTATAAACTATCATAGACCTTAAAGAAATAAAAAAATTTTTAAAATAAAACTAATTATTCGTCTCTATAGGAATTTATTTTTTGGTTAACAATAGCGAGTTGTTCACATAAAGACTTAGTGTGAGAGATGAATACATATAAAACCAAATAAAGAGATATAAAAATCAATATAAAATCAAGATTAATTAAATTAGGTGTTTTTAAAAAAATCTTATTGATAAGCACCGAACCTATAAAACTAGTAACAAAAGGTGCCAATCTTGAGAAAATAAGAAAATTACGAATAAGTATACTTCTTTGATTATATAAATTAGTGTTATCTTCCATATTTATAAATTAAAGTTAATATATTAGAAAATGTCTAAAATTAAAGCAATCAATATTACCAATTTAAATGGTGAGAATACTTTTTATATAAATCAAGCATTATTGAATAAAAATAAGGGAATAATAAATGATAGATTTTATAATAATTTTAAATATATGTATGAACAGGTAACTCTAATAGAGTCTGAAAATATAGATTATTTGAATAATACTATTAAAAAACAAATTAATTACAAAAACTTTAGAAGAAATATTATTACATCAGGTATTAATTTAAACAAGTTAGTAAAAAAGGAAATTAAGATTAATGATGTAGTTTTAAAAATTCACCAATTATGCCAGCCATGCAAATATCTTCAGAATAAATTGGGTGTAAATAATTTTGTAAAATTAATGGTTAATAAAAGTGGAGTTTATGCTGAAATTATTAAATCAGGTAAAATATCAATAAATGATAAGATTAAAATAATTAATTAGCTATTCCCAAATATCAAAAAAGTTTCTTGTTTTACCAGGTGTTAAAATTGATAGAGGGTTAAATATAAAATTTGTTTTATTTCCAATTTTTTCAACTTTAAAATCAGCAGCCAAGAGACTTTCTTCAACATTTTTACCAAATAATTCACTCAAAAAAGGTATATTTTTAAAATTCTTCTCAAATAGATATAACGGTCCGTATGTACCATTAACAGATGCTGTTTTCATAGACGGGTTAGCTTCTCCCTTAAATGAAAAAGCAACTGTACCTCCTAACATTATAGCATGATCAAAACTATAAATTTTTCCTTTTTTAAAAACTGGTATCTCTAAATAATTAAATTTATCCTGACTATTTTGTATGACTGAAAATATATCTAGCATTCTAGATGTAAGCAATAAATTATAAAATTTAGAGTATTTATCGATGCTAAAATCTTTAACTTTTACATTAAGATCAAAATCGTCAAATTTTCTAAAAGATCCATTACCAATTAATGCTCCTCCGATCATATTTTTTGAAATCTTTTGAGCGTAAAAAAATTGACCTGCATTTTTAGAAAATAAATAAATTTTTTTATTTCCATTATCTTCAGGGAGTATTGATAATTCAAATTCTTTATTATTGTCATAAAAAGTCATTGACTCAAAGCCTTTATCATAAATAAAGTTTAATTTATTTGATAATAAAGAATAATTATCTGAGATTATCATTTCTGATATCTCCCAATTAAAATTAATTTTCTTTTCTAGTTTTTTATTTTTTTGTGGCTTAGGAAAGGCTTTTTTAAAATCTTCGAATGAAATTTTATTAGTATTTAAAATTATATAAACTTCGTCGTTGTGGTAATTTATTAATCCAAAATTTTTTTGACCATCAATCTCAATATCAAATTTTATTTCCCTAATCTTATTATTTTCAAAATCAAGTTTGATTGAAATATCATCTTTTTGGTAAATAAAATCATAAGCAATTATTTCTAAAGGTATTAAAGCTAAAAGAATTATTTTTGAAAAAAAAACTTTATACATCTATTAATGTTGACTCCAAAAAATCAAATATTTCACCATCAAGTACATTATCAGCATTGGATGTTTGATAGTTAGTCCTAAGATCTTTAACCATTTTATATGGGTGAAGAACATATGATCTTATTTGATTTCCCCATCCAATCTGTTTTTTGTTACTTTCTTCTTTTTTTTTCTCTTCATTTTTTTTATCTATCTCAATATCAAAAATTCTTGATTTTAACATCTTCATTGCAGTATCTCTATTACGATGTTGAGACCTTTCACTTTGACTTTGTACAACTATATTATATTTTAAGTGAGTTATTCTAACTGCACTATCAGTTGTGTTAACATGCTGACCTCCAGCTCCAGAAGCCCTGAATGTATCGATTCTAAGATCTTTGTTATTAATTTCAATTTCAATATCTTTTTCAATCTCTGGGTAAACCCATACACTTGAAAAACTTGTATGTCTCCTCTTGTTTGAGTCAAAAGGTGAAATTCTTACCAGTCTATGAATACCTGTTTCATTTTTTAAATAACCATATGTTTTGAAACCAGATAACAACATAGTGACACTTTTAACTCCAGCCTCTTCTCCCTTTTGGAAGTCTATAATTTTAAATTTATAATCATTTTTTTCAGCAAAACGTTGATACATTCTTAACAACATTTCAGCCCAGTCTTGACTTTCTGTGCCTCCCGCACCTGCATGTATCTCTAAAAAAGCATTACAATCATCAGTTTCTTGATTTAAGAGTGACTTAATTTTCAATTTTTCACAATGACTTTTTAGTTCACTAATTTTAGAAACTAATTCGTCGATCTCGTTTTTATTTAAAGAGTCAAATATTTGAATAAACTCTTTAAAATCTTTAAATTGATGACTAATAAAATTGAATTCATCAATTACACTATTATATTGTTTTATTTTTTCTTGAGATTTATTAATTAATTTAATATTTTTCCAATTATCAGGGTTTGTGATAACAACATTTAAGTCTTCAATTTCATTTTTAATTTTATCGTAGTCAAAGACTCCTCCTAGTCAAATCTATGAGAGACTCAATTTCTTTAATTAAACTTAATAATTCAAACTTATCCATTAATTAATGCCCCCAATACTTTCGATTTTATTTATATCATCCAATATATCTAGTTGATCTTTTGTAAAATAGTCAATAATTGTATTTTGTCCATCAGAAACTTTTCCATTATTTATATTAACATTTTTTACAATCAAATCGCTGGGAACTAAAAATTTATCATTTATATCATTATTATTTAAAAGATGTTTCTCAATTATTGTTTTAAAAATAGGTAAAGCAACAGACGAGCCAGTTTCTCTATAACCTATAGTTGCTGGTGTATCGTAACCAACATATACTCCAATGACATATCTAGGAGTTAGTCCAAAAAACCATAAGTCCTTACTTTCATTCGTGGTTCCTGTTTTTCCCGCAATAGGATAATTAATTTCATTCAGAGATTTTGCTGTTCCTCTTTTGACAGCTCCTTCTAGTATATTTAAGATCTGAAAAGAAGTTTGTGGAGATATAACTTTTTCATTCTGTGATTTTATTATTGGTTTTCTATAAGACCTGTCATTGATTGAAAATGAACAATAATCACATTTAAAATATTCGTTATTAATAATTAATTCACCATCATTTGAAACAACTTTTTTAATGATTGATGGTTCAACAATATACCCTCCATTTAAAAAAATTGAATATGATTTTGTTATACTTAAAAGATTATTTTCTACTGTACCAAGGAGATTTGAGTAAATTTCAGTATTTGTATTTTTTTGATAAAAATCTATCTTATCTAAAAAATTATTTACTGAATTTAATCCTAAATCTAAACCGATTTTAAGTGTAACTAAATTATTTGAAGTTTCTAAAGCTTTTCTAAAGGTTAATTCACCATATGATTTATTAGAATAGTTTTTGGGTACCCATACTGGGAGATTTTTTCCTTGATCTAAAGAAATATTGGAATCCAGAATAAGAGTATTTGGTAGATATTTTTCAGTCTCTAAGGCTTGCGCATATATGAAAGGTTTTATTGATGAGCCTGGCTGTCTATATGCCTGTGTAGCTCTATTAAAACTACTTTCATTATAACTCACACCACCCACCATAGAGACTATATCGCCATTAAATGGATCTAAAATTACTACAGATCCATTAATTTTATGTAATTGTACTGCATAATATAATCCATCAATGTTTGTAATAAATAGGAAATCATTTAAATTTAAATAGTTATAAGGTGTAACTTTTTTAGGCCCATACAAATTTAAATTTTTATCTAAGCTAATTATTTCATTAGTGTTGATGATTGATAATTCTATTAAATTATTATTTATATTAATAACCTTTGCGATATCCCAATGTTCATTAGCAAGCTTTGAAATATCCTCTAAATTTTTAAAACTGCCAGCCCAATTCCTATATTTTCTCTCAAATAAGGCTAAATTATCTATTAAAGATTTTTCTGAAATTTTTTGAAGTTTTTGATCAATTGTTGATTGAATATAAAATGCATTTTTGTTAAAAGAATTCAGATTAAGATAATTTAATATAAAATCAGTCTTGTAGTCTGACCTGTATTTTTTAATATTTCTTTGAGAGAGTTCTATACTTAAATTTGAATAATACTCATATTGATTTGACGATATATATTGATTCATTTCCATTTGTTTTAAAACATAATTTCTTCTATCAAGAGCCCTTTTATAATTTTTTTTAGGATCATAATTATTTGGACCTTTTGGAAGGGCTGCTAGATATGCATATTCATGTATATCTAAATCGAATATTGATTTATCAAAGTAGTTAAATGATGCTGATGCTATTCCATATGATCGCCTACCAAAATAAATTTCATTTAAATAAAGTTCTATTATAAATTCTTTAGAGTAATCCTGTTCTATTCTAAGAGATAATATTAATTCTTTAATTTTTCTTGAAATCGTTTGGTCTTTATTAAGTAGAATATTTTTAACTAACTGTTGCGTAATTGTTGAAGCTCCGACGTAATTATTATTATTCTTTGAGTAAATATTTTTAAGGTTAATTATAAAAGCATTGACTATACCTTTTAAATCAAATCCTTGATGTTGAAAAAAAGTTTTGTCCTCTGCAGAAATTATTGCGTTTATCATATTTTTAGGTATGTCTTTATAGTCTAAGTAAAATCTATCTCTATTACCTACATGATACATAAGCTCATATTTTTCATCATAAATTTTTGTTATTTCATTTGGAAAATATTTAGATATATTATGATCAGGCAACTCTTGTTGAATGTTCCATATATATAGAATCACTATAGATGTGCCTAATATAAAAAGTATGAAAATGTACTGTAAATATTTAAAAAGTTTCATTTCGAATAATAATCGAGTTTTAATTAACTTATCATATCAAAAGGATTTAAAAACATGTCTAAAAGAATTTTTATTGATGGCAGCATCAATAGCGAATTGTGTATTATTGCTACAGATGGGCAAGAAATCAACTATTTTGACTACTCTGATGACCAGGCATTAAGAAAAAAAAATAATATTTACCTTGGCACTGTATCGAGAGTAGAGCCATCTCTTCAGGCTGCATTTATTGAATTTGGATCAGAAAAAAAAGCATTTTTACCCTTTGATGAAATACATCCAAGTTACTTTAAAATACCTCATAATGAAAAAATTTTTTCAAATAAAAATGAAAAAAATTATGAAATAGAGGATGAAAAGGAAAGTAAAAAGAATTTTCTATCATTTTATCGAAAATACAAAATTCAAGATGTAATAAAAAAAGATCAAGTATTATTAATACAAATTGTAAAAGAAGAAAGAGGAACAAAAGGAGCCGCAATTACAACATTTATATCTTTACCTGGCAGATATAGCGTTTTATTACCAAATAATTCATCCACGGGTGGTGTTTCAAAGAAAATTTCAAATCCACTTGATAGAAAAAGGTTAAAAAAATTACATGACAATTTCGATTTACCAGAGGGCATGTCATTGATTATTAGGACAAATGCAATATCTTCAGAAGATGAGGATATAGTTTCTGATTTTAATTATTTAAAAAAGTTATGGACCAAAATTAGAGAAATTACTTTAAAGTCTAAAGCACCTACATTAATAGCAGAATTAGATACACCAATAATAAAAGTAGCTAGAGATTTTAATCAACGAACAATAGAAGAAATCGTATTCTCAGATCTAAATACTATGAAACTTTACAAAAAATTAGAAAATGATTTTAGTGTTAAATCAAAAAAAAAAATATCTCATTATAAAGATAAATTACCTCTATTTGAGAATTATGGAATCAAAAATCCTATTAATAGTCTAACAGAAGAAAATATATATCTAAAGTCAGGTGGGTATTTAGTTATCAATCCAACTGAGGCTCTAACAAGTATCGATATTAACTCCGGTCGAGCAACTTCAGAAAAAAATATAGAAATAACAGCACTAAATACAAATTTAGAAGCAAGTAACGAAATTTTCAAACAAATACAATTAAGAAATATTGCAGGATTAATAGTAATTGATTTTATAGACATGAATATAAATGCAAATAATCAAAAAGTTGAGAGGAGAATAAAAGAATTATTTTACAAGGATAGATCGAGAGTGCAATTTACTAAAATTTCACAATTCGGGTTAATGGAAATATCAAGACAAAGGATTGGAAATAGTATTTATGAAACATTTTACAATAAATGTGATTGTTGTGATGGAAACGGTTTTAAAAAAACAAATTCAATCATAATTTACAATATTATTTCTTATATTAAAGGAATTAATGCCATCGGAAACGAGGAAGATATCGATATTCAGATAGATGAAAAATTTTACGAACAGAATGAAAAAGAAATTTTAAAAAGAATAAAATTAATAAAA
>CACGPU010000012.1 GCA_902575065.1 uncultured Alphaproteobacteria bacterium
CTGCACTTTATCATTATTGATAATTTTTTTGACAAGTATTTCAGAGTTTTTACCACTTTTTGTTCTTGGAATGTCTTTAACTATAAATATTTTCCAAGGAACATGCCTTGGACTAAGCGATGTCTTGAGGTGTTTTTTCACTATTGTATTAAAATCAACATTAATTTTTGTGTTTAACAATTTCAAAAAAAGGACAATTTTTTCATCATTTTTAGTCAAATAACCTGTTGCCAAACAGTCCTCAATCCAATGAAATTTTTGTAAGCAACTGTATATTTCACCTGTTCCTATTCTAACACCACCTGGATTTAAAGTAGCATCTGACCTTCCAAAAATTACATAACCTCCATTTTTTGTTTTTTTCACATAATCTCCATGAGACCATATGTTTGGAAATTTTTTAAAATATGCGGATTTATATTTATTATTCATTCTGTCATTCCAAAAATAAATTGGCTTAGAGGGAAAAGGAGTCTTGCAAACTAGTTCTCCTGTCTTTTTGGTTGGCTTGCCATTATCATTGAAAACATCAATATCCATACCCAAGCCTGGTCCTTGAATTTCACCTGAATAAACAGGTAAAGTTGGTATTCCTAACATAAAACACGAAACTATGTCTGTACCGCCACTCACCGAATGTATAAAAGATTTTGAATTTAAACTTTTATTAATAAATTTAAAAGTGTCTGGGCTTAGAGGAGAGCCAGTTGATATAAAACAATTAATTTTTTTTAAAATATCTTTTTTATTTGATTTATAATTATTCTGGATAGTTTCATAAACTTTTGCTCCCGCACCTAGCATTGTTGAATTAGTATCTTTTGTAATATTGATAACTCGATTTATATTTGGATAAAATGGGGAGCCATCATAAAGAACGATTGAGGAACCCAGTAGTAAGTTTGAAACTGTCCAGTTCCACATCATCCACCCGCAAGTAGTTAAGAAAAGCATTTTATCTTCAGATTTAACATTTGTGTGTATTGCTAGTTCTTTTAAATGTTGAAGGAGTGAGCCTCCGTGGCCGTGCGTAATACACTTGGGAAGCCCTGTCGTTCCACTAGAAAATAAAACATATAGCGGATGATTAAAGCTCAATGATATATTTTTATTTAGTTTTAAATATTTTTTGTGATTGTAAATTTTTTTTAATTCAGAAGTGTTATTATTTGAAGGATAACTAGTTTTTAAAATTAGTGGATTATTTAAATTTGCTTTTAATGTTTTTAAGTTTTTTGAATATTGAAATTTCTTGCCGTTATAAAAATAATAGTCAGCAACAATTAAAAGCTTAGGCTTAAGCTGGGAAAATCTGTCAATCACTGCTTGTGTTCCAAAGTCAGCAGAGCAAGAAGACCAAACTGCACCAATTTTTGCTGCAGAAAGGAAGCTTATTACTGTATCAGGTATATTTGGCAGATATCCAACAATTACATCGCCTTTTTTAATGCCTTTATCTGTAAAAAAATTGCTTAATGCATTAATTCTTTTATTTAAATCACTATAAATAATTTTTTCGCTGAATTTGTTTTCTCCAATAAATTCAATGGCCAAATCTGATGAATTATTTTTACAAATTAAATCGTAATAATTAAGATTACTGTTATCAAAAAAAATTGAATTCCAAAAAGATTTTTTTTTGTAAGCTTTAAAAAATCTTTTCCTCTCAAGGTCGATATTAAAATACTCAACTATAGACTCCCAAAACTCACCAGGATTCTTATTAGTCCATAACCAAAGCTTGTTATAATTTAAAAATTTCTTAGAAAATTTTTGTTCTAAATATGTCTGAAATTTATAAAGGTTAGTAGTTTTAATAAATTTTCTACTTGGCTCAAATAACTTATCCATCTTTGTTTTTCATTAATCTTTGAAGATCATCTGGTATTTTACTTGGAGCCCCTTGAGAATTGACGCAAACCATCAAAATCTTTGATTTAAAAATAATATTATTTTGTTTGTAAATATTTTGTTCGAGCTCAAATGATGCATTTTTAAGAGACAAAATATTGCTTTTAACAGTTAATTGATCCTCTAGTTTGCATGACTCAATATAATCACATTCAATCTTTTTTACTAAAAAAAGTCGATCGTGATCTTTCAATAAAGAATTAAGTGTAAATCCCAATTCATTGATGATTTCAGTACGGGCTCTTTCAATAAATTTTAAATAATTTGCATAATATACAACTCCACCAGAGTCTGTGTCTTCATAATATATTTTGAAGTTGTATTGGAACATTAAGTAGTCAGACCTAAATACAATATATAAGTTATAATAATTATAACTATTCCAAATATTAAATATCTATATTCATTCATTAAATTAAATACCTATTATAGAAATACTTAAGATATTTTTTCTCTCTTAAAATAATAAATCATTTTGTGTTTTGAAGGGATATCAGATTTATCCTTAATTACATTGACCAACTCCCAACCTTCTTTTCCACCTTTGTTAAGCCAGTCATTTTCCGACTTTAATTCTTCATCATCTAAATATTGGGTATAAATTCTATACTCCCACTTTGAATGTTCTTTTTTATCGAAAGTTGGGTTAATCATTTCTTTATAACTTACGCATTTAAATTGTAGAAAAACCATACTGCAGATAAACACCAAAGTGTTAAAAAAATCTTACCTAGTTTATCTGCCTTTTTAAAATGTGATTTCATTTCATTAAGCTGAGCTACATTTTGCCCGTCTTGTTTTTGAGAGTCCTTTAATTTTTTTTGGTAAAAAAATTTGTATATATTTATTGCACAAGTCCATCCTGTTAGTATGTAAAAAATAGAGCTAGATAAAGTTGTCATCTTTCTAATATAAACCTACTCCATGGTTCTTGCTAGTTTTATCAATCTTGATATTGGATAAAAGTAGGTTTTATAACCTGGTTATCTTTGTCCCCCAAAGAGTCACATGAGTACCCTAAGTCATTTAACAATTCAGAAAAGTTTTTATCTGTGCATTTTTTTGCTCTAGCAATTCCATCATACCAAGCTGTGATTTTACCGTTAAAACCTTTAGGAGCATTATTTTGGTATATACCATATCGAAAAGAAGGTCCGTAAGATTTACCATTGTAAGAATAAATATTAGTTATAAATCCCTCTTCAACATATTTTAAATCTCCATTTATATATAGTTTTAGAAATCCATCATTGCCCCAACTTGCATGAATAATTACATCATGCCATTGGTTAAATAAAATATTTTCTGGAATTACCGTTGCAGTCTCATCGGTCTCTACAACAGTTTTTTTTGTACAGTGCGTTCTATTAATGGCTAACCCTTTAAATTTTTTTTTATATTGAAATATAAAAACATTTTCTGAACCATTTTCTCTACAGTGAGGAAAAACTTTATTTTCATATGATAATTTCATTTGTCCAAATTGAATTAAATGATTGTCAATTTCTTTATGAGAAGTTGACGAATAAGTAAGCTCAGAATTGTCTATAAAAAATGACCATGCATACCAATTTTCTCCTCTCTCTTTTGTATTTATAAAAGTCTCAGTTCTTCCAAAAGAACCCTTAAATTTTCCCCTTTCACAATCAAAGTCCTTACAATCAAGTGCTCTAAACTCAAATTTGTGTGATGATTCACCAAGTCTTGAAAATTCAGTGTCGACGCTTTGACTCCAATCTTTACCAGCATCTAATCCATGTTTTTCAATAGTTGGCCAACCAATACCCTTGTAACTTCCAACTTGTTCTCCATTTTTAAATGTTAAGCCCAAACAGAAACTAGGGATAAATAACAATAGTGTTATGAGGGTTTTCATTTAAAACTTAGTACAATCAGCAAGCATATAAGTATGTTCTATATAATTTCTATCTCTATCAGTTGGATTTATTTGGGCAGCCCAAGAAAATGTGATTTTACCAAACAAATATTGTAAAACTATACCTTCCTCATAAGCACTGAAAGACTCTTCGTGATATGAAGTTCCCTTCATCTCCCAACCATTACCAAATATTGGACCATCTTTTAATGTTAATGTGTTCCAAGTAATATCTGTCTCAAATTCTTTATCGTATTCAGTTTTTATTCTCCATTGAAACTTAAAAGTATGAGGTACATATTTTAAAATATCTCCATTTTTATCTGTTCTATATAAATCAGTGATATTACAGAAATAAGTATCGCCACTGCCTCCCCAACTAAAACTAGGGATTAATAACAATATAGCTAAGAGGGTTTTCATATAGTTAATTTATCATAGTTGGCAAAAATTTGGCGGATGGTATTTGAAAAATTGTATTAATTGGAAAAAAAGTAAATAAAATCAACTAAAGGTTCCGTGGTGTAACGGATAGCACAAATGACTTCGGATCATTTAGTCAGGGTTCGAATCCTTGCGGAACCGCCAGTTTAATTTATAAAAAACTCCCTAAACCTTGAAGTTTGTTAATGAAGTCCCTAATTTGATCGTTAATTTTTTGATTATCTATTTCTATTTGATCGTTTTCACTAAAATCTAAATCAAATAAACCCTCTCTGTCTTGAAGTATTTCTTCTAGTGTGAGATCTGCGCTGTTGTCAAAATCAAAATTATTTAAAATAACTTTAGTAAGTAAGGGGGTGACAGCATAACTAGAAATTATTCCAAACAGACCTGCCTCATCAAATTCTTGCCCATTTATTGTGCTAAAAAAAACTAAAAGTTTAGAAGCTCTATTAATTTCAGCATTTGAAAGTGCTTTATTACCAGAGACATCTAAAAAACTAAAAACATCTTCAAAACACTCTCCCTTATTCTTGGAGAAATTTGAGCAGGATAAAGATGCCTTTGAATTCATATATGATAATACCTCTCCAAATAATAGAGTTAAACTTGCAGGGGTGTTATCACATTTAGCATATGTAAAAGTGTTGTTAGTATTATTCAAAAAATCATAGGATCCATCGAGATTATCTTGCTCTTCGAATACAACTTCTAAAATATCGTCATTCAGTTTCATAAAAACATTTTTAAATTCAAATATTTCTCCATCCAGATAAATCCAATCTTTATATGTCTTTGAGTCAGAAAACTGAAGATAGAAGTACGCATACTCGTCTATTTCATCCTGACTTTCATAGAGATTGAAGTAGCTACTTTCAGTAATAATAAAAATATCCTGTTCTTTTGAACAATCATTGCTCCATGTACCATGGTATTTTTCGGGAATAAAATCTTCTGCGAATAGTAAAAATGGGTAAATTAGAATAATTATAAATAGACTAAAAAAAAATCTCATATTCAAAAATAACATAAATAATTTAAAATAAAAATTTTAATATTATTTTATAAATTAAATAATTTGTAAATTTCAAACTTTAATCTATTTAAGGGAGTTTGAGTATAAGATCTTCCGCCTCTATCAAAAATATGAATACTATCTATTTGTTTGCTAGATTGGATATCATTAAATATTTTTCTATAGTGATCAATTACTTCGTCGTAGTTTTGAAATTTTTCAAAAAATAAAACGTTTATTTCAGATGATTTAATCAATTGTGAATTTAAATTAACAATATTCCAATTATATGTTTTTAAATCTTCCAATGATGCAAAGGTTTCATCTTCATTGATAAAAAAAATACCATAATATGGGTCTATAACTGACCATTTGTTATTGAGCTTGAAAAAAGTAAGTGGATGGTAGGTTTTACCAAAATTTTTCATAAAAAATGAATCGATGTCTTCATAGACTAGAAGAACAGATAAAATATCATTAAATTGGCTTTGTACGCCCAGTCTCCTCTGAACAATCGTCAACGGGTGGTGATCTACAACTTCAACTCCTTCAGGTATTTTTTTTATATTTTGATACACCCACTTTGATGTATTAATAATTATATCCTCTTTATTACGCTGCTCTTTATTTATTTGATCTGTGAGGTACGAATAATTTAAGTGACGATTAAAAAAGTCATTTATTTTTAAATAAAGAGGTATTTTGTATTCAAAAACATTGTAGTTAATACCTATTTTTCTTGTTGTATCTTTGGCTAAAAATATAAAAATAAAAAAAATTAATAAAAAAAAAATTAAAGATAAGTATATAAATTTTTTCATTAAATTTATTATATCAATATAATTAAAAATTTTTTGTTATAAAAATTTTTGTTCTATTTTTTTCCTTTTTTTAAATTTAAATCTTCTGGAAATTTTTTAAAAAAATCACGTAAAGCTATTATCATTACATAAGTAATTATAAAACTCATAATAGTATCACTCAAAAAGTGATCCCCTTCCATAATTCTTAATAATGAAATGAATATAATTAATGAATAAGCAAATATATTCCAAGAGGTCTTATTAAAAATTATCAATATAGCCAAAGATAAAGTAAAAAATGAAACATCTCCTGAGACAAAGCTACAATTAGTGTTACAATAATCAACGTTCAACCATGGAATTGTAAAAGGTTCTTGACCACCAAAGTCTAAAGTGTCGTTTGGTCTTGCCCTTCCCCAAAAACTCTTAAAGATAGAATTAACAACAACCCCTGTTCCTAGAATTAAACAAGAGAATAAATAAACCCACTCTCTAACAGGGATATTTAATATTTTTTCTCTAAAATAAATTTGTTTAATGACTGCTGCTATTGGCACAAAAAAAACTAATAAAACCAAAAGTGGTAACAACATTTTACGAACAAGATAGATAAACCAGTCGGACTCTGAAGCAATAAATTTACCATCTTGTCCAAAAAATAGACCGCTAACACTAATATCTAAAGAGGGGAATATGAAAAATACTATAGAAAGTAGGAGTGTTATGGTGAGAGTTTTGAAGTAAAAATTAAAGTTTAGGTAAAGAGAGAAAATATTTTGATAAAAATTGGTTATATTACTTGAAATTATCATAACGTTATTATTCGGAATTAATTTGTTATTTTCTAATTTAAATAGCTTGTTTGTATTTGCTAGTTTTTTTGAAATAAATATTGTTGAAAGATATGCAACAAGTGTTCCACCTAAAATATCACTAATAAAATGAGCACCGACTATGACTCTTGTAGAAGCAATAATAATCGCAATGGCTATCAATAAATTTTTGATTTTTGGAAAGAGAAATATCATACAAAAGATAAAAGCAAAAATAGTTGCGGTATGACCTGATGGGAACGAATGCCATTTGGAGTCAAATTGTATTATATCTAACGATTTTAATTCAAAACCATTATATAAAACTGGTCGTGGTCTTCCAATTATATGTTTTAATATTTGTGTAACTATTCCACTTAATAGGATATTTAAAAAAATAAATAGACTAATGTCACTTATAGTTTCCATAATTTGATTTTTACTTTTAATAATTTTTATTAACCCCCAGATTAAAATAGTAGGTACAAAAAAATATAAAGAGTCACCAAAGTGAGTAAGTGTTCCAAAAAGAGACTTTGTTTGATGATTAATACTGTCAAAAAAAGAAGCTACTGAATAATCAAATAATAAGAAAAAAAAAGCTCCAATTAACAAATAAATACTTATTCTTTTTTCTTGTGAGTTTAACTGATTGAAGAAAGTCATAATTTATTAAAGTTGATATTTATTAAAGATTTTGTTGTCATATCGAGTATGGTTTTATTTATTGAATCACTATCTTCTATTGGCATTGTATCAAAGGAACTAAATTTTAATTCTATTTGGCAATCTGAAAAATAGTCTGGTTTCACTTTGTCACTAAAAAACAACATTAAATCTAGTGGATAATTTTCTTCCAATATAAATTCGGATTTTTTTATATCACAATTTAAATCATTTTTTAAAGTATCATAGATAACAGGACTCAATGTTTTATTCTTATATTGTGAATAAAAAAAGACTGAAGTGAAAAACACAACTAAAATCAAAGAAAATGTGATAGTTTTATATACTGTAGTTAAAGATTTTTCTTGCAAAGAAAAAACTGGATTGATTAATGATACTAAAATTATCATTAAATAAAAAACATAATTCATCTGAGGTATCTCTGAAGTACTGTGATATAAGGAGGTATCAAAATAAATTATGCTTGCTGGTATAAAAAAAAGTGTAACTAAAACTATTTTCGACCATTTTAATTCAACAAATTCTAGTGTTCTAAAAATATAAATAGACATTATTGGTAATAAAAAGATTAAAATCGATATATTTAATTTATTAGAAAAAATAAATATAAACCAACAAAGAATTATTGAAAAAAGGAATAAAATCAATTCCTTATTCCAGTTAATTCTTTTTATACCATTATAAAAAATAGAAATAATCAGCAAACTTAATAAAGGTAGTAAAAAAATAATACTCTTTGAAAGTTTCTTTAATAAAATATTTGGATCGAAATTAAGTATGGAATAGTAATCCGTTTTATTAATACCCTGAATAATCAGAATAACTAAAAAAGATATATAAATAAAACTTAGATAAGAAATTAAGTTAAGACGTTTTTTTTTATCAAGCTTTAAATTAAATAATTTTATGAATATCAAAAATGTTATAAATATAACAAAATAGAAATTATTGAGAATTAATGCAATTAAACTAAATAATATAAAAAAAAATACATTATAAAAATTTTCATCATCGAAAATTTTTAATAAATAATAGAATATTAATAAAGTCACCAAGCCTGAAATAAGAGAACCATCAATGGTTGTCATTGAAATTAAAATTGTGCCACTTAACATCACTGCTGTAAGAGGCATCAAATAATTGAGGTCATAAAATTTTAATTTAATAATTTTATATGTAACAAAAATTAATAATCCTAAGTATATAAAATTCGGTAGTCTAAAAAGAAAGTAATTGTTAAAACCAAAAAAATTCATAAGCTCTGATGCGATATTTAGAAATATCAAATGTGGATTTAAAAACTCTGAAAAATTTGAAACTAATTCATTATCTTTAATTGTGATTAGAATTTTTATGTCTTCAATATAAATATATGGTGCACCTAAAGTAATTGCACAAAGTAATCCAATCCAAATAATTGTGAAAAAAACAGTCGGAATATTATCTAGGAATCTAAAGATGCTCATTTTTTGATTTAACTAAGTTTAGTAGCATATAGATTTAATTTATTCTATATATTGTGGTTATTTCAATTTTCTTGATGTTATTTTTACCCGTAATTATAATCAAAACGTAGAGATTAATCTCTTTTTACAGCCTTATAGAAGCGGCTTTTTTCTTAGTGGGCCACTTCTTTCTTAAAGGGTTAGGACAAATTGTTCTAACCCTTTTTTTATTTCTCTATATTATCTTTTTTAAAGATGTTGAAGTTAATTTTCATGATACTCTTCTTTTTTATTGGATATTTTCTTGCTGATACAGAATTAGTGGATATACCATTTAGAAATATTCCAATTTTAGAAAATTTATATGAGGTTGTAGATTAAATGATTAATACAGATAGAGTTTTACATGGTTTTACCGATCTTAAAAATTTAAATGTACTTGGTCCTATTGTTTTAAACCAAGCGAAGGGGATATATGTTTACGATCAAGATGGAAAAAAATATTTAGATGCCAATTCAGGATTATGGAATTCTGTGGTTGGTTTCGATCATCCCAGAATGGTTGAAACAGCAAAAAAACAATATGAAAAATTTTCTGGTTACCACGCTTTTTTTGGAAGAATATCTGAACCAGCTGTAGAACTCGCAGATAAATTAATTGAAATATCTCCTTTCACAGATGGTAAAGTTTTTTTTACAAACTCAGGGTCTGAAGCTAATGACACTACTGTAAAATTATTATGGTTTATTAATAAAAGAAAAGGGCATCCCAATCGAAGGAAAATAATTACTCGAATAAATTCTTATCATGGTGTAACGGCTGTTTCTGCTTCGATGACAGGAAAACCATACAATAGTGAATTTGGATTACCCCTAGATGGTTTTATACATTCAGCTTGTCCTCATTATTGGAAATATGGCTTAGAAAAAGAGAGTGAGGAAATGTTTACAAAAAGAATGGGTGAAGATTTAGAAAATTTGATTTTAAAAGAGGGACCTGACACCATTGCAGGTTTTTTTGCAGAACCTGTTATGGGGGCAGGCGGTGTGATCCCTCCCTCAAAAGGATATTTTGATATAGTTCAAAAAATTTTAAAAAAATACAATATTCCATTTATTGCTGATGAGGTAATTTGTGGTTTTGGTAGAACTGGTAACTTATGGGGATCTCAAACATACGACATTGATCCCGATATTATTATTGCCTCTAAATGTATCACATCAGGTTTCTTTCCACTTGGTGCAGTTATTTTGGGAGAAAAAATGACAAAAGAAATGATGGAGGCTTCTTATGAGGCAGAGGAATTTTTTCATGGCTTCACAGCCGGTGGACACCCTGTAGGTTGTGCCCTAGCACTAGAAGCAATTGATATTATAATTAATGAGAAAATGATTGAAAATGTTAGACACCTTGAGCCAATTTTTATGGGAGGTTTAAAGAACTTTGAAGATTTAGAGTTTATAGGTGAATCTCGCGGCATTGGACTTATGGGTGCTTTAGAGATGGTTCAAGATAAAAAAAATAAACTACCCTTCGATGGTTCGATATCTATTGGCGAGCGTGTTGCTAATAAGTGTATTGAAAATGGTTTGATATGCAGACCTCTTGGCCCATCAATTGTGTTATGTCCCCCTTTTATTACATCGGAGGAGGAGATGGGTATAATATTTGATACTTTAGAGAAAACTCTTAAAGAAGTATTTAGTGAAGTTAAATCTTTAGGACAATAGATCCCGAAGTCTTTCTATTTTCCATATCTGTGTGTGCGTCAGCAACATTATCAAGATCATATTTTGTAATTTTATCCAATTTAATTTTATCTTTTACAATCATCTCAAATAATTTATGGCTTGCAATTTCAAGCCACTCTCTATTAGCGTAAAAATGGAATAGTGTAGGTCGAGTTAAATAAAAAGAACCAAATGCTAGATCTGTCATTTGAATGTCATTATATGGTCCAGATGATTGACCAAAGCTAACTAACATCCCATGTTTTTTTAAACATTTAAATGATTTAAACATTGTATCTTTACCAACACTATCATAAACCACGTCAAGACCTTTGTTATTTGTGATTTTTAATACTTCATCTAAAAAATTTTTTTCAGAGTAGTTTATAACCTCGTCAAAGCCTCTTTGCTTTGCTAACTCACATTTATCTGAATTACCAGCTGTTCCTATTAATTTTGCACCAATGTCTTTTATCCATTGGCCTGCTATCAATCCTACACCTCCAGCCGCAGCATGAAATAATACCTGATGATTACTTTGTAAGTTATAACTGTCACAAACAAGATACTTTACTGTTAGTCCTTTAAGAATTGATGCGGCCGCTTGATCGAAAGATATGCTATCTGGGATAGAAACTACGAGATCCTCTGATATCATTCTATGTGTTGCGTATGCATTATTAGGTTGCGCATATGCTACGCGATCCCCTATTTTAAACTTTGTAACATTAGAGCCTATAGCTTCAACCTCGCCTGCACCTTCAGAGCCTAAAATAAGATCTTTGTCAACAGGCCAAGGATATAACCCTGCTCTAAAATAAATATCGATGAAATTTACTCCAATTGCTCTATTTTTAATCAAAATTTCATTTGATTTAAGGTCAGTCAGATCAATACTTTTCCTTTGAAGAACGCTTGTATCACCTGGCTTATTTGCAACAATTGAATACATTAAAGGTGCCTATCATCTAAAAAAATGATCCAACAGTCAATTTGAAAGTCTTGAAATTTACAATTGAAATCCCAAATTAATAGTATGAGAAATTGCCATTTGGAATTTCTTTATTAACGCAGGTTTAAAAACTGCAATTAACAATTAACGCTTAAGGAGGTTAATTATGACTACATTTGACTTATCTCCTCTATGGAGATCATCAGTTGGTTTCGATGAGTTTGATAAACTTTTTGATACCGTCTTCTCTACGAACAATAAAGGTGCTTCTTATCCACCTTATAATATCGTCAAACATGACAAAAATATTTACCAAATTACCATGGCAATCGCCGGTTTTGGTGAGGACCAAATAGATATATCCCAAGAGGGTAATCTTTTGACTGTCAAAGGTGAAATGGGTGAAGATAAAACTATGAATAAATCAGAATATCTTTATCGAGGAATTGCCAATAGAAATTTTGAGAGAAAGTTTGAGTTAGCTGATACTGTAAAAGTTATAGAGGCTGATTTAAATAATGGTCTATTAAGTATAAATCTTGAAAGAGAAATACCTGAACACCAAAAACCCAGAAAAATAAAAGTTAATACGAATTCTAAACTTTTATCAGCTTAAATAAAAAATAGGGCTGTTTTTTTATAAGCAGCCCTACTATTTAATCTAATTGAGAAGCAACAAATTCCCAGTTTACTAGACTATCTAAAAAAGCTTTTAAATAATCAGGTCGTTTGTTTCTATAATCTATATAATAAGAGTGCTCCCATACGTCACAACCTAGTATTGGCTTCATTCCATCAACTAGAGGATTAGAGGCATTAGGTGACTTTGTGACCACTAATTTACCATTATCGATGGCAAGCCAAGCCCATCCAGAACCAAATTGAGTTGTTCCTGCCTGGATAAAAGCTTCTTTGAATTGATCAATCCCTCCTAGGTCTGATGTAATTCTACTCTCCAATTCGGACGGCATAGAGCCTCCCCCATTGGGTTTCATACATTGCCAAAATAAAATATGGTTCCAATGTTGACCTGCATTATTAAAAATTCCTGCCATCGATGAGTCTTTACTTGATTTTACAACTATTTCCTCAAGAGAAGAGTCTTTCATATCAGTGTCTTTAACAAGATTATTTAAATTTGTTACATATGTTTGATGATGTTTGCCATGATGGAAATCAAGAGTTTCTGATGACATATATGGAGCTAAAGCATCATTTGCATAAGGTAAGCTTGGTAATTCAAAAGTCATATTTATTTCCTTTAATTAAAATTCTTAATGCGTATTTTTTATATTATTGTGGAAACAATGACAACCTTTGAAGAAATAGGTACATAAAATATGAGGAATATAGTTAGTATTCAGTCTACTGTCTTAAATGATAAAGTTGGAAATCATGCCGCTCGATCAATCTTAAGTGACAAAGGTTATAACATTTATGAGATACCGACTGTAATTTTAACATCTCATAAAGCTGTAAAAGGCACCCTTCAAATCAATAACAACAGTTTAAATCCATGGGTAATTTTTAATAAAGTCAGGAAAACATATAAATTAAGCTTAAATGATTTAACAATTATTGGCTACACACCCAACTCAAAGATTTCAAAATCGATAGGTAAAATTATTAACAAGCAAAATAGAATTGTTTTAGACCCTGTAATGGGAGATATAGGAATAGGCCTATATGTAGAAAAAGACGTTGCAAATTTTTTTAAAAAAGTGATTACAAAAGTTAAATATATATCAGCAAATTTTTTTGAGTGGTCATACTTAAATAATAAAGATGTAAAAAACTATAGTATTAACGAGATCATAACTGATCTTAAATCATTTACGAGAAAGTTTAATAGTCAAGTATTATTAAGAAGTATTCCAAAAAATAAAAAAATATTAAATATAATTTGTAATAAAAGAGAGGTTTTTGTCATAGAAACACCCTACATAAATTTTAAAGAAAGATTTCATGGAGCTGGCGACCAATCTACAGCTTTATATGCTCACTATATCTATAAAAAAAATACAACAAGAGAAATACTAGAAAATGTTACGAATGATATTTATGAAATTTTGCTAAAAAATAAAATACGTTCTAAAAAAAGAAAAAAAAGATTTAAAGCTAAGAGCTTAAATAATCTTTGATCAAAATTTCTGCTATTTGCACGGTGTTTAAAGCAGCTCCCTTTCTTAAATTATCAGACACGCACCAGAAATTAAGACCATTTGGAATAGTAGGGTCTCTTCTAATTCTGCTAACGTAAACAGGGTCTAAACCTGCAGACTCAATCGGAGTTACGTACCCCTCATCAGCACGGTAATCAATCATTTTCAGACCAGGGGATTTCTTAAAAATTTCTCTTATATGGTCCTCATCGTAAGGCTTTTCAAACTCAATGTTTACAGCTAATGAATGAGATATAAATACTGGTACACGAACACAAGTTGCAGTTAGTTCAATTTTTTGATCAAGAATTTTTTTTGTTTCATTGTACATTTTCCACTCTTCTTTGGTTTGACCATCGTCTAAGAAAACATCTATATGCGGGATAACATTAAAAGCAATTTGTTTGGTAAATTTTTCTTTCACTACTGCTTCATTAGCATAGATTGATTTGGTTTGATTGAATAATTCATCTGCGGCCTCTTTACCTGCACCAGATACTGATTGATAAGTTGAGACGACAATTCTTTTAACTTTGAAATGATCATGCAAAGGTTTAACCGCAACTAGCATCCCCATAGTTGAACAATTAGGATTAGAAATGATATTTTTTTTTCTAAAGTCTTTTAGCGCCTCAGGATTGACCTCAGCGACTACTAATGGGACATCTGGATCTGTTCGAAAATGAGAGGTATTGTCAATTACTATACAACCTTGCTTAGCAGCTTTAGGAGCAAACTCACTTGAAACTTTCGCACCTGGTGAAAAAATAGCTATGTCAGTATCAGAAAAATCATATTCAGCTAAATCTGCTACTACAACAGACTTGTTTTCTCCGTAATCAATTGTGCTTCCTTTAGAACGAGAAGATGCTAGAGCGATTAAATCAGAATATTGAATTTCTTTTTCATCAATAATATCTAAAACCTCTCTGCCGACATTTCCAGTTGCTCCGACAACAGCAATTTTAGGTTTTTTAGAAGAAGCCAACTTAAATTCTCTCAATTATTAAATCGCCCATTTTAGAACAGGAAACAAGAGTTTGGTCTTCATTTGTATAAATGTCTCCAGTTCTGTAACCCTCAGAGAGAATTTGTTGGACAGCACTTTCTACTTTATTTGATAACCCTTGTTTATTGAGATTATATTTTAGCATCATAGACAAACTTAAAATGGTAGCGATTGGATTTGCTTTATCTTGACCTGCAATATCAGGGGCACTTCCATGAACAGGCTCAAAAAGTCCATGTCTTTTGCCATTTTTTTCTTCCCCCAATGATGCCGATGGTAACATTCCAAGCGAACCAGTCAGCATAGCAGCACAATCACTCAGCAGATCTCCAAAAAGGTTATCTGTAACTATTACATCAAATTGTTTTGGGTTTCTAACAAGTTGCATGGCACAATTATCTGCTAACATATTTTCTAGTGTAATATCTGAAAAATCTTTATGAGTTTCTTTCACAATCTCCCTCCAGAGTACGCCTGTTTCCATAACGTTAGCTTTCTCAACAGATGTCACTTTATTATTTCTTTTCCTGGCTAAATCAAAAGCAACTCTAGCAATTCTATCTATTTCGTAATCGTGATATATTTGTGTGTCGATCGCTTTCTTGCCATTTGGTGTGTCCTCTATTCCTCGAGGTTGACCAAAATATACTCCACCAGTCAATTCTCTTACAATCATAATATCTAAATTGTTTACCACTTCATTTTTTAAAGTTGAAGCTGAAACAAGAGCATCAAAAACTAAAGCAGGTCTCAGATTTGCAAAAAGTTCTAATTCTTTCCTCAAACCTAAAAGTCCAGCCTCTGGTCTTTTTGATCTTTCTACGTCATCCCACTTTGATCCACCAACTGCTCCCAATAATATAGCATCTGAATTTTTTGCTTTCTCTAAAACAGAGTTAGTTAAAGGTTCGCCATTAACATCATATGAAGCACCTCCAACTAAATCTTTTTCATAGCTAGCATTAAGGCCTTGCTCATTTAATTTTTCAATTACTCTAATTGCTTGATCAGCAACTTCCACACCTATGCCATCTCCTGGCAAAACTAGAATTTTAGAACTCATTTAAGTATCTTTAAATAACCAGGGTTTTTTATTTTTTTTATCCTCTTCGTAAGCATTTATTTTGTCTTGGTAACCAAGGGTAATGCCTATATCGTCTAATCCCTGCAAAAGTCTTTCTTTTCTGAATTCTTCAATTTCAAAATTGATTGAATGATTGCCAGCTTTAATGATTTGCTCCGGAAGGTCAATATTGAACTCAATTTGATTTTTAGCTGCTGTCATTAACTGATCAAGGTTTTCAGGACTGACAACAATCGGTAAAATTCCATTTTGAAAGCAATTATTATAAAAAATATCTGCAAAACTTGTTGAAATTACGCACCTTATTCCAAAATCTTTAAGAGACCAAGGGGCGTGCTCTCTACTTGACCCACAACCAAAATTATCACCAGCAACCAAAATTTTTGACTGATCAAAAGGAGATGTATTCAAAACAAAATCTTTAATGAGGTTTCCATCGTTATCATATCTCATCTCATAAAACAAACTTACACCAAGACCAGTTCTTTTAATTGTCTTGAGAAATTGCTTTGGGATGATCATATCAGTATCGATATTAACAATTGGTAAAGGAGCTGCGATACCTTTTAAAGAATGAAACTTATCCATTTTATGTAAAATCTCTTATATCTGAAATGTTTCCAGTAATAGCAGATGCCGCAGCGAGCTCAGGACTCATTAAATGAGTTCTACCACCTCGGCCTTGTCTACCTTCAAAATTTCTATTAGAAGTTGATGCGCACCTTTCACCTGGTTTTAATTGATCGGGATTCATACCAAGGCACATTGAACAACCAGCCTCTCTCCATTCAAAGCCAGCATCTTTTAAAATTATATCAATTCCTTCTTCTTCTGCTTGTTTTTTAACTAAGCCTGATCCTGGTACTATCATTGCTTGAACGTGTGAAGCAATCTTTTTGTCCTTAACAATAGATGCAACTTTTCTTAAATCCTCAATTCGACCATTTGTGCAAGAGCCAATAAATATTTTATCTAATTTTATGTCTGTAATTTTTGTTCCGGGCTTAAGACCCATATACTCAAGTGATCTTTCAATACTTTTCTTTTTATTTTCTGTTTTAGCACTACTTGGATTTGGCACCGTGCCTTTCACTGACACAACATCCTCAGGGCTAGTTCCCCATGTCACCATTGGGTCAATTTCTGAACTATCTATAACTATTTCATGATCGTAATTTGCATCATTATCTGAGGGAAGAGATGACCAGTATTCTACTGCTTGATCCCAGTGTTCAGTTCCAGGGGCATAAGGTCTGCCTTTTATGTAATTAAAAGTTGTTTGATCTGGGCTAATTAATCCAGCGCGAGCACCAGCTTCAATGCTCATATTACAAATAGTCATTCTGCCTTCCATAGAAAGGCCCATGATAGATGAACCAGCATACTCAATTACATGACCAGTTCCCCCAGCTGTTCCAATTTTTCCAATTATGTACAAGATTAAATCTTTAGAATTTACTCCAAAAGGAAGTTCACCATTGACCGAAATTCTCATATTTTTTGCAGGATTTTGAACAATTGTTTGCGTAGCCAGAACATGCTCAACTTCACTTGTTCCGATACCAAAAGCGAGAGCTCCGAAAGCTCCATGGGTAGACGTGTGACTGTCGCCACAGACAATTGTCATACCCGGTTGGGTAATTCCCTGCTCAGGACCAATTATGTGAACAATACCTTGTCTTTGGTCCATTAAATCAAAATATTGAATTCCATGCTCTTTAGTATTTTTTGCTAAAGTTTCGACTTGAATTTTACTTTGTGGGTCCTCAATATTTTGTCTATTTATAGTAGGAACATTATGGTCTGCGACAGCTATCGTAGCCTCTGGTCTATGAACAGGACGGTTGGATAGTTTTAATCCTTCGAAAGCTTGAGGGCTAGTTACTTCATGAACTAAATGACGATCAATATATAAAAGACTAGTCCCATCTTCTCTTTGACCGACAAGATGCTCAGACCAGATTTTATCAAAAAGTGTTTTTGGGCCTTGGTTGCTCAAGATAATACTTTTAGCTTTTAGTTTCTGCCTCTTCTATTTTTTTCTCTACAGGCTTTTCCTCTTTTGGCTCATCTTCAACTTTGGGTTCTTCTTGTAGTGATGAATCCTCTGATTTAGTTTCTTTAATTTCTTCTTTAGAGTTGTCTTCAGACTTAGGGGCTTCTTGAGATGAAGTTTCCTCTGTTTTAGTATCTTTAGCTTCTTCCTTAGGTGTTTCGTCAGTTACAGGTGTATCTGATTTATTTTCTTCAGTGCTAACCTCTGAAATTTCTTCAGCATCTTCGATTGTGGATACAAATTGGTTATCATCATATGATCGACCGTCAGTTCTTTCTGCAATTCTTGCTTTTTTACCAGACAAACCTCTTAGATAATATAATTTAGCTCTTCTTACATCACCAACTTTTATACGTTCGATTGAGTCGATAACATTACTATATAGTGGAAAAACCCTTTCAACACCTTCACCACTAGAAATTTTTCTAACAGTAAATGAAGAATTAAGACCGTTATTTTTTTTACCAATACAGACACCTTGAAATGCTTGCACTCTCTCTTTATTTCCTTCTTTAATCTTAACGTTAACTTTGACAGTGTCGCCTGGCGCGAAATCTGAAACCTTTGAACTTTTTAAAATCTGCTGAATTTGTGATTGTTCGTAATTTTTAATAATTTCATTCATTGTGTGCTCCATCCAATATTAATATATGGGTGGTATCAGAGCGGCATATTCTACTCATTTTTGTTTTTTTTTAAATAGTTTTTAAATAAATCTGGTCTATTTTTTTCAGTATTTTCCAACGAATTTTGGTGTTTCCAAAGATCTATATCAGCATGTTTACCGCTCACGAGTATGGAAGGTACTTCTATTTCTGAATGATCAGGGGTTATCCATGGGTTTGGTCTAGTGAATTGATCATGTTCAACTAGTCCATTTTGAAATGACTCAATAGTGTGGGTATCATTATTTCCAAGAACACCAGGTTTGAGTCTCATTAACGCCTCAATAAATAATAATGTTGCTATCTCTCCTCCGTTTAAGATGACATCGCTCACAGAAATTTCTTGAAATTCATAATAATCAATTACTCTTTGGTCAATGCCCTCATATCTACCATTTAGTAAAATAAAATCTTTATTTAAATTATAATTAGTTAATTTTTTTTGAGTGAGTTTTTTACCTTTGGCAGAAAAACATATTTTAATACAGCTATCTAATTCACTTTTATTAAAGTTTGCTTCGATAGATTTTGAAATTATATCAGGTCTTAATACCATACCTGCGCCACCACTAAATGGTTTATCATCAACAGAGTTCGCAGATAAATCACTGTAATCTCTTATGTTGATAGTATTGATTTCGAAATGATTTTTTGACAGAGCTTTGCCCAACAAGCCATGTTGTAAAATTCCAGGAAAAACTTCTGGAAATAGAGTAAGGATATTGAATTTTAACATTAATTTTTAATTATAATTTTTTTTTCTTTAATATTTACAAATGGAAAGTTTTGTTCAGTAAATCTGAAAAATTCCTTTTTTTTACTGTTAATAAAATATATTTCCAATAAATCCCCTGCACCAAAATTTACAACTGAAGCAACTTTTCCAACTCTCTGGTCTTTATTATCAAATACCTCAAGGCCCTCTAAATCGTGGAAATAATATTCATTTCCTTTTACTGGTGATAGTTGTTCTTTTTTTAAAAAAATTTTTTTATTAACAAACTTTTCAATTTCTGTCCTATTATTTATTTCGTCGATTGTTATAAGTGGGCTTTTTTTATCAAAAGATACTAGTTTTAAGTTAACAGTTTTTTCATTATCTAAATAAAATCTTTTAAATTGATTTACATCACGATCATCATTTAAATAACTGTGAAACCTTAGCAGACCCTTTGTTCCTTTAGGTCTGCCAATTACACCAACTTGTATGAAACGCTTCTCAAAGGGAGTCACAAGTAATTACTCTTTAGTTTCGGGTTTATCCTCTGAAACCTCGGTTGAACCCTCTTCCTCTTTGGGCTCTTCTTTTGTAGGAGCTTCTTCTTTCTTTTCCTCCGGCTCAGAAGTCTCTTCTGTCTTCACCTCTTCAGCTGGTTTTTCAACTGCTGCTTCTTCAACAGGCGGTTGCTCCTCTGTGGTAGTTGCCTCCTCAGTAGGTTTTTCGTCCTCTGCTTTAGCTGCTTCTTCAGTAGCTTTTGCCTCTTCTAAAGCTTTTGATGCTGCTTCTTCTTTTGCTTTAACTCTTTCTTGAGCCTTTGCCTTTGGTAAATGCTTTTTTGTTTTCTCAGTTATTTTTGGAGCTTCCATCATTCCTAATTCAGAGAGAATTTTTTGAACTCTTTCTGTTGGCAAGGCCCCAACCTTAAGCCAATGTTCAGCTCTTTCTTTGCTAAGCATTACTCTTTCCTTGTGATCCTTGGGAACCATTGGGTTGAAGTTGCCTATTTTTTCAATGAAGTTACCGTCTCTTGGTGCTCTCTCATCTGCAACCACAATTCTATAGAAAGGTCTTTTTTTTGAACCCCCTCTTGCTAGTCTTATTTTTGTCGCCATGATTTCTCCCTTCTGTATTTATTCAATCGTTGGCATTTGGTTTCCGCCTAATAAACTTTTTATTTTATTTGCAAAACCTGGTTTTTGAGCTTGTTTCATAAGTTTTTTAGTTTGCTCAAATTGTTTTAAAAGTCTGTTGACCTCGTGTACCTGTCTACCAGACCCTGTTGCTATTCTTCTTTTTCTTGAAGCTTTTAGTAAATCAGGATCAACTCTTTCTTCTCTTGTCATTGAGCAAATAATTGCAATTTGATGATCAATAACTTTTTCGTCAAAATCTCCACTCTCCATCATATTTTTAATTTTGCTGACACCTGGCATGTGTGACATTAGTCCAGACATTCCTCCCATTTTTTTCATTTGAGTAAACTGTTTTAAAAGATCATTCATATTGAATTTCCCACTCATCATCTGAGATTGGAGATTTTCCATTTCTTTTTGATCAAAATCTTTTTGTGCTTTTTCAACTAATGAAACAACATCTCCCATACCAAGAATTCTAGAAGCTATTCTCTCTGGGTGAAAAACTTCAAAATCTTCAATATTTTCTCCTGATCCAAAGAAACGAATTGGCAAACCTGTTTGATATTTTGCTGAAAGTGCAACTCCTCCTCTTGGGTCTGCGTCTAATCTTGTTAATATAAATCCAGTAAGTGGTGCTGTGGTGTTAAAAGACTCTACAACGCTTAGGGCTTGTTGACCCATCATTGAGTCTAAAACAAGTAAATTCTCTTGTGGTTTTGCCAGATCATGAATTGTTTTCAGTTCTAAAAGTAATTCCTCATCTGTACTAATTCGACCTGAGGTATCTATAATTAAAACATCCGATAAGAGTTTTTTACTTTGTTCAAGTGCATTATTGACAATATCATTTATATTTTCATTTATTGGCTCGATAAACTGAATATTATTTTTTTGAGATAAAATACGAAGTTGGTCTATAGCGGCTGGTCTTCTTAAATCTGTTGACACAAGTGCTACAGATTTATTAAGAGAATTTTGACAGTAATGAGCAAGTTTTGCAATTGATGTTGTTTTACCTGCACCCTGCAGACCACACATTAAAAAAGTTGAGGGTTTATTTTTAAAGTTTAGCTCGCTACTTTGAATACCAAGTATTTCTGTTAGTTCATCACTTACTAGTTTAATTATTTGTTGTCCTGGCTGGACGTTTTCAATTACTTTTTGACCAAGTGCTTTTTCTTGGATTTTTTTAATAAGATCTTTAGATACTTTAAGAGAGACATCAGCCTCTAACAAAGCAACTCTAACCTCTCGCAGGGTTGTCTCTAAATCTTTTTCAGTGATAGCACCTTTATTTGAGAGACCTTGAAAAATTCCGGTTATCTTATTTGTTATATTTTCTAACATTTAAAAAATAAAAAAAATCGGCGAATGATACTCATCGGCCGACTAATTTTTCCTTTATTTAGTGAGAAATTTATATCACTATAGCCGATCTATGAAAATACCTTTTATGAAAGCTCAAGGAGCAGGAAATGACTTTATTATCGTGGATAAAAACGTTGATTTCATTAGAAAGTCAAAAAAGGTTATTAAAAAACTTTGTGACAGGCGTTTTGGGGTAGGTTGCGATCAATTAATTTTATTAAAAAAAATCAATTCATATTATCAAGTTTCATTTTATAACTCAGATGGCTCACTTGGGAAAAATTGTGGGAATGGATTGCGATGTGCCTACAAATTTTTAGTTGAAGTAAAAAAAGTTAAAAATGCAGTCATAAAAACTCATAAATTTTTACATTTTGGTAAAAAAACTCAAAAGGAGTACAAAATCAATGTTGGAGAAGTAACTTTAGATTGGAAAAAAATTCCTTTATCAAAAAAAATGGACTCTCAAAGTATTCAAATTAAAAGAATAAAGATACCTGGGTTAATAAAAATAATGGGGGCAAATATTGGTAACCCTCATTGTGTAGTATTAGTAAAGAATTTAAAGCTAATTAAATTAAATATGTTAGGGCCTTCACTTGTAAAAAATAAATTATTTCCTGATCAAGCTAATATTACTTTTGTAGAGGTATTAAAAAAATCTAAAGTAAAAGTATTATTTTGGGAGAGAGGTGGCGGACATACACTAGCATGTGGTTCAGGAACTTGTGCTACTGCTTTTGTTTTAAATCATAATGACTTTGTGTCCTCTAAAATCAAAGTAGTTACTGAACGATCAGTATTAAAAACAGAAATCAAGGACAAGATGGTATTCCTTCAAGGCCCTGCAGAGTTAGTTTATCAATCATCGATTAATATTTAAATGTCTAAAGTTATTAATTTTGGATGTCGACTAAATAACTTTGAAGGAAAAAAAATTGAAGAATTATTAGTAAATAATAGTGAAAATATGGTTGTTATAAACTCTTGTGCCGTCACAAATGAGACTGAGAGGCAGGTAAGACAAACTATCAGAAGAATTAAAAAAGAATATCCCGATAAAAAAATTGTAATGACAGGTTGTGCTGCACAAATATCTCCAGATAAGTATTCTTCAATGGCTGAGGTCGATAAAGTTATTGATAATATAAGTAAACTGAAATCAGAAACTTGGACATCCTTACTTGATGAAGAACTCGAAGTAGATTTCAAGGAAGACATATTTGACTCTCCTCAAGATATCCGCCCATCTTTAGATAATAAAAACCTTAACATCAGAGAAAGCCTTGTAATTCAACAAGGATGCAATCATAGGTGCACATTTTGTATTATTCCTTTTGGTAGAGGCAATAATAGGAGTTTTGATCCTTTTTACTTAATTGATGAGGTGGAAAGAGTTGTAGAAAATGGTGTCAAAGAAATTGTTTTAACAGGTGTTGATATATCAGATTATGGGAGCGATTTTGATCACAAATATAACATGAGCAATTTAATTTTAGATATTTTAGATAAAACTAAATTGCAACGTCTTCGACTCTCCTCAATAGACTGTGTTGAAGTTGATGAAAATTTTAATGAAGTACTGAAAGATCAAAGAGTGATGCCTCATCTTCACCTTAGTATACAGTCTGGTGATGACATGATACTGAAAAGAATGAAAAGAAGACATAACTCGAAAGATGTATTTCAATTTGTTGATCGTTGTAAAAAAATTAGAAAAGATATTTCATTTGGTGCGGATATAATTGCAGGATTTCCTACAGAAACAGATACGATGTTTGAAAATACATACAAACTGTTAAGAGACAACGAAATTTCTCATCTCCACATATTTCCTTTTTCTCCGAAAAACAATACTCCTGCATCAAGGATGCCACAGGTTTCTAAATTAATTATTAAAAAGAGAGCAAAAATTTTAAGAGATCTTGGTGAATTAATTTTAAAAAAAGTAAAATCCAAACTTTCATTTCCAAGGGAGATACTTATTGAAGAATTAAATTCAGGATTAGCATTCGGATATGATCAAAATTATATCAAACATAAAGTACCCTTAGTAGGTGTACCCGTTGGAGAAGTTATCAGGATTTAATGTTTTTTTTAAAAAAAATCTTTCAAAAGAATTTAAATATAGATGAGATAGAGGATCTTTTGTTTGATAATGGTGTAGAACCAAAGTTTGCCGATTTAATAATTTCAAAAATAAAAGAAAATAAATCACAAGAAGAGGATATTAAAAAAGTTATTAAAAATGAACTGCTTACAAAATTTAAAGAAAAAAAATTTGGTGGTTTTTCTCCTCAAAATAAAAGCTTATATATTATTGCTGGAAATAACGGCTCGGGTAAAACAACATTCATAGGTAAATTTATAAATCTAATTCAAAAAAATGGCTTAAAGCCTGCTGTAATTGCAGCAGATACATTCAGGGCTGCCGCAATCGATCAACTTGAACATTTCACAAATCAATTTGAAGTGCCCATTCATAAAGGTAATAATATGGAAGATCCATCTGCTGTTATTTTTCAAGGTATTGATAATCTTAAAGAGAGTGATGTTATTATTGTTGATACATCTGGGAGACAACATAACAACAAAAACTTAATGGCTGAGCTGAAAAAAATCTCAGATATAGTTTCAAAAAAATCTGATAAATTTAATTTAATAAGGGCTTTTTTGACATTAGATGCTAATACTGGCCTTGCATCAAAACATATAATAGAAGGTTTTCAAGAATATATCACTTTAGATGGTATTATTTTAAATAAGGTAGATTCTAATGCCAAGTATGGAGCTCTTCTAACAATAATAAATGATTTTGATATACCTGTAGTATTTGAAGGACATGGCGAAGGCATGAATGACTTAAGAGAGTTTCAATTTGAAGGATATTTAGATAGACTCTTATAAAATGAAACAACTATTTGAATTTTTTCCCTTGATTGTTTTTTTCGCAGTCTATTATAAATCAGATAAAGATCTCTATTTAAGTATTGCTGCTGTAATAGTTGCAACATTTATTTCCCTTATAGCCATCTATTTCAAAGAAAGAAAAATTTCAACAATGATGTTAGTAAGTACAATTATCTTAGTTGTTTTTGGTGGTTTAAGTATTTTTCTAAAAAATGAGATATTTTTTAAAATGAAACCAACAATTATAAATGCTCTTTTTGCTGCAGTTCTGATTGGAAGCACGTTAATTAATAAACCAGTTTTAAAGTTATTATTAAACTCATCATTAAAATTAACTGATGAGGGTTGGGGATTAATGAATAAAATGTGGTCAAGCTTTTTTATTCTTTTAGCTATTTTAAATGAAATAGTTTGGCGGACTCAAACAACTGATGTTTGGGTAAATTTTAAAGTATTTGGAATAATGGGAATTACTATTGTATTTACAATAATTCAAATTCCATTGCTAAAAAAACATTTTATTAATCAGCCTTAAGGGCTTGAATTCCGGGAAGATCTCTGTTCTCGAGCGCCTCAAGAAAAGCACCGCCAGCTGTTGAAACAAAATAAAAATTTTCAAATTTTTCCTCAGCCATGTTGATTGCTAAAATTGTGTCTCCACCACCAATGACAACATCTGCTTGAGATTTTGCAAGGAGATGTGCTAAATTTACTGATCCCTTTGAAAATTTATTGTCTTCAATCATTCCCATTGGTCCATTCCACAAAACGATATCACTGTTATCTATCAGTTTTTCTAAAACTGCGTGTGAAGAAACTGATATATCTAATATTTTAAAATCGTGACTTGTAGGAAGTTCATCTATAAATTTATTTTCATTTGAGTCAAGTATAACATCTGATGGAAGATGAATTTTACAATTTGTTGATTTTGCAGAATTGTAAATCATTTCAATCATACTCTCAGTGCCCTCTTCAATTAAAGAATTGCTTACATTTATACTATTATATTTAAAGAAATTATTAGCCATTGCCCCTCCAATAAAAATATCTGAGCAAGAGGATGTTAAAGATAGAAGTGTTTTTATTTTAGTTGAAACTTTTGATCCGCCAATAATCGCTAATTTTTTCTTTGAAGATTTTTTTATATTATCTACTGCTAAAATTTCTCTTTCAAAATTAAATCCAGGTGCAGACAATATGTTTTTAGCCATTTGATTAACAGATGAGTGAATTCGGTGAGAAGCAGAAAAAGCCTCATTAACATATAAATCTAATTTATCTGTAATAGACTTGCTAAAATTTATATCATTTTTTATTTCTCCCTCAAAAAATCTTATATTCTCTAAAAGGCTTATAGTTGGCTTATCAACATCTATTTCATTAAGACCACTATCTAAAAAACTATCATAACTAATAAAATTTAATTTTAACTCCAATATATCCTCAAACTGATCAATTAATTTTGAGAAAGAATACTTCTCATCAAAATTTTCTTTTGGTCTTCCAAAATGTGAAATAAGAAAAATATTACATTGTTTATTTTTAATAAAATCGATCGTCTCCTTAGATCTATCTAATCTTGTTATGTCTGTAATTCTAAAATTTTTATCAATAGGAACGTTGAAATCGACTCTAATCCCTACATTCTGGATTTTTTCAAAATTCAAATTTTTAAGAGATTTCATATTTATTCACATTTTTTTAATCATTTTAGGCTAGATTACTACTACTATATATAGTATAAAACTAACCATATAAGGAACTAAATAGAGTAGGTATATAAAAAATGTCTTGGAATAACCAGAAAGTAGAAGATCTTAAAAAACTTTGGAATGAAGGGGTTGCTACAAGCCAGATTGGTGTACAGCTTGGATTTACTAAAAATGCCGTTATTGGTAAGGCTTTTAGATTGGGCCTAGAAAGACGTCAAAACTCCAGAAAAAAATCAACTCAAAATCAAAAATTTACTTCTGTCACCATGTATAGGGAAACTAGTAATTCATCTTCCCAAAATGCTGTAAGAAAAGAGCCTGTTCGAAGAAGAGAAAAATTTAGTTTTAAAAAAAGTATTGTTGGCACCGGTAACTTTAAATCCTGTCAATGGCCAATTGGCGATCCACTTGAAGAGGGATTTCACTATTGCGGTGGTCAAAATATTCCAACAAAACCATATTGTATTGAGCATTATAAAAAAGCTTATAATGTCGATGAGAAATATTTAGATAAACTTTTAGACTTTTTACACGAGAAAAATTAATATTAATTCTTTGGCGCGCTTGGCAGGAATCGAACCTGCGGCCCCCAGATTAGGAATCTGGTGCTCTATCCTACTGAGCTACAAGCGCCTTTATAAGTATACTTAGTAATAATAATTCATAAAATAATATAAACTATGAAAAAAAAAGCTGATGAATACTTATTCAATGAAGCAATTAAATATTTAGGAAAATATCCAGCCACTAAAAAAAAGATTTCGGAAATACTCGAAAAAAAACTAAGCAACAAAAAAACTAATCAAAAGGTCATTTTTCCAGAAAATATCTCTAAACAAGAACTTATTGAGAATATTATTCAAAGATTAGATGAGTTGAAGATAATCAACGAGAGGCACTTCATTGAAACAGTATTTCATTATTATGAGCAATCTTTATTTTCTATCAAAAAAATTAAAAATAAACTGTTTCAAAAAGGTTTTGAACAAAGCTTAATTGAGGAATATATCTCTAAAAAAGTATCTGAAAATCCAGATTTAGAGCTGGATATTTTAAAACGATTTATTTTAAGAAAAAAACTATCAAAGTTAGAAACTACTGAGCTTAAAAAAAAGCTCTATCAGCAAAGCTTTTCAGAAAATTCAATATATAAAGTAATTAGAGATTAATTATTTAGAAGCAGTGGCTTCAATAGTTTTTGAAGTTTCTTCTGTATTTACAGGCGCTTGACCCTCGGCTTCTTTATCTTTTTTTGATTTTTTAATTATTATTTGCTTACCTCTGTACATACCAGTACTGAGATCTATGTGATGAGGTCTTCTCAATTCACCTGATTTTTTGTCTTCTGCGAATAGTTGAGTGCCCGCACTATGATGAGAGCGCCTCATATTCCTTTTTGAAGGTGTGGTTTTTCTTTTTGGAACAGCCATAATAGAGCGATAACATATTAAAAATTTGTATAAATTACAATAATAATGTATAAAACTGCCCACAATGCAACAAGAGCAAATCGATTTAGGTCACAAAAGAACATGCCCTCACTGCGGTGCAAAGTATTACGACTTTTACCAAGAAGAGCTGGATTGCCCACAATGTGGTAAGTCAATAGAAGCAATAAATATTACAAAGCCAAAAAGAGGAAGAAAAGCAGGAATAAGTGTTGCAACACCTACTAAGGTTGCCAAGGAAAACGATGAATTAAAAGACCTAATTGAAGAAACAGATGAAACTGAAACACAGACTGAAGATGCCGATAACCTAGCAGAAGATATCAGCATTGATATCCCTACTGATAAAAACGAAGAAGAAACTAATTAATTTATCTTTTATTTAAAATTTCTAATATTTTTGATGATGCTTCTTCGAACTTTAAACTTGAAGATATTGCAAATTCTCTAGTATATCTCTCAAAAGCTACCTGAAACATCTGACGCTCACTATAAGACTGCTCAGTTTGATCGTCTTTTCGAAATAGGTCTCGAACGACCTCTGAAAGAAGTTTTATATCACCAGAGTTTATCTTTTGATCATACTCTTGAGCTCTTCTACTCCACATTGCCTTTTTAATTTTAGGCTTTTGCTTTAAAACAGAGAGTGTTCTGGTCATAGATGGTTTACTAGTAATGTTTCTTAAACCAATCATTTTTGCTTTGGCAAAGGGGACTCTAATTGTTAACTTGTCTTGAAAAAACTGAATTACATACAGTTGTTCTTCAACTAAATCATATTGGAACTTTTCTATTGTAAGAATTCTTCCTACCCCGTGGGTAGGGTAAACAATATTCTCTCCTGCTTTAAATTCTTGTGGGACTATTACTTTTTTAATCTTAGGAGCTTTTGGGGTAACAATTTTTTTAACTACTTTTTTTAATACCTTATTTGCTACTTTTTTCTTAGCTATTTTTTTTAGAGGTATTTTTTTCTTGGCAGATGGAATTTTTTTGGTTTCAACTTTTTTTTTAGTTTTAACTTTTGTAGTTTTTTTTGTTAATTTTTTTGTTGTAGTTTTTTTTTTAACTGGCATCAATCAGCTCCCTTTTCACTAAAATGGTTTTCAAATTTATTTTCTACTCCCTCCCACTGTTTTGCATCAGCAGGAGCATCTTTTTTTGTAGTTATATTAGGCCAAACTTGTGAATATTTTTCATTTACATCTAACCATTTTGTACCGTCGTCCAAGTCATCTGGGATGATCGCCTCAACTGGACATTCCGGTTCACATACTCCGCAGTCAATACATTCATCTGGGTTAATAACAACCATATTTTCACCTTCGTAAAAGCAATCCACAGGACATACCTCGACACAATCCATGTATTTACACTTGATACACTTATCATTAACTAAGTAGGTCATAGGCTGTCTTTTACTCTATTTCTAATCAATATAAAATCTTTATCTTCTAGGCCAAGTAACGTTGATATTTTTCTAGCAGTAGAAACTTCAAGTTTATCCTCTTTGCCATCAACCATTAATACTTGCCAACAAATTAAAATTACATCCATTCTCTGTTCATAAGTAAGCAATGTTTTAAGTCTGTATGAAAACTGAGATAAGTCAGTGTTGAAATGTTGTTGATTGGCTAATTTAATAAATTGCTCTTTATTATTCTGAATTGGTATCTTAAAGTAAAACTCTATTAACTCAGAGGCAAAATTAATCTCTTTTTCCGAAATTTCGTGATCTGCAATAATAATTTCGTAAATCAAGTTATATAAATCTGACTCAAAAGAATGATCATTATGTTTATCCTTCTTTTCATTAAAGGATTGGAAGAATTTATTTAACATTTATATTTTTTAATTGGTCAAAAGGGTTATTAAATAATTTTTTTGATGAGAGTTTTTTTACTTTTTTTGATGATTTTTTCAATACTTTTTTGTTTTTGTTTTGTTTTAACTCTAATGTCTTGTTAGCGTTAACTTTTTTAGAAATAACTAAATCATTTTCCGCTATCTCTTGAATATTAAAAGATCTACTTTTTAAAATACTAATTAATTTATCTTTTTTTATGCCCAAAAGATTAGATAAATCCATAGGAAGTGAGAATGGGCCTCTATTTTCTCTTTTGAATAATTGTTTTTCAAATTCATTAAAAATATCAAGCCTAATTAATAAGTCATTTTTAGAAATAAATCCTAAGAAAGTTAATAGTTCTTCATTTAACTTATTTTGGATATTAAGAGTTGCATTGCCATCTTTTGGAATGTATTCATCAATATTTAAACATTCATTATTATACAAATTCCATAAATGAAACTTTAACTTCATGTATTCTGGTCTTATTAATTCAGAATTAAATACAACATTCTTTCCTAATCTAAAATTTAGTGAATGAATTTCTTTTCTTTGTGGTTCATCAATTAATTTAAATTCATCTAATATATTTACTTGGTAAAGATTGTATTGGCTTTCAATGATCTTAAAAATAAAACTTCTTTCCTCAGGTTTTGTATTAAATTTTTTTAGTTTGTCTGATAAATCCAGTTTTGAGAGATAAGTATCTTCGAACCATTTTTGAATTTTATCCTGAATTTTTTTAATATGATCAGGTGATACTAGCAAGTCATCTAAGATTGGCTCAAAAATAGGATGAATAACATCACTCCCTTTTTTAAATATTGCTACATTTGCATCCCCCCATTTAATATATAAATTCTGGAAATTTCCATTTTCATCTACTTTTGAGTCTATTATCAAGCTTTCATTCGGTGCTGCTATAAAATTATCAACGTTAAAAGACATATTTGGGAAGATTTGTTCTTTAATTATTTTGTGGTAATTATTATTTAAAATATCTTTATATTTTTCATCAAAAAAGATTTTAAAACCTTTTATAACTCCTATTTTTTCATCTTTTATCTTAACATATCTATTATCAGTTAAAGATATATTTTTTTCACTAATATTTAAATTTTGTATCATCTCACTTTTATTTTTATCGACAAATTTTTGCATTAAGCTTAAATGTATCTCCTCAGATAGTTTGTTTTCAATATTTTTAACATTTTCAACCCAAATAGAGTTACTTATCCATTGTTTCTGGTTAGTAATGTATAGCCAGGTTCTTGTTTCATTTAAGTTGTATATAAGGTCATCAATGCTACCGTTGTAATTCTGTAAGTAAGAAATTTCTTTATCTAAAAATTTATCACTGAATACCCATTGATTTTTTATGAGTTCATTGAATATTTTTGTTAACAGTTCGACATGTTTTTCATCTGAAATATTTTGATAATCTGGTATTCGACAAACGTCCCACAATTGTTTTAAAGTTATAGGGTTATTAAATTTAAAATTTTTTTTATTATCTTTTAGAAACCTAGATAAAAATTTTTGATCCTCAGCATCTTTTTTAAGAATTAATCGATGGTTATCAGGTTTCTTTTTTAGAGAGTTTACTAAATCATATTCTGACTTAAAAGATACAAGATGATTTCTCCAAAATATTTTTTTAACAGGTTCAAATTTATTTGCTTGAATATTTTCTATCGACTTTAGATTCGTAAACTTAGCTCCAAGAGTGCTTCCGAAATAACCAGATTTTGTATAGCGACCTGCTCTTCCTGCAATTTGACCAATTTCCATATCATTTAAAGGTCGAACATATTTTCCATCAAACTTTTCAAGACCAGAGAAATAGACTTGGTTAATATCTAGATTCAAGCCCATTCCTATAGCATCAGTGGCTACAATATAATCGACTTCTCCATCCTCATATAATTTAACTTGGGAGTTTCTTGTTTTGGGACTTAGTGCACCAGCAACAAGTGCCACACCTCCTTTTAAGCTTCTTATCTGTTCAGCTATTTCGTAAAGTCCTATTAAGTTAAAAGCAATAATTGCTGATCTGGGTTTTACATTTTGAATCTTTTTATGACCTATAAAATTTAATTCTGAAAACCTATTTTTAAAAATTATTTTTGCTTCAGGAATTAATTCTCTAATAATCTCTTCCATAGTAAGGGAGCCAAGGAAAATAGTTTTTTGTTCTCCACGAGAATGTAAAAGTCTTTGAGTAAAAATATGTCCTCTTTCATAGTCAGAGGCTAATTGAATTTCATCTACGCAAACAAATTCAAAAAAATCATCTGGCATTGATTCGACTGTACAAAAAAAATATTTTGCATTTGAAGGTATTATTTTTTCTTCTCCAGTTATTAATGCAATTTGATTTATTGGATAAAGTTTGCATGCTTTATCATAATTTTCTCTTGCTAAAAGCCTTAAAGGGAAACCAAAAACACCGTTTTTAAAGGAAAACATTTGTTCAAAAGCATAAAATGTTTTTCCAGTGTTAGTTGGGCCTAAAATTATTTCAATTTGATTCATTCAATGAAAAGAAGTTACCATAAATAAAATGTTGACATAATTAAATACTTTCTTAAGTTTTTTTTAAGAAAATGAATATTATTAAATATTCGTTTTATA
>CACGPU010000013.1 GCA_902575065.1 uncultured Alphaproteobacteria bacterium
TGATTTTTTCTTTATTTTTCAAATTTAAATTTGCTATAAATTCTTTATCCAAATTTGAAGGTAAATGGATAAAGTTTTTGTAAAATTGAAATTTTGGTTTTTTTATAAAACAAATATGTAAAGGAGAGTTTATTAAATAGAAATCTATTTCCTTATTATTTTTTTTTATATTTTTATTATTTTTAAATGATTGGAAGGCTGATTTACAAAAACTAGAAAATATACATTTGGTGCATTCGGGGTTATTTTTTTTGCAAATAATAGAACTATAATCCATCATCGACTCAGCTAAGCCCCTATAAGAAATCTTTTTTTTACAAGCTAAACTAAGTATTTCTTCGATCTCATCATCATTGAGTTTGAAACCAGATACTCTCTGTATTAATCTTTTAACATTGATATCAACTGGGAATGATTTTTTATTATGGCCTATGGCTATTATCGCACTTGAAGTATATTTCCCAATACCAGGCAAAGATATAAGACTATCTCTATCCTCTGGCAATTCACCATTATAGCTATTGTTAATAATTGTTACTGCTTTGAATAAATTTTCTGCCCTCTTGTAGTAACCTAATCCTGACCAAACTTTTAATAAATGTTCTAATTTTTTATTCTTAAATGAATTAAAACTTGGAAAAATATTTATAATTTCTAATATTTTATTTTCTACTGTTTTAACAGTTGTTTGTTGTAGCATAATTTCTGATAAATAAGTTAGGTATAAATTTCTATTCTTTCTCCAATATAAGTTTCTTTGATTTTTTTTAAACCAATGTAGGATTAAAGTGATAAATTTGTTTTTATGAAAAAATTCTCCAAGCTCAATGATATTGCTTTTCATCTGGTAAATAAGGTAAATAAAAAAAAGCTAAAAATAAATACTCTTATTCTAAAAAACTGGGAGTATATTTTTGACAACAACAATAAATTTGTTCAATTAAAAAAAACTATAATAAATAATAAAACAGAATCTGTAATTCTTGAATTGAGAGTAAGCCCAGAAAAATCTTTCGAAATGCATTCAAGAACAAATGAAATAGTCATAAAAATTGAGGAAGTAACAGGAGTGAAAGTAAATAAAATCCTATTTTTTCAAGATCTTTCAGATAAGAATTTAGAAAATATTAATATTTCAAATTTATCAATGAAAGCAGAAGGAAAAACTCTTAATAATCAAAAATTTAATGATATAAAAGACGAAGAAGTAAGATCTATTTTTGAAAATATTAATAAAAAGTTATATGAAAACAATTAGTCTTATAGTTTTTTTGGTTGCACTATCAACAAATCCTGCAATATCAAAAATTTATGAATACAAAAATTATTTAGAGGACAACGACATTCAACCTCTTATTAAATCGTCTGAAGAAAATTCAGTTGATATTATTGAGTTTTCATCATTTAGTTGCTCACACTGTGCTGCATTTCACAATGAAACGCTTAAAGAATTAAAAGAAAGTAGCGTTTATAAAAATATTAATTTTTACTTAATTGATTTTCCTTTAAATCAAGCTGCTTTTTATGGAGCTATTATTGCAAATTGTAGTGAAAACGTTCGTACAAGCTATGTTGACTCTGTCTATGAAAACTATGATGTTTGGACAAAAGCAAGTTCTGGAGAAGAAATTATTGAATTACTTAATAGCTATGGATTGCAACATGGCCTTGGGGATGAAGAGTTACAATCTTGCTTAAAAGATGAGAATTCTCATAATGAACTTTTATCCCTTCAAGTTGATGCTCAAAACATTTTTGGTGTTGAGAGCACACCAACATTTTTAATTAATGGTGAGAAAGTTCAGGGTAATCGACCTGCATCAGAATTTATAAAAATAATAAATAAAAAATTGAATAATTAATTTGTTATCTTTAGATAAACTCTCAATTAAAGGTTTTAAATCTTTTGTAGAGCCAACAGATTTTGAAATCAAAAATGGTCTTACTGGTATAGTTGGTCCTAATGGTTGCGGAAAATCAAACATTGTTGAAGCAATAAGGTTTGGTTTAGGAGAGGTCTCTGCCAAACAACTTCGCGGCAAAGAGATTGATGATTTAATTTTCAATGGAACTGATAATCGGCCCTCATGGAATATCGCTGAAGTAGGTTTGTTTGTAAATATTGATGGAAGTGATTTAGAAAATAAATTTCAATCAAAACAATTAGAAATTGCTAGAAAGATATGGAGAGGAGAAGGAACGAATTCATTCATAAATGGTAAAGAGGTGAGATTGAAAGATATTCAATTGTTATTTGCTGACGCCTCTACATCAGCTAGATCAACTTCGATAGTTAGCCAAGGTCGTATTGGAGCAATCACCCAAGCAAAAGCAGAAGATAGAAAAATGGTTTTAGAGGAAGCTGCAGGAATACTTGGTCTGCAGTCCAGAAGACATGATGCAGAGTTGAGGTTGAAAGGTGCCAATAATAATCTATTGAGGGTAGAGGATGTTATTCAGACATACGAAGAACAATTAGCTATTCTTAAAAAACAAGCTAAAGAAGCTGAAAGATTTAGAAATATATCAACTTTAATCAAGAATGCGGAAGCGTCAGTATTTTTCGTAAAAAGAAATGAACTTCAACTTATTCTTGAGAGACTTAATGAAGAAAAAGATAAAATAAAAGTAAAACTCGCTGATTTCCAGGGTGATGTATCAATTCAAGATCAAGCTTATGAAGATTTAAAAGTTAAAATTCCACCAATGAGAGAGAAATCATACTCATTGAATAGTGAACTTGATAGGTTGAATATGACTGTAGAAAATCTTAAACAGGAAGAATTACGTTTTGAAGAGCACAAAATAAACCTCGAGCATCGTGTAAAACAACTTAATCAAGACTTACAAATTGAGCAAACACAATTTGAAGAAACGACCAGTAAAATCAAAACTATTAGGAAAGATATTGAGGATTTATCCTCTAAGGAATTTGAAGCTGAAAATCGAGACAGTAACGTCAATCAATCAGATAGAAGTTTATTAAACAATATTTCCTTTGATAAAAAATACGAAAATGCAGTGGCTGCTATCTTTGGTAAAGAACTTTTAGCATCATTGGAACCTGATGATATTTATTTTTGGAGAGAGCACTCAGGTACGCAGGACAATAAAGAGTTTAGTTTTCATTGTGAACCAGCTTCTAAAGTTATTAAAGCTCCAAACCAAGTAATGAATAAGCTTAATAATGTTGCCATTGTGTCTTCAAAAAAAGAAGGGCTAGAAAATCATACAAAAATAAATATTGGACAAGCTATAGTCGATCTAGAGGGTAATTTGTGGCGTTGGGATGGACTTTTTATTTCCAGTAGTTATGAGGCTAATATCTCAACAATACTGTCAGAATTAAAAGAAAAGAGGTTAAACGATCTTAAAAAGCAAGTGCTTGAGTGGGAAAGAATTTTAGAGGTCACTGTTCAAAAAACTGAGGATTTAAATCAAAGAATAAAAACTGCTAAAGAAGAATTAGAAATTTCTGAAAACAATCCAGGAGATATTGATAGCAAAAGACAATTTTTACTCAATAAAATTAAGCAACTAGATGACGAAAAAAAACTTTTTGACAATAAATTACAAGAGCAAGAAAATCTTTTAGAAAGCCTCTCAAAAGAGTTGAGAAATAAAGAACAAAATTACTCTGTTGTAAAGGAGGAGTTTATACGAAAGGAGTCAGAAATTTCAAATTATTCAAATAATTTAACTCAGCTCGCTCAATCATGTAGAGAAAAAATTAATGTTGATTTATTAAATTTAGAAAATGAGATAGATAAATTCAAAAGAGATGAAGATTTAGAGACTGCAGAGAAAAGAGTATTAAGATTAAACGCTGAAAGGGAGAGAATTGGTGCTGTAAACTTACTTGCTGAAGATGAATATGTAAAATTAAGAGAAAAAGTTGATGAAACAATTAAAGATAAAAATGAAATTCAAGAATCTATAGAAAAATTACATGAGGCAATTAATAAAATTAATAAAGAAGGTGTATTGAGACTAAAAGAAGCTTTTAAAATTGTTAATGAAAATTTCGAGAGACTATTCACTAAGTTATTTGGTGGAGGTAAAGCATATCTAAAACTTATCCAAAATGATGAAGATCCTTTAAACTCTGGTTTGGAGATATTTGCTAGTCCTCCAGGTAAGAAAATGCAAAATATAACTTTATTATCTGGAGGTGAGCAGGCTTTAACTGCGATTTCATTATTATTTGCTGTATTTATAGCGAACCCATCACCTTTTTGTATATTGGATGAGGTCGATGCTCCCCTAGATGACAATAATGTGGATAGATTTTGTAGTATGGTCGAAGAAATTTCAGAAAAAGTTCAAACCAAATTTATTATTGTTACTCATAATCGAATGACAATGTCTAGAGTAGACAGGCTCTATGGTGTTACAATGCCCGAGGAAGGAATTTCTCAAATTGTCTCTGTTGAATTAGAAGAAGCCGTAAAGTACGCTGAATAATGGCAAATGATGAGGAAAATAAAAAGCCAAGTATGCAAGGTCTTAGCTTTGCTTATAGAATCTCAACTGAATTATTAGGTGCTTTAATTGTTTCTGTTGTTATTGGATTGTTGATTGATAAGATGTTTGACAGCAAACCTATTGGTCTAATAACGTTGATAATACTTGGTTTTTTTGCAGGTTTGTTGAATATTTACAGGCTTATACGTCGCATAGAAAACTCTAAATAAATCTGTTTTATTACCTCATGGCTAAGGGTGAGAGTCCTCTCAAACAGTTTGAAATACAACCCATTGTTGACATTAACTTTCTAGGTTTTGATATCTCTTTTACTAATTCTGCTCTATGGATGACTATTACAACAGCGTTTATTTTAATTTTTTTTACAGTGCCTTTTTTAAAAGCAAAAAAAACAAACTCTGTAAGTGACCTTTACCCGACCAGAATGCAAGTTGCTGCTGAGCTCGGTTTTAATTTTATAAATAGTTTATTAGCAGACACTGTAGGTAAAGAGGGCAAAAAATATTTTCCTTTAGTTTTTACTTTGTTCATGTTTATTTTATTTGGAAATCTTTTTGGTATGATTCCTTACAGCTTTACTTTTACTAGCCATATCATAGTGACTTTAGCTCTTGCAATGGGTGTGTTTATTTTTGTTACTGTTTTAGGATTTGTAAAACATGGAGTAAAATTTTTTAGTTTTTTTGTTATCCCTGGCTTGCCCGTATATATGCTTCCTTTATTGATACCAATTGAAATTATATCATATCTTTCTAGACCAATAAGTTTATCTGTTAGACTTTTTGCTAACATGCTTGCTGGTCATACTTTACTTAAAGTTTTTGCCGGGTTTGTCTCTGCACTAGGTTTTTTTGGAATTTTGCCATTAGTATTCATAATAGCTTTAACAGGTTTAGAAATATTAATTGCATTTTTGCAAGCATATGTTTTTGCAATATTAACATGTTTGTATATTAACGACGCTTTACACTTACACTAGATGAACATAAGGAGGTAAATATGGAACTAGTTGAAGGACTAAAATACTTGGGTGCAGGTTTAGCAGTGATCGGCGTGATCGGTGCTGGAATTGGTATTGGCAATGTTTTTGCTGCTTTTATTACTGCTGTTGGAAGAAATCCAGCTGCAAGAAACGAAGTTTTTACCATGACAATGTTAGGTTTTGCCCTAGTTGAAGCTATTGCTTTATTTGCATTGGTCATAGCATTAGTAATTCTGTTTTCTTAACAGGGACTGACTAACGGATGCCTCAATTAGAGCAAGTAGAGTTTTTTATATCTCAGCTTTTTTGGCTGGGTGTTTTTTTTGTAATACTGTTTACAGTATTGACATACATAACACTTCCTAAAATTAGAGCTTTTTTGAATCAAAGAGATGATTTTGTAAAATCACATATCTCAAAACAAGATGAATTAATCAAAAAAGCTGAGTCAATAATTGAAAACTACGAAGCAAAACTTACTGAGGCGAAGAACCAAGCATCACAAATTATTAATGATGCCAAAGATAAAGCTTTAAAAGAAAGTGAAGACTTAATCAAAGCTACGGAAGAAAAGATCCAACATGAAATCAAACAAACTGAGGAAAGAGTTGCGAAAGAAAAGGATACTGCGATATCTGAACTAAACGATCAACTTAAAGACTCAGCAACTAATTTTTTGTCAAAAGTAACTAACATAGAAAAGGGTAATATTAATCTTTAATGAGCTATTTATTTCAAGATCCTAAGTTCTGGTTATTAATTTCTTTTATTACTTTTGTTATTCTGATGATTAAGCCTTTCAAAAGTATGATGATTGGTGGTATTGACTCAAAAATTGAAGAAATTAAGCTTGATATTAATAATTCCTTAGAAACTTATAATAAAGCAGAAGAAAAACTCAAAGATGCAGAAAAACAAACTAGAGATTTATCTAATAAAGTGGATGACATTATATCTAACGCAAGGTCACAAGCTGAGTCTATTTCTAAAAATATTATAGAGAAAACTAATCAAACCATTAAATCAAAAGAAAAAAATTCCCTAGATCGAATTAAACAAATTGAATTATCTGCAATTCAATCAATAAAAAGTCAGGCCTCAATAGAATTAAATAAAATTATTGAAAATTATTTTTCTAATCTTTCAGAAGACAATAGATCTAGAATAATAATTAAAAGTGTATCTGATTTAAAATCAGTCAATTAATAGCGTAAAATATTTTTATACCTTCATCATAAGTATCTAAATCAATTTGAATTTTTTCATTTAAATCAAAATTTTGCCATGTATAACCCTCCCTATCAATTTTGAGATCTTTTGGGTATTGAAATTCAGCTATTGTAATATCCTCACTTAGGTTTGTGACAAAAATCATAAAATCAACTACATAAGTTTTTTTTTCTTCCTCAGACAAACGTACATTTATTTTGTAGTTTGTAGAAATCTCAACCTTACTCTCGTCTATCAATAAATAACAACTAAGATTATAGTTATTTTGTAGTTCTATATTGGCAGTATCTAAGGTAATAGATCTCGCTTCATATAAAATTAAAGATTGAGGACAATCTTTATTACTTACTTTTAATTCTTTTTTTAAAGGATTTGATATTGAGCAAGAAACTAAAAAAAAAGTTAATATTAAACATATTATAAATTTATAATTTTTCATTGTTGGATATTATGCATCATATATACATTAATTAAAAAATAAAAAAATAAAATGGCAGTTTACACATCAGTAACTTATAAAGATGCCCAAGAATTATTTAGACCCCTCGGAGAAATTGAGATTCTTGAAGGTATAAAAGAGGGTGTAGAAAATACAAATTATTTAGTAAATTTGACTGACTCTAAAAAATACATATTAACTATTTTTGAAAAAAGAACTAAAGAAGTTGACTTACCATATTTCAACAATCTTATGAAGTTATTTTACGATAACAATATTTCATGTCCGTTAAGTGTAACTATAGACAATAAAAACTTATTTAAAATTAAAGGGAAACCATGCTGCATATATACTTTTGTTGAAGGTAGACCTTTAAAAGATATAAATAATCAACAATTAAAATCATTAGGAAAATCGATAGCAGATTTGCATCAAGCTGGAAATAGCTCAAAACTTTTCAGAAAAAATATGATGTTACTACCTACTTGGAAATACATCACCAAAAAGTTTTCTAATGTTAAACCTAAAATTTATACTGAAGAGTATAAATATATTCTTAAAAATATTGATTACCTTCAAGATAAGTTTCCATATAATTTAAGACAAGTTAATATTCATGCTGATTTATTTAAAGACAATATATTTTTTTTAAATAACCAGGTTTCGGGTTTTATAGATTTCTTTTTTTCTTGTACTGATACTGTAATTTATGATTTTGCTACTCTTGTTAATGCTTGGTTTTTTAAAAACAATAAATTTTCAGAAAATGATTATTTAAATTTTCTATCATCTTACATTCAAAACTTTGAATTAAATATTGAGGAAAAAGATAAATTAAACTTTTATTTAAAGGTAAGTGCTATACGTTTTTTCTTAACAAGACTTTATGACTTGCATTTTAATATTGAAGGAGATGTAAAACATAAAAATCCTCTAGAATTTTTTGAAATTTTTAAATTTCATGAAAAGAACAATATACAGGACTTTTTTTGATTAGTGTCTATACAGATGGTTCTTGTCTAGGAAATCCTGGTAACGGAGGATGGGCATTTTTGATTGTGGGAGATAAGAATATTTGCTACAGAGCTGGTTTCGAACTTAACACCACAAATAATCAAATGGAACTAGTAGCTGTTATTAAAGCACTGGAGTTTTTAACAGAATTTAGAGACATTTCAATTAACACAGATAGCAATTATGTTAAACAGGGTATTACAACATGGATAATAAATTGGAAAAAAAATAATTGGAAAACATCAAGAAAACAGCCAGTTAAAAATAAAGAGCTTTGGGAACGATTAGATAAATTAAACCTTAGTAAAAATATTAATTGGAGTTGGGTAAAGGCACATAATATCGATGAATTCAATAACCAAGTTGATACACTTGCTAGAAAAGCAGCAGAAACTCTAACTGAGTCTTCGTTTAACTAGTTCAGCTGTTTCAAGGTTATCAATAGGTCCTATTGATGAGAGAGTTAAATTTGAGTCTAGTATTTTTTTTCTTGCTTTTTCAAGGTCATCTAATTGTACAGAGTCAATTTTTGAAATAAATTCTTCGGGAGATCTAACCTTATTGTGCATTAAATAACTAGAAGCATTAGATCTACATCTTGTTGAGATACTTTCCTCTCCTTTTAGAATTCCTACTTTAAATTTAGCTTTAGTCTTCGTTAATTCCTCCTGCGTAAAAGTATTAGCATTAATATTTAATTGATCGCAAAGTACGGGTATTAATTCTTTTACTTCCTTATGGCCTGTGCCAGCATAGACATAAAAAATACCTGAGTCAGAAAAGAAATCACCACTGCTGTATATGCTATAGACTAAACCTCTTTTTTCTCGAATTTCTTGAAATAATCTTGAAGACATACCAGAGCCGAGAAGTGTTGAATAAACCCTTGTTGCATAGTAAAGGTCTGAATGAATGTCTACACCTTCAAAACCTAGTAATAACTTTACCTGTTCTAAATTTTTCTCTTGGCGGTATTCTCCACCAACATAAGAAGATTTTGGAATATAATCGTCGTCCCCAAGAGGGAGATTTTGGAATTTATCCTCAACAAGTTTAATTATTTTGTCCTCTTCAAAATTTCCTGATACAGAAAACACCATTTTTTTTGGGTTATAGAAACCTTTCATAAAACCCTCTACTTCATCCCTTGATATGGACTTTATAATTTCAGCCGTGCCTAAAATTGACCTACCCATAGGTTGATCCGGGTAAGCTAACTCATCGAATTTATCAGCAACAATACTATCTGGCTCGTCAGCATACATTCCGATCTCTTGTAATATGACTCCTCTCTCTTTGTCGAGTTCCTTAGAGTCAAAAGTTGAAAACTGCAAGATATCGCTAATTACGTCTATGGATAGTTCAACATTTTCCTTTAAACCACTCATGTAATAGGCAGTTATTTCTCTTGAAGTATAGGCATTGTGAGAATTACCTACTAGCTCAACCTCTTTTGCTATTTGAGCAGCTGATCTATTTTTTGTTCCTTTGAATGCCATGTGCTCTAATAAGTGAGCAACACCATTGATTTCTTTTCGTTCATTTCTTGCACCGACCTTGTTCCACATTCCTACACTTACTGTTTCTACAGTGTTTACATAATCTGTTATCAAGGTCATTCCATTTTTAAACTTATGAATATTAGGCATGTGCTTCTATATATTCTCCTAGTTCCTTGTAATTGTTATCTAAAATTGCAAATTTTTCATCATTAAGAAACTCTATGTTTTTATCATATTTTATATCGTTACCTACTACCTTTTCGACAGTTTCTTGAAATTTTACTGGATGGGCACAAGCAAGACACATTACTTTTTTTAAATTTAATTTTTCCGCACATACAATACCAACAGCTGTATGAGGATCTAATAAGATCTTGTGATTTTCATATGTAATTTTAATTTGATTTTCAACCTCTTTAGAAGTTGCACTCTCAGATAAAAATTTTTCAGATAATGACTTATGAATAGTACTTTCTAATTTTTTATTATGTTCATTGCTTTGAATATTTTGAAAAAGCTCGTTTGTTGCCCTTGGTCCAAGAAGCTCTGCTAAAAGTCTTTCAAAATTACTTGATATTGTTATATCCATGCTAGGGCTATTAGTTTTTACAACATTGTAGAGATGTAGATCATTATTGCTTATGATTCGATGTAAAATGTTATTCTCATTTGTCGCAACAATTAATTTATTTATTGGAAATCCCATTGATTTTAGCAAATGGGCAGAATAAATATTTCCAAAATTACCACTTGGCACAACAAAATTATCAATATTATGATTAAGATATGACCATGCATAATAAATTGATTGTGGTAGCACCCTAAACCAATTAATTGAATTCACTGCAGTAAAGCTATATTTATTATTTATACCTTTGTCTCTAAATAGTTTTTTTACTAAATTTTGACAATCATCAAAACTTCCATTCAGTGCAATATTAAAGACATTATTGCCTCCACTCGTTGTCATTTGTTTTCTTTGGAAAAGAGATGTGGAGTTATGAGGGTGCAGAATAAAAATACTAATATTTTCAATATCTTTAAAGGCTTGAATTGCTGCAGAACCGGTATCGCCAGAAGTTGCTCCGATCACTACTAATTTTCTATCTAGTTTCTTTAAATAGTATTCGTATATTTTAGCTAACAAACACATAGCATAATCTTTAAAAGCTAGTGTCGGACCATGAAATAAATTCAATAGATCATTGTCACCTATGTTTGATATTGAAACAATTTCTTTATCAAATTTACAATAAGCCTCTTCGATAATCTTTTTAATAATTGGGGCTTCAAATAAATCTGATAAAAAAGGTGTTAAGATGAAATTTGCTATTTCAAAATAATTTTTTGCTTTTAGTGCATTTATTTGATTATTACTAAATTTAGGAATTTCATTTGGAATAAATAGACCTCCATCTGGTGCTAGGCCGAAATTCAGTACCTGCTCAGCAGAGTACTCTTTTTTATCATCTCGTGTACTTATGTATTTCATTTAACAAATCTATCTACCAAATGCTCTAAATAATATTTTGGGTTTAAATTCTCACCAGAAATGCTTTGTAACATTTCATCAGATGAATATAAAGAAGCTTTTTGATGGATATTAGTATTTAACCAAATGATTAAATTATTTATATTTTCTTCATTAGGGTTGTCTAAAAAAATGTCAAATATAGGGCAATTAAATTTAATTTGTGATGCTATCATAGCACCAAGTGCATAAGTAGGGAAATAACCAAATATACCTTCATACCAATGAATATCTTGGAGAACCCCCTCTGTCTCTGAAATAAGATTGATTGACAAATGATTTAAATAGTTCTCATTCCATAAATTTTTTATATCTTTAAATTTAATTTTGTTTTTAAATATCTCTTTTTCAATTTTATACCTTATGTAAACATGTATCGGGTAAGAAAATTCATCAGCACTAACCCTTATAGGATTAACTCTCACGGTATGATAGTGCTCTAAAAACGATTTTTCCAAATCTTTAGAGTTATCAAAAATCTTGTTTATAATTTTAAAATAAACCCTCGATTTAAAGATATGATTTTCAAAAAAAAGAGATTGGCTTTCATGGACGCTTAAACTACGAGATTGACCCAATGGTTCATAAAGATATTCATTAGGTCGGTTCTGCTCATAAACTCCATGGCCAGTCTCATGAAATAATGCTGATAAGGACTCTAATATGTTATCTTCAAACCTAGTTGTTATCCTTACATCATTTGTAGCTCCTCCACAAAAAGGATGATGAGATTGGTCAATTCTACCTCTATCAAAATCGAAGTTGAGTTGTTCTAATTTTACTTTAACCATTTTTAATATTTCTGAGTCTGAAATATTTGATTTGTAAATATGAGGTGATTTAATTTTTTTAACATCCAAATATTTAGGTATTATTTCACTCTCAATTATTGAAAAAACTTGGTCGATCTTTGATGAGTCATAATCCATATCATATTTTGAAATTAAAGAGTCATAAGGTGATAGATTAGTAGCCTTAGCTAATTGAGACGCTTCCTCATGTACTAAATCTAATAGATCATTGAAATCTTTTTCAATTATTGCAGAGTTATTTTTTGATCTAGCCTCTCTCCATAAGTGCTCACAAGTTAGTTTTTTTTTTATCAGTAGAGTTTTCAAATCTGGGTCAATAGCATTTTCTTTGACGATAATACTCTTCATTAATTTTAAAGACATACTATCTGCTTCGCTTAATTTTGTATTTTCAGCTTTTTGAATTTCTTCTTGAATATCTTCGCTTCTAAATATTCTATCTGTAAAGTTAGATAAAATAGACATTTGCTCTGATCTAGACTCGATACTTTTTTTTGGTAGATTAGTTGCGTTATCCCAAAATAAAAGACCACTGACGTCATTCAACACATAGTAGCTTTTAAAATACTCTTTGAGTTTATTCATATTTTCTTCTTATAATTAACAGCATAACGATACTTGACAAGCTAAGCAAAAACCAAGTTATTGAATAATTCAAATGATTATTTCTCAAAAATATAAGAGGATTAAAGGTATATTTAGATACCCTATCATCTAGAAGAACAAAATAATATTTGGATAGGAATGAATGTTGATAAAATTGATTAAAATCAGTTTTATTAACAGAGTACCAAGTATTATTGGACAAATCATTCTCTGGCGTAAAAAAAGGTTTATCTGAATTGAAGTCTCTTATGTATACCTTAGGATTGTCTGTGAATTGAAATCTATTAATGATATTTTGAACTTGATCAACGTCTTTTTCTAAAAACCATCCAAAATTAATAACACTATATATACTATTTTTATATTTTACCGGAAGTATTAGGTGATAACCTGGTTTTCCTTTAAATGTTTTTGACTCCAAATAAATTGGTTTATTTAATATTGTATAATTATAATCTAATTTTACTGAAACTAAATTATTGTAGTTTAGATCACCAGAAAACAAAGAGGGATTGAGAATTGAATTACGTATATTGTCCATTAAATCATTTTTCCAATTTAGTCGATAAAGTTGCCATGAACCTAAAATAAAGGTTAAAATAGAAATTCCTATAAATACAAATGTTAATGATGACTTATTCATAAATAAAATTTTAGTTTAAATGTAAAAGATAAAAATGTTTGGTTTATCTTCCCCACCAATAGATACTTATGTATAAAAACAACCAAACAACATCAACAAAATGCCAATACCATGCAGCTGCCTCAAAACCAAAATGTCTTTTTGGGGTTAAATGACCTTTTCTTATTCTCAATAAACAGACTAATAAGAATAAAGTTCCAATTAATACATGAAAACCATGAAAACCGGTTGCCATGAAAAAAGTTGAAGGATATATACCTTCAGTAAAACCAAAAGTTGCATGTTGGTATTCATATATTTGTAAAAGTGAAAATATGAAACCTAAAAAAACTGTGTAATATAAACCTTTAAGAGCCTCTTTATTATTACCCTCTCTTAATTCATGGTGTGCCCATGTACAGGTAGTGCCTGATAAAAGTAAAATCAAGGTATTTAAATATGGGATGTCTAGTGGGTCAAAAGTTTCAATTCCTTTTGGGGGCCAAACTCCTATTCCAAGAGTGCCTGTAAAAACTTCTTTGTACTCAGCTAAAAATGTTTTAGGTAATAGACTTGCATCAAAAAAAGCCCAAAAGAAAGCAACAAAAAACATTACTTCTGATGTGATGAACAGAGCCATACCCCACCTAAGACCAATCTCAGTGATTGAATTATGTACTTTCAAAAAAGTACTCTCTTTTATTATGTCTCGCCACCACATAAACATAGTAAAAAGTATTAAAACAAGACCTGCCAACATAGGCCATAGCATCTCATAGTGCATATACAAAATAGCTCCTGAAACTAGAAAAAGAGCTGAAAAAGCACCAACTAATGGCCAGGGACTGGGATTTACAAGATGGAATTTATGTTTCTTTTCAGAGTCTTTAAATACTAAATCAACCATTTACATAATATTTCATTCTTTTTTCTCAAAAAAGGTATATGACAAAGTGACATTCTTAGTCCTACTTGCCTCAGGATCGTCAAGTATCAATGGATCTAAGTAGAAAGTAACAGGAAACTCAACAACTTGATTTGGTTTTATCGTTTGATCAATAAAGCAAAAGCATTCAATCTTATATAAGTAAGGGCCAATTTTAGGTGGTAAAATGTTAAATATAGAAGTACCTGTTGAGCTAACATCAGCATTGTTTTTAGCTCTAAAAACAACATCATACTTTACACCCTCTGTAATATTCATTTTTTGAGGAGCTTCGAACATCCAGTCCAATCCTTCATTTACCTGAGTTGAAAATATAACTTTTATATCTAGTTCCCCCAAGTTGATATTTTGGTGTTGTTCTTGCATTTTTACTTCTTTATTAAAACCTTGAAATCCAGTTAGGTCACAAAAAAGCTTATATAGTGGCACAGAAAAAATTACTAGATTTAGCATAAATCCAAGTATCAACATTAAAAAAATTAATGTTTTATTTTTATTTGATACGTTCAAATACCAGATTTAATTCTAAATATTGTAATAAAATAAAATGCTGTTACGAGCATGAAAAGTAGAGCCAAGACTAATAAATTTTTATTTTTTCTTTTCATTAGAATAAATATTTATCAATAACTGTTAAAGCAAAAATAAGAAAAAGATAAATAATTGAATATCCAAAAAGTTTAATTGAGTCTTTCTTAAAATTTTGTGACTTATTTAGTTTAAAAAGTTTGTAAATAAAATATGCATTGAGAATATTGGAGCCTAAAAAAAAGCTCACTCCAGCGTATTTAAAAAAATATAGAGAATTTACTGATGCAACCATTAAAAGAGTATAAATATTCATCATAAAAAGTGTTTTTTTTATACCGTGTTTAACGGGGTACATCGGTATATCAGCGTCAGAGTAATCTTGGTTTCTAAATATAGCTAATGCCCAAGAGTGTGGAGGTGTCCATAAAAATATTATTAAGCATAATACTATTGGGTAGAAAATTTGTTCACTTGAAATACTTATCCACGCAATCACTGGAGGGAGAGCACCTGCTAAACCACCAATTACTATATTCTGTGCAGTTTTGTGCTTCAGATACATTGTATAAAAAACAGAGTAATAAAGAATTGTAAATGCTAATAAGATTGAGGCCTTAATATTTCCAAAGAAAAATAAACCTACTACAGAAAAAAAAGAAAAAATTAATCCAATCCCAAGTGCTGTATTTGCTGAGATATTTCCTGAAGGAATAGGTCTAAACTTTGTTCTATCCATTTTAGAGTCAATTATTCGGTCAAACCACATGTTTAAAATAGCTGAACCAGATGCTCCCATTGCTATAAGGGTAAGAGACATTCCTTTTATAAATAGACTTTTATCAGATGGAGCTAATAACATCGCACATAAAGCCGTAAATATTACAAGAGAAATTACACCAGGTTTGATTAGTACATAAAGTTGTTTTAAAAAATTAACAACTTGCAAAAAGAACAGGTTTTGTTCTGTCTGTACAAAAGTTTGATGATGCTTTTTTTCTAACACTAATTAATTTTTTACTTCGGGCAATGTATCAAACTGGTGATAAGGTGGAGGAGAAGGTAATGTCCACTCAAGTGTTTTCGCACCCTCACCCCATGGATTTGCTTCTGCTTTTTTACCTTTAAATAATGCGTAAACTATTATGAAAATAAATAGAATAAATGAAGCAAAAGATATATATGACCCAATTGAGGATATAATATTCCATCCAGCATAAGCATCTGGATAATCTGGAATACGTCTAGGCATACCTGCTAATCCTAAAAAGTGTTGAGGAAAGAAGGTTAAGTTAACACCTAAAAAGAACAACCAAAAATGTAACTTACCAAAAAACTCAGAGTAATTTTTTCCGCTCATTTTACCAAACCAATAATAAATTCCTGCAAAAATACCAAACACCGCTCCCATACTTAATACGTAATGGAAATGGGCAACAACGTAGTATGTGTCATGTAAAACGACATCAATACCTGCGTTTGCTAAAATTACACCCGTTACTCCACCAAGAGTGAAAAGAAAAATGAATCCTAGAGCAAATAACATAGGGGTTGTAAATGTTATAGATCCACCCCACATTGTAGCGATCCAACTAAAAATCTTAACACCTGTGGGTACAGCTATGACGATTGTAGCTAGCATAAAATAAGCTCTAACATTTGCACTAAATCCTACTGTGTACATATGATGAGCCCAAACAACAAAACCGATAAATCCAATAGCAACCATTGCATAGGCCATACCTAAATATCCAAATACAGGTTTTTTTGAAAAAGTAGATACAATATGTGAGACGATACCGAAAGCTGGCAAAATCATAATGTAAACCTCTGGGTGACCAAAAAACCAGAATAAATGCTGGAATAGAACGGGGTCCCCTCCACCGGCAGGATCAAAAAAAGTTGTTCCAAAGTTTCTATCTGTTAAGAGCATTGTAATAGCTCCACCTAGAACTGGAACAGCAAGTAAAAGAAGAAATGCTGTAACTAACATTGCCCAAACAAAAAGAGGCATTTTATGAATCGTCATCCCTGGTGCTCTCATATTCAAAATGGTTGTAATAAAGTTGACGGCACCAAGTATTGATGAAGCGCCTGCTAAATGGAGTGAAAAAATGGCCATATCAACAGCAGGACTACTGTGTCCTGTAATCGAACTTAAAGGTGGGTAAATAGTCCAACCAGTTCCAGCACCGCTCCCAACAAACATCGAACCTGCTATTAAAAATAATGCAGGAACCAATAACCAAAAACTAATATTATTCAATCTTGGAAAAGCCATATCAGGTGCGCCAATCATTAGTGGAATAAACCAATTTCCAAAACCCCCTATCAATGCAGGCATTACGACAAAAAAGATCATTAGTAATCCATGAGCTGAGATAATTACATTCCACATTTGTCCATCTGCAACAAACTGCATTCCGGGTTCAGATAATTCCATTCTCATAATGACTGAAAGGGCACCACCCACTACACCAGCCACGATTGCATAAATTAAGTATAAAGTTCCAATATCTTTATGGTTTGTAGAAAAAAACCATCTTGTGAAAAAACCTGGCTTATGATCGTGATGATCATCCATAGCTAATGAATCTGAAGTCATAAATTATTCTCCTCTAATTGTATTAAATTATTTTGTGAAATAATGATTTCCTCATTTGTTTCGTTAGTTTTAATATCTTCATTGATCGCGTAATTGTTTTTGGCTTCATTAGCCCATGCAATAAATTCGCTTTCAGGTAATACTTTTACAACAACTGGCATAAATCCATGACCAGTACCACATATTTCTGAGCATTGTCCTCTGTATATTCCTGGTTCTTTAACATTGACCCACGTTTCGTTTAGCCTTCCAGGGACGGCATCAGTTTTTAATCCCATTGAGGGTACAGCCCAACTGTGCAAAACATCTCCAGCGGTTATAAGTATTTGAATATTTTTATTGGCAGGAATTACAAGAGGATTGTCAACTGTCAAGAGTCTTAAGTCTCCCTCTTGAAGGTCTGCATCTTGAACCATGTAACTCTCAAAATAAAAGTCACCGTGATCGGGGTATTCGTATTCCCAATACCACTGATGGCCAATGACTTTAACAGTCATATCATAATTTTCGCTTTTTTCTTGTTGGTATAAAAGCTTAAAAGATGGTATCGCAAGAACTACAAGGATTACAATTGGTATTGCAGTCCATAAAACTTCAACAACTGTATTGTGAGTTGTTGTAGATGGAATTGGGTTTCTTTTTGCACTGAAACGAAAAGAGACATAAAAAAGGAGAAATAAAACAAATAAAGTAACTAAAGTCATTACAATCAAAATTATGTTATGGAGTCCAACTACACTGCCCATCAAATCTGTGGCAGGATTTTGAAAACTTAACTGCCAGTCATTGGCTTGTTTTCCAAACGCCTTTGAAGATACAAGAAAAAAAATTACCGAAAATATTGACTTCATCTAAAACATATTAGTAATCTTTTTTGTACAGTATATTGACAGGATGTCGCTTAAACCCGCTATAATTATGAAAAATAGTGAAATGTTAGACTAAGTGCGGCAATAACTGCTGTGTCCGCTTTTAAAATGTTTGGGCCCAAACTCACATTAAAAAAATTTTTTGAGCTACTTGATATAAATGCTCTTTCCTCCTCCTCAAAACCTCCTTCAGGTCCTATAACAACTAAAATTTCACTATTTGGTTTAACTTTAGCTTGTGATAAATGAATTCCTTTGAGATTCTCATCAAACATCAGCACTGTTTTACTGGACATGATATTAGACCTATCTTTGAGGTCCGTTAACTTGTCTATGTTTGGTATTGATAATCTTCCACTTTGTTGAGCAGCGCCTAAAGCATATGTATTAAACTTATCAAGATTAATCTTTGTGTTTATAGTTCTATTAAATGATGTTGGAAATAGACATCTCACACCCATCTCAGTTGACTGTCTTATAATTAATTCACTGTTTTGGTATTTTATGGGAGAAAATATTAAGTCTATCAAAGTTTCTGCTCGAGGTTCTGAGATTTGACTTATCGATTTCGCTTTTAAAAAATTTTTTTTTATATCAATTATTTCGCACTTCCATTCTCCAGAAATATTGTTAAACAAAGAGATCTCATCTCCTATTTTAAGCCTTATAACTTTTACAAGATGGATATAATACTTTTTTTCTAGCTCATAAGTGCTACCCTGCTCTATAATTGAATTACAATAAACTCTCTTCATGAATAACAATTATAAGAATAATTTAATTTTTAAATTATTTCCACCTTTCACACACCCATACATTCTTTTAGTTAGATTAGATAAACCTATTGGTTTTCTTCTACTTTTTTACCCAATTAGTTTCATTTTAGCATCCTCAACAAATAGTTCGTCTAATAATATTTTAATTTTGTTTATAATTTTTTTTATAGGTTCATTGGTTATGAGATCTGCTGGATGCATAGTGAATGATTTTATTGATAAAGACATTGATAGGAAAGTTAGTAGAACACAAAATAGAGCTTTAGCCTCATCGCAAATAAGTTTGAAGAATTCACTCATACTTTTGTTTTTTCTTTTAATAATAGGTTTGATAATTTTATTACAATTAAATTATGAAGCTATTGTATTAGGGCTTGTTATCACTCCTTTGATAATTTTATACCCCTTAGCAAAAAGATTTTTTTTCTTACCCCAATTAATTTTAGCTTTGACTTATAATTGGGGCTGTTTTATTGGCTGGGTGGCAATGGGCTCAAACGTACCCTTTTTATCTGTTCTCATTTTATATGTGTCACTAATTTTTTGGACACTTACTTATGATACTATTTATGCTACTCAAGATGAAAAAGAAGACAAAGAATTAAAATTATACTCTAGCACATTATTTTTTGGAGCCGGTAGAATGATCATTTTAAATTTAATGATTTTTTTTAAATATTTTTTATTAGCAGTTTTTGGAAGTGGCTTAAATTTCAGTTTTTTATACTATGTCTTAATAACAACGATTTTCTTGATAAACATCATAGATCTCAATTTTATGTGGAAAAATATACCTGAAAAGGCTGGCTCATACTTTAGTCGCAATAACTATTACGGTATCAGCATACTTTTTAGTATAATAATCGGAAGTCACCTTAATGTCTGAGTCTAAAGAACATTTTATAAGAATTTCTAAATTATTTCTTAATTTCAAATTAAGAATGTTTGTTGCTATTTTATGTATGGTTATTGCAGCTCTATGCACAGGTTTTCATGCATGGTTAGTTAAACCAGCTCTTGACAATGTTTTGATTAATGCTGATAGATTTTATTTATATTTTATACCCATTGCTATTTTAATTACTGGGGTAATAAAAGGGTTTGTAACTTATATCCAAATTACTTCTTTACAATTTATGAGTCATAGAATTATTGAAAAACTCAGACGTGATGTTTTTAAAAATATAATAAATGTGCATTATGGGTTTTTTGTTAAAAATAAAATAGGATCATTAATTACAAGAATTACTACAGATACTTATTACTTAAGTGGGGCAATGGCCAACACTTATACCGCATTAATAAAAGACTCTTTAACTTTAACTGTTTTAATAGGAAATATGTTTTATCAAAATTGGAAATTAGCATGCATTTCTATAGTGATTTTTCCATTGGCCATTGTTCCAATAAGAGTTTTAGGTAAAAAAATTAGAAGAGTCACAAAAAACTTACAAGAACAAGTTGGGACTTTAGCTTCAAATTTAGAAGAGGTCTTTAGAGGAATCAAAAATGTAAAATCTTTCAATGCAGAAAATTTTGAAATCAAAAGAGTTAATAAAGAAATTGAGCAAGCTAGAGAATTGAATTTTAAACAGGAAAAAATAACTGCGAGATCTAGACCTTTCACGGAAACATTGGGTTCAATGGCAGCTGGTTTAGCAATATTTGGTGGGGGTATTTTTGTAATTAACGAAAATATGACAGCTGGGCAATTGATGAGTTTTTTAGTAAGTCTAATGTTAGCTTATGCACCACTTAAAAATCTAATAAATGTGAATGTTTTACTTCAAAGTGGTCTTGGTGCTGCCTCCAGAATATTTGAATTTATAGATTTTAAAAATGAAACAATTGGAGGATCAAAGATAATAAAGGATTTCAAGACTTTGAGTTTTAAAGAGGTTTTTTTCAAATACGAAAATACAAATAAAAATATAATTAACCGAGTTAATTTTAACCTAAAAGTAGGAAAAAAAGTTGCATTTGTGGGACCCTCTGGAGGAGGTAAATCAACACTGATGGCTTTATTTTTGAGATTATTTGATATCACCAAAGGTGAAATAACTATAAATGAAATTAATATAAAAAAATTAAAATTGAATAGTCTAAGAAATATATTTAGCCTAGTTAGTCAAGATACAGTTTTGTTTGATGGTACTATTTCAGAAAATATAAAATATAACTCTGGTCACAATCAATCAAATATAAATCATTTTGCTAATATTGCATGTGTAAATGATTTTGCAAATAAACTACCTTTAAAATTAGATACTAAAATTGGAGAAAATGGAATTAAATTGTCTGGGGGGCAAAGGCAAAGAATTTCAATAGCGAGAGCTCTTGCTCAAAAAAGCCCTGTTGTATTATTAGATGAACCAACTTCAAATTTAGATCTTAAAACAGAGTCTAAGCTATTCAATAATTTGTATCATTTGCCTAAAATTACAATGATTGTAGTTGCACATAGATTAAGCACAATCAAAAATTTTGATGAAATTTACTATTTAGAAAATGGTGAGGTTGTTGAGAAGGGAACTCATAAAACCTTAATGGCAAAGAAAAAACATTATTATAATCTCTATCAAAGACAGATTAAAAAGAATGCTTAAAAAATTATCTAAGAATAAATTCTTTAAGATTATTTTTGTAAATTTAATTTATCTGTCATTATCACTTATAAAAAAAACAAGTAATTGGTCAGGTGTAAACGAAGAAGTTATAGAAAAAAAATTACAAGATAATAAATCAATCATTGTACTTATTTGGCATAACCAACTTATGGGTTCTACATTTAGTTGGAAATTTAAACCAAAATTAAGACCCGTTGCTACATCTCACAGAGATGGTCAAATAAGTACTTTAGTACAAAGAAAATTTGGTTTAGATCCTCTTTTACGAGAAAAAGATAAACCGACCGCTCTAATAAAAGAAATCACTTTAGCCGTAAAAAAAGGAGAGTGCATTTATATCACACCAGATGCACCCCATGGGCCACCTTATGAAATTAACACTAATATTTACAAATTAGCTAAAAAGTTTGACTTAAAGATCGCTCTACTAACTTTTAAAACCAATCGTTTTTTTCGTCTTAATAATTGGGATAAATTAAAAATACCATTACCTTTCAGTAAAGGTATTTTTTTTTGGGGTGAAGAAATAATAAACCCAAGTCAGTTCGACGAAAATTCATTTAATGCATACATAATAGACAATTTGAATAAGAATTTAAAAATAATTGATGCTCATTTTTAGCTATAGATTATTACAACTTGTGTTTTTCCCATTGATTTTATTCATTGGTTTAATCAGAGTATTCAATAAAAAAGAAAATTTTTTTTCATATAAACAAAAAATATTCGCAAAACTAAATTACACACAAATCAAACAAAGTGATTTTTTAATTCATTTTGCTAGCATAGGCGAATTGAATTCTATTAAATTCTTAGTGGATAGGCTGAATAATAAAAAAATTGTTTTATCATGTTCTACATTGTCATCTTTTGAATTGTCAAAAAAATTATACCCCAACCTTATTAGTATATTTCTTCCTTTAGATTTTTTTTGGAATGTAAATATTTTCTTATCAAAAACAAATTTTAAAAAAATTTTATGGATTGACTCAGAAATTTGGCCTAATTGGCTCATGATTTCAAAAAAGAAAAATTTAAAAAATATCTTAGTTAATGGCAGAGTATCGGATACAAGTTATGTCAGGTGGTCAAAATATTCAAATTTAAGTAAAATAATTGGAGAACAATACGATCTAATTTTTGCACAAAGTAAAAAGGATCAATTGAACATAAATAATTTATTTGGTAAAAAAGTCTATTTCTTTGGGAACTTAAAATTTAACATTAATCTAAATATACCAGACTCAAAAAAAAAGATCGTTTGTTTTGCAAGTATTCACTTAAATGAGTATGATAAAGTTATACATATAATTAAAAGATTAAATTTAAGTGAAATATTTGAAATAATTATTATACCGCGTCACATTGAATTCTCTAATAATTTAAATGAAAAAATTATTTCTGAAAATTTAGAAAAAATAACAGTGCATAATAAATTTGGGGATATTATGTCAATTTTTGAGCGCTCTAAAATAGTATTTATGGGTGGCTCTTTAATTGAACATGGCGGACAGAATCCTCTGGAACCTATTTCTAGAGGTTGCTTTGTGCTTTCAGGAGAATTTAATAAAAATTTTGAGGAAATTTATCTTGATCTTGAAAAACTTAATCTATGCAAAACAATGAATAGTGATAATTTAGAAGATATAAGTAATGAAATTAACAGACAAATAAAGGAAGACTTTCATCATGTTAAGGAAATTGAAAATTTTATTAATATTAATAAAAATAGTTTAAAAAATATTACTGAGATGATTGATAAATGTTAAAAGCTCCAAAATTTTGGTATCAAAAAACAATTTCTTTAAATGCTCTTATTCTCTCTCCTTTATCAATAATTTGGTCAGTCGGAAATTTAATCAAAAGAAAACTATCAAAAGTTCAAAAAATTGACTTACCAGTGATAGCAGTTGGAAGTGCTATAATTGGTGGTTCAGGCAAAACACCCTCAGTATTGTACATTTGTAGAGAATTAAAGAAAATGGGATACATTCCCCATATCATCTCAAGAGGTTATGGTGGATCCACTACAGTAGATGAAGTAATAAAAGTAAAACCTCATATGGACTTTAATTTTGTAGGAGATGAGGCTTTAATGATGTCAAATTATTTTACAACGTGGGTTAGTAAAAATAAATTTCACGCAATGATTTCAGCAAAGAAAGATGGTGCAAATATACTTGTACTTGACGATGCACTTCAATCTTACAATGTATATAAAAATATATCGATTTATGTTTATGACTCTATCCAATCATTTGGTAATAGATTATTAGTTCCCTCTGGACCACTAAGAGAGTCAGTAAAAAATGCAATTAGAAAATCTCAAATATTTTTTCTAATTAATACAGATGTATGTAATGATTTAAATGACAGTCACTTTAAGCATATTTTGAAATATAAAATAGAAATTGACCCAGAATTTAAAGAAAAAAAGTTAATTGCTTTTGCTGGACTAGGTTTTAATAAAAAATTTTTCGACCAATTAAAATCTGAAAATTTAAATTTAGTATTAACAAAAGAGTTTCCTGATCATCATCAATATACTGTCGATGATATTTTTTTATTACTTGATCAAGCAAATAAAAATGATGCTTTTTTAATAACAACAGAGAAAGATCATGTAAGAATACCTAATGAATTTAAAAGCTCTGTTGGAATTATACATGGAGAAATAGTATCTGATAACAATCTAGGATTTACTTCGGAAATTGAAAAATATATTTAAAGTTTTAAGAAATTATATTGAGTTTGTATTTTTTATTATACTTAAAAATATATTAGGATTATTTAGTTTTAATTTTGCCTCAAATGTTGGAGGAATTTTAGTTGGTTTTTTTGGAAAATTTACAAAATACCAGCAAATTATAAAAAATAATTTGAAAGTATTAAACCTTAATGATGAAAGAAGTTCAAGATTAACAAAGGAAAATTTAAAAGAGACAGGTAAAGTTTTTTTTGAATTTTTTAATTTGAATAAATTTGATTGGAAAAATATAGATTTCGATAATATCCATATCATGGAAGAGATAAAAACTCACAAAGGTCCTAAAATCTTTATATCAGCACATATTGGGAACTGGGAGCTAACAAGAAATTTTATTTTACGTCATGGTTTCACATTACATTCAGTTTATAGACACGCAAATAATGAGAAGATCGATAACTACATTCAGAAAAATAGAAGGAAAAATAATGCTTTTTTTTATAAAAAAGGCTCTGAAAGTGCTAAATCCATGATTAAGGCCCTCAAACAGAATGAAGACTTAGCTCTTCTAATTGACCAAAGAGATAGTAGTGGTTTAGAAATAGATTTTTTTGGAAAGAAAGTACTTGCAACAGACGGTTTTGCTAATTTGGCAATTAAATACAAAACAATGATATGTCCAGTATACTCCATCAGAAATCAAAATAACAAATTTCAAATAATTTTTGAAAAACCTTTACGTTATGAAGAATATAAAAACTATGATGTAAAAGGCCTAGTTGAAATGATTCACAAAAAATATTTTGAAAAGTGGATTACAAACTGTCCATCACAATGGCTATGGGTACATAAAAGATGGAAATTATAATTTTTTTTTGACACTCATTACTCCATCTTTCAAAGTAACATCAAAATTGTTTAATTTTTTTAAAGTTTGAATACTTTTAATAATTTGATTTTCTGATTTCAATATAGCATAACCTTTTTTTAAGTTTTTTTCTATCGAAGAGGTATTAAGTATCTTATTTAGTAAATATAATTTTTGAGAAAAAATCTTAAATTTATTTAAAATTAAAGTTTTGTTTTTATTATTTATGTATCCAATCTTGCTTTGTATTTCTAATATTTTTTGTTTTGGGCTATTGTTTTGTAGTCTAATCGATCTATCATTATATAAATTTGATTTATCGTAAAAGGAATTATTAACTATCTTTAAATTCTCACCGTTTATTTTACTTAATTTGATTTCAACATCTTTGATTGAATTTGAAAAATAATTTACAGAATTTTTAAATCTCAATAATAGTTGTTCTATTGAGAAATATTTATGTTCGATAGATTGATTTAGTTTTACTTGTAAATCCTGAATTTGATTTAATAAATAATTTTTATCGGGAACTGCAATTTCAGCTGCTGCGGTAGGTGTTGGTGCACGCAAATCTGAAACATAATCTAATAAGGTATAATCAGTGTCATGACCAATAGCTGAAATATTAGGAATTTTTAATTTAAAAACTCTTTTTATTAAATCAGGTTCGTTAAAAGGCATTAACTCTTCCAAAGAACCTCCACCTCTTGCAAATATAATTAAATCTGGCTTTAAAAAGTCTTTAGAGTCATGATTTTCAATGAGATCTAGAAAATCTATAACTTCAATATGAGAATTTTTACCTTGAACAGAAATAGGGAAAACCTTTATTTGAGTAACTGGAAATCTCTCGGAAATTCTATGAATTATATCATGAATTACTGAACCAGAGGATGACGTTAAGACACCAATAGATTTTGGATACCTAGGTAATTTTTTTTTCTTATCATCATCAAAGAAACCCAGCAAAGATAATTCTTTTTTCCTGTCTTCAATAAGCTTTAATATTGATCCTGTGCCACTATACTCAACCTGATCAATAATGAGTTGGTAAACAGATCTCCCAAATTTAGAATAAGATGTTATTCTGCCATAAAAACTGTATTCAGTTCCCTCTTCAATTTGAACTTGCAAATTTTCATAGCTCCCTTTCCAGCATATGCAAGATATGACCTCATCGTTTTCTTTAATCGAAAAATAAACGTGTCCAGAACTAGCTATAGTTATTGATCCTGCCTCTCCAACTAACTTTAAATAGGAATAGTTTTCCTCCAATAAATCTTTTATTGACTTATTCAGTTGTGATACAGTGTATTCAGGAATATTATTCACAAAATAAATATACTTTATTATGTTATATAAATGAATGTCATAGTTGTAGGATCTGGTGCCCGAGAACATGCTTTGTGTAGAATTCTTCACAAGTCCTACCTTTGTGAAAAAGTATTTTGTTTTCCTGGGAATTATGGAATTAGCCAAATTGCAGAGTGTAAAGATATCTCAACCAAAGAGGATATTGTTAAGGAATGTATTAAAATTAATCCAGACCTAGTTGTTGTAGGTCCAGAAAACTATTTATCAGAAAATCTTGCTGGAGAACTTAGAAATAACGGTTTAAATGTTTTCGGGCCTGACTCTGAAGGCGCAAAACTTGAATCTTCCAAGGAGTTCATGAAAGAATTTTGTCAATCTAACAATATCCCAACTGCAAAGTCTCAAACTTTTGTTGATTTTGACGAAGCAAAAAACTATCTCGAAAGTTTTAATGGGCCCATTGTTGTAAAATATGATGGATTAGCTGCTGGTAAAGGAGTTTTTGTATGCACAAATACAAATGAAGCAATAGAGGCTTGTGAAAGGATTTTTATAAAAAAGGAATTTAATCAAGAAAACAATAAAGTTGTTATTGAAGAATTCATTGAGGGAAAAGAATTAAGTTTTTTTACAATTACTGATGGCGATGAATACTTAAATATTGGATCTGCACAGGACTATAAAAGAATTGGAAATAATGATACTGGACCAAATACTGGAGGAATGGGTACCATCAGTCCTGCCCCTATTTTAGATAATAATCTAAATATGATAATTCAAGATCAAATAGTAAAAAAAACTATAGAGGGTTTAAAGCATGATAGCATAGCATTTCAAGGTGTTATATTTTTTGGGATAATCGTCAATGAACACAAACAACCATATTTACTAGAATACAATACTAGATTTGGAGATCCTGAAATTCAAAGTATCTCTCTTAGGATAAAGTCAGATTTTTTATCTTTACTCCATTCAACTGCAACAAAAAATTTAAAATATGCTAACATTGAATTATTTGAAAATAAAAAATCAATTTGTTTAATTTTAGCGACGAAAGGATATCCGGGAGATTACCCTAAAAATACTGAAATCAGAAATTTAAATGAATTAAAAAATAATGATGAATTTTATATTTTTCATGCTGCAACTAAATTAATAAACAACAAAGTCTTTTCTAATGGAGGTAGAGTTCTATCAATCGTTAAATGTGGAGATAATTATCTTGAATGTAGAAATAAAGTTTATGAAATAGCAGATATTATTGACTGGCCTGAAAAATATTTTAGAACTGATATTGGTGCTAATATTTAGTTCTCTTATTTTTAAAAAATTTTTTTATTAAATTTTCTTCATTATTTTTAATTAATTTATACTTTACCTTCGATATAGTTTTTCTACTTGGATTTTCATTTTTAAATAAATAATAAACCTCAGATAATCTTGAGGATTTTATAACCTCTTTGCACATATTGCATGGTTCTAAATAAGATATCATTATGAGACCATCTAATCTCTTCTGATTTAATTTTTTACATGCCTTTCTTATACATAAAATCTCTGCATGTGCTGTTGGATCATTTGAAGCAATTTCTTGATTGAAAGATCTAGCAATAATTCTCTCATCGATCGGGTCAAATATTACGGATGCTATAGGAATCTCTCCTTTTTCCATAGCTAATTTACTTTGACTAAGTACAATACGTATAAAATTTGTTAGGTTGTTCATTGTGAATATATCCCCAGTCATTGGTATTACAACTGATTATAAGGAAAAAGAAAACACATATTCTAAATATCCTTGGTTTGCCTTAAGACGCCATTATTCAGACTGTTTATATCAGTTTGGGTGTACGCCAATAATACTGCCTATAACAGAAACTATAAAAAATATAGATTTTTTAGATGGATTACTCATCTCGGGAGGTGACTTTGATATTGATCCAAAATATTATGGTGAAAATATACAGTCAGATAAAATTCAAACCATTAAAGATAGAACTAAGTTTGAATTAAAAATATTAGAAAAGTATTTTCCCTACAATAAACCTATTTTAGGAATATGTGGAGGGTGCCAACTTCTAAATATATTTTTTGGTGGTAGTTTAATTCAAGATATTGAGTCATTTATTGAACACGAACAACCTAATCCGAGAAATGAGACTAGTCATGAGATCATTTTAAGTGATGAGTCTAATTTAAAAAAATTTAAAGATAGTCCAAAAATTTTTGTTAATAGTGCTCATCATCAGGGTATAAAAAAAATTGGTCAAAATTTAACTGTAGATGCTTATGCGCCTGATAATATAATTGAAGCATTTCATCATAATCAACATCCATTATGTATGGGAGTACAATGGCATCCTGAATTTTTAATAACAGATTTTGATAAAAGTATAATAAAGATGTTTACAGATCATGCAAAAAATAACGTTTAGTAAAAAATTATCAATTCAATTTAAAATTTCGAGAAACCAAGCAGAAAATTTAATTAAAAATAAGAAAGTTACTTTAAATGGTAATATTGAGACAAGGCCATTTATATCAGTAACTGATAGAGATATTGTTGAGATTGAAAAACCTAAATCAAATAAACTTAATATAATACTATTTCATAAACCAAGAGGTTGTATTACTTCTAAAAAAGATGAAAAAGATAGAAAAATTGTTTATGACTATCTTCCTAAAAAATATCATCAATATCACTATATTGGTAGATTAGATTATAATTCTGAGGGTTTATTACTATTTACAAAAGAAACCTCTTTTAAAAGATATATGGAACTTCCTAAATCAAATATTAAAAGATCTTATCTTGTTAATGTTATGGGTACCTTTGATCAAAATAAACTTAAATCGATAAATAAAAAAATTTATGGAAAAGAAATTTATAAAAAACCTAATGTAAAACTAGTTCACTCTAATATAAACAAACATGTTCTTAGATTTAATCTTATTGAGGGAAAAAATAGAGAAATTAGAAATATCTGTACATTATTCAATTTAAAAGTAGAGAGACTTAAAAGGATCACTTACGGTCGTTTTCTATTAAAGTCTATAAACTATGGTGAATATAAAGAAATGCAGGTTAATGAGAGTTATTAGCGGTAAATATAAAGGAAGAAAAATTTTAGTTGAACCTAAAGGTGATTACAGACCAACACTAACAAGAATTAGAGAAGATATATTCAATTTGTTGTTACATAATAATGATCTAAATATAGACCTCAGTAAGGTTATTTTATGTGATTTATTTGCAGGTACAGGATCAATTGGTATAGAGGCATTATCTAGGGGTGTTAAAAAAGTAGTTTTTAACGATATCGAAAAAAAACATACTAAAAAGATTGAAGACTTTTTAAAAAAAATTAATGAAATAAATTATGAAATTACTAATTTTGATCCTTATAAACAAAAGATAGATATTTTAAATAGCTGCCATGTAATTTATATTGATCCTCCGTATGATCATAGTTTAGAGTTAA
>CACGPU010000014.1 GCA_902575065.1 uncultured Alphaproteobacteria bacterium
TATTCAAAAAACTTAGCAACATTAATTTAGATAAAACAATTGTTACAGATGTGGGCTCAACAAAACTAAACATAGAAAAATTATATAATCAAAAAAAGTATAAATTTAATTTTATTCCCTCACATCCAATAGCGGGTATTGAAAAAGCTGGACTGGAACATGGATTTGATGGACTATTTACAAATAGATATAATATTATTTGTCCTTTAAATAAATCTTCCAAGACAAACATCAATAAGATTGTTAGGTTTTGGAAGTCACTAAACATGAAAATTGAAATTATGTCTGCAAAAGAGCATGATAAAGTGCTTAGTTTGACTTCACACTTGCCTCATTTAATTTCCTATTCATTAGTTTTGACGGCAATGAAAAAAGAATCTTCACTAAATTCAAAGCTTATAAAATTTTCTGCTGGTGGATTTAGAGACTTTACTAGAGTAGCAGGAAGTGATCCAGAAATGTGGAGGGATATATTTCTAGCAAATAATTCCCAAATTCTAAAATTAACTAATAATTTCATAAGTGAATTAAAAAAATTTTCTAAAACCCTCAATCAGGGAAATTCTAAGAATTTATTAACAAAATTAAAGATGACCAAAAATGTAAGAGATAGAATTGTTAAAGCAAGACAGGCAGGAAAATTTATTCCTAATGATTAAGGCTATTTATCTCAATTTTGAGTTTATTTAAAAATTCTTGCTTGCTCAACCCAGGAGGTATCGGCTGTTTAAACTCTACTGTTATGGAGCCTTTATGAATCTGATTATTTTTAGGCCAAAATTTTCCAGAATTTAAAGCAATAGGTACAACTGGCTTGTTCAAAGACTTGTACATAGAATAAATTCCAGGTTTTAAATCAGGTTGATCTTTAAATGTTGTTCTGGTTCCCTCGGGAAAAATTATTACAGGTCTATGATCTAAATATTCAGCTGTTTGCTGATTTACATAACGAAGACTATGGATTCCTTGTTTTCTATCAATAGCAATCATTCCCAATTTTTTAAGGTAGGTCCCAAATAGTGGAATATTCAATAATTCTTTTTTTAAAATATATGCAGGATTATAAAAGAGTTCATTAAAGTATATTGTTTCAAACATTGACTGATGTTTACTCGCATAGAGATAACCCTTTTTGTGAGCAATATCAGAATTAATTACTTCTATATTAATTCCAAACAGTTTTAAAATTACTGCCATGTTCCTAGTAAAGAAAAGCACAAAAAATCTAAATTTTGTATATTTGAAGGGAAGGCCTAACAAAGAAATAATTAATACAATAGCTGTTGTAAAATAAAATGTTATTAAAAAACTAAATTTCATATTTTTTTATAAAAACTAATTTTGAGACAATTAACTTAATGTACTCCTCTACCAATTTTTCAAAAGGAATAACTATATCACTATTGCTTACAGAATAAGGAGTTACTTTCAAACCTGATAGTTGATTAAATAAAAATTCTGCACGTTGCATATGTAAATCTGAAGTAATTAATAAAATCGATTTTATTTTTTTTTCTAATGCCCAATATCTTGTTTCTAACGCATTTTCATATGTATTTTTTGATAAATATCCAACCTCAATACAACATTCAACAATGTTTTGATCAAAGTTAAGAATATTCACTAATACAACTTCTGAATTAAAGGTATTATCAACACCAGAAATAAACAACTTATTTTGATTAGATTTTTCAATTTGTTTATAACCCTCAATAATTCTCTCTCCTTTCCCTCCTGTTAATACAACAATCGCATCAACATTAAAGTTACTTACAGGATCATGAGATAAATTATTTTTAAATTTAATTAAACCAAGAGTTAAAAATAATAAAATTAAGGCGATTATAATATTTACACGCTTTAAAAATATTATCATTACATGATCTCATTTTTACATAGATCTTCTAAGGTATCACGAGATCGGATTACACGATACTCATCTTTGTTGAATAATACCTCTAGAGGTCGAGGTCGACTATTATAAGTTGAGGACATAGAGGATCCATAAGCACCAACATTCATAAATATTAAATTATCTCCAACTTTTATCTTAGGTAGTTCAATATCTTTTACAAAATAATCAGTAGACTCACAAATTCCACCTGCGATATCATAAATTTCAACATCTTTTGAATTGTTTGAAACTTTTATTGGAGGCTTTATGTCATACAAAGCTGGACGAATGTATTCAGAAAATGAACAGTCAATAATAGCAATTTTCTTATTGCCACTATTTTTTATATATAAAACTTTACTGATAAGTTCACAGCTATCAGCTACTATAAATCTTCCAGGTTCAAAAATAATATTATAATTTTTTCCACTAAGTATTTTGTTACAATTATTTTTCCAACTATCAAAATTGATTTCTTTATCTGAGTGATCAAGAACAGCAAATCCTCCACCAAAATCTAAAGTATCAATATTTATATTATTTTTAAGATTTTGCTCATCTGCAATTTTGATTAGATTTTCATATGAACCAAGTAACTTCTGATAATCAGTTATTTGACTTCCTATATGAACAGAAAGTGTTTTTAAGTTCACCCCCTCTAAATTAGAGATTGTATCGAAGTCAATTTGATCAATTGAAATACCAAATTTACCTCCTGATAAACCAGTAGTAATCTTATCCATGGTCGACCCATCAATATCGGGGTTTATTCTGATACCAATATTTGTTTTTAGCCCCTTACTTAAAGAGTAATCATTAATGAATTCAACTTCCTCAATGTTTTCAACATTTATAGAGTGAATCTTCTGCGTGATAGCGTACTTTAAATCAAAATCAGTTTTTCCTGGCCCATCAAATATAATATCCTCAGGTTCAAATCCGGCTTTCAATGATTTAAATAGCTCACCAGCAGAGACAACTTCAGCGCCAAAACCACAACGATGAATAAGGTTTAAAATTGCAAGGTTAGGATTAGCTTTAACAGCAAAATTAAATTTTCTAGGAAAGTCTAATTCTAAATTATTTAGAAAATTTATCTTATTTTTAATTTTATTCTCATCATAAAGATAAAAAGGACTAGAAAACTCTTTTAATATTTTATCCAGCATTATTCGCTCTCAGGGTAATCGTAGTCATCATTAGGAGGAAATGGATATTGAGATTTATCTACAACACCCTCTGGTAATTTATTAGGTTTTTGGTTTCCACAGCCAATGATAAATATGGGCAATAATATTATTAATAAAAACTTGATCATCTTATTCTAAGAAATTTAATATATCTTTTAATCACTTTAGAAACCTCTTTTGGATTAGAGCTCATGGGTGTTTTTTTTCTTGATAGACTTTTATTTATATCAACATATTTATAAATATTTTTATCAATTGATTTTTGAAATTTTTGGTATTCATCAATTTTTATTTGTGAGAGATTTTTATTATTTTTCTGCGCATAATTTACTATATCAGCAATAATTTTATAAGAGTCTCTGAAAGGTATTTTCTTTTCTATAACTAGATAGTCTGCTAAATCTGTAGCTGTAGCGAAATAATTATTGCATAAATCTCTTCCAATAGATTTTTCGAAATTAGATTTTTTTATAACTTCTTCCATAATTTTAATACAGCTTATTAACTCATCATAACAATCAAATATTATCCTTTTATCCTCCTGAAAATCTTTAAAATATGTTAAAGGAAGGTTTGAAACGATATTTGAGAGTTCTATTGACTTAATTCTAATGCTATTCGTTTTTGATCTTACAAGTTCTAATGAGTCGGGATTTCTTTTTTGAGGCATTATGGAACTACCTGTAGAATATTCACTACTTATATTAAATAACTTCATGAAATTACTTGACCATAAAATTAGCTCAGATGATAATTTACTTAAATGCGTCGCAGTTAAAGAACTAGCATGTAGAAAATATATGCAAAAATCACGATCACTTACACCATCCATAGAATTATTTTTAGATTTTGAAAAATGTAAACTTTTATTTAGTAAACCTATATCTAAGTTATAATTACTACCTGCTAAAGCAGCACTGCCTAATACATTTTCATCGCTGTTATTTATACAAAAATCAAAATAATTTAAGTCTCTTTTAAACATCTCTAAATATGCAATTAAGTGATGAGCCAAAGATACAGGTTGTGCCACTTGCAAATGAGTAAATCCAGGAATAATAGTTTTTTCATTTCCACGAGCTTGATTTAAAATAGACTTCATTAAATTCTTGATTTCTTCTTGTAAATTTTTGGAGGCTTTAATTGTCCATAATCTAGTATCAGTTGCTACCTGATCATTACGAGACCTTCCAGTATGTATCTTATTAGCTACATTACCTATTTTTTTATTGAGGAAAGACTCTACATTCATGTGAATATCCTCATTTTTTTTTGAAAATTTTAGTCTACCTTTTTTATGATCATTCAATATTGAATTTAATCCTTTTTGAATAGTAAGAGCTTCTTTTTTTGAAATAACTTTTAGTTTTACTAAAGCTTTTACATGTGCACTTGTAACAGCAATATCCTCTTCAATTAATCTTTTATCAATATCAATTGAGCTATTAAAATCATCCATTAAACTGGAAGTGCTTTTATTAATTGTGGTTGATAGTATTTTACTTTTCTTATTCATGATTTTAGTAATTAAATTATCTTGATAAATATATTATCGCAGCGAATACTAAAACAGCAATACCTTGAAACAATACTCTCATTCGCATAAGTTTGTTACTGTGTTTTTTATTAAAACTTCCATTTTTAGCCATAGCTATTACACCAATTACAACCATGAGAAGAGCTAAAATCATGGATACAACTAAAACAAAAGGCAATACAGTAGATGAAAACATGGTAAATAGTTATCAAATTATCTATAAATGTCTAATTATTAAATTTAAGAAGAATTGATGAAGAAAATTGTATTATTTTTGCATGGTTATGGGTCTAATGGAAATGACCTAATTTCCTTAAAAGATTATATATCTTTGGAAAAAGAAGAAACTGAGTTTATATCTCCTAATGCCCCGGAGCCCTGTGAATTCAATTATTTTGGGTATCAGTGGTTTCCATTAAAAGAAAGATCTATTGAAGAATTAAAAGAGGGCCTAAAAACAGCCTTCTTTCATCTTGAAAAAATAATTGAAAAAATAATTCATGAACACTCAGTTGATGAAACTCAGATTTCTATCATTGGTTTCTCTCAGGGCTCTATGTTGGCGACATATTATGCTCTACAAAAAAATTTAAATTTTCACAGTATCATTTCATTATCAGGATCATTACCAAAAGAAATTTTAAATGATTTAAAAATATCTGAAATCAAATCTAGTTTTTTAATTTTTCATGGAAAAATGGATGATGTCGTACCATTTAATAGGGCAGTTGAGACAAATTCGTTTTTGGAATCAAAAAAATTTTCTAGTAAACTCGTTTTAGATGATAACTGTGCACATTCTATTAGCCCAATTGCTTTAGATGAGATTAACAAGCTGTATGAACACTGGAATTAATAAACTATTAATCATACTCTTTTTTGGATATGTTAATATTTAACCATGATTAACTCGAATCATTGTCCATCTTTAGTATTAAATGCAGACTACCGGCCTCTTAGCTATTTCCCCTTATCCATATGGAGTTGGAAAGATACGGTAAAAGCAGTTTTTCTTGATAGAGTTAATATAGTTGAAGAATATGATCAAAAGGTTTCATCTCCATCTTTTGAAATAAAACTCCCTAGTATTATCGCACTCAAAGATTACATACCACATAGTCATAAACCTGCATTTACAAGATTTAATGTTTTTTTGAGAGATGATTTCACATGTCAATATTGCAATGATAAATTTTCAACAAAAGAATTAACTTTCGATCATTTGATACCTCGTTCAAAAGGTGGACTGACAAATTGGGAGAACGTTGTGACTGCATGTTCAAAATGTAATTGGACCAAAGGAAGTAGGGATTTAAGTCAAGTTGGTTTTAAATTGCTTAGAAAACCTAAAGAACCCTCTCAATATTCTTTAAGATTAAAAAGTAAAAATTTCCCTTCTGATTATCTTCATTCAAGTTGGAGAGATTATTTATATTGGGATAGTGTCTTAGAGAAGGATTAATATTTTTTAGTTATTTTTATTGCAGTATAGCATAGCTGTTTTATTGTTTTAGACAAAAGAACATACCCAGTTGTCATTTCTGCCTGGTGTTCGACGCCTGTATCATGATGTTCTAGCTCATCTTCTCTAAACTTTTTTACAGTCTTCAATAAATCTGGTTTTAATTTTCTTTTTGATAGTTCCTTGGCTTGTTCCTCATAGTGTTGACCAATAACCTCCTCAACAGCAACGGTGCATGCCATTGCAGCTTTTTTCCCCAGTAATGCAGTACCTAATCCTAGGGCATAACCTGCTAAATTCCAAAATGGAAATAAAGCGGTTGGTTTTACGTTCTCTTTTACTATGTATTCATCAAAAGTTGATTTATGAATTTCCTCTTGGTCAGCCATCTCCTTAATTTCTTTACCAAATTCTGTGTTTTCTTTAAAAATAGCTAATTGTCCTCGATATATTTGCGTTGCTCCATGCTCACCTGCATGATCAACTCTGATAATTTCTTCAATTAATTTTTTATCTTCACCACTCAGTGATTTATTTTTCTTTTTTGTAGGCATTAAAAATAATTAATATCAGAAAAGCCATTGAAAACAAGAAGTTATAAACTGATAATGGAATACCAAAGTAAGGTAAGTTGGCATCAGAGCACGTGGTAATTAATGTATTAGACATTAATTCTTCTTTTAATTTTGTAATATCATTTGGAAGCGTGGCAGCTTCACATCCGGTGTACTCAATTATTCCAAATGTTGTTAGAGAATGAAAACTGGAAATTCCTAATTCAACAAGAAGCAAGATAGTTAGTAATATATAAATTAAATTGAAATATCTCTTAATAAAAAAATAAAATACACCCAATATCAAAATTGAATAATATGGAACTCGTTGATATACACATAATTTACATGGGCTATGACCATATGCATATTGTAATATTAAAGCAAAAGACATAGCTACTAGCGAAAACAAAAAAACAAGCAATAAAATATTAGTTTGTTTAATCATGATAAAAAAATAAATAAATAAAAAAGACTATTCCAAGAGGTATGATTATAAAAATTAATAGTTTATTTCTTTGTAAAATTTCCATACCTAATTCCCCAAATTGTTTAATGATAAAAGCAATAATAAAAAACCTCAACCCCCTAGATAACAATGAAAGGAGTATAAAGTAGATAAAATTAAATTGAGCATATCCACTTGTTAAAGCTATAACTTTGTAAGGTATAGGTGTAAAACCACCCAAAAAAACTGCAAAAATACCCCAATCATTATAAAAATTCATAAATGCACCCTGCTTGCTTATATCAAAATAAGATTGGGCAATATCAAAAATGAAATACCCTATGATATATCCAAAAGCGCCACCAATGACTGAAAATATCGTACAATTGAGTGCAGTCGCTAAAAACTTTTTAGGGTTAAAATAAACAATTGGTATTAAAATTAAATCTGGGGGAATTGGAAAAAAAATACTTTCTATAAAAGCAACTAAAGATAAAAAATATTGTGAATATTTTGATTTAGATTTTTTTTCAACATATATATGTAAATTCCTCCAAATCATATCGATTAATTAATATTTAGTATTTAACCTATAAGGTAATACCAGAGATAAGCAATTATAATAGCTGGGATCGCACTGTATAGTGTAGCAACAATTGCTGCTTTTGCAGATATAGCTATTGCAGGAAAAAGTGCATCACCGTCGTTAGATATAGAGTTTCCTATTTGTGCGGACATAGGAATTTGACCACTTACATACATGGATGTGATCATAATTTGAGGACCACAGCCAGGAATAAAACCAATTAGTATAGCCATAAGAGGAATAAATGGACCAAATAGTATTAATGACTCAAATATTAAACCATTAGTTGATAGATCTATTAATTCGTAGACAACAAATGAAATAATGACCCAAACAGTAACAAAGCAAGTTGTATCTACAACTTTTCTATAGGAGTTTTCGTGTATTGAAGCCATTTGAATATCTGTTAATGGATTTAAAACCCACAACAAGACACAGTATATCGCCAAAATAAATGCCATTACTTCAACCACATTAATTCCAATAAAATTAAAGTTTAGATCAATGTTAAAAGCATTTAACATTCCCAAAATAAATCCAGGAGCTAAAAATAAAAACCAAATATAATAAAACTTATTTGATATTTTGTTTTTAGGTAAATGGGTTGTATTTATATTCTTATTAATTTTATTTTGTAAAAAATTTTTTGTAAAAGGTTGAGCAACATATCCAGATATTATGCCAACTATAAAAGTTACTGGTAGTATGATTAAAGCAGCCTGGGGTTTTGTTGCAATGAGAAGAAAAGCTGCATCGCCCATAGTACTAATAAGCGCTGCGAGCACACCTCCAAAAGAAACTACTTTTCTAGTGAATAAGCTCATTACCATTATTGCTCCACCACAGCCAGGTATAACTCCTAACATAGAGCATATGGGAATTTCAAATTTCTTATTTTGTAAAATTAATTTTTGTAAATTAAAATTTCTCTTTTCAAGAATAACGAATAGAAGAAGTGTCACTCCAACAAAGCTAGATACAGCTATGTAGGCGTCGCTCGATGATGAAATTAAAATACTTCTAGTCTGCTCAGAAAATAAAAGAAGGAGAATACATATAAAGAGGAAAATTTTTGAAAATCTTAAATATTGAAATTTTCTACTTAATTCTAATACTAATTCTGTCATATTTTTAGCCTAGGCTAAATAATATAGATATAACTAAATATTAGTCAAACAATTCTTTACATTTAATTATTAACAAAATAGATTGAACCAGCTATGAAAAACACTAGATCTAGTGAGCCATATCAATTTTCAAATATCAGAAGCCAAAATAAGAATGAAATACTAGAGGATTATGTTGAGGCTATTCAAGAAATTTTACAAAATAAAGGTGATGTTAAAAATGCTGATTTAGCTCAACATTTTGGTGTGTCACAAGCTACTGTTAATAAAAATTTAAAGCGTTTAATAAGTTTTAATTTAGCAAAATCTGAACCATACCGTTCGATTTTTTTGACAGAAAAGGGAGAAAAATTAGCCACACAATCAAAACAAAAGCATGAAATTGTTTATAATTTTTTAATTAAGTTAGGTGTTTCCAGAAAGACTGCAGAAAATGACAGTGAAGGTATTGAGCATCATGTTAGTGATGAAACATTAAAGTTAATGAAAAAATTTAAATAATTATTTTTTCGTCTTTGACAACATTCTTTTTTCTAGCACGTTATCGAACAAATAAATAACGATAGAAAGAAAAAAAATAATTGTTAAAGCATGCAAACTTCCATACTCAAACATTTCATTTGATGAATATTCGTATAGGCTAGTAGCAAGTGTATCAAAATTAAAAGGTCTTAGTAGTAAAGTAATAGGTAACTCTTTTACAGTATCGACAAATACTAGAAAAAATCCTGCTATTATACTTAACTTTACCTGAGGTAAAATTATTCGAAAATATGTTGTTGACGATCTTCTTCCAATTAATCTTGAGGCATCATCAATTGATTTTCCAATTTTTTCCATCCCTGAGTCTAAAGAATTATTTGATAGAGCAATTAATCTAATTATCAGAGCTAAGGACAAGCCCAATAATGTGGTAGACATAGATAATGTTGTTAATCGATCAAAATAAAATAAAAAGAAAAGCACTCCTAAAGCTATTACTACACCTGGTATTGCATACCCAATGTTTATTATTTTTTTGTAGTATGTAATGTGATTTTTAGTAGTGAATCTTGAGTAAAAACTAATAAATATTGAGATGATAGCACATCCAATTCCAGCAATAACTCCAAGCAAAATTGAATTAAATAGTGAGGTAAAATAGTTACTAAAATCAATAAAATTTAAATTATTAAAAAATGTATAAATTACAAAAATAAGAGGCAGAATAAAGCCAAACAAAATAGGCAAGACTCCTAAGATTAATGCAATTATTCCAATGAACTTTCCTAATTTATATTTTGACCACTGAATATTTTCATAGGTATTATTATTGAATTTCCTTTTACCTCTTAATTTTTGCTCAAACAAATATAACAAAACCATTAGTAAAATAATAATTAAGGCCAATAGGAAAGCTAAGGGTAGATCATTTAATATCGCTATATAATGAAAAACTCCTACTGAAAGTGTTTGTAAACCAAAAAAATCTGCAACACCAAAATCATTGACTGTTTCCATCAAAACTAATGCTAGTCCTGCAGCTATTCCAGGTAGGGCCATGGGTAAACCTATTTTAAAAAAACATTGATAGGGATTTTTACCAAGAGTTTTTGCAGCCTCTATATATCTTGTGGAGAAATTTATGATTGCAATTCTGGTTAGGATATAAACATATGGAAAAAAAGATAAAGAAATTATTAGCGAAGCCGCGATACTATTTCTTATTGAGAAACCATCATAAAACAAAAATTTGATAGTTATAAAACCACCTGGCTCCAAAATTTCGGCATAAGTATATGCTGAAATATAGGCTGGAACTGCTAAAGGTAGTATTGCAAATATTTGTAGAAATTTTCGCCCCCAAAATTCGGTCATTGTATTTATCCATGCTAATGGCACACTGATAATTGTTGTAAAAATACTTACCATTACTATGAGTTTAGTAGACCCAATTAAATATCTATTAATGTAAAGCTCATTGGTTAAAAAAATTGCACTCAAACCATTTGTTATAACTAAGGCTATAGGGGTAAGTAGTAAGAAGCTAATTAATAAAAAGAAAAATAATTTAAATAAATTTACTGTCATAAAATTATATAAAAAACACAGCCTAGTAATAATAGAGCCATGACTCTATTAAAATAAATAATTTTTCTTTTATCATTAAGATATTTTCTAAATGAGTGCCCAATAGCGGCCCAAACTACAGCACTAGTTGATGTTGAAATTATAAAACAAATAAAGATTAAAATAAATTCCTCTAAATATGAGAATTTATTTTGTATAAAAATTGCAGAACTAGACATGGAAACACTTACAGCTTTAGGATTTATTAATTGAAAAAAATAAATATCTCTAAATGTAAATCTTCTTTTTTTATTATTGTCTGAAAATTCAGTTGAAATAAAAATTTTATAAGCCAGATAAGTTAAAAAGATCGTGGCTACTATTTTTATAAAATTCTTAAAATTTGGATAGTTTTCATAAATCTCTCCTATTCCTAATAAGCAAAGAGTTAAAACTGATAAAAATCCAAAAAAGACACCTAACATAAGTGGAATTGTTGCTTTAAAACCATAATTAACAGCGTTTGTTGAAAGAATTATATTATTAGGTCCCGGCGTAATGGCAGCAGTCATTGCAAAAGTGAGTATGGGCGCCATAAAATAAATGTATTCCAAAGTATCGAGATATTATTCTTAAATTTAAATAAATATACAATTAGTTATCAATTTGCCTAATTTGTCTTAATAATATAAGTAAATAAGATTATTTTAAGGCGTTGTGGCGGAATGGTAGACGCGCCGGATTCAAAATCCGGTGAGGGTAACCTCGTGAGAGTTCGAGTCTCTCCAGCGCTACCAACAAAAAATAAAATTATGAAAAATATTAAAAATTTAACGGCCGTTTTCTCATTATTTTCCACAGGTATTACGATTGTAACAAATGGAATAAATAGAAAACAATTTTTTGGTTGTACAGTCAATTCTTTCTCAAGCCTTTCCCTTGCTCCTCCAAAGTTTTTATTTTGTCTTGGAAATGAAAATTTAAATTTAAAAAGTTTTAAATTAAATAGTCCTTTAAATGTAAATTTTTTAGCTAAATCTCAACTTAATTTATCTAATAAATTTGCTGGATCATTAGAGAAGAGGTGGGTGAACACAAAATATAAAATTGCGAATAATAAGGTTCCTTTCTTTCCAGAGTCTTTGGGGCTAATAGAGGCAAAAGTTGAAAAAAAAGTCATATCTGGCGATCATACAATAATCATATGTTTAATAACAAACTGCATAAAATTAAACACCAAGAAACCCCTTATTTATTATAAGAGCAAATATCACACCGTTTAATTTTTTCTATGAAATATATCAATAGTAGTTTTGAAGAAATTAATATCGATGAAAAACTGTGTTTAACAATTGGTAACTTTGATGGTATTCACAAAGGCCATAGAGAGATAATAAAAAATTTAATACAAAAAACTAAAATATCAAAATCTAAATCTGCAATTTTATCATTCACACCACATCCAAAAATTTATTTTAAAAAACAAAATAATTTTATGATTAATTCTCAATTAAAAAAAAAAGAGATTTTAGAGAGCTTAGGTTTAGACTATTTAATTGACTTACATTTTAATGAAAAATTTACTCAACTAAATCATTTAGAATTTGAAGACAAAATTTTATTAGGAAAACTTAATGCCAAAAGAATTTTAATAGGAAGAGACTTCCAGTATGGGAATCAAAGAAAAGGAAACATAGCGACCTTAAGAATATTTTGTGAGAAAAATAATATTCAACTAAACGAAATTGATCTTATTGTCGATGAGCAAAATAATAACAAAATATCTTCGAGTAAAATAAGAGAAAATCTTAATTTAGGAAATCTTGAATTAGCAAATAAAGATTTGAAAAGAATATTTAGTATTTCTGGCAAAGTAGTTAAAGGTGATCAGAGAGGTCGTTCAATTGGTATTCCCACAGCCAATATTGAGTACCCTCTCAATACAATTATTATTCCATATGGTGTCTACGCTGTAGAGACCACGATTGATGAAAATACTTATTTTGGTATTGTTAATTTTGGTGTAAGGCCAACTTTTAATAAAGAAAAGCCAATTGTTGAGGCCTATTTGTTTGATTTTGACAATAATATTTATGATAAGAATATAGAATTATTTTTTTATAAACAAATTCGACAAGAGAAAAAATTTAATGGTATAAAAGAATTATTAAATCAAATCAATTTAGATATCGCTGAAGCAAAAAAAATATTAAATTATGGAAATTAAAGACTCAATTACTCTTCCAAAGACTGGATTTTCTATGAAAGCTGACTTGCCTAAAAAAGAGCCAGGAATTCTTGATGAATGGATTAAAAATGACATATATAAAAAATTAAGAGAACAATCCAATTCTAAAGAAAAATTTATTCTTCATGATGGACCTCCTTATGCAAATGGGCACCTTCATATGGGTCATGCCCTAAATAAAATTTTAAAAGATATAATTGTAAAATATCAACAACTTCTAAATAAAAACTCTATTTACGTTCCTGGATGGGATTGTCACGGACTACCTATTGAATGGAAAATAGAGGAGGAATACAGAGCTAAAAAGAAAAATAAAGATGATGTACCTGTGATTGAATTCAGAAAACAGTGTAGAGATTTTGCTAATAAATGGATATCTATTCAAAAAAAAGAATTCCAAAGATTGGGAGTAATTGGCGATTGGGATAACCCATACACAACTATGCATTTTCATGCAGAGGCACAAATAGTTAGAGAATTAGGAAAGTTTCTCAAAAATGGTGGTATTTACAAAGGACACAGACCAGTTTTATGGTCTGTTATTGAAAAAACTGCTCTTGCAGATGCAGAGGTTGAATATCATGATCATAAATCAACAACAATATATGCTTGTTTTCCAATTTCAAAAACTGATAACAATAAATTAAAAGAACACTCTATTGTTATTTGGACAACTACTCCTTGGACAATACCAGGGAATAGAGCTCTGGCAGTTCATAAAGATATTGAATACAAATCTTTAAATTTAAAAATTAATGATGGAAACAAAAACTTGATTATAGCTACCGATTTGGTTGAGTCATTTGTTAAAGAAAATAAAATTGAAGAATATGAAATTAATTTTTCCATCAAAGGTCATGAATTAACAAATACTTTTTGTAAACACACTTTATACGACTCTGGATATAATTTTGAAGTTCCTATTCTTCATGGTGATTTTGTAACTACTGAACAAGGCACCGGAATAGTGCATATTTGTCCAGTGCATGGAATGGATGATTTTATTTTGGGTAAACAACATGATTTAGAATTACCCATGACAATAAATGAAAGTGGAATATATTATGATCATATTCCTGTATTTAATGGCCAACACATTTTTAAAGTTGATCAAAATGTTTGTGATGAAATAAAAAAAAATAATAACCTTGTATCGCAAGGTATTTTAGTTCATAGCTATCCTCATTCTTGGAGATCTAAAGCCCCCTTGGTATATAAAAATACATCACAATGGTTTATCTCAATGGACACAAACGATTTAAGAACAAAAGCACTTAAAGCTATTGATGAGACTGATTTTTTCCCAAAACAAGGACAAAAAAGATTAAGAAGTATGATACAGGACCGTCCGGATTGGTGTGTGTCTAGACAAAGAGTTTGGGGAGTACCTTTGCCAATATTTGTTAACAAAAAAACAGGTGAACCTCTACGTGATCAAAATATTATTGAAAAAATTGCAAAGATTTACGAGTCGGAGGGTGGTGATGCCTGGTTTAACTCTGAACCCTCAAGATTTTTATCTCCTGAATATGACCCAAATGATTTTGAACAAGTAAAAGATGTCGTTGAAGTTTGGTTTGATAGTGGTTCAACTCATTCTTATGTATTAGAGGCTAGAGGAGATCTTCATTGGCCAGCATCAATGTATCTAGAGGGCTCAGATCAACATAGAGGTTGGTTTCACTCATCTTTACTTGAGTCGTGTGGCACAAGAGATAAAGCACCTTTTGAGAGTATTTTATCTCATGGCTTTGTTGTTGATGGTAAAGGAAGAAAAATGTCAAAGTCAGTTGGAAATGTTATTTCCCCTGATGAAATTATCAATAAATACGGTGCAGATATTTTACGTATTTGGGTTGTTGCTTCAGATTATTCTGAAGATTTAAAAATCGATAATCAGATTATCAACTACCAGATAGACTCTTACAGGAAAATAAGAAACACACTAAGGTTTCTTTTAGGAAATCTAAATAACTTTGATAAGCAAGATTTAATAATTCCAGAAAAAATGCCTCAATTAGAAAGGTATCTTTTAACAAGAATTTCGAGTTTAAATGACCATCTTAAAACTTTAGTCTCTAAACATGATTACCATGCAATTTATACAGCTTTACTAAATTTCTGTACTCTTGAACTATCAGCATTTTATTTTGATATAAGAAAGGACTCTTTATATTGTGATGATCTTAAAAGTATAACAAGAAGATCAACAACAACATGTTTACATATCATATTTGAATTTTTAACAAAATGGCTCTCACCAATAGTTTCATTCACATGTGAAGAAGCATGGAAGTCTAGGAGCTATAGTAATGAAGATAGTATTTTACTACAAAATGTTAATGATGATGAATTTACTTATAAAGATATTTCGTTAGAAAAAGTTTTTGAAGAGCTAAAAAGAGTGAGAAAAAGTGTTACATCGGCCTTAGAACTAAAAAGAAATGAAAAATTAATTGGCTCGAGCCTTCAAGCTAAAGTGATTTTATTTTTATCTCAAGATATGCGAAAAATAGTTTCAGTATTAGATTTAGCTGAGATGTGCATTGTTAGCAATGTTGAAATATATGATATTTCAAATAGGTCAAAGGAAGCAATCAATATCGAAGATGAAGAAATATATGTAGAGATAAAATTGGCTGATGGAAAAAAATGTGAGCGATGTTGGACCGTACTACAAGAAGTATCATCTAGTAAAAATAATTTATGTAATCGATGTGAGGATGTTTGGAAATCTTTTCAACAATAAATTTAACTTAAGTTTATTTTTAATATTTTTTTTCCTTCTGACTTTGGATCAGATCACTAAGGCTTTAATTATCAATTTTTTTGATCTTTATGAGTCAGTGCCTATATTTCCAATTTTTAATTTAACTTTTGTCGTAAATTATGGATTTGCCTTTGGATTATTGAATAACCCATCTATTAACCAAATAGTAGTATCAATTTTTATATTACTTATAATTTCGTATTTTTTGTTTTTACTTATAAAAACTCAAGATAAGTTTTTTCAATTCAGTCTGACTCTAATATTAGCTGGTGCATTAGGAAATTTTATAGACAGAATATTTAGGGGTTTTGTTATTGACTTTATTGACATATATATAGGTAATAATCACTGGCCAGCATTTAATATTGCTGACAGTACTATAACTGTGGGATTTTTGTTATTGATAATAAATATATTATTTTTAAATAAGAGATTATGAAAAATATCATACTGGTTTTTTTAGCTTTTTTTACAATATCTTGTCAAAGAGAGGTAAATAATGAGTTGGGACTTGGGTATAATAAAACTCTGATAATTCCGCCAATCAGCGATTTACCTTTACCTGGCTCAAATGGAAACAAAAATTTTAAAAATAATGATAATCCAGTTATAAATTCAATTCTCACTCAAACAAATTCAAAAGATGCTGATCCTGCTATTTTAAATAAAATAGATAGTGACAGTGGGTATGAGACTGATGAAAATCTGTTTCAAAAATTATTTAAGGGCAAAAGTAAGAGATAAAAACTTTATTAATTTTTAGGACATTAAATTGATAATTAAGAACAATTCCAAAAGTTTAAAATTTAATTTTAAATCAAATATAAAATACTCAATAAATGAATTTTTCTCTTTAGATATGTTCAATCCAATCAATAAAAAAAATTATTTTGATAATTACAAATTAGATTTATTTAAAAAAAAGAAATTTAGAACTCATGTTT
>CACGPU010000015.1 GCA_902575065.1 uncultured Alphaproteobacteria bacterium
ATAGCTCTATCTGTTTTATAGCTTCATTAAGGACTTTTTTAATGTCCATCTTTAATTTAGCTGGCTAGATTAGCCTTAGCTTTCTCAACTATTGATTTAAAAGCAGCTGGTTCATGAAATGCAATCTCAGAGAGAATTTTTCTATTAATTTCAATGTTTGCTTTTTTTAGCCCATCAATAAACTTTGCATAAGTTAGGCCATGTTCTCTTACACCAGCATTAATTCTTTGGATCCATAAACCTCTAAAATCTCTTTTCTTATTTCTTCTATCGCGATAAGCATATTGAAGTGCTTTATCCATGCTTTGTGTTGCTACTCGGTAAACATTTTTTCTTCTACCACGATGACCTTTTGTAAATTCAAAAACTTTTTTATGTCTAGCTCTTGCTGTAACACCTCTTTTAACTCTTGGCATAATATCTCTCCTTTACCTATTTTGAGTATGGCATCATTGACTCAATTATTATTGATGCAGATTTTGATAAGACCCTAGTACCTTTAGAATTTCTGATAAAAGAGTTTGTTCTTTTAGACATGCCATGGCGTTTACCAACGTTACCGACAATTAATTTTCCCGATGAGGATGTTTTGAAGCGTTTCTTTACGCTACTTTTTGTTTTTAGTTTGGGCATTTTATCTCCTTTTGAGTAATTTAATAAAGTCTTAAGGCATACCCTTTTTAAAAGCCCCTTCGACTAACTGAGATCAATTAAGTATCATATAATTTATTTGGGTGCAACTACGAGGAAAGCTTGTCTTCCTTCAATTTTAGGTTCCATTTCAACTCTGATAAGTTCTCCCAAATCGGTTTTAACTCTTTTAAGCATATCAATACCTAAATTAGAATGTTCCATTTCTCTACCCTTAAATCTCAAGCTAAATTTCACTCTGTTTCCCTCTTTTAAAAACTTCTGAGCATTTCTTATTTTAACTTGATAGTCATGTTCTCCAGTACCTGGTCTAATTTTAAGCTCTTTAGTTTCAATTACTTTTTGTTTCTTTTTTGCTTCGTTTTTTTTCTTCTGTTCTTGATACTTAAATTTTCCATAGTCAACAATTTTACAAACTGGAGGATTATTATTTGGAGCTATTTCAACTAAATCCATACCTCTGCCTTTTGCTATGTCTATGGCTTCATTTTTTTTCATGACTCCTAATTGCTCCCCATCATCTAAAATAACTCTTACGTCAGCTGCAGAAATAAAATTATTTATCTTATGAAGATCTTTTTTGCCACGAAAATTATTATTTCTTTGGAAGGGTTTATTCAAAATATTATGTGTAAAGAAAAAAAAAGAAGTTTTGCAATTATAAGTGCCCTAGTGATTGATTATATAAAATCATCATAGGATTATTAGCAAAGATAAATCAATTGTAAATACAAATTATTTTAATATTTGATCTATTTTATTAATAATACTGTTTACACTAATATTTTTTACGTTAGATGCTGTAATCTTATGTAAATTATCACCAAGTGGATAACATGAACGTGAAATTTTGTTATCATTTGCTATCCAAATTACGTTTTTATTTGTAAGACCGGCGATGTGAGCGGGCCCCGTATCATTTGTAAGGATTAATTCAGACGACAAGCATAATTGATAAAATTCCTCAATCTTTGATTCATTAATTTTATTCTTAGACTCTGGGCATAATTTAATTATTTCATTAATTGTATTTAAATCCAAATCGGAGCCTGTCAGATAAATTTCATAGTTTCTGCTGACTAAATATTGGGCCACTTGAGCATATTTATCTGAAGGCCATTTTTTATATTCTCCAGATTTAGATGTTCCTGGGATAAAAATTACTTTTTTTGTTTGTATTGTATTACCTTTAAGCATCCAATTTAAATCGGGCTGTAAGTAGTTATTTATTTCCAAATATTTTAATTGCTCTTGATGATTTTTAGTGATGTGTTGAATACCAAGTTCTTTTTGCCTATAACTATAATCTGAAAATTTTCTTGCAGATAAGATTTTACATTTTGTAAATATCTTAATAAACAAATTATAAATTTCTGTCCTTGTTGAATTTTGTAAATCAATTAATAAATCTATTTCTTTTTCTTTAACTTTCTTCAAAATATTTTTTACTGACGGGAAAATTGATATCCTATTATCAACTAAAATTTCATTAACATAAGGTAAGTTTTTAAAAATTTGTTTATAATTAGATTGAGTAAGTAAGTATATTTTGGAGTTTGGATAGTTATCTCTTAGTGTTTTAATAGCACCAAATGATAAGACTAAATCACCAAGTGATCCATGTTTAATAACTAGAATATTCATAAATTAACTAAATGATTATAAACGCCTAGAGTTTTTCTACACATGAGATCAGATGAATAATTTTTTTTTACATAGGATCTTCCTTTTTTTGATATTGCACCATAATTTTTGAGAGCATATTTAAAAGTTTTTTGGAAAGATTGAAAAGAATTTACATCAAATAACAAATTTTTGTTAAAATTGAAAAGTTGCTCTTTAGTCCCGCCCTGATTAGGAGCTATTACAACTTTAGATAAGGATAATGCCTCAGAAACAGTTCTACCAAACCCTTCGGGTCTTTTAGAGATATTTATAACCAAGTATGCCCCTTGATAAAGATTTTTGATATCTAATGTGGGTTTATGAATTATTATTTTTTTTGAAATATTTAATTTATTAATTAGAGATTGTATTTTTTTTTCTTCTTTACTTTTATTTAAAGATACTAGGTGAATATCAAATTTGTCTTTGTACTTTTGCTGTAATAATGAGAAGTAATTCAGTAATAATTCATGCCCCTTCCAACTTGAAATCCTTGAGGGTATAAAAATATTTTTACCTATAGGTTTTTTTCTCGATGGTGAAAAGTACTTGGTGTCTACGCCTCTTGGAATAACGTGTAATTTAGTTTTATCATTTAAATAATTCTCATATGTTTTTTTTACAAAATTTGAATTAAAAATTATAGCATCGCCCTTCAATAGAAAACTGTTATACCAATCTTTTAAAAAAGATTTAGACTCATATTTATTGTGAACACTTGTGACAACTTTTGTATTTAAATTTTTGATGTAGTTAATTAGAAAAAAAGCTGGTGCCCTTGAGGATATATGAACTAAATTTATTTTTTTTGTTCTAATTAATTGTTTAATTCGAATTTTGATTTTGTTTTGATCAAAAATATTTTTAAATTTTAAATTATCTAATTTTATTATTTTTAGACCTTTAATATTAAAATTTTTGTTGCTGCTTTCACATAAAATATAGTTATCAATTTTTTTTTTATTAAGATATTTTGCAATATCTCTCACACCAGTCTCAATACCTCCAATGCCCATGGTTGGAATTATTTGTAAACAAGTTATTTTTTTTGTATTTTTAATTTGTGTCAAAACTAAGCTTTTATAAAAAAGATGATGTTAAAATATCTTATAGATATTACAAAAGAAGTAAAAAAACTCTGATTTTTTTACATGGTTTATTATCAGATAAGACTGGTAAAAAGTCTAATTTTTTAAATAATTATTGCAAAAAAAATAAAATTTCATATTTGTGTTTTGACTTTCAAGGGCATGGTAGATCTAGTGGTGAATTCACTAACTTTGGTATTAGTGATTGGTATAATGATTTAGTCAATATTATAAAATACTTAAAAATAAAAAATTTCATTCTGGTTGGCAGTAGTATGGGTGGATGGGTTGCAATCATATATGCTTTGTTACATCCAAGCAAAGTTACAAAACTCATAGGTATTGCTCCTGCACCAGATTTTACCACAAAATTAATTTGGAAAAATTTCAATATACATCAGAAAAATAAAATTAATAATAATGAGATTGTGAAACAAAAGGTTAGTTCTGATTTTGCTTATTATTACTCTCCAGCACTATTTAAAAGAAGTAAAAAATATCTAATTAAAAAAATTAAGGGTAATTTTTTAGGAGAAACTATTTTCCTTCATGGGGGCCAAGACAAAGCTGTTCCATATGGATATAATGATAGTTTCAATTTTAATAAAAAATTTAAAAACTTTAAAAATATTTTAATTAAACATGCAGATCATAGCCTATCTGATAAAGAAAGTTTAATAACCCTATCTAAATTTATTTAAGCTATTTTAGATTTTTTTGTGACTGGAAATTCTAGTTTATCAATCACTTCATCAGGAACGACGTGAGCAAATTTTTTGATTTCAGAGTCATAATTTTCAATAATAAACTCAGCTCTTTTTGATTTAGTCTCTTTGTAGAAATCTTTTAAAAGATCTAGAAGATAGTTTTTCCAATCTTTATTATCTATTTCATAAAGTCCTATCGTTTCCATGTTCATCAGATCAGAAATATTCTTTTGTTCGGAATAAATAAAAGCAGAGCCACCAGTCATACCAGCACCAAAGTTATCACCAACATCTCCTAAAATAATTGCAGACCCACCTGTCATGTACTCACAACCATTTGCACCACATCCTTCGACAATTGCTAGTGCACCTGAATTTCTGACACAAAATCTGTCACCTGCTTGACCAGATGCATACAACCTTCCATCAGTGGCTCCATAAAGGGTGACATTTCCAATAATTACATTTTCATGACTAGGTTGAGTAAAAGAATTTCTTGGCTGAACGATAATCTTTCCTCCAGAAAGACCTTTGCCCACATAGTCATTAGCATCGCCAAACACTTTTAAAGTAAGACCCTTTACGGCAAATGCTCCCAAAGACTGACCAGCTGAACCTCTTAGTTTTAGAGTTACATGGTCTTCAGATAAGGTATTCATTCCGTATTTTCTAGTAATTATAGATGAAATTTTAGTTCCTATTGTTCTTAATGTGTTTTGTATATTGTATGTTAATTCGATTTTTTGACCTGAATTAATAAAGTCTTTTCCATCTTTTTCGAACTGATCGTCAAGTGTTTTTGGTACTTCGTTACGTTTTTTTATTAAATGGTAATCATAAATTTTACCATCATCAATCTTTGTTAATATTGGATTTAAATCAAGATTATCTAAATCGCTTGATCCATAATGAATTTGAGATAATAATTCTGTTTTACCAATAATATCCTTTAAGGATTTGTAACCTAAAGATGCAAGAATTTCTCTTACTTCTTCAGCAATAAATGAAAATAAATTTACAACTTTTTCAGGAGTGCCTCCAAATTTTTCTCGAAGTTTTTCATCTTGGGTACACACGCCAACTGGACAAGTATTTGAGTGGCATTGTCTGACCATAATACATCCCATAGCTACTAATGAAGCTGTACCAATTCCATATTCTTCAGCTCCTAATATTGCAGCAATAACAATGTCTTTTCCTGTTTTGATACCTCCGTCTGTTCTAAGAAGAACTTTATCTCTTAGACCATTTAAAGCTAAAATTTGGTGAACTTCACTTATTCCCAATTCCCATGGAAGGCCAACATACTTAATACTTGACTGAGGACTTGCCCCTGTTCCACCTGAGTGTCCTGAAACTAAAATTACATCAGCTTTAGCCTTTGCAACACCAGCAGCAACAGTACCTATTCCTGATTGAGCGACTAGTTTTACACAAACCTTTGCTATTGGATTGATTTGTTTTAAATCGTAAATAAGTTGAGCAAGGTCCTCTATAGAATAAATATCATGATGTGGAGGAGGGCTGATAAGCGTTACACCTTTTGTGCTATGTCTTAATTTAGCAATTAAATCAGTGACCTTAAACCCAGGCAATTGACCACCTTCTCCAGGCTTAGCACCTTGGGCTATTTTGATTTCTAATTCTGAACAGTTATTCAAATATTCTGCTGTTACACCAAATCTGCCGCTTGCAACTTGTTTAATAGCTGAACTTGGATTATCACCATTTTTTAATTTAGAATATCTTCTTGCATCCTCTCCTCCTTCTCCGCTATCTGACTTTGAACCGATTCTGTTCATTGCAATAGCTAAAGTTTCATGAGCCTCAGGGCTAAGAGCACCAAGTGAAATTCCAGGGGATACAAAGCTTTTTCTTATTTCAGAAATACTCTCTACATTATCTAAATTTAGAGAATTGCTACTTTCATTAAATTGAAGTAAATCCCTTATTTGAATTGGTTTGGAACTATAAATTCTTGAAGTATATTTTTTATAGAGGTTATATGAGTCTCTGGTTACAGCTTCTTGAAGCATATGTATTGAAACACCCTCATAAGCGTGTGTTTCACTGTTAGTTCTAAATCTATATTCACCGCCTATATCTAAAATTACATTATCAGATTTAAATGATACCTCATGCTGTCGCCTTACTCTTTTTTCTAAACCGTCTAATCCGATACCAGAAATTCTAGAAGACATTCCTGGAAAAAAACTCTCTACCATGCTTCTACTTAAGCCAATTATTTCAAAATTTCTTCCACCGCGATATGAACTAATTACAGAAATTCCCATTTTACTAATAATTTTTCTTAGTCCTTTCTCTATAGATTTTTTAAAGTTTTTAATTAGTTGAGGGTAATCAGTATTCTGATAAATATGTTTTTTATGCCTATTTGAAATGAGTTTTTCCACTAATGAAGCATTAACAGTAGTGGCACCAACTCCAATAAGTACTGCAAAGTAGTGTACGTCAAGACACTCTTTAGAAGAAACGTTTAAAGAAGTAAAAGTCCTTAAATTATTTTTTATTAAATAACTATGTACAGCACTAGTTGCAAGTATCATTGGTAAGGCAATTCTGTCTTTATTAATATTATTATCAGTAATAATTAGATGTTGAGAACCAGACCTGACTGCCTGTTCAGCCTCAGAACATATTCTTTGGATTTCATTTAAGAAGTTAGTCTCATCATTTATTTTATAAGTACAGTCAATCTCTGTTGTATACTTTGATAAATGACTTTTTAATGTTTCCAGTTCATTATCTAATAATAAAGGACTCTCTAAAAGTACCAAATTACATTGTTCAGAGTCTTCTTCTAAAATATTTCCAAGGTTTCCAAGCCTAGTTTTTAAACTCATTACAACTTGTTCCCTTAGGCTATCAATTGGAGGGTTTGTTACTTGAGCGAAATTTTGTTTGAAGAAACTATGAAGACCTCGGTATCTTTCGGTAAGTACGCTTAGTGGTGCGTCGTCTCCCATTGACCCGACAGCTTCTTGCCCTGTTTTAACCATAGGATCTAAAATTAAATCAAGAGTTTCTAATGTTAAGTTAAAAGATTTAGCAATTTGAAAAATATTTTCTTCATCCTCTGATGATGGTTCATAAATTTTATCATTAGATAAAATGTTATCTAACTTAAGAGTTTTTTGATTCCAATCTGAATAATTATTACGCTTACTGATTAATTCTTTTAATTCAAAGCTCTCATAAAACTTATTCTCTTTGTAATTAACTGCAATTAATTCACCAGGTCCAACTCTTCCTTTTTTAATTATATTTTTCTCATCTATATTAATCATTCCAACTTCAGATCCTGAGATTAGTAAGTCGTCATCTGTTAGTATATATCTTAAAGGCCTTAACCCGTTTCTATCCATACCAGAAATTATCCAATCTCCAAAATTTCCGCAGACAGCTGCTGGTCCGTCCCATGGTTCAATGACAGCGTTACAATAAGCATACATGGCCTTTAATTGATCAGATAAATCAGATCGGTTAGACCAAGACTCAGGAATTATCATTGATTTTGCCATCGGCATGTCTCTATCAGTTTGGACAAAGAGTTCAAAAGCAGCGTCAAGCGATGCGGAGTCAGAGGCATCTGGGTCGAGTACCGGTTTCAGATCATCAATTCTCTCGTTAAAAAAGGGGTGGGTAATTCTTGGTTCATGTGCACTCATCCAATTTATATTTCCCTTGAGAGTATTGATCTCACCGTTATGGGCTAAAACTCGGAATGGCTGCGCCAAGGACCATGTAGGAAATGTGTTGGTAGAATATCTTTGATGATAAATAGCAAATTTAGAGGTAAATTCATTATCAAGCAGATCTGGATAAAACTCCGATAACTGTTCAGCTAAAAACATACCTTTGTAAACAATTGTTTGTGTTGATAAAGAGCAAACATAAAAATCATTGATACTCTGTGCTTTAATTTTGTTCTCTATCCTTTTCCTTGTTAAATAAAGTTTCTTTTCGATATCAGGTGTTGTTTCTTTAGGTGAGAAAATTATTTGTTCAATTTCTGGTTTAGTGTAATTAGCTTTTTCACCGATGATCTCTGTATTGACAGGAACCTGTCTCCATCCAAAGAGATTCATTCCAGATTTTATTATTTCATATTCAACTATAGCTCTACATTTTTCTTGGGCTCCAAAATCTCTTTTAGGCAAAAATATCATACCTACGCCCAACACAGAGTCTTTGGTTGTTCTGTGACCCATTTTTAAAACTTGTTTGTTGAAGAAAGAATTTGAAACCTCCAACATAATACCAGCACCATCTCCAGTTTTGCCATCAGCATCAACCGCACCTCGATGGAATACTGCCTTAAGAGCCTCAACACCTTTTTCGACTATATCTCTCCTTGACACACCATTTATTGAAGCAACCAAACCAACACCACAGTTATCGTGTTCATATTTTTCGTTGTAGATGTGATTATCTTTAAGTTTTTGTCTATTTCTTTTGTAAATTTCTAGTGTGTTATCCTTCATGATGCTTTTTTTATTTTCGAATTCTGTAAGAAATTATGTATTGATTTTGCAACTTCACGTCCGTCATGGATTGCCCATACAACTAGAGAGGCACCCCTTACGATATCACCGGCAGCAAAAATTTTTGGATTGCTAGTTTGAAACTTTTTAAAATCAACTTTAACTGTTTTCCAGCTAGTTAATTCAATATTTGTTTTAAAATTATGGTTCAAATCTTCGGGCTCAAAACCTAGAGCTTGAATAATTAAGTCACTTTTTATTTGTTTTTCAACGCCTGTATCAACTGGTTTTCTTCTTCCACTTTCGTCAACCTCACCCAAAGTAGCTATTTTATATGTCATACTTGTTGCAGAAGAATTATCACTTATTATCTTGGATGGGACAGATAACCAATTAAATTTAATACCCTCTTGCTCTGCATTTAACACCTCTCTTGCTGATCCAGGCATGTTTTCTTTGTTTCTTCTATACAGACACGTAACTTCTTTAGCTTGCTGTCTAATAGCTGTTCTAACACAATCCATAGCTGTATCACCTCCGCCAATGACAACTACATGTTTATTTTTTGCTGAGAGGAATTTGTTATTTGAGGGATTGTCACCTAAACCGGTTCTGTTACTCTCGATTAAAAAATCTAAAGCAGGAATGCTATTGTTTACTGATGAGGTATCAATGTCTAGTTGTCTTGCCTTGTATACCCCAGTTGCAATTAATATTGCGTCGTAATCTTTTTCCAAATCTTGAAATGAAATATTTTTTCCTACTTCCATGTTTAAATTAAATTTAACACCACTTTCTGTAAGCCACTCTGTTCTTCTCTCAACAATTTTTTTGTCTAATTTAAAATTAGGTATGCCATAAATCATCAAACCACCAGCTCGGTCATTTTTCTCAAAAACGTCTACTTGATATCCATTCTGTATTAAATAAGCTGAGGCAGCCATTCCTGCAGGACCCGATCCTATTACTGCAACTTTTTGCTTGTATTGATTTTGTGATGATAGATTTTTAACCCATCCTTTTTCCCATGCTATTTCTGTTAGGTATTTTTCTAAATTACCAATTGTAATTGCTCCAAAGCCTGCCTGTTCGACGACACAATTACCCTCACACAAACGATCTTGAGGACAAACTCTTCCACATACCTCTGGAAATACATTTGTGGACGCAGATACTTGATAAGCTTCCTCTAATCGACCTTCTGCAATGTAACGTAGCCAATCTGGTATATTATTATTTAAAGGACAATGTATTTGACAATATGGGATTCCACATTGAGAGCATCTTGACGACTGCTCGATGGAGTCATTTTTATCAAACTGACTATAAATCTCCTGAAAATCCTTTATTCTTTTTTCAGGTTCAGTTTTTGAAGGATTCTTAGATTTTTTTTTATGAAACTCTAACATGATAATAAAATATTACTTTATTCTCCTACAGATAAATGGACTGTATTATTACAGAGGTTTATAAGTTAAGTAAACCCATAAATGATAATAAATTATGACTGATAGTAGTATTTTTTATATTTTTTATGGATTAATTCAGGGAATTACTGAATTTATCCCCATTAGCTCCAGTGGGCATCTTAATATCTTAGAAATCTTCTTTAAAAGCTTAGAATCTAGAAATTATCTATATGAAACATCAGCACACTTTGCATCTTTATTAGCTTTATTATTATATTTATTCGCAAACAAATATTTTTCAAAGTCGAATATCAGAACTTACTGGAAAATATTAATCTATGCGACCGTACCTACAATTCTTCTCGGTTTAATGCTCAAATACTACGATGTAAATTATATTAGTTTAAAGCTAATTGGATACACTTCGATTACTGGAGCAATCTTACTCTATGCCTCAGATAAAGTAAAAAAATTTAAGGTAGAAATCAAAAATAAAAACACAAAGTTTATTTTAGCTGGATTTTTTCAATGTCTTGCTTTTTTACCAGGTTTCAGTAGAGCAGGAAGTTGTATAATTGCATTCAGACTATTTGGAGAAAGTAGAAAATATTCATCAATTTATAGTTTGTATATGGGTATACCTATTATTTGTTTGTCATTTTTTTCCAATATTAAAGAATTTGAAAATTTTATTATAGATAAAAATCTATCTTTAATTTTTATTGCTACATTTTTTGCAGCATATTTTACAATAACTGTATTTATTAAAGCTATAAATAAGATTGGCTTTACACCTTTTGTTATTTATAGAATTTTATTAGGATTAATTTTATTAATTTATTTATCTTGATTAAACTTTATCAATAAACTTTTTTAAATATTCTGATGTGATAACCTTCATATCTGATAAATCTTGTTTTAATATTTCAGTTACTAATTTTTGACTTCCCTCCGAGATACTGTCATGAGAAAGAGTCACATATTGATCATATGTAAATAGAGGTTTTGGCAGTTTTTCTAATACTTTACCTTGAATAATTGCCAAAAAAGAAGGTATATAAAAAAATCTCTCCTTTTTTTTTAAAGATAAGAATATATGACTCAAAATTTCTTTAAAAGTGAATACCTCATTACCAACAGCTGCTAGGTTGGTATTTTTGTACTTTTTAAAATTATTAATTAAATTAAAAATAAATAGAGATAAATCATTAACATAAATTGGTTGAAATTTTGTTGTTCCATTTTTAATTAGAGGAAGAAATGGCAAAATTTTTGCCATCTTACCAAATAAATTAAAGAAATTGTCTTCCTCACCATAAACAGTGCTTGGTCTAACGATTATGTAATTATTGTTATTATTTTCAATAAACTCCTCACCCATTTTTTTGCTGATTAAATAATTTGATTTTGTTTGAAAAGTTGAACCTAGGCCTGAAATATGAAGAAATGGCTTCTGCAGTGACTCACAATAACTTGCAATTTTTTTTGGAAGTAAATAATGAACAAGTTCAAATGATAAGTTATTTTTTTCATATAAGATGCCAATTAAATTGATGACAAAATCGGATCTTTTTATAGCATTTTTGATTTCATTTAAATTATGAATGTCAAACTCTATAACTTCTATTTGCCCAATATCCCCTGAAAGAATGTTTCTCTTAACTCTAGATGCATTTCTTACAGGACATATTAATTTGTCACCATTTTGTAAGAGTCTTTTCACAATGCTTCTTCCTATGAAGCCTGTGGAACCGAAAACAAGTATATTTTTGTTTTTCATTGTAATATCTATCTTATATAAATATATGTTCTAGAATGTCAAATTATCAATTATTTCAAAATGATCTTCCAGCCAAACTTATTAGATCATTCAAAGGAGATATCTCTATTGACACAGAAACTCTTGGTTTAAACATTAAAAGAGACAGGCTTTGTTTAATTCAACTAAGAAATGAGACTGATAAAAAAATTTATCTAATAAAATTTGAAGAAGATTTATCTCCAAAATTATCAAAAAATATAAAATCGTTATTAGAAAATAACAGTCTTACAAAAATTTTTCACTTTGGAAGATTTGATATGGCAGTATTAAAAGAAAATTTAAAAATTAATGTTAAAAATGTTTTTTGTACAAAAATAGCTTCAAAATTAACTCGGACTTATTCTTCAAAGCACGGTCTAAAAGATTTGGTATTTGAAATTTTGGATATCCAATTAGACAAAACAGAGCAATCCTCTGACTGGAGTAAAAAAAAACTTAATAAAAAACAAATTGAGTACGCAATGAATGATGTATTGTATCTATCTGAAATTAAGTCCTCTTTAAATAATAAATTAATTAGTCAAAAAAGAATTAAACTTTTTAAATCAATAATGAAATTCTTAGAAGTAAGAGTAGATTTAGATTTACAAGGTTGGGAAGAAATGGATATTTTTGCACATAAATAACTAATGACTAAATCCAAAATAAAAAAAGTAGGTCAGGAAGTTATAAAGATAGAATCTTTGGCTTTAGCCAAGTTATCAAAAAGTTTAGATAAAGATTTTATTAAAGCTGTTGAGTTAATTTCCCAACTAAATGGTAAAATAATTATTTCTGGTGTAGGAAAAAGTGGAAATATTGCCGGTAAAATTGCAGCCTCTTTTACTTCAACTGGAATACCAGCAATTTATTTAAATCCTGTTGATGCAAGTCATGGTGATATGGGGATAATAGAGAAAAATGATATTTTAATAATATTATCTAACTCTGGAGAAACTCATGAATTATCAGATTTAATAAACTATAGTAAAAAAAGAAAAATTAAAATTATTTCCATTACTTCTACCAAGAGGAGTTTATTATCAAAAAATTCTGATATAAATTTAATCTTACCTAATCATTCTGAAGCAGATAAATTGCAAACAATTCCAACAACTTCTACAACTATGTCTTTAGCTTTAGGTGATGCTCTTTGCTGTTCGGTTTTGAGTTTGAGAAAATTTGACAAAAGATCTTTTGTTGAGCTTCATCCAGGAGGAAAAATTGGAAAAAAATTAAGAACTCTTAGTGATATCATGGATACTGATCTTCCTATAATAAATACTAATTCGTCAATAATTGATGCTGTTTTGATAATGACTGAAAAAAAATATGGTTGTGTAGTTGTCTTAGATAGTAAAAAAAAAATTATGAAAGGTATAATTACAGATGGTGATTTAAGAAGATCAATTGCAAATATAAATATAAATGAAAAAGCCACTAATATTATGAAAAGCAAACCAATTGTTGCAACTGCAGATTTATTAATTTCATCTGCCATTGTTCTTATGAATAAATATTCCATTACAAGCCTGATAATTGTCAAAAAAAGTAAACCTATTGGTATAGTTAATATAAAAAAATGTTTAGAAAATGATTAGAAATATAAACAAAAAAATAATTAACTTTTTAATTATTTTTTTTTTAGCTATCCAATTTTTTATATATTTTTATAACCAAAGACCTTTGTCTGAAAATTTTAGTCAAAAAGATATCACTGTTGAAAACTTTTCAAGTATTGTTTTGAGTAAATCTGGTATTACAAAAATTGGATCTAAAAAATTAAATAAAATTGATGAAGATAATATTTATCTTGAGGGGAATTCTTATTTAGAAAATGATGAGTATAAAATTTATGGCGAGAATATTTATATTAAACTTAAAGAGGAAATATCAAATAGTAATAAACCCGTTAGGGTGGTAAATTCAATGGGAGTATTAAAATCCAAAGGTTTTAAAAACTTAGACAATGAGGGTATAATTATTTTTAAAGGTGAAGTAGAGTTTTTAATTGATTAATCAAATATTATATCTAATAGTTTCATTACTTTTTTTCTCTACATCTTATTCAGATAGTTATGTAAAGGCTAGTGATACTCTCATCTGGGACTCAGAGAATAAACAGTATACAGCAAATGGAGATGTAGAATTTAAAAACGAGAAATTTATTGCTTACTCGGATAAAATGATAGCAAATTATATTGAAGAAAATAACGAAGAAATATTCACTACAGTTGAATTATTTGAAAACGTGGTCATAGAGTTCAAAGATGAGATTTTTAAAGGCAATCATGCGATTTATACTAAAGACGATAACATAATTATCCTTACGGGTGATGTATCTATTGAATCTCCGACAAGATTACTTACTGGTTATGAGCTAATTGCAGATATTGACAACAATAAAAGGATACTCAATTCAGCTGATAAAGACTCTCTTGTTGAAGTTTTATTAGAAAATGACTCAAAAAATTAAACTTATAGAAGTTAGCAAAAGCTTTAAATCAAAAAAAGCTTTAAATAAAATAAGTGTAGAATTTAATAGTAATAGAATTAATGGTTTACT
>CACGPU010000016.1 GCA_902575065.1 uncultured Alphaproteobacteria bacterium
TAGAAATTGATAATGAGTACTTAGATTTTTTAAATAAATTATTATCTTTAAATTTAGATATAAATGAATTGATTAATGAATTAGAAAACAAATTTAATAACATAAATTTTGAAGAGATCAATTTTGATGAAATTGATGAAAAGATCTATCAATATCAACAGCTTTCAAAATTTTTTGAAGTAGAGCCTGAGAATTTATTCTCAATTAAAGAGGAAATATTAAATGAAATAGACTCTCTTGAAAATTTTGACAAAGAAAGGGATGTTCTTTTTAATAAATATAATACTGATCTTAATAATTATAAAGAAGAGGCATTAAGAGTATCAAATTTAAGAAAAATAGAGTCAAAAAAAATATCAAAAAGTATTAATGAACAACTTCCATTTGTAAATATCGAACAAGGTGAAATTATTTTTAACTTTTTAGAGAAAGATGAAAAAGATTATAATTCACAAGGATATGACGAATTAGATGTCTTATTTAGGACAAATAAAAATTCAGAATTTAATTCAATAAAAAAAGTAGCCTCTGGAGGAGAATTGTCCCGATTACTATTGATTATTAAGTCATTATCAGCAAATAATGATAGCAATCTAACTCTTATTTTTGACGAAGTAGATAGTGGTTTAAGTGGCAAAATTGCATCAAATGTCTCTGAAAAAATTAATAATATTTCAAAGAAAAATCAAGTTATTGCCATAACACATTCACCTCAAGTTGCCTCGAAAGCTCACAAACATTGGAAAATTGAAAAAATAATTAAAGATGACGAAATGACAAGTCAAATTATAGAATTGAATGGTGAGTCAAGAGTAAACGAAATAGCAAGCTTAATAAGCGGGACTAAAATTACTGAGACAGCAAAAAAAGTAGCTGTTGATTTACTTCAAAATTAATGGAATGAAAAAAAAAGAACGTTTTATTAAACTTAGAGATGAGTTAAAGAGATATAATAAAGAATATTATAACTCAAACCCATCAATAGAAGACTCAAAGTATGATGATTTAAAGAAAAAATATGATTATTTATTGTTAAAAAACCCTGAATTAAATAAATTTGACAACTTAGGTATAGGCACAACACCTTCATCAAAGTTTGAAAAATTTAAACACTATGAGCCAATGCTCTCACTTTCAAATAGTTTTAATTTGAATGACTCAGAGGATTTCTTCGAAAAAGCAACTAATTATTTAAAGAAGCAAAATTCAAATTATATATTTTACGTAGATTGTAAAATAGACGGAGTCTCATTATCTTTAATTTACAAAAATAATAAGTTATTCAAAGCTGTAACTAGAGGAGACGGTTTGATTGGAGAAGAAATCACAGAAAATGTATTAGGTATAATAGGTATACCAAAAGTTTTAAAAGACTGTCAATCTGATCTTATTGAGATAAGGGGTGAGGTATTTTTTTTTAGAAGTGATTTTGAAAAATTGAATAAACAATTTGAAAAAAAAAACCAATTTTCAAATCCTAGGAACGCTGCTTCAGGATCACTTCGCCAAATTAATAGTAAAATCACTAAAGATCGGCCTTTAAGATTTATACCACATGGATATGGGAAATTTTCTAATGATAAAGAATTTTTCAACTTTGAAGAATTTTTAGGTTTTTGTAAAAAAAATGATTTTGATCAAACTGGCTATGCTAAAAAATATAGTAATTTAAAATCTATTTATAATTACGTTTCTGAAATAGAAAAAAAAAGATCCTCTATAAATTTTGATATTGATGGGATGGTAATAAAAATTAATGATTTAGATTTACAAAAAATGTTAGGAAGCACCAATAAATTCCCCAGATGGGCAATTGCTGCAAAATTTAGCTCAGAGGAAGCATTAACACAAGTTGAAAAAATAGAATTACAAATTGGAAGAACTGGGGCTATCACACCTGTAGCTAGACTAAAGCCAATTAATATAGGAGGAGTAATTGTATCAAATGCAACTCTTCATAATTTTGATGAAATTATTAGAAAAGATATAAGAATTGATGATTTCGTTTGGATTAAAAGAGCTGGAGATGTAATACCCTATGTTTCAAAAGTGGAAATTGAGAGAAGAAAAAAATCTAGTAAAAAATTTGTTACACCAAAAAAATGTTTATGTGGATCTAAAATAATAAAAATTAAAAATGAAGCAGTACAAAGATGTAGCGCCGGAAAGAGTCTATGTAAATATCAAAACTTAGAAACCTTCAAGCACTTTGTTTCTAAAAAAGCTATGAATATAGACGGTCTTGGTGAAAAATTAATTGAAAAATTTATTAGTCTTAAATTAATTTCAAATAAATTAGATATATATAGATTAGAAAATCATAAAGATAAAATTATAAAAATTGAAGGATTTGGGGAAAAGTCCTTTTTAAATCTTATTAGATCAATAAATAAATCTAAAACTACTACACTGTCAAAATATTTATTTTCATTAGGTCTTAGATACTTAGGTGAAAACAATTCTGAACTAATATCATTATATTTTAAAAACAAAACTAGGTTTAAAAATTTTATTCAATCAAAAAAACTAAAAGAAGAGCTTGAAAATATTGATGGGTTAGGTGAAAAAGCAATTAGTTCTTTTATTAGTTACTTTTCTGATAAAATTAATATTGATGAGTCATTTGAGATCCTAGATATAATTAAAATTAAGGAAATTGAGGATGATAAAATGAGTCTTAATAAGAGTATTTTATTTACCGGTACTCTTCAAAAAATGTCAAGAGATAGAGCAAAAGAATTAGCTAAAAAAAAAGGATATAAAATAGCCTCAAATGTTTCAAAAAATTTAGATATACTTGTATTCGGAGAAAAATCTGGTTCCAAATTAAAAAAAGCCAAAGATTTGAAAATTAATATTTTAAATGAAAAAGATTTTTTAAATCTTATTAATTAAATTTTTTATAAAATATTTCCTATATTCATTACTTAATCTTGATTGGAGAGATTTATAAATTTTCTGATGATATTTTTTAATAAATTTTCTCTCAAAATTTGTAATTAACCTCAAATCAACTAAGTCTAAATCGTATGGAACTAATGTAATATTTTTTAACTTCAAAAATCTATTTGAAGTTTTTGTTACATATAAATTTTCTAATCTAAGACCAAATTGACCTTCGACATAATAACCAGGTTCAATAGAAAATAGATTATTGTTAGTTAAGATATCCTCAGATCTTGATGAAATAATAGGATATTTTTCATGCACATCCCCAAAATTACCAACTCCATGACCAGTCCCGTGACTATAATATATTTGAAATTTAGATAGATAATTTCTGATATACAAATCTATTTTTGATGATCTTGTATTTCTTGGAAATAATTTGTTTTCTATTTTAATTAAAGACTTTAATAAATAGGTGTAACTATATTTAATTTTAGAGAAATTTTTTTTTCCAACTTTCATAACCCTTGTTACATCTGTAGTGCCCCCTAGATATTGAGCACCTGAGTCAATTAATAATATATTTCTATTTTTAAAGGATAAGGATTTCTTGGGATGAGGTTTATAATGAATAATGGCAGCATTTGAGTCAAATGCACTTATATAGTCAAACGAATTCCTAAAAAAATTAATACCCTCTTTTCTTTTATTGTATAAATGTTCTGATACCTCATACTCATTTTTTGGATTTATATTTTTTTGTTTTAAATCAATGATAAATTTAAGAACAGCTAAACCGTCGTCAATGTGGCAAGCCTCTATATTTTTTATTTCCTTTGATGTTTTGACACCTAAATATCTAGAAATATTAATTTTAGTATCAAATAAGTTTAAAAATTTTGATAAACGTATATATAGATTTAAATTTAAAAATTCATAAGAAGTTTCAACATTTTTTAACTTTGATAATTTAAGAAAAGTAATAAATTTTTCTTCTTGAAGGATGTTAAAGCTACTACTTATTTTACTTATCTTATTTAAATTTAAGTTATTTGAAATCAAAATAGGTTTGATATTTTTTTTGGGGACAAATAAACCTGCAAATGGTTTAGAAGAGTTCCATAATTCAAACGACCTAAGGTTTAATAAATATGCTACATGTGCATTATTCCAAATTAATATACCATCAGTTTTTAAATTTTTTTTTATTTTTTTTAAATTATCATTAAATTTTCTTGGAATTAAATATTTTGGCATACTAAAGGGATAAGATATATTGAAATTCGGGTAATATTTTTTTTTAAAAAAATTTTTAATTTGTGGATGTATTATAATTTCATTTTTTTCTAATTTTGCGTTTACTTCTCTAAATTCTTTAACTGAAATTACCTTGGAATCAAGTACGCCAGATAATTTTTTGTTTTGCATAATAAGATAATCAACGACGCTTATTTCACTTAAATTATAAATTTCACAATTGTTCTTAAAAAATTTTTTAGCTGCCAAGATGTAACGTGAGTCTGTAAAAAAGACAAATTTATTTGTAAAAAAAAGCACATACCCCCTGGTGCAATCAAACTTAAATAATTTATAGATATCTTTTAAATCTAAGTTTGGACTCTCATTGAGATGTAAATCATTATTAGTTATTAGATAAAAATCTATTTTTTTATCTTTTAAAAATTTTTTAATTAAATGAGGTTTCATTTACTATTTTTTTTTAAGAATTCTAACATCCTTTTTTTTCCAGGACTCAATTGTGCATTATCGGAAGTTATTTTTTTTTCTAAATTAGATGAGGAATTTGCTAATATAGTGTTTGTTGTATTTTTCTCATCTTTTGAAATTTCGTCTAAAAATCTTGATGGTAATGAATAATTATTCATACCATAGGTATATCTAGAAGTTGCATAGCTTAAATTTAAGTCAAACTTTGCTCTGGTAATTCCAACATAAGCAAGCCGCCTTTCCTCTTCTAACGATTTTGATGAATTTTGCTCTAAAGCTCTAGAACTTGGAAAAATACCCTCTTCCCAACCTGGTAAATAAACATGATCAAATTCTAATCCTTTGGCAGCGTGTAATGTCATTACTTTTACAGAATTCGATTTTATTTTTTTTTGGTTTTCATTAACCAGACCTACATGTTCTAAAAAATCATCCAAATTCTCAAACTCAGAGAGGGCACTCACAAATTCTTTTAAGTTATCAATCCTTGATTCGTTTTCTATTTGTTTCAATTTGTTTTTTTCATTTTCTAACATTTTTAAATACCCTGACTCCTCAATGATAAAAATGCCTATATCTTCTAGAGAAGATTTGTTTATGAGATCGGATGTTTTTTTTATAATTTCTATAAACGGTTTAGTTTTTAATACAAGAGATCCTGGTAATTTATTTTCAAAAGATAACAATTCTAAAGACTCAAAAAATGAAATTTTTTTTTCTCTTGCGTTATCAATAATTGACTTAAGTGATTGATCGCCTACTCCTCTTTTTGGTAAATTGATTATTCTTTCGAATGAAAGGTCATCTTGAAAACTATTTGAGAGTTTTAAATATGCAAGAATATCTTTGATTTCTTTCCTTTCAAAAAATCTTGGTCCTCCAATAATTTCATATGGCAATGCATATTTTATTAACTTGTCTTCAATACTTCTCATTTGGGCTGTAAGTCTAACTAAGATTCCTATACTGTGATTTTCATTAAACTTCTTTGAAATATTATCGGATATCCATAATGACTCCTCCTCCTGAGAGTAAAAAGAATTTATATTAATTTTTTGATCAGGTATTTTTTTGTTAAAACTAATTAAATCTTTACCTAGTCTGTTCTTATTATTACTTATGATACAAGCTGCTGCTTCTAAAATTGAACTATTTGAACGATAATTTTTTGTTAAGCGCACTACAGGAGAATTAAATTCTTTTGGAAAATTTATAATATTATCTATATTTGCACCCCGCCAAGCGTAAATTGATTGGTCATCATCCCCAACACAAAATAAGTTTTTTTCACGATTTAATATTAATTTTATTAAATCATACTGAATTAGATTTGTATCTTGAAACTCATCAATAAGAATATGTTCAATAAAATTCTGATAAGATTTCTGTATCTCTTTATTATTAGATAGGATATTCAAACTGTGTAAAAGGATATCTCCAAAATCAACTGCATTTATTTCAATTAATCTTTGTTGGTAATATGAATAAATGTCGACAAGTCTATCTACAGATGAAAATTTAGATATTTTTTCGTTTTCATTAAAAAGAATTTTATTATCTTTTAAATTTTGAATTTCGTTGTGATAAATACCCTCATTAATATCCTTATCTATCTTGCAGTAATTCAATACTTGTTTAAGCAGTTTTTTTTGATCCTCAATATCAAGTATTGTAAAATTAGATTTTAAATTAACTAATTCTGAGTGTTTCCTCAAAAATTTTGCAAAAATTGAGTGAAAAGTGCCTATCCAGGGAGTCTCAATACTTCTTTGCAGTTCTTTGTTAACTCTTTCCTTAATTTCATTAGCGGCTTTATTTGTAAATGTTACAGCTATTACTCTATTAAATTCAACATTTAGGTTTTTTACAATATAAACAAATCTAGAAGTTAAAACTCTAGTTTTACCAGTTCCTGCTCCTGAAAGCACTAAAAGAGGACCTTTTTTGTGCTCAACTGCAATTTTTTGTTCTTTATTTAATGTGTTTAGATCCATAAATTGAATGTAATATAATGATTCAAGATTTTACGTGATGAAAAAACATTTGAAAGTAATTCTTTTAACAATTTCTATAAGTTTTTTACAAATAAGCTCAACTTATTCCAATGATGAAGTTTTAGAATCAGGTATTTCATATGATGAAATATATGATCCTATCGAGCCAATAAATAGAGCTGTGTTAAATTTTAATTTTTTTATAGATGATATTGCTATTAGACCTATAGTAAAAACATATAAATTTATAGCGCCAGAACCAGTTGAAAAAGGTGTATCAAATTTTTTTAGTAATTTAAAAGAGCCGATAAGAACAGTATCATTTATATTTCAGGGAGAATTTTATAAATCTTTTAATTCAATTGGTAGATTTACTATTAATACTTTAACTAGCTTAGGTACTTTTGATCTGGCATCAAGAGTAGGAATGGAAAAAAATGAAACTGACTTTGGAATTACACTTGCAAAAGGTGGGGTATCAAGTGGACCTTATTTGGTAATACCAATTATTGGTCCAAGTAATTTAAGAGATTTTAGTGGAGATATAATTGAATATTTTGCTGATCCAATATCAAATAGTGTTCCTGATAGAGAATATATAGCAATAGGTAATGGCTTAAATGAAAGAGTCGAAATTGATGAACAATTAGATAAAGTTAGAGATGCCTCCTCAGATAGATACGAAATGATAAAATCAATCTATTATCAGAATAGAAATGCTCAACTCGAGGAAGAATTTATTCAAAATCTTCCTGTGCCAAAAATTTATATTGAATAGTTGGTTAAACTATATTTACTTAATCAAATGAAAAATTTACTAATTTTATTTAGTATTATTTTTTCTTTTTCAACGCTGGAGGCATCAGAAGTTTCAGAGTGGTTTGAAAAAGAGTCAAATCAGTTTTTAGAGATAATGAATAATAATGAGGGGACGGAAAGTGAAAATTATGAAAAGTACAAATATTTTGTTAATAAAAATTTTGCAGTAAAGTCAATCGCTTTCGGGCTCATTGGGGAAAATATAGTTGAAAAAAGTTCAAAAAATCAACTTTCAAATTATTTAAAGGTATTCACAGATTATCTTATAAAAACAATATACAAACTGTCTAATTCAAATTCTTCAAGCTCAATTGTTCTTAAAGATGTTGATATAAAAAATGATATATACATAATTAAATCTGAAATTTCATATAAAAAATCATCTGCGAATATATATTGGAAAGTTATAGATACTGGCTCATCTTATAAAATTATAGATGTAATTGTTGAGAATACTTCATATTTTGTAACCAAAAAATCTGAATTTAATAAGATTTTGAGGAAGAATAGAGGAAGTTTAGAGGCTTTAATAATCGAAATAGGAAAAATATAATATTATTTATGTTATTATGGTGGGCCCGGCAGGACTCGAACCTGCGACAACGGCGTTATGAGCACCGCGTTCTAACCAACTGAACTACAGGCCCAAGGCTAGATTTTAAACTAATATAATCTTATTAAAAAAAAACAAGGATTTAAATAATAATACATTTTTAGGAGTCCATAAAAGATTTTAGTTTTTTGGATCTTATAGGATGTTTTAACTTTCTTAAAGCTTTAGCTTCGATTTGTCTAATTCTCTCTCTAGTTACACTAAATTGTTGACCCACCTCTTCAAGAGTGTGGTCAGAAGACATACCAATACCAAATCGCATTCTTAAAACTCTTTCTTCTCTTGGGGTTAAAGTAGAGAGTATTTTAGTTGTTGTCTCTCTTAAGTTTAACTGCATAACGGCATCTTCTGGGATGATTGCATTTTTATCCTCAATAAAATCTCCGAGAAAGCTATCATCATCATCGCCGATAGGTGTTTCTAAGCTTACTGGCTCTTTAGCTATTTTTAAAACTTTTCTTACTTTTTCTATTGGCATTTTTAGTCTTAACGATAATTCCTCTGGTGTCGGCTCTCTACCCAATTCAAGAATAAGTTGTCTACTAGATCTTACTATTTTGTTTATTGTTTCAATCATATGAACTGGGATACGAATTGTTCTTGCTTGATCAGCAATTGACCTAGTAATAGCCTGCCTTATCCACCATGTAGCGTATGTTGAAAATTTATAACCTCTTCTGTATTCAAATTTGTCAACAGCTTTCATTAAACCTATATTACCCTCTTGAATAAGGTCTAAAAATTGTAGACCCCTATTTGTATATTTTTTTGCTATTGAAATAACCAAGCGCAGATTTGCTTCAATCATTTCTTTTTTTGCCTGGTTAGCTGTTCTCTGGCCAGATTGAATTTCTCTAACTTTTTCTTTAAATTCAATTGTATTCTGATTAGCAATTTTAGATAAATTTAAAATTTCTTTATAAATAACTTTTAATTTATCATTATTCTTTTTAAAAAAGTTTTTAAAAGAGTCATCACTAGACAACATGTGTTTTTGATACAATGTATAAGTATCTTTTAAGTTATGATATTTTAAAAAAATATCTCTGGTAACTTTGTTTTGGGTAGCCAAAGATAATAATGATATTTCTTTTGATTGAATTTCTTTATTGATTGAGTATAAATGTGAAATAATTTCCTCTAATTTATAAGGTTTAATTTTAATGTCATTAAAATAATTTAATATTTCGTCTTGGTTTTTCTTTAATTCTTTCAAAGATTTTACATCTGAAATTTTTGTAATATTTTTATTTTTTTTGATCTTAGTAATATTATCTGAGAGAACTAAAACTCTATCAAGTTTTTTTAAAATTTCAGGTTTATAAAACTCTTCAATAATAGATATTGAAAAACTCTCGTTTTCAATATCTTCTTCATTTGAGTTTTCTTGAAGATTTTCTTTATCTACCTCTATTCCTTGCTCTTTCATAAGTTGTTGTTTTTCTTTAAGAAGAGTTTTCTTTTTATCGTTTATAATTTTTTGAATCTCTTTCCTTTTTACTGAGTTTGAGTAAGGATCATTATCTTCATTGAAATATTCGTCGAAATCAACAATTTCTCTGAGATTAATTTCATTTTTCTTAACTTGATCGATCCATTTTTTTAAAATATCTATTGAGGCTGGGCATTCTAAAATTGAATTCATCATTTTATCTAATCCTGACTCAATCCTTTTTGCTATTGCGATCTCACCCTCTCTAGATAAAAGTTCAACATTCCCCATTTCCTTGAGATACATTCGAACAGGATCATCACTTTTAACACCTGTAGATTTTTCTTCTTCTTCAGTTTCGTCATTAGCAGAAGTTGTTTCTTGTTCAGAGGAAGATGAGTATGCCTTAAAAAGTTTATAAAGATCTTCATCAAGATTTTCAATATAATTTAAAAAATCATCAGTTGTAATAATTGAGTCATGGATTCTAGAATAAGATTTTATGAAAGATTTTGCTTTTATAGATAATTCTTTGTCAAAATCTTTTAAAATTAATGATGTGAGTTGAATCTCGTTTTCTCTAAATATTTTTCTATGAGTTCCTCTATTGATAAAGGTTGATCTATGAGTTTATCCAGTTTATCAGACATGTTTGCCTCAATTAATTGATCTGGATCAAAATTTTTTGGCAAGAGTATAAATTTTATTCCAAGCTCAAAATTTTTATCAGCAAGTAAATTATTCATAAGTCTTATAGTGGCATTTCTACCAGCTATATCTCCATCAAGACATACTATTATTTCAAATCCTTTCTTTGTAATTTCAATTAATTTTTCATGATTTATTGATGTGCCTAGAGGAGCTAAACAGTTTGAAAAACCACTTTGTTCTAATTTAATAACATCAAAATAGCCCTCTACTATTATTATTTTTTTATTGATTTGTTTATTAAGTATTTTTTCATTAAATAGAATTTGTTTTTTTTTAAAAATTTTAGTTTCAGCTGTATTAATGTATTTTGGTAAACTATCATCAATAACTCTTCCTCCAAATCCCAAAGTTTTATTTTGCATGTTAATTATTGGAACCATGATTCTATTAGAAAAAAATAATTTAGAATTTTTAGTTTTACTAAAAACCCCTGCTGCTACTAAACTGCTTACTTCAAAATTATTTAAGAGTTTTTTTTGTAGGTCAAATGAATTTACTGAAGAACCTAATTCAAATTTATGAATAGTGTCTATATTAAACTTTCTTTTTTTTAATAGATACTCTAAGTGTTTCTTAGAATTTAATAAATTTTTATGGAATAAGTCTTTTGTAAAGAAGTTAATTTCATAGATAATATTGTTTAATTTTGATGATTTATAACTTAATTCAATACCAGCCTTATCTGCTAGTTCATACAAAGCATCCTTAAAACTATATCCCTTAACCTTAATCAAAAAATCAATAACATTTCCATGTTCTCCTGTGCTAAAACAATGGAATATTTTTTTTTCTTCATTTACTGAAAAAGAAGGAGTTTTTTCTTTTTTAAAAGG
>CACGPU010000017.1 GCA_902575065.1 uncultured Alphaproteobacteria bacterium
TATATTGATACCAGATAAAAATTTATCATTTAATGAAGGAGCAATAAATTTTTGGTCAGAAAGATCAAAATCAAGATTATTTCCAAAGCTAAAAAAAATGTTTAATACAAAAAAATTAGAAAATGTTATTTGGTCTAAAATACCTAAATCTTTTCAAAATGAGGTTCTTTTTGGTGGAAGACAATTTGATGGTTTAATAAATATCATGGACGATATCTATGATGGCTCTTCAAGTTGGTGGAGGCAATGGGAGCTTGAAAAATTTAGAAACTCAAAAACTTGTAATGATTGTAATGGAAAAAGACTTAATGAAAAAGCACTATGTGTTAAGATTAATAATATAACTATTTCTGACTTTACTTCCCTAAGCATAGCTAATTCTTTGAAGTGGATTAATGAATTTGAAAATGAATTAAATGTTCAGGAAAAACTAATAGCAGCTCCATTAAAAAAAGAAATCTTTTCTAGATTAAATTTTTTAAATGAAGTTGGTTTGAATTATTTAAGTTTATCGAGAAAAAGTTCTACTCTATCTGGTGGAGAGTCTCAAAGAATTCGATTAGCAAGTCAAATTGGGTCTGGTTTAACTGGAGTTACATATGTATTAGATGAACCTTCAATAGGACTTCATCAAAGAGATAATCAAAAACTTATAAATACTCTCAAGAATTTAAGAGATTTAGGTAACACAATAATAGTCGTTGAGCATGATGAGGATATTATAAGAGAGGCAGATTATGTAGTTGATATCGGTAAGCATGCGGGTATCAATGGTGGATCTATTGTAGCTAACGGAGAATTCAACAAAATACTAAATAGTAAAGATAGTTTAACTAGTAGCTATATAAGGGGTTTAATTGGTAGGTATCCACCCACTCATAATAAAAATCCATCAAAACAATTTATTGAAATTAAAAAGGCAAATGGGAATAATTTAAAAGATGTGAGTGTAAAATTTCCTTTAAGTAAGTTTATAACTATTACTGGTGTTTCTGGAAGTGGAAAGTCAACATTAATTAATGAAACTTTGTATGGAGCTACTAATAACAGAATTTATGAAAAAATTATAAAAACACTCCCTTATGAGGACATTAAAGGTATAGAAAATATTGATAAAGTTATAAATATCGATCAATCACCGATTGGAAGAACACCTAGATCAAACCCAGCTACTTATGTTGGGCTTTTTACGCCTATAAGAGAATGGTTTGCAAATTTACCAGAAGCTAAAGTTAAAGGTTTTAAACCTGGTAGATTTTCATTTAATGTTAAAGGAGGTAGGTGTGAGAGTTGTGAGGGTGATGGATTAAAAAAAATTGAAATGCATTTTTTAGCACCTGTATATGTTAAATGTGAAGTTTGTAACGGAAAAAGATATAATAAGGAAACATTAAGTATTCAATATAATAAAAAAAATATTAATGATATATTATCAATGACAGTAGATGATGCTGAAGAATTTTTTATTAATAATCCACAAGTATATTCAAAGCTTAAAACACTAAAAGATGTTGGTTTAGGGTATATTTCTATTGGTCAATCAGCAACAACACTATCCGGTGGAGAAGCTCAAAGGATTAAACTTTCTAAAGAATTATCGAAACGTCAAACTGGAAAAACACTTTATATTTTAGACGAACCTACAACTGGACTTCACTTTGATGATATAAAGAAACTTTTAGAGATACTTCATAAATTAGTGTCTTACGGAAATACTGTAATTGTAATAGAACACAACTTAGATGTTATTAACACGAGTGATTGGATTATAGATTTAGGACCTGAGGGTGGAGAAAAAGGTGGGAATATTTTATTTGAAGGTAAACCAAAGGATCTAATTAAGAATAAAAATAATCAAACAGGTATTTATTTAAGAAAATATCAAGAGTCTCTTGCTTTAAGCACTGCTTCATAATTTAAATCCCCCACTATTCCAAGCACAAGAAATAAAGAGGAAAAAGTTCCAATCAAAACCCCAAAAATAAAAACTATTGGCATTTCAGTTAAATTAACAGGTGCAAGAAAAACTAGACATAATAATGCCAATATAGTTGTGAAACTTGTCAATATAGTTCTTCGAAGATTTAATTTAATTGAGTTGTTAACATTAGTTTCAAAATTATCTTTATTTTCCTCGTTTGAAGTTAAACTTCTAAGTCGATCAAATAGAACTATAGTATCGTTTATGCTGTAACCTGCAATTAGTAGCAAAGCTGCAATCATTGTTAAATTAAATTCAATATTAAATAATGACATAAAGCCTATAGCTACAAAAACGTCATGTAATAATGCGAATATACCTGATACTGCAAACTGCCAATCAAACCTTATCCAAACATAAACAGCTATTACCAACAAAGAAGATGCTAAAGCATAAATAGAATTTTTTATAAGTTCTTCACTAAAAGTTGGTTCTATATACTCAGAGAGTAATATTTCAATATCCGGGTTTTGATCAATTAGATTTTTTATTTCTTCAATAAAAACAGGATTATTATCACCTGACTCTATTCTGATACTGAAAACATCACTGCCAACCTCTCTTTTAATTAAGACTTCTCTGTCAGAGTCTATAAAATCAAAGTATTCATTAAGCTGATTAGTTGTTAAGTTTGATTTTACCTCAAAGTTCAATCCACCTTTAAAATCGATTCCTAAATTCAATCCTTTAAAAAAAATAATTATAATTGTTAGTATTATAAGAGTAAGAGAGACTAAATAAGATTTATTTTTAAAAGAGTAAAAATTAATCATCTTTGAAGTCCAAGGTATTTTATTGAAGTGATATTAATAAATAATTTTAATATTATGTAAGTAACTATTAGAGAGGATATAATTCCAATAATTAATGAAATTGAGAAACCTCTAATAGGCCCAAAACCAAAAGCAAATAAAAAAATAGCTGCGAATAATGTTGTTAAATTAGAGTCAAGAATAGTTACATAAGCAGAATTGAAACCATGATTTTTAGGATCTTCGATATTATGTTTAAAATTTTCTCGAATTCTTTCAAATATTAAAACATTTGCATCTACACACATTCCTATTGTTAATACTATTCCAATAACACCAGGTAGAGTTAATGTTGTGTTTAATAAGGACATCATTGCAAAAAGTAAAGACAGACAACTAATAATTGTAATAACTGTAAAAAATCCTGAAATTTTATAATAAATAATCATAAAAAGAGTAATAGCTATAAGAGCAATTATTGATGCTAAAACTCCTTTCTCTACGCCTTCTTGTCCAAGAGTCGGGCCTATTTGTTTTTCTTGAATTATTTTTATTTGAGTTGGTAAAGATCCAGACTTTAAAATGATTGCAAGATTATTAGCAGTTTCATTTGTAAAACCTCCAGATATTTGACCACTACCGCCAGTAATTGACTCTCTTATAACAGGAGCAGTAATTAAAGAACCGTCAAGAACTATTGCAAATCTAGAACCAACATTTTCAGAAGTCATTTTCGCAAAAAGATCTGAACCTTCTTTATTAAAAGAAAAAGCAACGACTGGTTCATTTTGATTATATTGAAGTGACGCATCTTGAATAAAGTCACCAGTTATATTTGGAATTTCTTGAACTCTTACTTGTTCACCAGTTTCTTCATTTATGAAAGTCTTAGAACCAACTATATTATTTTTTTCTAGGTGCAATGTTAATTTAGCTGTTTTAGAGATTACTTCTTTGACGTTATTATCCAAATCACCAGGTATTTCTAATAAAATTTTATTTAATCCTACTTTTTGTATAGATAATTCTTTATTACCAAGAAAATCAACTCTTGACCTTACAATTTCTACTGCATTTAAAGTCATATCTGACAATGATTTATTAAAACTTTGTTTAGAAAAAATATAACTATTTTCCTTATCTGATTTTTCATTAATTTCTAAACCTAAATTTTGTATAACAATATTTGTAAGAGCATCTAAATTTTGGTTTTTAGATATTACAATTTCTCCATTATCTATATCAGATGAAATAGAATAAGTATTTTCAATATATTGAGATGTTTTAACTAAAAGATTGTTAAGATATTCCTCCTCATTCAATTCTAGTAAATATGAAAACCCTCCCTGAATATCTAATCCAAAATTAATTTTGCTATCAGATGTTTGACTTTCAAAATTAGGTTTAATAAAGATATAGCTTCCTATTAACAGTAATAAAGATACCCATAATCTCCACTGTTTAAAAATAATCATTATGTTAATTTAGTTTATTAAGCTATTTAGCTGCTATATCAGCTATCATACCCTTAGCTACTTTGACTTGAACGTTATCTGCTATTTCTACAGAAAGAGTACCATCATCATTTACATAATGGATGTTGCCTATAATTCCGCCTTGGGTCACGACTCGATCACCTTTTTTTAAATTTGCGATCATATTTTTGTGATCTTTTAATTTCTTTTGTTGGGGCCTAATTAGTAAAAAGTAGAAAACGACAAAAATTAATATAAGTGGTAAAATTCCTGCAAGTTGTTCCATGATTTAAATCCTTTAAATTAATAAAATAAGCACTAAAATCTCACAATCATCAATGAAGTCAACATAAAATTGAAAAATAAATATTTACTCTGCTGGAATAGATCAAAAAGTTCTTTAGATAAAATACCATTCAATAAAGTCCTTGATTTAAAGCTTTTGTACGGTGTTGATCAACAAATAAAAAAAATAGAGGAAAATACAAAAAACTTTTTAGAAGGTTTAGCGTTTAATCATGGTCTTTTATGGGGTGTGCGCGGAAGTGGCAAAAGTAGTATTATAAGAGGTATATTAAAAAATTATGCATATAAATATGATAAATTTGAAACATTAGAAATTAATAGTGAAGATTTATCAGATTTACCAAATATTTTTTTAAATTATAAATTTGATAAAAAAATCATAATATTTATTGACGATCTATCATTTGAACAAAATGATAGAAGATATATTCAATTTAAATCTTTTCTTGAAGGGTCTTTTTACAACTCAAACTACGAATTTCTAATATATGTCACAAGTAACAGAAGGCATCTAATGAAGAGAGATATGTTAGATAATGAGAGATCATCTGCAATATCTCAAGATGAAGGGATTGAAGAAAAATTATCTTTATCTGATCGATTTGGATTATGGATTAGTTTTCATAACTTAAGTAAGAAAGACTTTATCTTAATAATTAAAAATTATTGTAAATTTTATAAAGTAGAATTTGATAATGAAATTGAAAATAGTGCACTCAAATGGATCTTTTCAAGAGGAAATAGAACAGGTAGGTCTGCTTACCAATTTTTTAAATTCTATTGTTCTAGTAAGAATATAATTATTTAGAGATTTTATCTAAATTACCCATATACGGTTTCAGGACCTGTGGAATACTAATACTACCATCCTCATTTTGATAGTTTTCCAAAATTGCTATTAATGTCCTCCCCACTGCTAGACCAGATCCATTTAAAGTGTGAACAAATTTATTTTGATCTGAGTCTTTGTAACGAGCATTCATTCTCCTAGCTTGAAAAGAATTACAATTACTACAAGAAGATATTTCTCTATATTTTCCCTCACCAGGTAACCACACTTCAATATCATAAGTTTTTTCTGCAGAAAAACCCATATCACCAGAAGATAATAAAATTACTTGGTAAGGAATTTTTAAATCATCTAGTATTGAAGTTGCACAACTTAACATTCTTTCTAGCTCTTTTTCCGACTCATCCTCTTTAGTTATGCTAACTAATTCGACCTTAGAAAATTGATGCTGTCTTATCATTCCCCTTGTATCTCTTCCAGCTGCTCCAGCTTCAGATCTATAGCATGGAGTCCAAGCTGTGTACCTCAAGGGCAAATTCTTATCAGATACGATTGTATCTAATACTAAATTAGTTAAAGGGACCTCTGCTGTTGGTATTAACCAATGTTTTGTGTTAGTTTTGAATAAATCTTCTGAAAATTTTGGCAATTGTCCAGTTCCATAAGCTGCAGCGTCTCTAACTAAATTAGGAGGATTAATTTCTATATAGTCAAATTCATTTGTGTGTTTATCCAACATGAAATTAGCTATAGCTCTCTCTAATCGGGCAATTTTTTTCTTTAAATACACAAACCTAGTACCTGAGACTTTCCCAGCTTGCTCAAAATCAATCATTTCCAAGTTTTCTCCAAGTTCATAATGAGACTTTGGTGTAAAACTAAAAGAGGGAATTTTTCCAACTTGTTTAATCAATTTATTTGAATTTTCGTCCTTTCCAACAGGTACATCATTATGTGGAAGGTTTGGCAAACTAGATAAATTGTTTTTTAATTGTTTATCTATTATTGAAATATCATTTTCTAATTCATCAATTTTATTTTTAATTAATTGTACTTTTTTTTGTAATTCGGCTTTATCACCGTCATTAAGATTTGCAAAAGAAGATGATAAATTCTTTCTTTCTGCTCGTAGTTCTTGAGATTTAGTTAATATATCTCTTTTTTTTTTATCAAGTAAGATAATTTCATTAGACTTTGGATCAATAAATCTCTTATTTAACAATTCATCAAATAAATCTGGATTATCTCTTATAAAATTAATGTCGTGCATAACTATCTTTTAATAATATTTTCATTCTTTTTTATTATGACGCTTAGCCATAAATTTAGAAACAAGAATAGATATTTCATACAAAATTATTATCGGTAACGCTAGAGAAATTTGTGAGAATGGATCAGGTGGTGTTACAATTGCAGCAAATACAAATGATAAAACAATTGCATATTTTCTAAAAGAAACTAATTGAGCGATAGTAAGAATGCCAAATTTCACAAGTAATAGCAAAATAACCGGTAATTGAAAAGCTAATCCAAAAGCAAAAATAAATGTCATCATCAGGGACAAATATTCATTCATTTTAGCTTGAAGTGTAATATTGATACCGTCTGCTTGAGAAGTTTGAAAACTTAAAAAAAACTTCCATGCTACCGGTGATATAACATAGTAAACAACAGCTGCACCTAGGATAAATAAAAAAGGGATAGCTACTAAAGTTGGTAATGAAATTTGTTTTTCTTTCTTAAGTAATCCTGGTGAAACAAAAGACCAAATCTGTATTGATAAAAATGGGAAAGAAATAAAAGCTGCTGTAAAAAAAGCTACTTTAACATTCGTTAAAAAAGCCTCTTGTAAGGCTGTATAAATCAATCCATTATCTTCTCCCAAAATTGATGTGAGAGGTTTAGCAAGAAATTCAAATATTGATTGAGAAAAATAAAAAGAAACTATAAATGCAACAATAAAGAAAATAATGACATATAAAAGTTTTTGTCTAAGTTCTTTTATATGATCGAAGAAATTCATAGAGCTATCAGCTTCGGTCATTATTTTCATTTTTCATAATTTGATCATTACTTTTTTCGATAAATTCGTCTAATTCTTTTCCCTCTTTTACTATTGACTCTTTAGTGTCTAAAATTTCCTTTTTGATATCTTTTACTTCCTCTATGTGTGATATCTCATTTACAGTTGATTTAAATTCTCTAGAGAGTTTTCCCAAACCTGAAGTTATACTTTTTAAAAATTTAATAACAGTTGGAATTTCTTTGGGGCCTACAACTATTACTGTAATAATTAGGATGATGGATATCTCCATCCAACCTAAAGAAAACATTACTGGTCCTTATTTTGATTGTCTTGATCGTCTTTATCTGGATTAGTTGGTTTATCATCCTCGGCCATATTGCTCTTGAATGACTTAATACCTTTTGCCATATCTGCCATCAAAGTGGGTATTTTTCCTTTACCAAACAATAAAAGAACAATAATTAAAACAATTATCCAATGCCATATGCTAAAAGCACCCATTAAAATACTTTACTATATTATTGATATCTTATCTAGGGAAAATGAATACGTGATTAAGATCTAAAGAAAAAGATACTGAACTTGCAGGAGCAGGCAAAAATTCTCCAATCAATTTGCTATGAATGTGATGTTTAATATTATTTCTATCATTAACTGTCATATGAATTATAGCACTATTTCCTAAAAATTTAGAGTCAACTACAACTCCAGAGTTAGGACTTGTCAAAGGAGATTTTTCAACATTCAATTTAATAGCCTCAGGTCTAACTACTACATTAACTTGTTGGTTATCTTTAAAGTTTTTTGTATCTAGTAAGCCTAAAGGGGTTTCGCATTTATTATTTAGAACTTTCGTCTGAAAAATATTAACCTCTCCAAACAAAGAGGCAACATAAACATTAGAAGGATTAAAGTAGATTTCACGAGGTTTTCCTATCTGAACTATTTTTCCATTTTCCATAACAACAATGATATTGCTGAGAAACATAGCTTCTTCGGCATTGTGTGTTACAACAATAGCAGAGGAGTCCAAGCTATTTATTAAGTGAAGCGTGTCATCAATAATTTCCTTTTTTAAATTAGTATCTAAATCAGAAAAAGGTTCATCTAAAAGTAATAGTCGTGGTTGAACAGCTATTGACCTTGCTAATGCTACTCTTTGCTGCTCTCCTCCACTGAGAGCATGCGGAAATTTATCAAGAAAATTTTCAACTTTTGCTAATTGTATAACTTGATCGATCAACTGTTTTTTATTCACTTTAGAGTTTGCTGCAAAACTAATATTTTCTTTTACATTCATGTGAGGGAATAATGCAAAGTCTTGGAAAACGTAAGAGATTGATCTTTGCTCAGGGGGAGTATTAAATTTTTCGTTTGCAACTAATTTACCCTCAAAAGATATTTGTCCCTTTTGAATTTCTTCCAAACCAGCTATTAATCGAATTAAAGTAGTTTTTCCGCAGCCGGAGGGACCCAAAATAGAAACAATCGAATTGTGCTCAATTGAAAAACTTAGTTTATTTATAGCATTCACCTCACCGAAAGAGTGGTGAAGATCTTTTACATCAAGTATCATTATTTTGAGTCAATTGGCTTTTTGAGAACTCATCAAGAGTTTCTGCTTGATCGTCATCATCTATGAAGGCTTCATCCTTATTTAGGTCATCTGAAACCTCTTGGATATTCATTGAAGCAAAATTTTCATCCAATATTCCAGAGTTTTTCATTTCCTCTATACCAGGAAGATTATCTAGGGTGCCTAAACCAAAATGTAAAAGAAAGTCCTCAGTAGTGCCCCATAGAATAGGTCTACCTGGGACTTCTTTTCGACCTCCTGGTGCTATCCAGCCAAACTCCATTAATTGATCAAATATTCCCTGCCCTATAACAACACCTCTAATACTTTCGATTTCTGATTTTGTTATAGGTTGATGATAAACAACTATTGCTAATGTCTCTATTGCTTGTTTTGAAAGTCTTTTTTGTATTTCTTTTTTTTCATGAAAAATCTCACTGACTTCTGTGTTTGTTAAGAAAATCCATTTATTTGATATTTTTTTTAAATTTATACCTCTATGTTGATAAGCAGTCTCTAAATTAGACATGACTTCAGAAATATCCTCATGAATATCCAGTCTCTTTTTAATTTCATTTTCTGAAACTGGCTTACTTGATGCAAATATTAAAGCTTCAATTTTTTGTGAAGTTTCACTCATCTTTTTTTAAATATATATCAGAAAATGGCAAAGATTGCTTAATTACTATTTTTTTTTCTTCATTTTTATCTTCTTTTGCCATGTGAAGGCTGGCATTAAATGTGCTAGAAAAAAATGATTTATTCAAAATATCCGATTTTAAATTATCAGGTAGTAAACTCTTCAATGTGAACCAATCTTGGTTAGATAGAATTTCCTTAGAAATTACGTTTTGACCATCCTTGATCGTAAATAATTTAGTAGAGCTAAACTTTAAAGTATATTGTTGATTTCTTTTATGAATATTTGCATAAGCTTTTAAAAGATCAATGAGCTTGTCTTTAATTACAAAGTTTTTTTCAATTTTTAATTTATGTTTTTGTGTATTTGGAAAGAATTCCTGTTTGAATTTAGGAAGCTCGAATAACTGAATACTATTTTTATTTACAAGTTCTAATATCGTTAATCGATTTGTAAGAAATCTTGTTACTTTTTTAACATCCTCTTCTTTGTCTTTATTTACAAGGTATTTGGATTTTAAAAAAACCATGATAGCAGCCATTAGTAAATATTCTGATGCTATCTCTATGCTAACCTTTTTTAAATCTACAATAAAAGCAATATATTGGTTACAAAGACTAAGTATTGGTAGATTTTTTAAATCAAATTTATTTTTATGAACAAGTTCTAAAAGAACATCTAAAGGTCCATTGTAGTCTTTAATATCTATATTTAGGTTAGAATCCATTAATTTTTAACAATTGATTATACAATTCATGATAGTGATTAATATTAATAGATTTAAAGTCTAATTTTTTCTTATATTGCTGAAGTTTATTGGATTTATAAACATTTATATAATTATTTGAAACATTAAACGAATTTACAATTTCACTATATTTATCCAAATCAGAGCTACAATCTAAAATAACATCCAATTTAGATAAGTTAGCTAACTTAATAGCATCCTTTATATTATAAATATTAGCATTCATTTCTAGATCATCAGATATAATTAAACCTTTGAACCCAATTTTTTTTCTAATGATATTATCAATAATATAACTTGAAAAAGTAGCGATGTTATTTTTATCCCACGACAGATATTTAATATGTGCAGTCATTGCTAAAGGTATTTTATTAAAATATTTAAATATTTTAATGTGGTCTTGAAGAGAAGATTTACTTAATTTTGTTATTGGCAAGGTTAAATGTGAGTCTTTATTTGTTACACCATGACCCGGGATATGTTTCATTATTGGAATTAGTCCAAAGTAACTTAAATTATCTATTAATATTTTCTGCAAAATTATATTGACATTAATATTTGGTCCAAAAGTTCTTTTTTTAATCATTAAGATTGTATTTTTAATTGGTAAATCTAGGACTGGAACAGTGTTAATATCAAAATTTAGTTTTTTTAGATAATACGATGTTATGAAGGATTTCAAAAAAACTAACTGCTTTGATA
>CACGPU010000018.1 GCA_902575065.1 uncultured Alphaproteobacteria bacterium
AACGACTTTAGAAGAAATCTTATGTTTTTTGATAATTTTGTCATAATATTTAATTTTTAAATCAAGATTTATTTTAGCATAGCTTGTTAATTTACTTATTTTCATTTCTGCTTAAAACTTCCTCGTATTTAAAATAATCTTTATGAAATAGTATAATTTTATTATCTAAAAATTTTGATTCTTTGTATCTGCCTAATTCATAATATATTTGAGATAAATGATCTATTATTTCTGGCTCTGAGGGTTCAAGTTGATAAGCATCATAAATCCATTTTTCTGCCAAATCTAATTTATCTTTCTTAAAATAAAGCCATCCCAAACTATCAAGTATAGCCCCATCATTATAATTTGAGTCTTTTACTGCCTTTTGAAGCATACTTTCTGCAAGATCTAATTTTCTATCATTCTCAACCCATAAATATGCAAGATAATTTAATATGTAAGGATATGAACTTTTAGATATATCAATACTTTTTTGGATAATTTCTTCAGCTTTTTTTATTTCATTATTTCTCTCTAACAAAATACCATATTTAAAAAGATGAATTGCATCATCAGAATTCTCTAAAATACTCATGCAACACTCGTTTATAAAATCTAAAGCACCACTATTATCATTTAAAAAATACATTTCCATCGCAACAAGAAATGATAACTCTAGATTTATCCAATCAGTTTGATGATCGCTATTATTTATAAAATACACTAAGTCACTCATATCAGTGTCTAATTCAAATGATTTTGAGATATAAAGGTAGTTTTTAAAAAAATTAAAATTTTTGTCAGTTGGGTTAAAATTTTTAATTAATTTTAGTATTTCTTTACTTGGATTTAATTCTGCTAAAAACGAAATTTTTTTATAAAGATAATAATCCCTATTATCTGGATTTATTTCGATTAAATAAGATAATAAAGCAAGTGCTTTTTTATACTCACGCGCATAAAAATAATAAGTGCTAGTTTGAAATAGTTGAAGATATATTATGTCTTCATAATCCTTAACTACGTAATTTTGATCTAATTCTATAGACAAATTATTAAAAGTAGTTGATGACTGAATAAAATCTGCCAGTGGAAAATTGATGTTATGATAATTGAAAATACTGTCCATTACATTTAATTCTTTAGAATTAAAAATAGAGAGTGTTTCTATATTTGATGTTACTTCTTCATTAATTTTTTTTAAACTGTTGAGGTCTTTTTGGTGATGATAGTAATAAATAGTATTGATGTATCTTAAATTTGTAAAGCGACTATCAATTTCATTCAAATTTTCTAAATTATTTTGAACATTGTTTTTATTACAATAATTCATCCAAAAATTTATGCTTTTTAGTATAGCCTCTTCAAAAATATAAATTTGTTTTTTGTCAGGAATATTTAAGCATTTGTCATCACCTAGATTCTTGAGAAAAAGAATAATTTCATGAATAAATCCACTTTCAATTTCACTAATATTATCAAAAGTATAATTCCCTATAATAATATTGCTTAGTAAGGTTGAAGTGTGGTCATTTGAAAAATCATAAGCTGGTAATTTTTCCCAAATTAAATAATCATTATTGTATTCAGAATAAATTGAACTTAGAAGTTGATTTTCGAAAGTATTTTTTAATTGAGACCCATATGCATATACAATAAATCCAAAAAAACATATAAAATATAAATTAAAAGATAATTTTTTAATCATGAATAACCAAGACTACCAAAAAAATATTCTTTTGGAATTGATGAATCTGGAGGAATTTCAAGTAAAAAAATCTCAAAATGACTCCGATAACCAAATAAATAGAGATATTATCAATAGTCCAAGCAAAGCCACCAGTATTGATCAAATAGAGGATTTTTTAAAAAATGAATTAATAAAGTTCAATATTAATCAACCAATCAATTTAGTAGAAGGTGATAAAAATTCGAAGATTTTATTTTTTTACGGTAAATGCGATATTACTGATGAAAAGATAATAGACAAAGCAAATGGTGAGTTATTCGATAAAATGCTTTCCTCCATAAAATTAGATAGGAAACAAATAAGCTTAGTGTCTTATATACCAAGGGGACTCAGTGAGTTTGATAATGACCACAAAATGAATTCAATTTTACAACTTATCAATTATCGGTTGATTGAATTGATTAACCCAAAATATTTAATAATTATGTCAAATTATTGCATCAAAATGTTGTTGGCTGCAGACTTGTCTTCCATGTCTCTTCGTGGAAAGTGGTTTGATTTCAACACCCCGAATGACGTAGTACCCAAAAAATGCCGTGTGCTTTATGAGCCATCTTTATTAATAAACAACCCAGAACTTAAGAAAGATGCTTGGGAAGATTTAAAGGAAATTAAAAAACAGCTTGGTGGATAGAATGAGAATTATCGTTTTATTAATTGTAACGTTTTTTTACTCACAGAGTGTCTTCGCCCTTAGCTCTGAAGACATTGACCTTTATAAAAGTATTTTTAATGATTACAGAAATGGAAATTTTGATAAAGGTGATAAAGATATAGCAAAACTAGATGATTTAATTCTTTTGGGTCATGTACAAGCTTTAAAACTTCTTCATCCAACAGCACATCGCTCTAGTTTTTTAGAGCTCCGAGATTGGTTGAGTGAATATAGTGATCATTACGAGGCTAGAAGGATTTATAAATTGGGAGTAAGAAGAATGCCGGATGGGGCAAAAAAACCAAAAAAAAATTCATACCCGCTTTTTGATGAGATCTTTCAAAAAGATAAGTCACAAGAAACTGTCTCCACTAAATCAAATAAAATATTTTCAAATAAAAATTACTCAAAAAAAATTAGTATTTATAATACTGTAAGATCAAGAGTTGGAAGAGGATGGCCTACTGGAGCATTAGAGTATTTAAACCACCACATAAAATATTTTAATCAAAAAGAAAAATCTTTTCTACTTTCCAAAATTGCCAATGGCTACTACCTTGCAGATTTAGATGATAAGTCGATCAATGTTTTAAATGATGAAGCTTTCTTGAGTCAACCATACGATGAGGGCTTATGGATTAAAGGTCTCTCATATTATAGAAAAGGGAAATACCAAAAAGCCTCGAGACAATTTTTAATACTCTCAAAAATTTCAGATAACAAATGGTTAAGGGATGCTGGTGCTTATTGGTCATTTTTATCATCAACAAAAGACGCTAATGATGAAATTACTTTCAAAGCATCTTTAGAAGCTCTAAATAAATCTTGCAAACCAAGTTTTAATATATACTCAATTTTATCTTGTAGAATTTTAGATAAAACGATTCAAGACTTTGAATTTAATACCTCATTAATGAGCTCAGATCTTGAGTCATTTTTAAATACCAAATTAGGTGAGAGAATTCAGGCCTTAATTGAAATCGATGAACTTCCAATTGCAGAGATAGAATTAAATAGACTTCAAAACATTACAAATGAAAGATTTAAAAGACTAATCCTAAATTTTTCTATTAAAAATGATCTGAGTTCCTTGCAAATTAAAACAGCAAAATACTTGTTTAAAGATGACGCCCCGATAGATTTTTTATATCCAACACCAAAATGGATCCAAGATTATAATTTCAATAATATTGACCCAACTATTATTATTAGCATGATTAGACAAGAGTCGCAGTTTAGTGCTTTTGCAAAAAGTGGTAAAAGTGCATATGGATTGATGCAAATTCTTCCATCAACTGCTCGTATGGTAAATAAAAAACATAAATTTAAGTCTAATCCGAGAATATTATATGATCCCGAAATTAATGTTGAAACAGGTAGCCTCTACCTTCAAAATTTATTATCTATAAATTATATCAATGGAGATTTGCTTAAGGCTTTAATCTCATATAATGCAGGGCCAGGAAATCTTTCAAAATGGATGAAAAAAACTACATTTAATGATGATAGTTTTCTTTTAATTGAGTCTATACCATCAAGAGAAACAAGAATGTTTGTTGAGAGAGTTCTAACTAATCTTGTTATTTATGAATTAATAAATCATAATTCATTCAATTATGCTGATGAACTCATAGCCACTAATACTATCTTGATTAATGATTGATGAAAAAATAACATTTAAACAAATAAATATTGCTGTAATCACTTTGTCGGATACAAGAAAAGAAAGTGATGATAAATCAGGTAATACATTAAAAGAACTTATACAAAAAAAAGGACATTCTGTTTCTCATTATCAGATTATTGAAGATGAACCTAAACTCTTTATTCCTATTATTCAGAAATTAACAGCATCTGTCGAACACGATGTAATAATCACTTCAGGTGGGACTGGTCTGACGGGAAGAGATAATACTATTGATGCCTTAAAAAAAATATCTCAAGTTGAAATTCCAGGATTTGGAGAATTGTTTAGACAATTAAGCTATAAAAAAATTGGAACCTCAACTATACAATCTCGAGCGAGTGCATTTTTATTAAATCAAACTTACATCTTTTGTTTACCTGGATCTACTTCTGCTGTAAGAGATGCTTGGAATGATATTCTTTTTCATCAATTAGACATAAGACACAAGCCATGTAATTTTGTCGAACTAATACCTAGACTTGATGAGTGAATATGTTGTTGGAGTCGACGAGGTTGGCAGAGGGTCTCTTGTTGGAAGTGCAATAATTTGTGCTTTTAGATCACAAAATTCCTTATTTGATAAACTTCCATTTAGTGTCTCTGATTCAAAAAAAATAAATAAAAAAAAAAGAGAGGAAATATATGAATATTTCAGATTAAATAAAGGTTTCGAATATAATTATCAAATTATTTTTGGAAAAAAAAAATTTATTGAAAGATTTAATATTCACAATGTAGTTTTGCAAAGCATGAAACAATCGATAATTTTGTTGTCAAAAAAGTCAGATACGATCATCATAGATGGAAAATTTATTCCAAGCGAAATGAAAGGTTATAAGGTGAAGTCTTTAATTAAAGCAGATGATAAAATTAATCAGGTGTCAGCAGCTTCAATTATAGCAAAAGTCTTCAGAGACAAATTACTTCTGAAACTCCACTCATTAGATGGTAATTATCAATGGAATAAAAATGCTGGGTACGGTACAAAGTCTCACTTAAGCGCTATTAATTCACATGGGGTCAGCAAATATCACAGGACCACTTATCAACCTATAAGTAAACTTATCAAAAAGTTATCTACTTAGTTATCAACAGTAGAGTAAGTTTTTTTTACACAAGATTCTTTATAAATATTAAGATTCATGTGTGTTGAAATCAAATAACCTATATTTAGGTGATTGTCTTGATCTATTGGCTAAGATTGAAGATCAGACAATTGATTTAATTTTCTTAGACCCTCCTTATAATTTACAATTAAACAAAGTCTTAACAAGACCAAATCATTCCATTGTCAATGGTGTCAATCAGGATTGGGACAAATTTGATAGTTACTCGAGTTATGATAATTTTACCTTTTCTTATTTAGCTGAGTGTAAAAGAGTTCTTAAAACTGATGGGGGGTTATGGATTATTGGTTCATATCACAATATTTTTAGAATTGGAAAAATTCTCCAAGATTTAAACTTTTGGATTTTAAATGATGTGATTTGGGCTAAATCTAACCCATTACCAAATTTTAGGGCAACAAGACTTACTAATGCACATGAAACTCTTATTTGGTGTTCAAAAAAACCTAAATCTAAGTATCAATTTAATTATCATACTTTAAAGGTTGCAAATGAAGACAGACAAGAGAGAAGTATTTGGAACTTTCCGATTTGTTCAGGTAAAGAAAGGCTGAAAAACAATAAAAACCAAACAGCTCACCCAACTCAAAAACCATTAGCTTTGATGAAAAAAATTATTATTCAGTCATCGATACAGGGAGATCTAGTACTAGAGCCTTTTGCAGGCACAGCAAGTTTCTGTGCTGAAGCAAAATATTTGGGTAGAAATTACATAGGTTTTGAAAAAGATGAAGGTTATTTCAATTTAGCTATTAAAAGATTAAAAAAAATTAAATCTTTAAAAAATGATTTATTAGAGATTAATGAAAAAGATAAACCAACGCAAAAAATACCCTTTGCAAGTTTAATTGACAATGGACATTTAAAACCAGGTGCTAAACTCTATAACAATAAGAAAAGCTATAAAGCTACAATTT
>CACGPU010000019.1 GCA_902575065.1 uncultured Alphaproteobacteria bacterium
ATAATGTATTATGAGTTGTATAATTTTTATCTTTAATTTTAACTTTTGTTTTTTTAAATCGATGTAAGTGTTCAGGAAAATCTATAATTATTCTAGAGCTCAATTTAAATATATCATAGGCAGTTGATAAATTGGCTCTATTGGGTAGACCATGAGGATTTGCAAAATTAGTATTTCTTAAATTTAATTTTTTTGCATAATTATTCATTTTAACTATAAATTTTTTTTCAGTGCCAGATATTTTTTCAGCTATCGCTACAGCTGCATCATTCGCAGATTTGATTATTAATGAGTCAATCAATTGATCTACAGTGATGAAATTCTTCTCTGCTATGCCTAATTTAGAAGGTTGTTGATAAGTTGCATGCTTAGAAAAGTAAACACGATCATTTATGTTGATATTTTTTAACTTTAGTTCGTCAAATAAAATGTAAAGAGTCATAATTTTAGTAAGTGACGCTGGATAATTTTTTGTATCCTTATTAACCTCAAAATATATTTCTTGTGATATTGGATTACCTATTACACTTGCAATTTTGGCTGATAAGGGATGTGATAAATTGACTGTTAAAATAAGTGTAATAAGTATTATTCTCATCATCTTATTAATTTGCTATAATAGTGTATGTCCCTTGGTTTTAAATTATATTCTTTTTTTAATGGTAATCTTGTTCATCAAGATTCGCTAGGTAATAAATATTACCATGACAAAAACAATTCCTCTAAAAGATGGGTAGTTTATGCACCTGGTTTTGGACCTGACTCACTACCAACACAATTTCATAATTGGTTGCACAATACTTCTGATGAAATTTTTAGTTTTGAAACTGAGGAAAGTAATCAAGAAAGTTTGGTAAAAAGAAGAGTTCAAAAGCATTCAGTAAAACATAAAGATACAAACGATAAAGGTTATGATAGTTGGCAACCAAAATAATTAAAGAAATAGACTCTTTCGACTCTGGATATCATTTAAAAATTGGACTTACATTTATTTTTGTTTTAATTACTTCTTATTTTCTATTTACAAATACTAATTATAAAAACACTATACCTTTTGTTGCTACGTTCAATTATATTGAAGGTATAAACAATAATAGTGATGTTCAAATATCAGGTATAAAGATAGGAGGTATTAGTAAAATAACATTATCAACTGATGGTGTTATTGTTAATGGTTATGTTGAAAGAGAGTATAACATCCCTGAAGATTCAATATTAAAAATCAAAAGTGATGGTATTTTTGGAAAAAAAACAATATCTATTGAACCAGGTTTTGGTGATTTTTTAAATAAATCAAATGAGCAATATGTGTTTAACCAAACACAAGACTCATATTCAGTTGATATGTTCCTCAGATATTTAAATGATCTAAATGAATAAAATAAATACAGAATTTGTGCTTGGATTATTAATATTAATTATTTCAATAACTAGTATTTTTTATTTTTCTTCTAAAACTAATCTGTTTAACAAGATAGAGACTTTTCAAATTAATTCTAGTTTCTTTGATATTGGAAACACGAATATTGGTAATGATGTTAAAATTAACGGTGTCAAAGTCGGTGAGGTTGTAAATATTAAATTAGATCAAGAAACTTACATGGCTATAATCACATCATCTGTTGACACAAGTATTGAGATTCCAGATGACTCAGTCTTTAAAATATCAAATAATGGATTTATTGGATCTTCGTATATAGAAATTCAATTAGGAAATAGTGAGGATTTACTTAAAAACAATGACTACTCAGTTAATAATATTGATGCAGTATCTTTGGAAGAGATTATTAATAATTTTATTTTTGATTAGTATTTTTTTTAATCAAACACTTGCAACTGAGATTGATAATACAAAACTGCTAATTTTAGATAAATCCTCATCTTCAAAATATGAACTCGAATTTTCAAAAAGTTACCAATTTAGAAATTTATCTTTTGAATTAATATCCTGCAACAATATTGTGTTTGATAAATATCTTGATACTGCTGCTTTAATAAAGATTTCTCAAAATGATAATATATTTATTGGTTGGTTTTTTAAATATACTGATGAATTAAATTTATATTCTAATAAGATATATGAAATCTCACTAACTGATTGTTAATTAAATTTAGAAATATTATTTTCTAACCAATTTGTATTATAAATACCATCTTTAAAATCTTTTTGATTTAAAATCCACTTGTGTAATCCAATATTTGTATCTATACCATCTATAATAATTTCATCTAAAGATCTTTTCATTATTGAAATTGCTTCATTTCTATCTTTACCTTTTGACACAATTTTTAGTACTAGACTGTCATAGTGGGGATTAACTTTATAATTTGTATATAGGGCAGTATCGATTCTTACTCCTCTTCCTCCTGGTATATTAATAAAGTTTACTGTTCCTGGGCTTGGAGAAAAATTTTTCGAGTTTTCTGCATTTATCCTGCATTCAATAGAGTGATTTCTTTTTATTAAATTCTTTAAATCAACTTTATATCCGGCAGCAACCATTATTTGATATTTGACTAAATCAATATCATATGCTTCTTCAGTAACTGGATGTTCAACTTGTAGTCTTGTATTCATCTCGATAAAAAATACTTCATTGTCCTGATATAAAAATTCCAAGGTTCCTAAACCTTCATACTTATTTTTAAGGAGTAAATGTTTAATATTTTTTTCTATTTTTTCTAAATTATTTATTTTTACAAAATTAGATGGTATTTCCTCAATAATCTTTTGATTTTTACGTTGAATAGAACAGTCTCTTTGTCCAATTATTTCAGCATAATTATTTACAGGATCTGAAATTATTTGAAATTCGATATGTTTAGCATTTGTTAAAAATTTTTCAGCATACATAGTATCATCACCAAAATAATTTTTAGCTTCTGCTTTTAGTTGAGAAAAGTACTTATCTATTTCACCTTTATTGTTAAATACTCTCATACCTTTACCACCACCGCCATATGCAGCTTTGATAACAATAGGAAGGCCAATTTCATTAGCATTTTTAAGAGCCTCATTTGTATTATTTATATTTTTTGAATTTTTATCTCCTAAAATAGGTAATCCAAAATCATTAGCTAAATTTAAGGCATTACTTTTATTACCTAATTCTAAAATAGATTTAGAACTCGGCCCAATGAACTTGACATTGTGTGAGCTTAATATTTTGCAAAATTTATCATTTTCACTTAAAAACCCATAACCTGGATGGACTGCGTCAGCACCTGTTATCTCAATAGCACTAATTATACTTGGAATGTTTAAATAACTACCATTAGGAAGAGCACTTCCCACACAGATACTTTCATCGGCGAGTTTTACATGCATCGCCTCAGTATCAACATTAGAATGAATAGCTACTGTTTTGATATTCAGTTCTTTACAAGCTCGTATGATGCGAACAGCAATTTCTCCTCTATTAGCTACTAATATTTTTTTAAACAATTACAATATTTCAAAGAGAGGTTGACCAAATTCAACAGCCTCTCCATTTTTAACCATTACAGTTTTTATAGTACAATCTCTATCAGATTTAATTTCATTAAAAGTTTTCATTGCCTCTATTAAACAAATAGTATCACCTTTTTTAACTTTTTGGCCTTTCTTAGCAAATGGTGGAGAACTTGGTTTAGGAGTCAGGTATATAATTCCTACCATAGGACTATCAATGCTAATTAAACTATCATTTGTTTTATTCTTAATATTTTGTTCGCTATCAGGTAAATTATTTTGATTATTTTGAATGGGGTTATTGTTTATAGTATTATTTGATATTTCAATAGTATTGACTTTATTCGATAATTTGATTGACCCTAAATTATTATCTTTAATTTTTTTTATTAAGGTGTCTATTGTATTATTAATTTTCTTATCTAACATTAAATATAATATACCTAATAGAATTTAAAATAAAACTCTTATATCAACTTACTGTTTGAATTGTTTTGCTAATTTTAAATTCTGATTAAAGTAGTTTGATTTAATTTTAGCTCCATAACTTTCTTTATTAATTTTATCAATTATATAATAATTAAGTTGACCTACAAGCTGCCCATCTCTAATTATAAAAGGAGTATCGTATGCACGTAGTTCGAGAACAGCTGGAGTCCCTAATTTATTATTGCCAAATCCAGGATCAAAAAAACCAGCATAATGGACTCTAAAATTACCAAAACTATCTTTAAAAGGTTCAAGCTCAGCAGCTTGATCATTTTTTATAATAATAGATTCTTTTGATCGTAGAATGTAAAACTCATCTCTTTCAATAATAAAATAGTTAGCTTTAGTTGTGATTTTTTCCCAATAACTCTCCAATTTATAAAAGTTAATTTTATTTAAATCAATTGCTGATGTAATCTTCTTAGCTTTATATGCTGTAATTTGATTTCTTTTAATTGATACAGAAATATTTATTTGTTTAACTTTATTTTCTATGTTTGAGCCTTTAAAAAATCTTATTTGATTTAATGATGTGTTTTTCCTTAAGATAATGCTAAAAGATTGAGGTATTATCTCTAAGAATAATTTACCTTTATAATTGTAATTTATGTAATCATACTCCTTTCCATTTTCAGTTATTACTCTTGTAAATATATCTAATCTTCCTGTAGTGCTTTTAGGATTTGATTTGCCCATAGTATCATATGGTAAATTTAATTTCTCATTTAATTCACATAAATAAATACAATTTTTTTCTAAAAGAGTATTTTGATTTAAATCAATTTTTGTCAGAGATAGTTCTTTTATGACATTAGATATCTTTATTTTATTCGGTATAAAAGATGCCTTTATTCTATAACATTTATCAGATAGTGTTAAATCAAGTGATGCGGGTTGTATTTGATTTTTTTTAAATGAATTATCAGAGTAAATAGATTTATTCTTAATAAGTTCTAGTATTTGTTCTCTATTTAAATAAGGCATAGGTTTTATCTAAGGTTGGAATATCTTTAATATCATATTTTTCACAATAAAAGTTGGCTTTCTTTTCAGAATTTATACTTTTATAAAACTGACAAAAATAAAAATATGAAAGACTAAAGTTACCTACCTTATTGTAATACTTACCATACATAAAATAATAAAAAAATTCTTCCATAATATCCTCATTAAATTTTAATTTTTCAATAATATAAAATTTATTAAATATATTATTATCTAATATATAATTAATGTACTCTATCTTAAGATAAGAATTAGTATTAATTTCTAACATCTTTTCAAAATTAGCATGCCAATCTTCTATAAAAAAACCTCTCTTGAAAGCCTCGTACTGAATTAAATACTTATTTATTTTGTCTATTTTTTTATCATGGTCATAGTTGCCTCTTTCAAGATTAATAAAAAAATTATTATAGATTGTAATATTTGAATTTTTTGAATATTTTGATTTGATCCAATTAAATTTTTCTGAGTTTTTAGATTTTTTAAAATTAAATTCTTTTAAATTATTTATTCTATCAATACTTCTGGGGTGTGTTACGAAATAGTAATTAGTATTATTAGATATTTTATTTAAAAATAATTTTAATTCATCTACATTTATTTTATTTTTCCTTATTTCATTAGCCATAAAATTATCTGCTTCTATTTCGAAATTAATAGAATGTTTAGATAGTTCATTTACAAGATTAGTATTTAAAGTAATACTCGCTCCAAGGCCTATATCAGTATTTCCAGAAACTACAGCCAATCCAATTGAAAATAGATTTAAAAATACTTTCTTATTAATAGATTGTTGAGTTTTAAATTGTTTAGCTTGAAAATGATTTTTTATTAAATGACCATATTCATGTAAATATATAGCTTTTAAAGTATCTTCATTTTCTACTACATTTAATAACCCTGTTGTAAAATAAATGCTA
>CACGPU010000020.1 GCA_902575065.1 uncultured Alphaproteobacteria bacterium
TTAATTGGATTATATCTTTGAAACCATTTTTTATCATTTGCTACATCCTCTAAATTATTCAAAATATTATATGATTTTCTGTACCAATCACTCTCTGGAAAATTATAAGCTAAGATAGATGCATATTTTTTAGCTAATTCATATTCATCTATAGAAAGGTGTATTTTAGTTAACAAAAATAATGTTTCTTCTATTGAGTAACTTGAGCTATGGTCTATATATATTTCATTTAAATATACTAATGAGGCATTAACATTTCCTCTATCGTAGTAAAATTTTGCAATACTTAATTTATTTTCAGCTAAATTATTATTTATAATATCTATTTTAGTTATTATGTCTATTTCATACTTATTATTTGGATAGGCATTTAAAATGAAATTGAATTTTTCTAATGCTATTTTAGAATTGTCTTGAGTATAATCAGATTTTTTTATTACAGCGTAATATGTCATTGCTTCTAGATAATTTGCATAAACAATATCTCGACTACCAGGAAAATAAGTCTTGTAACTCTCTGCAATAGCTCTAGTTTTTTCGTAATCTTTTTTGAGAAAATAAATATATGCACTTACAAGCATGGCTTTTTTGGCGTATTCCCCACTTGGAAAAAGTACTTCAATTTTATCTAATTCAATTAAGGCTAAATCAAGTTTTTCAGTTTCAATATATTTATTAGCTAAATTAAAAAGCTCGTAGTCCTCTAATATATTGTTTTCATAGAGATTTTTATCATTATCATAATCCTCTTTAAAATTAGACGAACAGGAAATTATAAAAATTAACAGGAGTGTAAGAATCAACTTATTCACGAATGAATTATAGCTTCAGAAAAAAAAATAAAATAGTTAAATATATTGTTATCCACTATACAGGGATGAAAAATCTTAAATTAGCTTATAAAAAACTATCTGCAAATTCCTCAAATGTTAGTGTTCATTATCTTATATCTCGGGATGGAATTATATTCAATTTATTATGCCCAAAATATAAAGCTTGGCATGCAGGTCAATCTAAATGGAAGAGAAACACAAATATAAATGATCATTCAATTGGAATTGAACTTGAAAATAAAGGCCATGAGTTTGGCTACACATCATTTACGAGCATGCAATACTCATCTTTAAATAAATTAATAAAGTTTTTAAAAAAAGATTTTTATATTTTAGATAAAAATATTCTATTTCATTCTGATGTTGCACCAAATAGAAAAAAAGATCCTGGTGAGAAATTTTTGCTAAAACAAATTAAAATTAATAGATTTAAAAATAACAAAAAATCTAAAGAAAACTATAACATAGAGGATATGCTATACATATACGGATTCCATAAGACTTACATTAATAGGCATAAAAAATATTGTATAATGGCCGTTAAAAGATCAATGAACTATCTAAAAATCACACCATCTATATCTAAAATTTTTTTGAAGGATTTTTATAATTTATTATTTCACTAATTTTATGTAATATAGGCTTGGGTAGTGTGCAGTCGCTTTGTTTAACAAAGAGGAAAGTCTGAGCTCACGTAGAAAGTGATAACGGATAACATCCGTCGAGGGCAACCTTAGGGAAAGTGCAGCAGAAATAAACCGCCGTTAGGTAAGGGTGAAATGGTGAGGTAAGAGCTCACCGGATACATAAAAAGTATCGCAATATGCAAACCCTATCACGAGTAAGATCAAATAGAGGCTAAAACTTTTTCTACAGTTGGCCTGGGTTGATCGCTAGAATTAACTAGTAATAGTTAATCTAGATAAATGACTGCAATTTTTAAAATACAGAACTCAGCTTATAGCTACCCATAACTATTTACTATTCCCTAAAAATCCCATATAATCCCATAAAATACCATGAATATGTTTTTATCCTCTTTTTATGGAATTATCGACTCCAAAAATAGAGTTGCAATACCTTCAGCTTTTAGATCAACAATAAGTAATTCTGATGAAAAAACTTTTATATTTAAAAGTTTAAAGTATGAGTGTTTAGAAATACATTTATCATCAAAGATCACTTCAATAATTAGAAGTTTAGACGAAAAAGATTTCTTTTCAAAAAAAAATGATCATGTAAAAACAGCAATACTCTCCGATTTAGAAGAAATAAATATAGATAAAGATGGTCGATTTACTGTAAAAGAACATTTGCAAAAATTTTCTAAATTATCAAAAGAAATTATATTTATTGGTAAGGGAAATCATTTTGAAATTTGGGAAAAAAAATTAGGAGAAAACCATAAAAAAATCTCAAGAGCAAAATTTAAATGATACTAGATAATCACATTCCAATAATGACCAATGAAATTTTATCATTTATTGATGAAAAAAAAAATTTGTCAATCTTAGATTGTACTTTTGGGGGTGGAGGTCATTCTAAAAAATTTTTAGAAAAAGGGCATTATGTTACAGCAATTGATCAAGATAATAACGCACTAATGATAGCTGAAAAACTAAAAAAAATCTTTCCTAATATATATTTTCATAAATCAAATTTTAAAGACATTGATTTATTAAAACTTAAGTTTAAAAAATTTAATTTTATTTTACTCGACCTAGGTTTTTCATCTAATCAATTAGAAAATGACAATATTGGTTTATCTTTTAAAGTAAACTCAGATTTGAATATGAACTACCTTTGCAGTAATTTAGATGCATACAAAATAGTTAATTTTTACAAAGAAGAAGAACTTTATCGGATATTTCATTTGTATGGGGAAATTAATCAAGCTAAAAAGTTATCCAAATATATTGTCCAACAAAGATCTATTAAAAAAATTAAAACTAATTTTGAATTTATTGAAATTTTAAGAAACAGTGGTGTGCATTTTAGGTCAAAAAAAATACACTTTGCAACTCAAGCTTTTCAAGCATTGAGAATTGAGACAAATAATGAATTAGAAAATCTAATAACTTTTTTAAAAAAGGTACATAATTATATTCAAATAGACGGCTATTTAGCAATAATTTCTTTTCATAGCCTGGAAGATAGAATAGTAAAAAACTTTTTTAAAGAAAACAAAGTAAAAAAAAATAATAAATTTCAAAATAATAAAAACTGGGGTTTTGATGTATTAACAAAAAAACCTTTAATAGCATCAAAATCTGAAATTATTCAAAACAATAGGTCAAGATCTGCAAAATTAAGAGTTGGGAGATTTACACATTGATTAAATATATTTCAAAATTTTTTATGATATTTATTTTCATAATATTATTTTTAAGCTTTAAAAATCAGACCAAGATTATAGAAAATGATTTGTCTTATCTAAAAAAAAATTACAATAAAGAGCTTCAAATTTTCATAAAAAAAGAAATACTTCTTACTAAACAAATAAATAAGCTTAAAATTAATGATCTAAATAATTCAGAAATTTTTGAAAATAATAAAATCATTAAGTTTAATAGAAATGAATTTGATGACTTTACTATAATAAAGGTCAATTATGTTCAATCTGAGTAATGAGACAGACTACAAATTACTCTCTAAAACAAAAAATTATTACAACTTCTTTATTTTAAGTATTTTATTTCTATTTATTGTTATTTTTGTTCGACTAATTATTTTAAGTTTAGATAATGAAACGAATAAGTCTCAATTTGGAAAAAGAGATACTACTATAAGTATATTACCGACTATTTATGATTTAAATAAAAAAACATTAGCATACTCTAGTTATAATTTCTCAGTTAAAAATATAAGAAATAAAGTAGAATATTTGAAAAGAGATGTTCCACAAAAGGATATTTTAGAATTAATTTATAAGGGTGACCCCTATATTAAGTTTGAAAAAATCCTCACTAGAAAATATCCATACAGTTCATTAACAAATAATTTGATCGGTCATACAAATATTGAACATCAAGGGGTATCTTTAATTGAAAAATTTATAAATAAAAATAGAAACGATATTGAACTATCCTTAGATATCCAGATACAAAAGAAAATACATGACTCTTTGTTTAATGACGCAGTTTATTTAAGACCAGATTATGCCATGAATGTTTTAATTGACTTAAGTTCCGAAGAGATTATTAGTAATGTTTTTTTAGATAACAGAGACTCAAATAGATTTGATCAAACACTTTTACCACTGAAGGATTTAAAATATGAATTTGGATCTGTTTTTAAAACATTTACAGTTTATTCTGCAATAAAAAATCAGAAAATTGAATTAAATGAATACTTTGATGTAGACCAACCTGTATACATAGGAGATAAAATAATTAATGACTATCCTAGTAACAGCGATATACCAATGCAAGTAAAAGATATATTGAAAAAATCCTCAAATAGGGGGGCGATATTAATCAGAAGAAATTTAGACTGTGAAAATGAATTTAAAATTGATTTAGATCAAATAGGTCTTTTAAAATCAGCAAGTATTGGATTTGACTTAAAATCTGTTGAGCCAACTATAAATAACTTTAGGGGAAGATATTGTGACAATATTCCTTTTGGATATGGGCTGTCTGTAACACCAATACAATTATTAAATGCATATGGAAAAATAATAACTGGTAGAAATAATTTTCAAGCTACTCTTGAAAAACAAAAAAAGAAAAATAAAAATCAATATAATCAAATTTCTAGTACCATAAATAAACTACTATTTTATGCTAATGAAACAAACGATGACCTTTATAATGAATTTCTAGTTGCTGGTAAAACAGGGACAGCTGATCAAAGTGTTTCTAATGGTGAAAAAATTCAAAATGTTACTTATATTAGTTTTTTCCCATACAATAATCCAAAATATTTAAATTTAACATTCATGCAAAACCCTAAAGAAAAATATGGTAAATACATGACAGCCGGAAATACAGTAAAACCTACTTTCTTTAATATTTTGAAAGAAATTTATATGTACCTTGACTTATCAATAATTAATTCTGAGAGCACAGATATTTAATGAGCTTATATGATTTAAAAAACCGTGGATATAATATTGTCACAAAATGGCAAGAGTGCAATGCAAAATCAATATTAATATTAATCACTAATGACATAGAAAAATTTTTAAATTACAAGAGATTAGCTTTAAAAAAGAAATGTAAATATATTATTTGTGATGTTAAATTTAAAAATAAGATAAGACAAAACAAAATTAACTTTTTTTTTTATGAAAAACAAAATGATTTGTTTGAAATAGCAAAAATTTTTTATAGTGTTGATGATCTTAAAATTATATTTGTTACAGGCACAAATGGCAAAACATCAATTGCCTACGGTGCAAATAAACTATTTAATATTAATGGAAAGAAGTCTTGTTATATTGGGACATTAGGTTTTTATATTAATTCAAAAAAAATAAAGAAATTAAATAATACTACACCATCATATTTTGAAATACTTAATTTACTTCAAATAGCAATTAATAATAAAGTTAAATTCGTATTTATTGAAGTTTCTAGCATTGGTTATAGTGAAGGTAGAGTCGGGAATTTAAAATATAATTACTGTATATTAACAAATTTAAAATCTGA
>CACGPU010000021.1 GCA_902575065.1 uncultured Alphaproteobacteria bacterium
TTGCTTTGAATAATAGACATTATGGTCCTATTCCTGGGACATATATGGTCATGTGTGTTGAACCCGGTAAAACCTGGTGTGTTGGACAGCTCAGTGCTGATAGAGCAAAACCTTTTGTTCTTTTTCCTGAACTTGTTTTCGACTCAGTTGAAAAAGCAACAAAAGCTGCCGAAGCTCTTAAGGCTGAAAAAGCTGAGAGCGTACCCTGTAGAAATATCTAACGACATGGCTAAAGCCAATGTCATGATTGATAATCAAAAAACTAGAGTTACAGAGTGGTCTTTTGAAGTTGGGGACTCAACTGGCCAGCATATTCATGAATACGATTATGTGGTAGTGCCCTTGTTAGATGGGGAGCTAAAAATTGTTAATCATGATGGTGAGGAGACAATTTCAAAACTAGCAAAAGGTGGATCCTACTTTAGAGAAAAGGGAGTTAACCACAATGTATTTAATAACAATGATTTTATTTATAAATTTATTGAGATAGAATTTAAGTAGATGGAAAAAAAATTAAGCTTTAGTTACAAAAAATCTGATTTAGATCAATTTGATAAAATTATTACAAATAAACAAACAGATCAAAAAGTAAAAGAATATTCCATAAAAGAAGCAATTGAAGAGTCAAAAAAAGAATATAGTCACTTAACGAACTCACAAGTTTCTACTGACATGAGGCTCTATATGTTCCAGACCGGAACTCTAAAAACGAAAATGAAATATATTAAAATGAATCAATCTAATGAGGACTTTGAGATACCTGTTCCATGGTTTTTGATAAGACACCCAAAAGGGGATGTGGTCATTGACGGAGGCAATGCAAAAGAGGTCAGTGAAGATAAACATGCTCATTGGGGTTCTGTTGTTGCGGCTTATGATCCAATTATGGGAAAAACTGAAAATTGTATTGATCAACTTAACTCTATTGGGGTTAATCCAGCAGGTATAAGATATGTCTTACATTCTCATCTTCACCTCGATCACTCAGGTGGTGTTGGAAGGTTTCCTAATGCAACACACCTAGTTCAACAAAAGGAATATGATTATGCTTTCAATCCTGATTGGTTCTCAAAGCCTGCATATATTAGAAAAGACTTTGATAAACCTGGAATTAATTGGAAATTTTTAAGAGATAAAAATGATGATTTTTATGACTTATATGGCGACGGATCAATAATTGTAATTTTTACTCCGGGGCATGCACCGGGCCATCAGTCTTTTTTAGTTAATTTACCAAATTCAGGTTATGTATTGCTTACTATAGATGCAGCTTACACAATGGATCATTGGAACAATTTAACACTACCAGGTCTTGTTTGCTCTGCTGTTGACGTTGTTGACTCTGTAAAAAAACTCAAAAAAATTGCAAAAGACAAAAATGCTACAGTAGTCACTGGGCATGACCCGCATGCTTGGGAAGAATTTAAAAAAGCCCCAATGTTTTATTACGACTAATTTATGTCTGACTATTTCAAAGATATACCTACGATTAAATATGAAGGTAGAGACTCTACTAATCCACTTTCATTTAAATTTTATGATGCTAATAAAAAAATTCTAGGAAAAACATTAGAGGAACATCTGAGAATGGCAGTATGTTACTGGCACACCTTTAATTGGCCAGGGGGTGACCCTTTTGGAGGACAGACATTTTTAAGACCATGGATGGAAGCAGGAGATAAAATAGAACAAGCAAAAGATAAGCTCAATAATGCATTCGATTTTTTTGAAAAATTAGGAATACCATATTTCTGTTTTCATGACGTAGATGTTGCTCCAGAGGGTAAAAGTTTTTCGGAGACAGAAAAAATTCAAAAAACCATTATCGATGAAATTTCAAAAAAACTTGAAACAAGTAAAGTAAAACTTCTTTGGGGAACAGCAAATTTATTTAGCCACCGCAGGTACATGTCTGGTGCTGCTACTAATCCTGATCCTGATGTTTTTCAATATGCAGCTGCTCAAGTGAAGATGTGTATGGAAAATACAATGCTTTTAGGTGGACAAAATTATGTTTTATGGGGAGGTAGAGAGGGTTACGAAACAATTCTAAATACTAATATGAAACAAGAATATGATCAGCTTGGTAGATTTTTGAACATGGTAGCTGAGCATAAGCACAAAATTGGTTTCAAGGGCTTACTTCTGATTGAGCCTAAACCCCATGAGCCAACGAAACATCAATATGATTTTGACTCTGCTAATGTTTTTGCATTTCTTCAAAAATATGGTTTAGAAAGAGAATTCAAGCTAAATATCGAACAAAATCACGCTATTTTAGCAAAACATTCATTCGAGCACGAGATTGCATATGCACTTTCCAATGACATCTTTGGGAGTATTGATATTAACAGAGGAGACTATTTAGTAGGATGGGACACAGACCAATTCCCAAACAATGTAGAAGAATTAGTTTTGCCTTTTTACTACATTTTTAAAAATGGTGGTTTTTCCTCAGGAGGTCTTAACATGGATGCTAAGATTAGAAGACAATCAATAGATCCTGAGGATCTATTCTATGCACATATTGGCTCTATGGATACTTGTGCTAGAACTCTTATTGCTGTTGAAAAAATGATTAATGATGGTAGTTATGAAAATTTTTTAAAACAAAGATATGAACGGTGGGCATCTGAAAAACAACTCATGACTTCAATGTCTCTTGAAGATATTCATAAAAATGTCATTGCTAATAATATAAACCCTCAACCAAAGTCCGGTCGCCAAGAATATCTTGAAAATCTAATTAATTCTTTTGTCGATTGAGTCGATGAAAATTACAAAATTTCTATTTGATTTAGGTAATGTTTTTTTTGATTGGGATCCACATTATGTATTTAAAAATATCATTCCTGATCAAACTAAAAGAGAATATTTTATGAATACAATCGCGTTCCCTCATTTAGATATGAGATGCGATGCTGGAGTAAAAATTGATGACGCAGTAAAAGATGCAATAAAAAACTTCCCTAATTATGAGAATGAAATAAAGCAATATTATCCAAATCACAGGAATATGGTTAACGGGGTTTATCAAGATACAGTTGATATTTTTCGAAAAATAAAATCAAGTGGTTATCCCTGCTATGTCTTGTCAAACTGGTCAGATGAGACTTATGAGGGTATGGAAGATCAACACCCATTCTTGAAAGAATTTGATGATAAAATTATCTCTGGTAGAGAGTTTTTAGTAAAACCAGACCCTGAAATTTATAAATTAGCGATTTCAAGATTTAATTTAACACCTGAACAAACTCTTTTCATTGATGATCGTATTGAAAATATTGAGGCAGCGCAATCACTTGGCTTTCAAACTATTCATTTAACTGACCCACTGACAATAAAAAGTCAAATAGCAAATCATATAATTGTTTAAACTAGACAATAAAATAGGCCTAGGATTGGCTTCTCTTGGGAGGCCCGGATATATAAACATTGGTCATAGTTCAGATTTAGGCAGCGACATATCAAAAAATTCTATGAGATCTCATTGTCACGAAGTACTTAGTCATGCTTACAAGAGAGGTATTCGATATTTCGATGCGGCAAGGGTATATGGAGATGCTGAGGAATTTTTATCTAGTTGGATTAGAGCTCAAAAACAATTTGATGGTTTTGTGGGGTCTAAGTGGGGCTATGAATATTTAGCAAATTGGGAAGTTCAGGCAGATCAACACGAAAGAAAAGATCACTCAGTTGAATTTTTAAAACAACAATGGGTGGAGACAAGACTTAATTTAGGAAAAAGTATTGATCTTTACCACATTCATTCTGTCAATTCAGAAAGTAAAGTCTTAGATGATATTAATGTTCTAAAGGAGCTTGAGACAATAAAGAAAAATGGAATAGAAATAGGAATCTCAACAAGTGGCCCAGATCAAGAGAAAACTATTAATGACCTTTTAATTAAGAATGAAAAACTTAATCTATTTTCTTATTTACAAACGACCATTAATATCTTTGACCAATCTTGTATTTCCATTTTAAAAGAAGTATCTGAAAAAAAGATCAATGTAATTGCAAAAGAGATTTTCTCAAATGGAAGACTAACTAATTCAAATAAAGAATTTCATCAAAACAAAATTAAAGAATTAAATTCAGTTGCCTCATCTATGGATTTAACTTTGGAGCAATTGTCTTATCTCTGGGTTTATCGACTACCGTTTGTTAAAATTTGCCTAACAGGAGCATCAACAATCAAACAGTTGGATGAAAATTTAAGTTGTCTTGAAAAAATAGATACCGAATTGCCCTCTCTTGAGTCTTTTAGCCTGTCCACTCAAGATTATTGGGAAACACGTAAAAAACTAAGTTGGAATTAATTGAAACTTACCCAGCTTGAATTTGATGAGCTTGAGGCGATTGACCTTTCGATAAATTTAATACCTTCAAGTCCATCTTCTACACTTGGAAAATGGTGATTTTCTTCATTAAATTTGCCATTTTTCTGATCAATTAGTGCATTAGCTACATCTGTATATATATTTGCAAAGCCCTCTAAATATCCCTCGGGGTGTCCAGCAGGAATTCTAGTAACATCTCCTGCATCGCTCATAGCACCTGATCCACCCCTTGTAATTTTTTGTTTGGGTTCTCCAAATTTTGTAAAGTAAAGGTAATTTGGATCTTCTTGGCACCATTCTATTCCGGCCTTGTTGCCGTAAATTCTTATTTGTAAATGATTTTCATTTCCTGGGGCTACTTGAGAAGACCAAATAGTACCTTTTGCTCCTCCTTTAAATCGTATCGATATTTGAGCATTATCATCTAATTTTCTCCCAGGTACAAAAGATGTTAACTCTGCAGATATCTCCTCTGTATTGAGATC
>CACGPU010000022.1 GCA_902575065.1 uncultured Alphaproteobacteria bacterium
TTTGAATTAATTTAACATCAATTGGCTTTGCAAATCTCATATCTATTATGGAGCAATCCAATTTATAACTTTTTTTAATCATTTCGCTAATCTCTGATACTTTTTTTAACCTCGTTCCTAGATTTAGAAAGGCAATTTTTTTTCCATTTTTTATAACCTTACCTTTACCTATTGTTATTTTTTGAAATTTATCATTGTTTTTATATTCATGTGCTAAATCTCTTGGATATCTAATTGCACATGGTTTGTTATTTATAGATAATGCTAAATTGATCATATTTTTTAATTCCTCACCACTTGAGGGTGCCATAACAATAAAATTTGGGAGGCAACAGAGGTAACTGAGATCAAAAGATCCAGCATGTGTAGCACCATCAGCACCTACAAAACCAGATCTATCAATCAAAAATCTAACAGGTAATGACTGTATAGCTATGTCATGTACAACTTGATCATAAGCTCTCTGCAGAAAAGTTGAATAAATTGCAACAAAAGGCTTAATAGACTCTGTTGACATACCTCCAGCAAAAGTAACAGCATGCTGTTCAGCTATTCCTACATCATAAAATCTAGAAGGATATTTTTCTTTAAACTTATCTAAGCCTGTTCCTGAGGGCATTGCTGCAGTTATTGCTACAATTTTTTTATCTTTTTTTGCTAATTTTAAAATAGTGTCGCTCACTACATTAGTATATGTAACTAGTTTTGATTTATTTTGTAAACCTGTTTTAACATCAAATGATGATACACCATGAAATTTATCTTTTGATAGTTCAGCAGGTTTATATCCTCTGCCTTTCTGAGTAATTACATGTAAAAATACTGGGCCATGTAATTCTTTTTTTTTGTATTTCTTAAATAATTGAACTAATAGCTTTAAATTATGTCCATCTACAGGTCCCAAATAATTTAAACCTAATTCTTCAAATAAAGTATTACCAGTAAGATAACCTTTAAAATAACCCTCTGTTTTTTTTGCAAATTCTCCAACTTCACTTGGAAGTCTTTTAGTAAAATTTTTTATAATATCTCTAAAACCTTCATATGATTTTGAACTCAATAAATTCACAAGATATTTACTCATAGCACCAACAGGTTCAGCTATAGACATCTCGTTATCATTAAGAATTATTAGAGAATTTTTGTTTAAGTGCCCTAGATTGTTTAACCCTTCGAAAGCCATTCCTGCGCTAATTGCTCCATCACCTATAACACTAACTACGTCAAAATCTTTATTTAATATATCCCTTGCTGCTGTAATTCCAAGACTAGCAGAGATTGAAGTTGAGCTATGAGCTGCACCAAAAGGATCATATACACTCTCTGATCTTTTAGTAAAACCAGATATCCCATTTTTTTTTCTTAAAGAATGTATTTTATTTTTTCTACCCGTAAGAATTTTATGAGGATATGTTTGATGTCCCACATCCCAAATTATTTTATCTGATGGGGTATTAAATACATAATGTAAGGCAACTGTTAGTTCTACGACACCAAGACTAGCACCTAAATGTCCACCATTTTTTGATACTATTTCAATTGTATAATCTCTTAATTCATCATTGAGTTTTTGTAATTCACTAAATGATAATTTTTTTAAATCTTTGGGTAATTTGACTTTACTTAAAACTGACATAAATTTTAATTATTGAAATTCTGTTGATACAAGTGATTTATTCTTTTTTACAATTTTATCAATTTTAATTTTTGCAGATTTTAATTTTTCCTCACAGTATTCTTTTAACTCTATGCCTTCCTCAAATAACTTGATACTTTCTTCAAGAGGTGTTTCTTCATTTTCTAATAAGTCGGATATTTGCTCTAATCTTTTAAGAGCACTTTCAAAATTTTTTTCATTTTTTTTATTCATTAGAGTACTCTATTAAAGCTTTTAGGTGGCTATTTAATCCTTGAAGTAAGCCTTCCATATCATATCCTCCCTCTAAGACTGAAATTATTGGAACATTATTTGCTAACTTTTCCAATACAATTTTTGTCACCCAATAAAAATCTTCATTTTCTAAATTAATTGATGCGAGAGGGTCTAATTTATGAGCATCAAAACCTGCTGAAAAATATATCAAATCAAAATTATTATTTATTTTGTTAATTATTTTATTTTCAAATAATGACCTGAATGTTGTAGAGTCACAACCAGCTGTTAAAGGGCAATTATATATATTGCCAGCTCCTCTCTCATTCTCAGAACCCGTACCTGGGTAAAAGGGATATTGATGAGACGATGCATAGTATATATTTTTACTATTTTCAAAAATATGTTGGGTTCCATTACCATGATGAACATCAAAGTCTACAATTAAAATTTTTTTAAATTTACCTGACTTAAGGGCATATTCCGCTGAAATAGCTACATTATTAAAAACACCAAATCCCATTGCTTTATTTTTTTCTGCATGATGTCCTGGAGGCCTATGTGCACAAAAGTAAACACTTTTTTTATTATTATTCTCTATGATTTTTTTAACAGCATCCACACTCCCACCAACAGCTAAAAGATAACTTTTTAAACTATTCGGGCTCGCGATAGTATCAGGATCGAAATAATTAAAACCATATGTAGGTATAGAGTCAAAAATATAATTCACATAATCCGTGTCATGAACTAATGAAATTAATTGTTTATCAGCTATAGATGGTTCAATAAGGTTACAGTTAGAATACTCTTCTTTAATTAAATTATTTACAACATCTATTCTTTTTATAGACTCGGGGTGGTTACCAGTATCGTGATTTTTATATTCTTCAGAAAAAATAATGTTCATCATTTTAAAAGTTTTAATAAAAAATTTTGAAACCAATCATAATTTTGATTTTGGTATTCTTTAAAATCTTTCATTATTTTATTTAAATTATCTATATAAGGATATTTTATTTTAACTATATCGTGCCATCTTTTAATTGTTTTAGAAGTAACTTCTGGGTGAAATTGAAAGCCATAAATGTCTTTCCTTTTTATCTTGAAAGAGTCAACTTCATACAAAATACCTTTAGCTAATAATTCCATATTTTTATTATAAGAAATACCCTCTGTATGAAATTGTAAAAAAGTTAGATTATTTTTGAAAACTTTGTTATTTTTTTTTAAATTTTTCTTATAGCCACATTCAAATAATTTGTTTTTTGATTTAATTATTTTTGATCCATAAATTTTTGCAATTAATTGAGCACCCAGACATATACCTACTATAATTTTGTTTTTTTTAATTATGTAATTAAGAAATTTATATTCATACAAAATATCCTTTGATTTACTATTTGCGCTTTGTTTTCCTCCATGAAATATAAATAAATCAAATTGATCAATGTCCTTTTTTTTTAAAAATTGAAGATTTTTATAAAAAATAATAGACGATTGATGTTTTTTTTGAAAGAAATTTGAAACTACACTTACATCTGCAACTTCACTATGAATTATTTGTAGTACTTTCTTCATTTTTACTAAAGTTGATGACTGTACCAAATATTATTGCATAAGAAAGCATTGATGAGCCTCCGTAACTAATGAATGGCAATGTCATTCCTGTTGGGGGAATTAAGTTGATAGATGAGCCTATATTAACAAAAGCCTGTAAACACAACAAAAAGCATAAACTGAAAATTGTATTAGAAATAAATAGATTTGAAGGATTGGAAATAGATTTTCTAGCTAATATAAAAAACACTGGGTATAAAGATGATAAAAATAATCCGAATAAGACACCAAATTCCTCTATTAAAATAGCAAATATAAAATCGTTATGAGACTCAGGGATTGAATATTTAAGTTGTCCTTCACCCAATCCTACACCAAAAATACCACCCGTCTTAATTGCTGATAGACTTTTAGAGACTTGAGAATTATCACCATTTAAAAAATTATCAATTCTAATAGCGACATGATCAAAGAAAAAATATGTTAATAATAAAAAAAATACTCCTATGAAACTCAATAAAAAGAAAAGTTTAATATTTCTGAAATACAAAATTAAGATTAAAGAAAAAATAGATATATAAATTAACAAAGTACCTATATCAGGTTGAATTAGAAGTAGTATTACAACAATAAAAATCATAATAAAACTTATAAATAAATACGCTTTATTGTTAGTCTTTACATATAAATAACAAAACCATGAGAACATACAGACAATAGGCCCCTTCAATAACTCAGAGGGCTGAATAGAGAAAAAATTAAAATTTAACCATCTGGTTGCTCCTTTAATTTCATATCCAAAAATTGGAACAGTTAACAAAAGTAAAATGAAAAATAAACACATTATATTTAAAATTTTTCTTAAATCGTTTCTAGAGAGCAATGATAAAAATATAAGAACAAATATAGATATAGACAAAAAGATAATATGTTTAATTATTAAAATAATTGAATACTCAGTTCCTATTAAAGAATAAATAGCAAGAATACCAATAAAAGATAAGATGAATGGAATTATAAAAAGTTTTTTTGATAGAATATACCAACTTGATCCGATTAAACTTTGGTCATCTCTAAATAGTATATTTTTCAAAGTAATATTTTTTTTATTAATTGATTAAAATGTTTTCCTCGAGCAAAATAATCATTGTAAACGTCATAGGACTCACCACCTGGAGAAAAAAGAATATGATCAAATTTATAAGATTTTAAAATTAATTTTAAAAAATCCATT
>CACGPU010000023.1 GCA_902575065.1 uncultured Alphaproteobacteria bacterium
TATCGTGTTAAGTTCTTTTTGTCTATAATAGTGTTTCCAAAATTACCGATAATTTTCGTATTGTAATTTTTTGAAAGAATTTCCGAAATATAATTACAAGTTGAAGATTTTCCCTCTGTGCCTGTTATGCCAATTATTTTTTGTGAAGATATTTCTAAACTTAAAAAATCTAAATCAATCAGAATTTTTTTTTTATACCTGTATAAAAAGTGATTTTTTTCAATCTTAATTGAAGGAGATACTACAAAATAACCGTATTCATTAATTTTTTTTGATAAATGCTTTTTAATAATTACTTTTTTATGACTAAGTTTTTTATGATCATCATATATATTGTAATCGCAATTCTTATTTATAAAGTATTTTTCAATTGATTTACCACTAACGCCGTAGCCATATATTAAAAATTTTTTTTTTAAATTTATCAATTATCTTATTTTTAAAAGAGATAAAGCTAATAGACAAAAAAGAAAGCTTAAAATCCAAAATCTAATAACTATTTTTTGCTCAGATAAGCCTTTTTTTTCATAATGATGATGGAGGGGTGCCATCAAAAAAATTCTTTTGCCTTTTGAAAATTTAAAATATGTAACTTGTAACATAACGGATATTGTCTCGATCACAAAAAGACCACCAGCTACAGCTAATACTATTTCTTGTTTTAAAAGAATGGAAGTCACAGCAAGTGAAGCTCCTAATGATTGTGATCCAGTGTCTCCCATAAAAATAGTTGCAGGGCTTGAATTAAACCATAAAAATCCAAGTAATGCTCCAATTGCTGAGGTACAAAATATTACAATTTCTCCTGATCCCTTGATATAATTTACTAAAAGATAATCAGAAAAATTTATATTACCTAATACATAAGCAAATATAGCGAATGTAAGAAATACAAATATCAAAGGCATTGAAACCAAACCATCCAGACCATCTGTTAAATTAGTAGCATTAGTTGATCCTATAACGATAAGTAATATTAGAATGAAATAAAAATATCCTATTTCAACTGAAACATTTTTTAAAAAAGGAATGCTAAATTTATTTAGATCAAACCCATTATATTTAATTGTAAAATAGATCACTAATGTGGCTAATAACTGGCATAAGAATTTAATTTTAGTAGATATTCCTTTTCCTATTTTAACTTTTTTATAGTCATCAAAAAAACCAATTAAACCAAATAAAATTAATGTCAAAATTAATATATAATTAAAATTTGAAAAATTTGAAGTCCACAAAATTGAACTTATAATAATTGAAAAAAGTATTAGAACACCCCCTAATGCAGGTGTTCCCTTCTTATGATGATGTGTTTTTGGACCATCGTTTCGTATTGGTTGTCCGAGTGGAAAAATACTATGTTGAAGTTTTATCCAGTGTGGCATTAAAATTAAAACTATAAAAAATGATGAAACTAAAGATAAACCTGATCTAAAAGAAATATAACCAAACAAATTGAATAAAAATTCAGTTTCTTTAAAAGAAAATAAAAGATCACTTAACATATATTTTTATTAGTCTATCTAGTTGGTTTGATCTTGAGCCCATAACAAAAATATTTTTTATATTATGAATTTCTTTATTTAAATATTTGACTGCTGGAATGTAATTTTTATAAAAAATGAAACAATTAAATCTTTTTTTGAACTTATAAAATTCATCTCCTATCAAAATTATTTTTGTTAAATTTAAATTAATAAGCAATTGAATTATTTGTATATGAAAAAAATCTGACTGTGACCCCAGTTCCTTCATAGCTCCTAAAATGTAAACTTTTTGTTTAATTTTTCTCTCATTAAATATAAGGATTTGTTTATTAAGTGAAAATGGACTGGCATTGTAACTATGGTCATAAAAACAAACTCTTTTACCTCCTATATATGTTAAAACTTCTTTACCCCTAGACTCAATAATAGAGTCATTATAAAAAAAATTATTAAATTTAATTTTTTTTATAAAAGACTTTATAAACAAAAATGAGATGATAGCTATATTAATACAAAAATCTCCCTTTGATGAATTAATCAAATATTTTTTTTTATTATATTGAAAATTAATATAGAAATTTTTTTTATTTTTATAAATATCTTTTTTTAAATTATCAACATTTATAAGTTCTACTTTAGAGTTAATTTTCTTAATTATGTAACTAGGATCGTAATTATAATTAACTAATCCCTTAATCAGTCTTTTTGAATTAAAAATTTTTAATTTATTATCAATAAGATGATTAAAATTTCTGAAGTTGCCAATATGTGAATTTTCAATTCCTGTTACTAGGCAATAATGTGGTTGTAAGGTTTTTATCAGATTAGCCATTTCATTAGAACTATTAATTCCTAATTCAAATACAGAGTAATTGCTATTTAAATCCATATTCATAATAGAGAATTGTAAACCAAGAATATTATTATAGTTTTTATATGATCTGTAAGTATTAAAGTTATTATTTTTTAATATATGATAAATATTTTCTTTGAATGTTGTTTTACCTACTGATCCGGTTACAGCAATAATTTTACCTTTATAAGAATCAATTATAAATTGACAAAAGTTCTTAATAAATAATTGAGTATCTTTTGTATAACTTAATTTGGGTTGTTTACTCTTTACATTTGCTATTACCAGAGATGCTTTTTTTTTAATAGCTTCATTATAATACAAGTTACCATCATTATTTTTTGTTTTTAATCCTATAAAGATATCATTTTTTTTTAAAAGTCTTGTGTCAAAAACTATATTGGATTTGTATTTTGATTTTAATTGATAAATAATTTTATAAATTTTTTGCATAATTAGTTGAAATTAATTTATCATTAAATAAATAATATTTGTCTCTATAGTTTTGTGTATCCTCATGCCCCTTACCAGCTATAATCAAAATACCATCATTTTTTTTTAAATAATTAATACCAAATTTAATAGCCTTTCTCCTACTTGGAACCTCAATTGGATTAGACGAGTGTTTTATAAGGGTCTTTCTAATCGAAGCTGGATTTTCATTTCTGGGATTATCATCTGTTATAATTTGTAGGTTGGTATATTTTGAGACAACTTCAGCGATTTGTGGCCTTTTAATCTTGTCTCTATCACCACCACATCCATAAATTATTATTATATTCTTATTTAAAAAGGGTAATTCACATAACAAATTTTCGTAAGCATCTTTTGAATGAGCATAATCAATTATTATAATTTTATTTTTTTTATTATAAACGATTTCTGATCTTCCAGGTGGAAGTATTGATCTATTAATCTTTAATGGGAGAAAATTAAATATTTTTTTATATACCATGAAAATAGTGATAATATT
>CACGPU010000024.1 GCA_902575065.1 uncultured Alphaproteobacteria bacterium
TAGATATCAAATGTTCCTCTTGGGCAAACACAGAAAATTGTGAAGGCAATTTGGGTGTGAAAGTTGGAAAAATGGGAGGATTTATTGGCTGTTCAAATTACCCTGAATGTAAATTTACAATTTCTATAGGAGCATTCATTAAAGAAGTAAATCCAAAAAATCGTGAGGGAGATGAAATCATCACTTTTCCTAGAACCCTAGGTATAGATGCTGACACTAAAAAAGAAATTGCAGTTCACTTGGGTCCTTATGGCTATTATCTACAATTAGGAAAAGAAACTGATGAAGATAAACCTAAAAGAGTAACTCTCCCTAAAAGCTATGATCAAAATACAATTGGTATGAATATTGCCAGTCAGTTAATTAAGCTACCAATAACACTTGGAAATTTTCCAAATAGTGAAGATCCGGTAATAGCGAACATAGGAGCGTATGGACCTTATGTTAAATACCAGGATATTTTTGCCTCTTTAGGAAGAAAATTTGATGTCTTGGAAATTGGTTTAGATCAAGCAGTGGAATTGATAACTATTAAAAAAAATAAACCTACGAATAAAGTAAGAGAAATAGGAGTCCTAAAGAGAAGGAAGCAAAGAGCAAATCTTTATAAAGGGAAGTCAGGAAAATTTTATTTTAAGATAGGGATAATGAATTACAAAATTCCTCCAGAATATGATGGAGAAAATTTAACAATTGAGGATGTAGAAAAAATACTTAAAGCTAATCGCTAACTTTTTTTAAATTCAAGTCTTTTAATTGTTTATCCTCTATTTTAACTGGAGCGTTCATCATTAAGTCTTGAGCTCTTTGGTTAAAAGGGAAAGCTATTACTTCTCTGATATTTTCATTTTCACTGAGTAACATAATTATTCTATCTAGACCCGGTGCACATCCTCCGTGAGGGGGAACTCCATAATGAAAAGCATCAAACAAAGCACTAAATTTTGATTTAATTTCACTTTCGCCATATCCTGCAATTTCAAAAGCTTTTTTCATGATGTCTGGTCTATGGTTTCTTATGGCTCCAGATGACAATTCTATTCCATTACATACGATGTCATATTGATATGCTAAAATATTCAAGGGGTCATCTTTCGTCAATGCTTCCATTCCTCCTTGAGGCATAGAAAAAGGATTGTGACTAAAGTCAATCTTGCCAGTTAAAACATCTTTTTCATACATAGGGTAGTCAACAATCCAGCAAAATTCATATTTATTTTTATCAATTAAATTTAAATCCTCTCCTACTTTTGAAATAACCTTTGATGAGAAATCATATGACTCTTCTGGTAAATCACACACAAAAAGTAATCCATCATTTAAATTAAAATTATTATCTTTAATCATTTGGTTTAACTTTTCTTGATTAAAATTTTTAGCTAATGGGCCTTTTGGTAGTGAATTTTCAAAGTTAATATATCCAAGACCCTTTTTTCCTTGTTCTTGAGCCCATTTATTAAGGCTATCATAAAAACTTCTTGGCTTACCCTCAGAATTTAGAGCTTGAATACAATTAACAATAGCGCCCTTTTTAATTAAATTTTCAAAAATTTGAAGACCTGAGCCCTCAAAATAATTTGTTACATCAGCTAATCTCAGAGGATTTCTTAAATCTGGTTTATCGCATCCAAAATTTTCTAAACTATCTCTGTAAGTAAAAGTTGGGAATGGAAGTTTATTTATTAATTTATCTTTAAGTTTAAATCTATCAAAAGTATTAAATAGTAGACGACTGATAACGTCTAAAACATCCTCTTGTGTGGCAAAACTCATTTCCATATCAATTTGATAAAATTCACCAGGGGATCTATCAGCCCTACTATCTTCATCTCTGAAACATGGAGCTATTTGAAAATATTTATCAACACCAGAAGCCATATAAAGTTGCTTAAATTGCTGAGGTGCTTGAGGCAAAGCATAAAAGGATCCTTTATGTAATCTGGAAGGTACCAGGTAATCTCTAGCGCCTTCTGGAGAAGGAGCTGTTAGAATTGGAGTTGCTAATTCCATGAAACCCTCCTTATTCATAAAATCTCTTACATAATTTATAATTTGATTTCTTAGCTTAATGTTACGTTGCATTTTTGATCTTCTAAGGTCTAAATATCTATATTTTAACCTTACCTCTTCACCATAATCACTATCAGAATTTACCTCAAGTGGGAGAGTTTTCGAGCATCGGCTTAATATTTCAAAACTTTCTATTTTTAATTCAACTTCGCCTGACTCTAAATTAGTATTAATAGTCTCCTCACTTCTTTTAGTTATTAGACCAGAAATTTTAATTACATCCTCGTTTTTTATTTTTGATAAATCAGAAAAATTAACAGATGTATTATCTACAACACATTGTAAAAGTGAGGTTGAGTCTCTTAAATCTATAAATAATAAATTTCCATGATCTCTTGATCTATTAACCCATCCAGAAACCGTAATTTTTTTATCAACTAGTTTATTATCAATATCTTTTAAATAATAATCTCTATAACTGTTCATAATACTTTCTAATAAGTGACAAATTAATATTATGGTTATTCTCATAAAGCAAATGATTAATGGTTTTTGCTGCCTCAAAAGCTGCTAGATATGTTCTTTCAATATGATTAATTACTTCAATAATGATCTGTTCTGGAACAGTAATAGACTTTAAAAATAAATATTTTTTTATTAATTTTAAAAGAAGGTCTTTATTAGGGTTTTGTATATTGCATAAATTGAATTGTCTTAACCTTGACTCAATATCTGGTAAATAAATTTTGTCAGATAGATTTTCAATAGAACTGTCAGAGGTAAATATAGTTAATGAAATATTATTTGATATAAAGTGCTGTAAAAAGTGAAAAAAATTCTCATCTTTTGCAGGTAAACTATTTAAATCTAAATAAGTTTCTTTCTTTATATGTAAATCTTTAGGTAATTTATTTATCAAATTAGTTTCAAAAACCTTAGAAAAATTATTTGCAATCGAGGTTTTACCAGATTTTCTAGGTCCATAAACAATAAGGTATTTTACTCTTTTATTAAGAGATTGAATTACTGAGTCATTTTCTGAAGATAATATAATTTCCTTATCAGAGCTGTCTAAATTTAAAAA
>CACGPU010000025.1 GCA_902575065.1 uncultured Alphaproteobacteria bacterium
TGTATATGAATATTAAAAATTGAATCTTTAAATTTTCTTTTTAGATAAATAGATGCTTTAACACTTTTTTTACCACAACTAATAAGAATCGTATTTTTTTCAATCTTCAATGAAGATAGATTTTCATAGGCAAACTTACTTGAAGGTATTAATTCTATAGGTAAGTTTTTAAAAATAGATTTTATTTTTAAATCAAAATTTATATAAGAATTAGATATTAAATTAGCTAATCCCTCTATTTGACTTCTCATACCAGCAACACCTTCGCTGATGGTAATAACTTTGTAGGTATTCAAATTATATTATTTAAATCTTACTGACTTAATTTCGTATGATGTTATACCTTTTGGGGTTGATACTTCTATGTAATCACCCTTTTTCTTTCCAATTAAAGCTCTTGCAATGGGACTAGTTACAGATATTTTTTTTCTCTCTATGTCTGCTTCCACTTCTCCAACAAGTTGATACTTAGACTCTTTATCATTATCTAAGTTTATAATCGAAACAGTAGCTCCAAATTTTACAACTGTTCCTGATAGCTTTGATACATCTATTAGTTCTGCTTGAGCAATAATGCTCTCTATCTCAGCTACTCTTCCTTCAATAAAGCTTTGTTTTTCTCTAGCTGCATGATATTCAGCGTTTTCAGAAAGATCACCATTACTTCTAGCGTCAGCAATAGCCTTAATTATAATTGGCCTTTCAACTGTTTTTAGATGTTTAAGTTCATCGAGGAGTTTTTTTTGCCCCTCTTCTGTCATTGGTATTTTTTCCATTTAACTATTTTAATTAAGTTGTAGAAAATATTGAATTTTATGTGTTATTACAAATGAATTTTTATACTAAAAAGAATGATGAATTTGTATAGGTTTTACGGAAATAGGCTTATTTTTCAATGTAATCAATGATTTAATGAGTATTTTTGCACTTCTTAGGTTAGTATAATATGGAACATTTAGATCCACCGATGTTCTTCTTATAGTAAAGCTATCAATTATTGCCTGTTTTTTTTCGGTAGTATTTATAACTAAATCAATTTTATTTTGCTTAATATATTCTACCACATGTGGTGAACCTTCAGCCACTTTATTAACCAAATTTGAAGAAATTCCTTCTTTCAACAAAAAATCGTGAGTTCCTTTTGTTGTATATAAATTATAGCCATTTTCTTTAAAAGATTTAGCTATTTCAGATATACTTTGTTTATCTTCATTTTTAACAGAGATGAATATATTTTTTAAGTCATTTAGTTTTTGTCCTGCACCAATTTGACTTTTGAAATAAGCCAAATAAAAATCCTCGTCTATACCCATAACCTCACCAGTGCTTTTCATCTCCGGGCCAAGTATTACATCTGTATTTGGGAATTTATTGAATGGAAATACAGCCTCCTTGATTGCAAAGTAAGGTAAAGTACTATTATCAAAATTCTGATACTCTTTAGTTAAAGTTTTACCTACGATTAATTCAGCTGCAATTTTAATGAATGGTATTCCTATTGCTTTAGCAAGAAAAGGAATCGTTCTACTAGCTCTAGGATTTGCTTCAAGGATAAAAATTTCATCATCTTTGATAGCATATTGAACATTCATCAAACCAAGTATCTTTAATTCATTAACAAGAGAGATACTAAATTTTTTTATATCTGATAAAATCTTATCATTCAGAGAAAAGGGGGGTATGCTACAAGCACTATCACCTGAGTGAATACCAGCCTCTTCAATATGTTCCATAATTCCAGCTATCATGGTATTACCTTGATTGTCTCTTAATACATCAACATCTACCTCTTTTGCATTTTGAAGAAACTCATCGATTAGAATCACATTATTTTCTAGTGCCCAATAGTTTTGATCAATATAATCTTGCACATCATCTATATTAGCCATTTTTTCCATCATTCTTCCTCCCAGGACATATGAGGGCCTTAACAAAATAGGAAACTTAAGCTTAGAGGATTTAGTGATAAGTTCTTTTGTTCCTAAAGAGATATCACTCTTTGGTTGTTTTAAACCTACCTTTTGAATTAATTTTTGAAATCTCTCTCTGTCTTCAGATATGTCTATCGCTTCGAAAGATGTGCCTAATATCTTATATCCATATTCTTTGAGTTTATTCGCTATTCTCAAAGGTGTCTGCCCACCGAATTGGACAATAACACCCTCAACAACACCTTTCTCGTTTTCTTTATCAATTATATTTTTAACATATTCAAAGTCCAAAGGCTCAAAATATAGTTTATCTGAAGTATCATAATCAGTTGAGACTGTTTCAGGATTACAATTAATCATAATTGTTTCATAACCAAGTTTCTGAAAAGATTTTACAGCTTGCACACAACAATAATCAAATTCTATACCTTGACCTATTCTATTAGGACCAGAGCCAAGAATTATTATCTTTTTCTTATTTGTTGGTCTAGACTCACAACTGAATTCATTTGTTTCAGAGATAAATGATGAATAAAGATATGCAGTAGAAGAGTCAAATTCATTTCCGCAAGTGTCTACTCTTTTAAATACAGTTTTTAAGTTATTTTTTTCCTGAAGATCGTAAATTTCATTTATAG
>CACGPU010000026.1 GCA_902575065.1 uncultured Alphaproteobacteria bacterium
TGAAGTAAAAAAAATGAAATCCTTTGTTACATCTAAAGGAATAAAGATTGAAAAAACAGGCAAGTTTAAGATAATTGATATAAGTGAAGAGAAAGACATTAGGACATACAAAATTTCTTTATAAAAGATTACAAATTTAATAATAGGGACGTTCTGTAAAACGGCTTTTCAAAAATCAATCACATACATAACTAACTAATACTTTTAAAATAGTATCATCTTTGACTTCAATCCAATCTGACTCTTCATTACCAACAAATGATGGCTCTCCTTCACCCATTGGTAATTTAAAGTAAAAATCAGTTAAATATTTGAATTTTAGATTTTTACAATCTACCTCATGATGAATAATACTAGATTTTTCTCCGTAATCATTAAAATCTGAATATTCATGCATTTTAATAAAAAAGATTTTATCTCCTTTTTGATTAATCGAATTTTTATCAATATAAAAGATATTACCCTCGTCAGTTTTAAGAACTTGTTCCCAATCAAAATCAGAAGAAAAAGCGATTGAAACTTCAAAAAATAAAAAAATATAAAAAATATATAATTTTTTCATAAAATCCAAAAAAGGCACTCTGTTTCTACTCCCAAGACAGATAATAGGCAAATACTTACTAATTTGAACTTCTTTGTTGTAATATCGATCTATATTTTTTTCGCTTTTTTTTCTGTATTCGTTGTATTCATAGTTGATTAGTTTTTTTTAAAAACTAGTTCTCTATTCATTTCATCAAAAGTATTTTTGATTTTTCTATTTTGAATTATATTACTGTTTTTGAAAATTTTAATTATTGGATCAGGATCTTTAATTATATTTTCAGAGTAATCATCTCCAAGAATTTTTTCTTGAATATTTAGAATGATAATTCCATTCTTTGTGCATACCCTCTCCATTTCCGAGATAAATTTTTCTAAATACATTGAGTGATCTAAAATATTTGTGAAAATTAAATCAAATTTTTCATCATCAAATTCTAAATTGTGAATATCTCCTTTGATTGTATATGGTGGAAATTCAACAAGATCTATTCCAATACTATCTAATCCCAATTCTCTTAACACAAATACTTCTTGTCCAGTCCTTGCTCCAAGACATACTGAGTTTTTTTTATTTTGTAAAAATTTTTCATTTCTTTTGAATAAATGTCTAAACCCATCTACCTTAATTTGCCATTCCTCTCCCTTCCATTTTTTAATTCTATTTGGATCAAGAGTTTTTTCTAATTGTTTGTTTATATAATCTTCATATTTTTTATGACGATTAAATATTTTAATTTTTCCATACATAAAATTTGAGAAAAATGGATAAAATATTTTAAAATAGTTTCTAATTTTCATATATTTAGGGGGCGTTCTGTTGCCCGGCCGCCCCAAAGCCGCGCTTACCTAATTAGATTAAGCAGCGAGTGCTAATTCATTATCGTTAGCAATTATTTTAAGTTTCTATGTCGAAGAAACGCTTACAACGAGCAAAAACTATATCCTTCAGAGCACGTCAAACCTATATCACCCCCATAAAAAAATTTAATGGTGGAGGTGTCGGGTACCGCCCCCGAGTCCGATACACCTATTACATATAGCGTTTATTGCTATAGTTGATAAACAACTAAGATAATATAGTCTAATAAATGAATCCTTTAAACACCCATGAAGAAAAAAATTACTAAAGTGGCAAAATTTAAAGATTTTAAAACTACAAGAGCTACATCATCTGCTTTAGAAAAAATACTTTATAAGCAGATCCCAATCTTAGACCATGGTTTTATCAGAGTTATTGATTATATGGGAACAGATCAGTCTATAGTCCAAGCAGCTAGAGTTTCTTATGGAGAGGGAACAAAAAAATTACGTGAAGACCGAGGTCTTATTAGATATCTTCTGAGTCATTGGCATACAACTCCTTTTGAGATGTGTGAAATTAAGTTCCATATTAAGCTACCTATTTTTGTTGCAAGACAATGGATTAGACACAGAACCGCAAATGTAAATGAATACTCTGCGAGATATTCAGTATTAGATAAAGAATTTTATGTTCCAGAAATGGATCAACTTGGATCTCAATCCACTACAAACAAGCAAGGGAGATCAAATACTTTAGATAAAAAGTTTGCAAAACAAGCCCAAGATTTAATTCAAAAGAACTCTGAACAACTTTATGATGACTACCAAAATTTATTGAATGGTAAACTTTTGAATAATGATGAATACGTTGAAGGTGAGGGATTAGCTAGAGAACTAGCTCGAACAACTCTTCCATTAAACTATTACACACAATGGTATTGGAAAGTAGACCTTCATAATCTTATGCATTTTTTAAGATTACGTGCAGATAGCCATGCTCAATATGAAATACAAATTTATGCTGAAAAAATGGTTGAAATTTTAAAAAAGTGGGTACCTTTAACATACGAAGCTTTTGAAGATTACCGTTCGGACTCATTCCAACTATCTAAAGAGGCTTTGAAAATTGTTA
>CACGPU010000027.1 GCA_902575065.1 uncultured Alphaproteobacteria bacterium
ATTGAGGAAAGTTTACAGTATGATGAAAATTCTGCTGGTAGGCTTATGAATAGAGACTATCTTTCGATAAAGTCTAATTTAACGGTTGGTGAATTAATTGATCAGTTAAGAAATTCTCGAAGAGGACCTAAAGATTTTTATAATATATTTATTGTTGATGACCAAAACATTCCTATAGGCTATATCCCATCTGGAAGAGTACTAAGATCAAAAAGATCAAAAAAATTAAAAGATATTATTTATAAAGACATACATATTATTAAATCTGATGAAAAAATTGAAGATATCGCCTACACTTTTCGACAGTATGGCTTGGTTTCGGCACCTGTAGTAAATTTAGATAATAAAATGATAGGTATCATGACAGTTGATGACGTTGTTGAAATTGATCACGAAGAGTCAGAGGATGATATGAGAAAGTTGGGAGGTTTGTTTGTTAATGACTTTTATAAAGGTGCTTTTACATCAGCTTCATCAAGATTTATATGGTTAGGGTTAAATTTATTGACAGCCATATTAGCATCTCTTGTTATAGATATATATTCGGACCAATTACAGCAAATGATAGCGATCGCAGTCCTGATGCCTATAGTAGCTTCAATGGGTGGTAATGCAGGAACACAAGCTATGACTATATACGTAAGAGCTATTGCTACAAAAGATATAAATAATTCAAACTATATTAAATTGGTTGTTAAAGAATTTTTAATAGGAAGTATAAATGGTTTTGCACTTTCTTTAATTATGGGATTAATAGCTTATTATTGGTTTGATAGCCTTGTATTAGCATACGCGATATCTTTTGCCATTTTAATAAATTTAGGTTTTGCTTGTTTAGTAGGCATAATTATCCCAATTACAATTAATAAAATGAAAATAGATCCAGCTTTAGCCTCTGGTATTGTACTTACTACATTTACAGATGTATTTGGATTTCTGTCATTTTTATCAATTGCAACTTACATATTAAATTTATAGTTTATTTCGATGATCAACGCTGAAATACTTAGAGAATATGATATTAGGGGTATTTACCAAAAATCATTAAAATTAGAGGATGTAGAAAATATTGCAAAAAAAATCTCAAATATAATTTCAAATATTAATATTCCTAAAATTATTATAGGTCATGATGGAAGGCTATCTTCTTTAGAAATTAAAAACAAACTTATTGATACTTTCAGAAGACATGGTGTTGATGTAGTAGATATTTCATTAATACCAACACCAGTTAGCTATTATGCTACAAAAAAACTAGATATTCCTAATTTAATTATGATTACAGGTTCTCATAATCCAAAAGAATATAATGGATTAAAATTAATTATTAATAACAAACCTTTTTTTGGAGAAAAGATAAAATCTTTAAACGATTTAGATGATGCCTCTGTATCCTCAAGATTGGGTCAATTAACATTTAAAGACGTAATTACTCCCTATACAGAGGAAATCATTTCACAATTTAATAAATTAGATAAGCTTAAAATAGTTTGGGATCCAGGAAATGGAGCCATTGCACCAATAATTCACAAAATTATAAATTCTATAAAAGGAACAAATATTATTTTGAATAGAAGCATAGATGGTAATTTTCCTAATCATCACCCCGACCCAACAATTAAGAAAAATATCACACAAATATCAAACTATATAAAAGAAAACCAATTTGACTTGGGTATTGCTTTTGATGGTGATGGTGATCGAATTGGAATATTGGACAATAAAGGAGAGTTAATTTACTCAGATATTATTTTTTTACTTTTGTCTCTAGATCTTTTAAAAGAAAAAAAAGACTTAGTCGCTATAGCTGACGTAAAATGTAGTAAAATACTTTTTGACACACTTAAAAATAATGGAGTCGACATTCATATGTCAAAAACTGGACATTCTTTAATCAAAGAGATGATATCAATAAAAAATGCAGATATAGCAGGTGAAATGAGTGGGCATATTTTTTATAATTATAAATATTATGGATATGATGACGCCATATATGCTTCTTTGAAATTAATAAGGATACTCAATAATACAAAAAAAACATTAAATGAATTAGCAAGAGTTTATATGAAATCATCATCAACACCTGAGATTAAACTATATTGTGATGAAAAAATTAAATTTAGTCTTTTAAATAAAATAGTTGAGGATATTCCAAAACATTACGATAGTAGAGCCGATTTAATAACAATTGATGGTGTAAGGTTAGAAACAGAAGACTTTTGGTTTCTTCTAAGAGCCTCAAATACTCAAA